>JAYVUA010000080.1:0-81912 GCA_043788255.1 Anaerolineales bacterium | reverse complement strand
GCACGATTCAAACCAAGCCTGTGGTCTGTTGCCGATGATGTCTCCTCATGAGCGTGAGCAAATTTTATCTGATTGGAACCAGACCGAGAAATCGTATCCGCGCGAACGTACCGTGCTCGATCTGATTATGGAACAGGTTCAGGCTCAGCCCGCACGAGTCGCTGTCAGATTTGGCGAAGGCTCGTTAAGCTATGGGCAGCTCGCGGGTCGAGTCGAAGCGCTTACTACATCGCTCCTTTCATCCGGCATAAAACACGGCGATCGAGTCGGCATCTTGATGAAGCGGTCCCTCGATTTAATTCCAGCACTTCTTGCTGTTTGGCGAGTCGGCGCATTATATATCCCCATGGATATTGGCTTTCCCAAAAAGCGTCTGGCATTCATGTTGACGAACGCCAATATCCATATCGTGTTGACCAATCAGGAGTTTCTGTCTCTGATCGAGACAGAAACAAATGCAAAAAATATTTGCGTTGAAACCGTGACCACGCAAGTTGGATCTATAGTCGAAAATAGTTCATCCGCACGAGGCTCTGATAGCGCGATCATCTTATTCACATCCGGTTCAACGGGCAAACCCAAAGGAGTAGAAATACGTCATGCCGCATTACTCAACACAATGCTGGCTACAAAGGAATATCTTGCATTCACACCGCAAAGTTCAATGCTGGCGCTTACAACGGTATCGTTTGATATTTCTACAAATGAATTGTTGATGCCGCTAATTTCTGGCGGCTGTGTTGATCTGGGCGAAGATGGTTTGGCGGCAGATGGGGTTCAACTGGTTGAACGCATTACAACTCGCAAGCCAAGTCATGTGCAGGCAACGGCATCCACGTGGAAAGCAGTGCTGACCGCTGGCTGGCAGGGAGACAAAAATATCTCTTTGGTCTCTACGGGCGAAGCGCTGAGCCGTGATCTCGGAGAGCAGCTGCTGGAAAAATGCCATGTCTTGTGGAATTTATACGGTCCCACGGAAACCACAGTTTTCTCTTCTGCTTATCAAGTCACATCCGAACCCTCGAAACCGATGCGTATTGGGCGTCCGCTCCCTAATACGCAAATGTATATTCTTGATAAAAACTATCAACCGATTCCGATTGGAGCGATCGGCGATCTCTATATTGCCGGTGATGGACTGGCAGTTGGATATTGGCAAAGACCTGAGCGAACTGCTGAACGCTTTATCGCGAATCCATTCTGTGTCAATGAACGTATGTATCTCACCGGCGACCTGGCGCGTTACCTACCCGATGGCAGTATCGTTTGTTTGGGAAGATCGGATGATCAGGTAAAGATCCACGGCGTGCGTGTGGAGCTTGGTGAAGTTGAAGCAGCACTTCGCAACCTCGAAAACGTGCAAGATGCAGTGGTCGTGGCATGGCAGGATGCGCGCGGCGATGCGCAATTGGTAGCGCATGTAATCAGCGTGAAAAATATCAGCGCGCATGAATTGCGGGCGCAATTGCGTGACCGCCTGCCCGAGGTCATGATCCCGCCGCATATGCTCTTTACTGATTCGTTCCCGCAAACCGCTAACGGCAAGATCCAGCGCTCAGCTTTGCCAGCACCTGATATTGCGAATCAACAGCTTGCCGATAAAACCAACGAGCCGCCCGCAACTGCCAGCGAGCAGATGTTAGCGAAAGCCTGGGCAGCTATTCTGGGCATCGACTCAAAGATCATCGGTCGCGATTCCGATTTCATGGATCTGGGCGGGCACTCGCTTTTGATGACGCTGTTAATGATCGAGGTGCGCAAGTTATTCCAGATCCACTTCAACTTGCGCGAATTCTTTGGCGCATCCACTCTCAGAAAATTCGCGGCGCTCATCGACGAAAGACGACAGCCTGACTCTGAACAACCAAATATTGGACGAAGCCCCGCCTCCACCCGGACTTCGGAGTGGGCACGTCAGCGAATGGCATTTCTCCAGCGTGAAGCAGAGTTGCCGCGTTACATCGCTCCAGCACGCGGCATGACGTATCAACCAGTGAAAGAATTACGAAGCATCCTATTAACTGGCGGCACAGGTTTTCTGGGAGTCTACGTCATTGCGGAAATTCTGAAAACAACGAACGCAGATATTTATTGTCTGGTCCGTCCGCGGCGCGGAGACCTAATCGGCAGCAAACAGCGGATTGAAAAGCAAATGAAACGCTATCAAGTTTGGGCTGAGGATGAAGTGTGGCAGTTCAGTTTCGAGAGTCGTTTGCACGTTGTCGATGGTGATATCACATTGCCGCGCTTGGGTATGAATGACACAGAGTATGAAACGCTGTCACGCAATGTGGACGCTATCTTCCACGGCGCGGCGCATGTGAATTTTATTTATCCGTATGAGGCTCTGCGCGCCACGAATGTATTGGGGATCCATGAGATCATTCAGTTCGCATTTCACGGACGCATCAAGCCTGTGCATCATCTTTCCACGGCGGCGATCTGGCCCATGGGCGCGCAATATACGTATTACGAAAAAGACCCCATTGACCATGTGGGCTTGCTCAATCTCGGCTATGATGAAGCAAAATGGGTTGGCGAAAAATGTTTGGTGCATGCCGAGGAGCGCGGACTGCCGCTGGCACGTTATCGCCCCGGGGAAGTTGGCGGCGATAGTGTAACGGGACAATCTGTTACTGATCATTTTCTTATCGCCTGTTTCAAAGGGTTCTTGCAATTCGGCGCGTTCCCCGATATGGACATCGAAGTGGATGTCGCACCAGTGGATTACGTTGCGCAAGCCATGGTCCATCTGGCGTTCCGTAAAAATGTTTTGGGGCGCGCCTTTCATCTCACCAATCCATCGCGGCGGCGACTTAAGGATGGACTGGAATATTTACGCACGCTCGGCTATCAATTTGAAGAACTCCCGTTTGTCGATCTGCGCGACAGACTGATCAACAGCCCGGACTTTTCATCCAATGCCTTATTCGCTTATCAAGCCGCGCTGGACGATATGGATAATGTGAGCATACAATTGCCCACCTATGATACACGTGAGACGCTGCGCGAACTAGCAGGCTCCGGCATCACCTGCCCGCCAGCCGATGAAAAATTATTTGGGACGTATTTGCGTAATATGCAACAAACGGGCTTTCTGCCGCAGCCAGAAAATCTATTTACTCAGGCTCAAGCAAAAGCAGTTTATCACATCAAACAAATGGATCTGAAATAGATTCGCATCAAACCGTATTTTGTTAAAGACAAACATAAGTGAGGAGAAATATCCATTGGGCATTTTGACCAACAAGAACGTTTTGGTTACGGGCGGAAGCAGAGGCATTGGCAAAGCCATTGTCCGCAATGCCATGCAGGAAGGTGCGAATGTTATCTTCACCTATCTCAACAGCACTGAAGAAGCTGAAGCAATCGCCAACGAGTTGTCGTCCAGTTTTCCGGGTCAACGTTGTGTGGCGCGGCAATGTGATGTAGCTGATACCGAGGCCATGGACAAATTAGTCAAGGAACTTATCGGAGAATTCAAGCAGATCGACGCTCTGGTCAACAACGCTGGCATCACCCGCGATTCGGTGCTGGCTCGCATGAGCCGCGATCAATGGGACTCGGTCATCAACACCAACCTCGGCAGTATGTTCAATGCTGCCAAACCGCTCGTGCTTCAAATGGTCAAACAAAGGAGCGGGTCCATTGTCAATATTTCATCAGCAGTTGGCGTTTATGGAGCAAGCGGACAAACCAATTATGCCGCCGCCAAAGCCGGTATGATCGGTTTCACCAAGGCACTCTCGGCAGAGATCGCTCCGCAGAATGTGCGGGTCAATGCAGTGGCACCCGGATATATCCACACCGACATGATGGCGATCCTTGACCAAGACACCCTGGATTATGTAAAGTCCCGCATCTCATTGCGCAGGCTGGGCACGGTTGATGATGTTTCGCCATTGGTTTGTTTTCTACTCTCAGACAAGTCCACCTACATTACCGGGCAGGTTATTCAAGTCGACGGCGGCATCACCCTTTAGAAACAAAACAGGTCAAATGTCAGGACAATTCGTTTAAAAGAGGGAAATGAAAAATGAGTACAAATAAAGACAACTCAACTGCGCACATCCCTGGTCCAAAAGGCTGCTTTCTGATAGGTATTCTCCCAGAAATTCGGATAGACCGCGTCCAATTCCTAATCGATGCGTAGCGCGATTAGGGTGACATTGTCCGGGTCGACTTTGGGATGGGCATAAGCATAGCGATCTTTAATCCCGATGGGATGAAATGTATCATGCAGGATAATCAAAAAGATTACTTTTAAAGAGACTCCCGCATTTGCCAATATGAAGCCCATTGTTGGGAACGGTCTATTCAGTTGGATGTTTGATGAACGGCGAAAATATCCCGGACCAAAGAACAACCTGCTCGATATGATGATGGCAGTGCTGTTGGAAGAAAACGAAGCTACAGCCGGCGAACCGCGCATGATGACCAATAAACAGCTGCGGGATGAGGTCGTCACATTGATGCTGGCCTGATATGAAACAACAAAAGTTAATTTAATATGTGTTGGACCTTATACCTATTGTCACAGCATTCTGAAGTGGAAGCCCGCCTGCGCCGCGAAGTTGATGAATTTTTGAGTGGGCATACACCGACACTGGTAAACCTGCCGCGGTTGGAATACACCTGCATGGTCCGTGATGAGGCTCTGCGGTTGGATCTAGGTTAGCTCTTATGCAGTATGTCACTCACCGCCGCGAAATCATTTTCGAACACGTAGGTGTATTTGTGTAATATAGATTAAAGACTCCGCCGGCGCATTCGTTACGCGGACAGGAATAAACAGGTCGGGTTATAGGTGGGCAGTTTCTCAGTCACAAGCTTTTCCACCTGACCCAACCAGAGAGATGCTTGGCGCGATGTGGGGGAGACGAGCACCCATTCACCTGTGAAGGCGTTGTAACGGCGATGTGGAGTATCTAACATGGTTGTTCCTTTTACTGAAAAATAATTTCAATCCATTCGAGGATTTCGTTGTTTCGATTTTGCTGCAAGTCGATTTTAATACAGTTATCGATGCAGGTCGCCTGTAATTCAAATTTATTTCCACTGAAATAATGTTCAACGACTTTTGCGGTTTGGCGATTGGTCACATGTTTGATTTCGCAGATTCCGTCACCGAATAGGACGATGCCAAGGTGATCTGATTCGGAAATGGCCTCATTCGTTAACGAGGCGATGATCATCATTGTGTTGGTATATAAAATGTCCTTGTATGTTTTAAGGGATGACTTTCCGTCATAGCAATGGGTGCGCAGCGCAAGCAGTACGGTTTGATTGTTTTCCATGCGTTCCCAGGATGGCGAGAAGCCGGCGCGCAGACCGCCCTGCCATTTTGCGTCGATGGGATAGGTTTGAAAGACTGCTTCTTTTCGCAGAATGGCGGAGATGCCGTTAAATTTTGCGATTTGCTCGTCTTTGGGCAGATCACCGTTCTCATCTCCGTCAAAGCAATGCAAGGAGCCGATTGTGCCGCATGGGGCGGAGTCAAACCAAATATCGAGTGCGGATTCCCAATCGTAGCCGGACGAGCTGTAGGTCGGCATGCCCAATTCACCGCACAGGCTGCTGAAGAAGACTCTGCGGTTGGTTTCGAGGTCGTAATCTCCGATGCAATAGACCAGATCATCCGGGCTGTGCAAATCGTAGTAATCGATCAGTAGAGGGGAAAGTCCATAGTACATGATGACGAGATCGGGGTTTTCCTCTTTCATGGCACCAACGACCACTTCCAATCCTTTTTGAAGCAGGCGCTCGCCCGCCCAATTCAGGTCGGCTGGGGCGGCGATGTCCAATGAAGGGAGTTCGTAGCCGAAATCAAATTTGATCAGGTCTGGTTTGTAACGGCGGATGAATTGTCTGGCGCGTTCGCTCAAAGCTTGTTGAACGGCAGGTTGTGTAACGTCAAATATGCCGTAGCGGGAAGTTTGATGATTTAACCAAAGAGGTGTGCCTTCAGGGGTTTGTAGTAAATTCGATTCGTTCAACCCCAATGCATCTGGGTTTTGACAGCGTAGGAACGCAGCCCATAGGCCGATGTGGAATTCCTGTTTTCGAATCTCTTCCAGTAAATTTTCAAAATTGGGAAAACGCACCGCATCATGTTCTAACTCGCCGTATTGTCCCTCCCATTTATCGTCGATGACAAAGGTCTTTGCCCGCATGCCGGAGCTTTTGAATTTATCGAAAATATCTTTGACGATTCCCTCAGTCAACTCTTCGGGTTTGATCGCTTTGGATGATTCCACGCCCCAGGTGTTGTATTGCGGGGCGAGCAGAATTTCTTTTTTCTTTTGAGAGATGGTGGAGTTCTTTGGCAAGATTATTTTTTCACGTTGAAGGATTTTGTAATAGTTACGAATAGCTTCATGGTATTGCGCGCCGAAGGTGATGATAAATGAGAATCCAAGCTTTAATTTACCGGGTGTCTTAATATGTTTCCAAATATCACTGCGAAGATTGAGCACCGGGCTGATTGCGATCTCGCGGATATCAAGCCTGAAATCGCCCTGCGGAAGTTCGGTCAACCCCCAGCAGGCTGCGCCGGATTGTAGATTCTTTGCGCCGATGGCATTCCATTGATCTGAGGTGTTGAAGGTACAAAAATAGTGGGCTGGCAGACCCCATTGCTGTGTGAGACCGGGTCCGCGCATGGCACCGGAGCCGAGCACGGTGGTGACTGAAAAGCGGGAATGTAAATCCACGATGGGGCTGATGCTGGAGCTCATTGAGAGTCCGGGTACAACAGCGTAGTGACTATATAAGGAGGGCTTGTAGTCTGCTCTGATGGACTCAGGGAAATACACCACTTGAACGATGTCCTGAGCTTCGGAGGATTCATAGTGCAACGGTTCGAGGGAGATAAAGTCATCGGCGAAAGACCAGCTTACAGTTAGGCGTGAAGCGTTTTTTGTCGACTGGTAAGTGATGGCAAGGTGATTCCCGTCTATTTCAGTAGAGCGAGTTGTGGTTGATAAGTCATCGCTAAAGGGAGATGTGATGACCAACGGCTGGTGATGCGTGCGCGAGATTAGCCGCTGAGATGAGTCGTATAAATAAAAAATATCGGCCTTAGCATCCCATTCCCATTTGTAAGTGGGGGAGGAAACCTGGATTTTTTGCTGATTTTCCTGAATTTTTAGCATTTTGGTATCCGAATCTTCATAATTGGGTCTTGACAAAGGGTTATCGTTCTTGTAAACTAATGTTACCGCTCACGTGACCGGTAACATTATACTTTGAATCAAAAAACATGCTGAATTCCCGTCCGACCATCCGTGATGTAGCTCGCAAAGCTGGTGTTTCCCATCAGACTGTTTCGCGCGTAATTAATGGGAAGCAAGATGTGTCGCCAGAGACTCGCGTTCTAGTGGAAGCAACCATCGTGCAAATGGGATACCAACCAAACGCGATTGCGCGCTCAATGGCACGCGGTCAGACTCACACCCTGGCCTGCATCTCCCCGAATTTAACAGACTACACTCTGGCAAGTGTCATCGAAGGTGCAGAGACCGAAGCTCGGCAGCATGATTATTTTCTGCTGTCGTCTTCTGCTGTAGATCCAGAATCATTTAGCCGCTTGGTAGATGAACTGGTGGGACATCGCCGCGTGGATGGATTGATCGTGATCAATCCGTATTCTGATAAACGCTTTGAACATATTCCCGAAAATTTCCCGGTTGTTTTTGTCGGCGCACAATCTCATGAACAAAACATTTCATCCGTATGTTTGGACGATGAGAAGGTCGCGTATGAAGCAACACATCATTTGATTTCTCTCGGTCACACCGATATCGCGCTGGTAACTGGTCCCATGGAAGAAGATTGTTCGCAGGATCGTACCGAAGGTTATCAACGGGCATTGAAAGAGGCAGGCCTGCCTTTTGACCCAACCAAGGTGATTGAAGGTGATTGGTCTGCCACGTCCGGTCAGAGTGCATTGCTTTCCTTTGTGGAACAGGGACGAGTCCCAACGGCCATATTCGCGCAAAACGACCGCATGGCAATGGGCATACTGCGTGCTGCGCGGGATGTAAATATTAAAGTCCCATCCCAACTGGCAGTCATCGGCGTGGACGATATGCCCTTGTCTTCCTATTTTGACCCCCCGCTTACAACCATGCGACAGGATATGCCTCTGATCGGGCAGGAAGCCACGCGCATGTTGTTGAACATCATTCAAAAGAAGAATACCGATCTGCGCGAAGTGAAACTGCCCGCGCAATTGGTGGTTCGACAATCGACATCTGATAAAGGAGGTGGTCGCTAACTCGGATTTTCTTTATCGATTAAACACAGTTTGTATGTCTATAGTTCTTTTATATTTCAAGGAGAAGAATAAATGAAAAATAATATGCTTTTTAAGGTACTTTGCCTTCTTGTTATTGCATCTTTCGCTTTGTCAGCTTGTGGTGCTCCCGCAACACAAGCCCCTGCTGCAACTGAAGCTCCAGCAGCTACCGAAGCTCCTGCAATGACCGAAGCTCCGGCAATGGCTGATGTTTCACTTCGCTGGCGTACCCGCCCTGACAATCAGGAAGAAATTGATGTATATAGCAAGATTAGCGGCGAATTGGATACCCAGCTCGATGGTATCACCCTCGCCTACGAACCAGGTGGAACTGAAGGTGCCAATTATCAAGATCAGTTGAAGACAGAAGTTGCTGCCGGCACAGCCCCCGATGTGTTCTGGATCCCTGGAACCGATGTTGCTGATTTCGCCACCCGCGGTTTGATCCTCAATGCTGCCGACCTTGCAGCCAAGACCGAAGGCTTCGACACGAAGGCTTTCTATTCCGGCCCAATGTACCACCTGACCTACAACCCCGAAACCGCCAAATCTGGCGCTGATTCAGGTGCTCTCTGGGGTCTGCCCCGTGATGTGTCCACTTTCGCTTTATACCTGAACATGGACTTGATCAACGAAGCTGGCGCTTCAGATCCTCGTGAATTGGCCAAGCAAGGCAAATGGGATTGGGCTGCTTTCCTTGATGTAGCTCAGAAGACCCGCGCTCTTGGCACTGATATCTATGGATATGGCGCAAGTGCCTGGTGGGGCCCCTATGGTGTTTGGCTGAATGCTTCCGGTGGCGGTTTTTACAATGCAGACCGCACCGCTTGTGCTCTGAACACTCCTGAGTCTCTTGCTGGTCTCGATTTCCAACGCTCGCTTTATCAAGACTATGATGTAGCCACTCCTTACGGCGAAGATCCGGAACCTGTTTTCCGCGCTGGAAATGTAGCCATGTTCCAAAATGGTCGTTGGGCTACCCCCGGCGTCCGCACCGTGGACTTCAATTGGGATGTTGTTGAATTGCCAAATGGCCCAAGCGGAACACCCGGTAACTGGCTGTTCTGGGGCGCCTATGTGATCAACGCCAAGACTGAACATCCTGCCGAAGCCTGGGCTCTCGTCCAAGCTTTGACCACCGCCAAGACCCAAGGCGAAATCTCCGCTCTCGGCGCGAACATCCCCAGTCGTGTAAGCCAGGAAGCTCTTGATGCTTTCCTCACCTTCACGCCTCCTGCCAACAACCAGGCGTTCCTGAACGGAATTGCTGCAGATGCAAAACCGACTGCTGAAGGCCCATTGTGGGCTGGGTCATGGCCTGAGTTTTCCAAAGTAATGGATCCGGCTCTTCAAGGTGTGTTGACTGGTGCAACCACTGTGGAAGCATTCGGCGCAACCATCTGCGACGAAGCCAACAAAGTTTTCAAACCATAATCGCCCGCTAGTATAATTGAGGGACAGGCATTATTTGCCTGTCCCTCAATTATTACTTCCTCTGCATATCCGCAGATCCATCATCATTTCGTTGGTCTGCTGATTCAACCCATAAAGAGGTGAACATGAGCACTCATTTGCAAACAAATTCCAGAACTGAATTGCTCCTGCGCATCAGCATGGTTTGGCGCGGTTTATTTACGCTCCTGTCAGCAGGAGGAGTAATTGCCGTGTGGACAGGAACATTATTGCCAGCGGCCGCTCTCTGGCAGAAGATCATCCTTACGGCAGTTTTAGTCATTGCTTCAATATTCAGCGCAATTGGCGCGGTTCAAATTTCCCGCCGCAGCCATAGCGGAAGAATGATCTCCCTCGCTTTGGATTATCTTGCTTTTGTGGCATGCGTAGTTTTCGTCTTGAATAGTGGCGAAGTTTTTATCGGCATTGATGCACTCGCCAGCAGTTTCGCAAGTGGAATTCCATATCTGGGAATAGTGATCCTTGGTTATTTCCTCGGCGTTATGGACGAATATTTTCCGCAAAAAAATCAGGGTTCTGAAACCAGCCTAAAAATGGTAAGCCGATGGGTGATGCTTGGAGGTTTTGTTCTTTTCCTGCTTCGAATTGGCGCGATAAATGGAATTTTATATTTTCTAAATAAGCTTACCCAACCAATGGGTATTGTAAGTGTGATAGGCAGTGTAATTTTCGGCTTGTCGATCTGGGCAATTGGAAGATCTGAAACCGCCCAGGCTTTACATGTCAAAACCAATCATGAGCAAATTTTGAGCGGCTGGCTCTTTCTCTCGCCGAACCTGTTGGGTTTCCTTATCTTCTTTGCAGGTCCGCTTATCCTTTCACTATATTTTTCTTTTACCGATTCTGATGCATTTAAAACACCCAATTGGGTTGGCTTTGCCAATTACGCAAAAATTCTGAATATCCAATTTGCCACACTTTCATCCCCGGACCAATTGGCTAAGGAAGTCGTGGATATTAAGATCTATGATGAGGTAGGCCGTTTTATTATTGGAAACAAGGGGATTTTATTTGCCGCCGCAGACAAATACTTCTGGCTGGCGCTTCGCAACACGTTGGTCTTTGTGCTGTTTGCTGTTCCTTTGAGCGTGATCCCAGCTTTGGTATTGTCGAATATCCTGAACAGCAAACTGCCCGGCATGAAATTCTATCGGGCACTTTACTTCATGCCAAGTATCGCCGCGGTCGTCGGCATCTCACTCGTCTGGCAATGGTTGTATAACGCAACAATTGGTTATATAAATTATTTCATCACGTTGGGTATACAATTTTGGAATAACCTCTTCCACCTCGCAGTGGTTGACCCCAAGATCCAATGGGTGTCTGATGAGAAAACCGCGCTCCTTGCAGTCGTTCTCATTGCCGCCTGGCAAACCATGGGATTTAATACCGTGCTTTTCCTCGCTGGTCTACAAAACATTCCCGGTGAACTCTACGAAGCGGCCACCGTGGATGGCGCAGGCCCATGGGATAAGTTCTGGTCTATTACACTTCCCATGCTCGCGCCCACAACCTTTTTTGTTGTGTCTACAACCACCATTCAAGCCATGCAGGTCTTTGAACAGGTCTTCATTCTGATGAACCCGCCGGAAGGGCCGAACAACTCCACCATTACATTGGTGCTTTATCTATATCGAAGCGGCTTCCAAAATTTCAAACAGGGTTATGCATCGGCCATTGCGTGGGTATTGTTCATTGTTATTTTTGGTCTTACGCTTGTTCAGTTCCAACGCCAGCGCAAATCCAGTATTTACGAGAGCTAAACAGGAGACAACGTGAAAATCCAATCCTATCGCTTTCTGCAATTTTTCAATAAGTTGATCGTTTATTTGGTGCTCACTTTTTTTGCCCTGGTGATGATCTTTCCTTTCGTATACATGCTCACCACCTCTTTTAAACTTCCAGCAGATACCTTCCGTTACCCGCCGCGCTTGTTGCCGCGTGACCCGGCTTTTGTTATCGTGGCAGGTTTCGAAAAGCCGCTTCCGTTATACTATGTTGAAGTGGATGGAAAAAAACAGGAATACGCTCTTGCAAAGAGCAACATAAAATTCGGAACTTACGCCCCGGCAGATAATGTAACGGCGACGGTTGAACGATTCGTCGATGAGGTGACGCCAACAGGCGGGGCGAATCAGCTGACAGTAAGCGTGAACGGAAAGGATGAAAATCTCTTCGATGTGAAAGTCGACGGTAAGATCGTCCCAATGATCCAGATCAGCCAGACCACTGTTGGAGAATTTATCGATCCCAAAGACCCGGCGAAAAAAGCCTATCAAAACGTGCGCTTAAGTGAGCCGGTGGAAAGTATAAGTATACATACCGAGAACTATACAAAAGTTCTTGAATTAAACAATATGAACCGCGCACTCACGAACACAGCGTTGGTAACTATTTTGGTGGTGCTGGGGCAACTTGTTACATCGGTAATAGGTGGCTATGCTTTTGCGCGTTTGAAATTTCCCGGGCGTGATACGCTTTTTGTGTTTTACCTCGGCACGATCATGATCCCCTTTGTCATGCTGATTGTTCCCTTGTATCAACTCATGGTGCTCATCGGCTGGACAGACCGTCTCGCCGCGCTCATCATTCCGTGGATATTCACTGCGTATGGAACCTTCCTGATGCGCCAGCACTTCATCACCTTCCCCAAGGAAATTGAAGAGGCGGCATTATTGGATGGCGCATCACGTTTTCAAATCCTTACCCAAATTTTGATCCCAGCCAGCGTGCCTGCTTTGGCAACCCAATCCACATTTACATTCCTGTACGCATGGAATTCTTTCTTCTGGCCGCTGGTGATCATCAACGTGGGCAACGAGAAAAATCACGTGCTGACCCTTGCGCTCAACGTGCTGCGGGGACGTGCGTCCGATACGCCTAATTTAATTCTGGCGGGCGCGGCGATTGCTGTGATTCCCCCGTTGATCGTTTTCATTTTCGGTCAGCGCTTCTTTGTGGAGAGTGTGGCAAGCAGCGGAGTCAAAGGATAGGAAAAGTATAATGAATTTACCGCCAGCCGATTTACGGCTGGCGGTTTCAAAAAAATAGCGGGCATTATGTCACTCGCAATTATTTTATTCTAAGGAGAACGTGAATCATGTTACAAAAAAAGGAAGGCCGCTACGAAGTCTACGGCAACCCAATTAGCAAACGCCAGACCCGCGCAGCAGATCAGTGGAAGGATATGCTCGCAAAAAAATTCAATTACGACCCCAATGAAAAATTTAACCTGACCGTCGAAGATCATCCCTACGGTTTCGATATTTTCGGACTTAAGAATATTGTCCGTAACGGCAGCGGACAACCTGTTGATAAAAAGCAAGGCGTCATCGTCAGTACCATCCGCATGGGATTTGGTCACTACCGCATTGCCATGGCGGGTGTTTCAGCGGCAAAGGCGATGGGCTTTACCCCTTATTGGCTTGATTTGCTTGGCATCCCCGGCATCAGCACCGATGTGATTGGTTGGTGTAATGCCAACTATAGTAAATATTCGCGCATCTCTCAACGTTATGCATGGTTCGATAAATACGTATGGGAATCTCTCACGACAGGCGAACCAACTCTGCCCGGGTTGGATGCGCTCTTCAATTACATGACCAGCACCTGGCCGTGGCGCTTCCTCAAGACTGAAGTCAAAGATTACAAGATGAGCGAACTCTTTAACAATCTTTACGGCGCGCTTCCATCCGATATGCCCATCCTTACCTCACACATGTGGAATTGCATGGGCGCGGTTTCAGGCGGTATGACCAATGTGGTTGACATGATGTTCGATAACTGGCCGATGGCTTTTCAATTGACCGAAGGCGCGAAACACGCGGTTCAATCGCCGTCAGGCTATTACGGTTTCCGCGCTATGCGTGGATTTGACGACAAAGGCAAAGTTCTCAAGCCTGTTCCGCAGGATGCAATCCATTTCACCGGTCATCATGTGGATCATGAAATCGTGGAAAACATCGAAGCTGATTGCAAAGATCGTTTGACTCGTATGAAAGCCAAAGAGCCACGCCGCTTTCTAGTCACCATGGGCGGCGCAGGTGCACAACGTGAATTATTCAAAGCCATTATTGAACATGCCATCCCGATGATTCAAAAAGATAAGATCGCGCTCTTCATTAATCTCGGCGATCACAAAGATAACTGGACCTGGTTACAGGAACAACTCGCCCAGCACAAGGACCTGATCAACACACACTTCACCTGGGAAGATACGAAAAAATTCACAGACAGCATTCGCAAGAAGCCTGCGCATGGCCTGCACATCTTCCTGTACGACAACACCTTCCATGCTGTGTATGCCACCAACTATCTCATGCGCGTCATGGATGTGATGATCACCAAGCCCAGCGAACTCGCCTTCTATCCTGTTCCTAAAATATTCAACGCGCGCGTCGGCGGCCATGAAATGTGGGGCGCGATCCGCGGCGCAGAAATCGGCGACAGCACCGTCGAAACCCGCACCATCCCGCAAACTCTGCAGGCGATTGATCTGCTCACCGAAGCCGATGACCTGTTGGCCATGTTCTGCGATTGCATTGTCAAGAACAAAAGCATTGGCATTTACGATGGCGCTTATAAAAGCGTTGAGCTTGCCACTGGTAAAAAATTCAAAAGATAAAACACAAAAGACCTTAAGGGTTTTCAAACCCCTTAAGGTCTAAATTTTTAACATGAACATTCAACTCGAAACCACTCGTTCCCCCTTCTCCATCTCCTTCAAACAAGATAATAATTTATTGATGACCGTTAGACATTCGGCTTCGCCTGTGCTTGACCTCCGCAGCGATTCATCTTCTGTCGCTGCAATATTCGCAGCGTTCACCCTTAACCTCAACCTGCTCGCTGATCAATGGACATTAAGTTCGTCCCCGGGAGACTCGTCCGTCGAGCTCACCATCGAACTGCCCGGTCACTGGTATGGACACGGCGAACTCATCAACCAGCAATGGCCGCTTAACAAGATTATGCTGCAAATCGCGCCGTTCCAGACCTTCGATAACGGCGACACTGGCTTAAGTGGAAAGCTAACTCCCGCATGGTATTCATCCAATGGCGCGTTGATCATCGCTGACTCTCCAGTGGAAGTCGGTATCAACCAGCCGCCTGCTGATTACCCGCGTTACAAATGGAGCTTCTCCTCCGAAGGCCGTGGACCCTTTGCTAACCGTCCGTATCTTGACTCGAATAAAATTGGCGATGGAGTATTTACATTCAAAGGCAACGCGCTGAATCTGAAATTCTCCTTTTCAGAAAATGTGATTACCGCTTATCAAAATCTGGTGCAGCATTTTGGCCACCCAACTGAAATCCCGCCTGAAAGCCTTTTTGAAAAACCCACATGGACAACCTGGGCGCGCTACAAAACTGCCATCGATCAGAATATCGTTCTGCAATACGCCGATGACATTATCAAAAATGATTATCCGTATAACGTAATCGAGATCGATGACCGCTGGCAAATCTATTATGGCGATTTAGGGTTTGACCCCAAGCGATTTCCCAACCCAAAACAAATGATCGATCAACTGCACGCCAAAGGTTTCAAGGTCACTGCCTGGGTTATTCCATTTTTGGATCCACAATCCCAAGCCTTTGCTGATGGTGCAAAAAACGGTTGGTTGGTTCGCATGCCTGACGGCTCACCTTATCTTGTCGAATGGTGGCAGGGACATGGCGGATTACTGGATGTGACCGATCCGTCAGCGGTGGAGTGGTTCTTCGAACGGCTGAGCAGGCTTCAGCTTGAGACTGGACTCGATGGCTTTAAATTCGATGCGGGCGAGGCTTGCTTCCTCCCGTCAGACGCGGTTACTCATCAAAAGATTCAGCCAAATGAATATACCCAAATTTATGTGGGTGCTGTAGCGAAACATTATCGCATCACCGAAGTGCGTGCAGGTTGGAAGAATCAAAGCGTGCCGATCTTCTTCCGCCAATGGGATAAAACAACTTCATGGGGTTTGGATAATGGTTTGCATTCGGTGTTGACTGGCATTCTTGCGCTTGGCATGGCAGGTTATCCATTTGTTTTACCCGATATGATCGGCGGCAATGAGTACGAAGAAAAAGCGGATGCCGAGATGATGATCCGCTGGACACAATTGAATGCGCTGCTGCCTTCGATGCAGTTCAGTCTTCCGCCATGGGAGTACGGTGAAGAGAGCGCGCTGATTTGCCGTCAATATGCAAAGCTTCATACGGAGTATGCGCCGAAAATTTTGGAGATCGCAAGAGCCTCGGCTGAAAATGGAAACCCGATTATTCGCCCCATCTTTTGGGATACGCCAAATGACGAGCGCGCATTAACTTGTGATGACGAGTTTTTACTGGGTGACGATATTCTTGTTGCGCCGGTGGTCAATCCGAATATACGACAACGCGATGTATATATTCCCTCTGGCCAATGGCAGGATCATTGGACGGAACAAGTTTTTATAGGTCCCATCGTACTGAGCTCTGTTCCTGCTCCATTGCAAAGGCTGTTGTTTTATAAACGCCTTCGCTAGGAAAGCATCAACTTGGGATGACTGCGAAGCGTGCAGCGCCTCTGCCAAATACACGCTGGTGTTTTTATTACAGGTCTATGGTCTATAATTGAATCATGCCTGCCTCCGTTATATCGACCAAACTTCATATCCCGCCGCCGCGCTCGAAGGTCGTGTCTCGCCCGCGTTTGATAGAGCGATTGAACGGAGAGCCTGGGCGAAAACTGACACTGGTCTCTGCGCCTGCGGGGTTTGGAAAGACTACGCTGGTCATTGAATGGCTGGCAGCATTAACACATCCAATCGCATGGGTCTCATTGGATGAAGGCGATAAAGAACTCTCCCGTTTTCTAACCTATCTCGTTTCTGCTTTACAGACCGTTGAGGCTGATACGGGTGCTGCGGTATTGAGCGTGCTCCAATCACATCAGCCGCCCAGTACCGAGACACTTCTGACGGACCTGCTCAATGACATTGATTCGATCTCGCGAGATTTTATCCTTGTGTTGGATGATTACCACGAATTGGATTCAAAACCTGTGGATGAAGCGCTGCTCTTTTTGGTGGAGAACCTGCCGCCGCAAATGCACCTTGTCATCGCTTCGAGAGAAGACCCGCCGCTGCCTTTGGCGCGTCTGCGCGCGCGGGGACAATTGACGGAATTACGGACTGCGGACTTGCGATTCACCTCTGCGGAAGCGGCTGAGTTTCTCAACCAAGTGATGGGACTGTCTCTTTCAGCGGAGGATGTATCCGCGCTCGAAACCCGCACCGAAGGCTGGATCGCGGGTCTGCAATTGGCGGCGCTTTCCATGCAGGGAAATCAAGATATAGCAGGCTTCATCCAATCGTTTACGGGGGCGCATCATTTTGTGCTGGATTATCTACTCGAAGAAGTTTTGCAACGCCAGCCCCAGAACATTCAACAATTTTTACTGCGGACTTCGATTCTGAATCGCTTGAGCGGCTCATTGTGTGATGCGGTCTTGGGGAATGAAAAACCTGTCAGCCAGAAGGCGTTGGAATATTTGGAACATTCCAATTTGTTTATCGTGGCTTTAGATGGTGAGCGCCGCTGGTATCGCTATCATCATCTCTTTGGAGATCTATTACGTCAACGGTTGGGGCAGGGTTTGACGTTCGATGAAGCTGCGCAACTGCACATCCGTGCCAGCAAGTGGTATGAGGAGAATGGTGAACTGTCTGACGCATTTCGACATGCGATGTCTGCCAAAGACTTCAATCGAGCAGCGGAGGTGGCTGAACGGGCGTGGCTCGGCATGGATGAAAACTTTCAGAGTGGGATGTGGCTTGGGTGGGTGAATCAGTTATCGGGGAGTGTGAGGCGGCTGCGTCCCGTGTTGTGTGTGCAAATCGCATGGGCATATATGGATGCAGGCAAAGCCGACGAAAGCGAATCCTATTTACTGGAGGCGGAGCAATGTCTGCGTGAGTCGCCTGGTGAAATGATTGTCGTGGATGAGTCGCAGTTCAAGACGTTGCCTGCCCGCATTGCGATTGCACGCGCCTACAACTCACAGACGAAAGGCGAAGTTTCTGCGACGGTGAAGTTTGCAGAGGCAGCATTGCGGCTGACACCTGAAGAGAATCAATTTATGCGCGCGCAAACAACGGCGATTCTCGCGGGAGCGCATTGGGCAAACGGCGAATTGGATGTGGCATTTCGCGCCATGAGCACCTGGCGGGATCAGGTACGCATGGCGGGCAATTTTGTATTTGCGATCATGACGGCGCACGGTTTGGCGGATATTTTGCTGGCGCAGGGACGTTTGCGGGATGTGGTCACGATGTATGAAGAGTCGCTGCAGTTTGCAGCGGGGTTCGGAAAAGAAGGCGAGCGTTTCACGGCGCATCATCATTTGGGGCTGGCGATGTTGTTCCATGAAATGGGAGCTGACACTGCGGCTGAGGAACATTTGCAAAAAAGTTTGGAGCTGGGCGTTGGTTTCACGATCGTGGATTGGGCATATCGGCGGGACCTGGCTCAGGCTCGTTTGAAAGAATCGGCTGGAGATTTTGACGCCGCGCTCAAGTTATTCGATGACGCGAAAAAATCCTACGTGCGAACACCAATCCCTGATGCCCAACCGATTGAAGCGTTCAAGGCACGGGTCTATCTTAAGCACGGACAGGCTGCCAAAGCGCGCGCGTGGGCGAGTCGATTTTCTGTTGATGATGAACTGAGCTATTTACGCGAGTTCGAACACATCACGCTAGCACGTGTGTTGATTGCCGAATATCAAAACCACAAAACAAAACATCTTCAACCTGTCCTGGATTTTCTCGACCGTCTATTAATAATGGCGCAAGCTGGGAACAGAATAGGCAGCACGATCGAGATTTTAATTCTGCAAGCGCTGGCGCATCAGGCACAAGGCAACCCATCGAAAGCACTGGTTTCTTTGCAACACGCTTTAACTCTCGCCGAGCCAGAAGGTTACCTGCGCCTGTTTGTCAATGAAGGTGAACCTGCCAGATTATTGATTGCCGATTTACGATTGACAATTGAAAGAACGGCGCACCCTTTGTTCGGTTATATCGAAAAAATTCTCGCAGAATTTCCTCAGTCAACATTGCCCCCAAATCCAAAATCAAAAATCGTAAATCAAAAATATGAATTGATCGACCCGTTGAGTGAACGCGAGTTGGAAGTGCTGCGCCTTGTGGCGCAAGGCTTTTCAAATACCGTCATCAGCGAAAAACTTTTCCTTTCGCTCAGCACGGTCAAGGGACACAACCTGCGCATCTTCAACAAACTGCAAGCCAAAAGCCGCACCGAAGCCGTTGCCCGCGCCCGCGAGCTGGGTTTGCTCTAAACCCCAAACAATACCCAACATCAATACTTAAGTATCTAAACGGCAGCCCCGTCTGCCGTTATAGTTTGCCGCGTCGAAAGGAAAGCATGTCAGAGCACAGCGCGATTTACCAAATCAGGATTGACGCACAGCTCGGTTCGCAATGGACAGAGTGGTTCGATGGCATGTCCATTACATTGGATGACGGGCAAACGCTTCTTACTGGACCTGTAGCTGATCAACCTGCCCTGCACGGATTGCTAAAAAAGGTGCGTGATCTCGGTCTGCCTTTGCTGGCGGTCAATCAATATCATTCAATCAAAGGAGAAAATATTATGAATACAAAACAAGAGGTTAATACACACAGAACGACAGCAAAAGTAGTGGGGGCGCTATACATCCTGGGGTTCGTTGTTGGCATTGCGGGATCCGTTCTTAGCACGCCAGGTCAGCTTGACACAGTTTCTGCCAGGAGCATGATGATCGCAATTGGCGCGCTGCTCTGGGTGATCGCTGCCGCTGGCGACGCCGCTCACGGGGTGATGATGTTCCCGATTTTGAAGCAGAACAACGAACGCATAGCGCTCGGCTATTTCGGCGCCAGAGTCGTTGAAGCCGCTATTATTGCCGTCTCAGCTTTATTCATCCTGCTTCAAATTCCTGTCGGTAACGAGTTCCTGAAAGCCAGCGCCTCTCAAACTTCTTATCTTCAATTCATTAGCGCACTATTACTGCAGTCGCAGGCTTACAGCTACCAGATTGGCATGGTCGCCTTAGGAATGGCTGGTTTGACACTTTGCTACGGGCTCTATCGGGCAAAATTGGTTCCGCAGTTTTTTGTCATTTGGGGTTTCATTGGGTACGTGAGCTTTCTGGGTGGATCCATGCTGGAAGCCTTGGGTTTCAACTTGCAGCTACTCCACACGCTTCCAGGTGGTTTGTGGGAAATGTCCATCGGCGTATGGCTGATCGTCAAGGGATTCAATTCAGCGAAACTTTAACCCACACACGGAGAAAACAAATGAACTCACTCAAAACAACTTCACATATCGCAGGGGTGCTGTACATTCTCATCACGCTCATCGCGCCTTTCAGCATGTTATATGTCCCATCCAAATTGATCGTAGCAGGGGATGCGATTGCCACAGCAGGCAACATCCAGGCATCGCAGGGACTCTTCCGCGCTGCCATCGCCAGTGATGCGGTTGTCTTTCTGCTTGAAATCGCGCTGACGGTGCTTGTCTATTTTCTCGTCAAGCCTGTGGATAAAACACTTGCACTTATCGCTGCTTATGCCCGCTTGGCGATGACCGTTGTTCAAGGCATCAACCTGCTCAACTATGTCTTTGTCCTCTTGTTGACAAGCGGTGCTGGGTACTTGTCCGCTTTTGCGAGCGGGCAAACCGAAGCATTAGTCTCGTTGTTTCTCAACGCTCACGACTCGGTTGCGCTGATCTGGGGCATGTTCTTCGGTTTGCATTTGCTGGTGTTGGGATATTTGGCGTACAAGTCTGGCTACATGCCCAAGTGGCTGGGAGTCGTATTGGTGATTACGGCCCTGCTCTATTTAACACAAAGTTTCGGAATCATTCTTTTCCCACAATCCGAAGCGCTATTCAAATCACTTATTTCTCTGGCGTTCATCGAAATTGCATTTCCGCTTTGGTTGTTGATTAAGGGCGTGAAGGATCAGCCTATGTAGTATTAAAAATTAAGCTCGCGGACTGCGCCGAAAACTTTTCGAGAAAACCCAAACCTAAAAAGAAAACATCCCTAGCCAGGGGTGTTTGTCCATTATTAATGTTTTATTCTCTATATGGCGGGCATATAACGGGCGGGCCTAAACTTATACCCGTATACATGATATATACCCCGTTGGGATGATAGTTGTAAATTTATAGCTCAGGAGCTACTCAAACAATGCCTTTACATCATCCTTTGTCAGTAACTTAAAGAAACTGGCTTCATTCGAGATGATGCTTTTTACCAGCGCGCGTTTCTTCTCCTGCAATTGCAGTATCTTTTCTTCGACAGTATCGCGCGCGATGATCTTATACACAAAGACGGGCTTATCCTGTCCGATGCGGTGGGCGCGGTCTGAGGCTTGCATTTCGACGGCAGGATTCCACCACGGGTCGAGATGGATGACGTAATCAGCGGCGGTCAGGTTCAAGCCCACGCCGCCTGCTTTTAGGCTGATGAGGAAGAATGAAATCGAATCATTGGTTTGAAATTCATCCACTTTGGCTTGACGGTTTTGCGTTTTGCCATCGAGGTACATGTATTTTATTTTGCGCGCGTCCAGTTCTTTCTTGACGAGTTTGAGCGTTTCGACAAATTGTGAAAAGATCAATGCTTTGTGATTCTCAGCTTGTAATGTTTCCAGCGTTTCGAGCAGAATTTCAAACTTGGGTGATTCGCCTTTGTATTTTTTATCCACCAGCGCAGGGTGAATGGCAATTTGCCTTAGCCGCAATAAGCCTTCCAATATTTTGAAGCGCGCATCGTTCATGCCATCGCTTTCGATCAAGCCCAGCAGTTCGGCGCGATATTTTTCACGTGTCTGTGTGTAAAACTTTTTCTGCGCGGTATCCATATCTGTATAAACGATGCGTTCAGTGCGCGGCGGCAGTTCGGGCGCGACCTGTTCTTTTGTGCGGCGCAAAATAAAAGGGTACACCAAATTTTTCAAGGTAGCCATCGCTTTTTCATCGCCGCCACTTTCAATCGGGTTGGCAAAGGCGTGTTTGAAATAATCCATGTTGCCGAGCAAGCCAGGATTCAAAAACGCAAACTGCGACCACAACTCGAATGTATTATTTTCAACGGGCGTGCCCGTCATCACGATGCGATGATCTGCTTTCAACAGCCGCGCCGCCTTCGCGCTCTTCGCTAGCGGATTTTTGATGGCTTGCGATTCATCCAAAATAATATGGCTGAATGTATATCCGCGCAGAATTTCAATATCGCGCAGCATCGTGCCGTATGTCGTCAGCACCACGTCGTACTCGTTAAAGATGGCGGTATCTTTGGTGCGGAAATTTCCCATATATTCCAGGAAGCGTAGACTCGGTGTGAACTTTTCGGACTCGCGCTGCCAGTTTGCTATCAAACTTTTGGGGACGACGAGTAACGTCGCTTTCTTAACTGGAGTCTGCTCCTGTTGCGATTGGAGATAGGTCAACACTTGGACAGTTTTTCCCAGTCCCATGTCGTCTGCGAGGATGCCGCCAAATTTATATTCTTTGAGGAAGTGCAGCCAGTCGAAGCCGTGCTTTTGGTAGGGACGTAGTTCGCCAGTAAAACCTTGCGGGAGGGGTTGTGGCGCAATCCGCTCAAAGTTGCGAAAACGCTCTCGGCGCTGAATCAGGTCAGCAGGACGCGAAGCGTGAAGCGTAGCATCTTCTTCGAGCAGGGAATCTAATAGCGGCAGATGAAAGTCGCTGACGCGGAACCCGTCTTCGGTTTCCTCCGCCAGATTCCATAAATGTTTATATTTTTCCAGCCATTCAGCGGGGATTTGTCCCACCGAGCCATCGGCAAGTTTGATGTAATGCTCGCCGCGTTTGAGCGCTTTGCGAACATCATGAAATGCAATTTGTTGATCGCCAAATTCGACGATGGTTTTGAGATCGAACCAATCAATGCCCGAAGTGATATTGACGCGCAATGTAGCGGTGGCACGATTGATCTTGCCAAGTTTGAGATCGTCTGCGCCATAAATTTCAAAACCTGCCTGAGTGAGTAATGGAATGGTGTGCAATAAAAAATCAAAGGGATGAGCGCGGGCGCGTAGTTCAAGCGTGCCATACGGATGCGGTGTGCCCGCGCGTTTGAGGCGATAGGTTGGGTCGGTGAGGAGTTGATAGAAATGTTCTTCACGCTGTAGCTGACGATGGACGCGAATCAAATTCCATGACTCGGGAACGGTTTCAACAGAATAAGATTCTTCTTTGCCAAGCGGCAGTTCGTGTTCGCCATAACCGAAACGCAGATCGGCGCGCAAGATATTATCTTTGTCCCCAACACTGCTGCGCTTATCATCATGCAGATATAGGCGCGGGACGAGATCGGCATTCACATCGTGCCATTGAACGATGTCGCTTTTGATGGGCAGCAGCTGCGCGATGCGTGCGAAGTATTGCTCGCGAAAATCATCCACTTGCCCTGCGGGTATCTCAATGGGAAAGGATGGGAGAATCGAAAGCGCCTGCGAGTTGTGGATTTGGGCAATGTGGTCATCCATCATCACCCAGGCGGGGTTGATGGAAATCGTTTCAACTTGTTCATGAATATGGTTGAATTGTCCGTTGATTTCATAACCCGCCTGCAGGGTAAGTTTGTTTTCGTTGCTTTGTAGATCGATCTTCACATCCACTGGCTCAGGCAGGATGTGAACGCGGCGTTCAATTTTATCGGGATAGAAACTTCCGATAAAAACAGGGACATCAAGTTTGGCAAGCATGGACAGAAACATGGGCATGTTGCTCGTTCCGTTGCCATAGCGCATCATGTTCGATAGGATGTTCAGGAAAGTAACGCCATCATGATTAATATTGAGGCAGCCTGCAGGATTTATTTGCTGGAAGATGCGCTCGCCTGCCTTGATCCATTTTTTGTTAGTTTCTAAAAATTTGTTGATTTCCTGCGGGGATTTATTTTCGCCTTTTGTTAAACCATACCATTCATTGGCTTTGACGATGAATGGTACAAGGGAATAAGAATATGAGGTGCGGTATGCACTTCCGTAACCATACATACCCATGCGTGAACGTTCAAGAATAACCGCCGCGACATAGCGGCTCAGGTTGTTGAGCGAAGACGATTTGCGTGGCATGAGGGCGAGTGTTTCGCCGAGTTTTTTCTGCCAGTTTTGAGAAGCCTGTGGTGCGGGAGGGATTGGTTCTTCTTCCTCATCTTCTTCCAGTTCTCCCTCATTGAGCTGGTCTTTGAGTTCAAGCGCGGCGGCAACCATGTGTTTGCAGAAGTTGCCTTCATCGGCAAAAGGACAGTCGCAGTCGAAAGTCAAGCCGCCTGATTTTTTGTCTATGGATATTTCAACCGTGTATTCGTTTGAATCGCCTTCGATCAGGCAAATGGCTGTACCGTTTTGTGAGAGGTCAATGCTCCAGACACGACCATCCTTGTAGTAGGCACGTCCGCGCTGGATGGATTGCGGGTCAGCATATTGGGAGTAGGGGAAGGCTTCGAGGAGTTGAGGAGTGAGCGAGGGCATTGAACGAAGTATAACGAACTATTTGTTGATTGAGCAATGAAGTTAAATAAAATCGTCCGACAATATTTGTCGAGGCGAAGAGATTTTATCTGGATATTAATCCTGCGAGGCAGAGGCATAATTTGATCAATTGATCTATGCAATGCTATCCAGCAATTCCTTCCAAACAGAACCCAGCCCCAGTTGACCAATCCATTCTTCGATATATCCAAAATCAAGTAGATTTTTCTTTGCCCGAATAATTGCCGCAATATCACGGGCATGTTTCGGCTGTCCGCTCAGCCCTAAATACATAAGTTTGTAGAGAATTAGGTCCTCAGGGGAATGGACATATACCTTCCCAATCGGCGGACCGTAATCTACCAGCACACGGCGTTGAAATGCACTTTGCCGAAGTTTGTCGCCATCCCGCATCAAATAGATGTCTGCTTTGAGACCGCTGTACATATGGATCGCGTTCAGCGGAATGTCTGCCCGGTCTTCCGTCAAGGTGTCCAAAATTATGTCAGCGGGAACGAGCATATTTCTTTTCTCAAGTTCCTTGGAAAACCTGCCAATGGCTTTGATAGGGAGGTTGATGACAATATCCAGATCCTGGGTTGCGCGTGGTTCCCCCCAAGCCCACTCTGCGATCGCACCTCCGATCAAATATTCAACTCCGGTAGCTTCAAGGGTTTCAAGAATTAGCTTAAGGAAACCAGTAATATCTAACGGCTGATCATTATTCATAGCGTATATGCTCGCTGTAGTGCTATTTGATTGGCTTCTTGTGGGGTAAGTTTAGGATTATCCTGGCGGATGCGGTGTGCTACTACCTTTCGGGCGGTGTCGCTGATGGCACAGCCCTGTCGAAAACGAGCCACAGAAGACAACTGATGATAAATCTCAATCTGTCGCTGATCCACTTCGGCGGCGCTTGCTTTCACCATTTGCCTAAATTCAGGCAAGAGGGCCGGTTGACCCTGCAAGTAGTATCCATATTGTTCCTTGTTGCGGCTATATTTCAAAATATAACCAGCAGCTTGAAATGCCTGCTTGACCACACGCATGTCCCGGTAAAACGTATCCTCCCATGCAGATGTTCCAAAACAATTCCTGCCCAGTATATATTCAACCCTGACAATTAATTGGACGCGAGTGAGGTAGCGTTCATTCCATAGGATTTGAAGGAGGGTGGTACGACGGGCAGTGGTGATATCGCGTTGTATGGCATCTTGGAAAATGACCTCAGTTGCTGTGTGTGATACCGAGATATTCTTCATGTTCGTATTATACCTGATTTATAAATCAGGTGAGATTGCTTGCTTTACCCCATCATAATCTTCGGTCTATACTGCAGCGCCTCTGCCAAATGCAGAGATTGGATCTCTTCTCTTTCCGCTAAATCTACAATCGTGCGCGATAGCTTTAGGATACGGTGATAGGCACGGGTTGATAAATTTAGCTGACTCATCGCCGCCCGCATCAAACTCTGACCCTTGGCCTGCAAGTGACAAAATTGCCTGATCTCTCCGATGCGCATGTCGGCGTTGCAAATAATGTCAGATGATCCGTTGCTCGAGAATCGAATTCGTTGAATTTCCCGCGCGGCTTGTACTCGTTGACGGATCACGTTGCTTGTTTCGCTCATCTTATTCCCGCTTAACTTTTCATAAGCTACTCCCGGTACTTTAATGTAAATGTCCGAAGCTGAAAATTGGTAAAGTACTTAAATCAAAAGCGGCAGAGACAAATCTCCACCGCTTTTGATTTAAGCCGGATTTCCAATCAGTTTTTAGTCGAAAAATATCCTAAAAGCGATACATCTTGCCGCCTACGTGACGCCTACGTCCCGCCTGCGAAATTTATACCCATATACATGATATATGCCGCGCTGGAGAGCTCTCGATCGTATTGTAGTTTTTTTTTACTCTGTTGGACTTGGATAATCTTTTATCATTTTGGAAATGGAAATAGTAAACAAATTCGCCAATTGCAGATCGATGCTGATGCGCTATACCAATATCAATTCACGCGCTTCTTGCTTTTGCCTCGCGATTTGGGAAACCCGGCTTTGAGTTTTGCAAAGACATCAATCATGGCGACCTTGTGCTCATAATTTTTCAACGAGGGATCGTCGGGATATCCCTGCTCCCACATTTCAAACCATGAGACCGCGCCTTCAGGTTTATCATTTTCGATCATGTAATCAATTTGACAGCCGCATAATGCGCCAAACTCGGTAACATGTAATTCTTGCTTTTGCATCATTTTATCCAGGATAGTTTGGGCTGTATCCAGATCGCTTGCTTGAATCGCTTTCCTGACAGTAATAACCTGCCCGAAAAAATAATCCGGGAAACGGGTGGGAATTTCGTCGGCAATTGCGCTTGCTTCGTCATGTTTTCCCTGCATACTCAGGGAAACCGCCAGATTGTTGAACAAACCCGGTTCATCCTTTTGGATTTCGAGCGCTTTGCGCAGGTGGATTTCAGCTTTCGCGCCGTCTTCTTTCCGCAGCGCGTAAATCGCCTGCTCCATCAGACGCTGCGCGGCAGGTTTCAGTTTCGGGCGATCCTGGGCGTCATACGAGATTTGAAAACCCAACATCATCAGAGGTCTGGATGCGCCTTCAATCCACAGATCAATCGTTTCGCCTGACTTGAATATTCCATATTTCGTGAGGAGTTGCGCCGCTTCCATCCGCAGCGAATCAGGCCCGTCTTGCCCAAGAGAAAACTCTTTCAAAGAATCAAGAATTGCTGGATGGGCGGACATATCCGCGAGGTTGATGGCAAACTCCTTGCATTGTTCATCGCCGTTTGCAAGCGCGGCAGGAACAAAATGAATCAGCTCAGGATGACGTCCGATATTTTCAGCGATCTTCGTACGAAAGACGGCGTCATTCTTTTGATTTGCCGCCCGCGTTGTTGCAGACATCAAAGATTCTAGCATTTTTCTGGTAATCCACATCTCCAACGGGAATATCTGCGGACAGGTGCGTTCGTGTTGAGGCTTTTTCAACTCCTCCAGGTTTTTACTGGCAAGAGAAAAATAAGGGGCAAGTTTCAAACATGCTTGCCAGTGTTTGCGGGCCGTGGAAATATTTCCCTTTCGATATTCAGCAGCCGCGCACCAATGCCATAGATTTTCGTTCCATTGATCAAGTTCCTTGGCGTTTTTTGCTTGATTGAAAAGACTCAATAGTCCGTCATCATCTCCGATAAAACTGAGCGCCTCGCCCACCTTGACCCAGCGTTCTGCCGCGTCCGCGCTGGAATCTTTCAGCTGTTTTGCAAATTCCCAAGCCTCGTCCTTCTTGCCTTGCATAAAAAGATAACGGGTCAGATTGGAAAGCGCATGAATATTCTGCGGGTCTATTTCAAGAACTTTGCGGCTCGTTTCAATTGCCCCTGGCAAGTCGTCTTCGAGCCAGTCAACCTGGCTGAGATTATTGAGAATGGGAACAAAATCTGGTCGTTGCTGGAGTAGCTTTTTTGCCAATTGCCTGCAACGGGTGTAGTTTCCCGATTCCATAAGCAAGCGTACTCCTTCGTGCTGGCAGGCAAACTCAAATCCTGTTTCTAAAGAATCGCCAATATCGTGGAGGAGTTCCCTCAGCGCATTTTCCAGTTGCAGAATGGTTTTCTGCACGTCGGACGCGCGCTCATCGTGAGACCAGCGTTTCAAAAACTGGTGGAATGTTTGCAGCGCGAGCGCCGGATAGCCATTCGAAAGATAAGCGCCAGCCAACCCCAGTTTCACTTCCGCTCGATTGGGTGTTAGTTCATGCAACTTATGGATGGCATGTAGATAGCCGTGCTGGTTATCCATGTCCAGGTTGGCATTTGCCATCAAGCCCAGAACATCCAACTGGCGGGGAAAACTTTTATCCAGTTCGCTTAACAGTTCCAAGGCTTGCTGTGGCTTGCCTCGCTCTAAAAGATCGTCAGCTTCTTGTAATCCTTCGCGCAGGCGTCGCGGTAGGTTGATCGGATCAAAACGGGGGGAGAAATTTTTACTCATAGCTCTCTGTTGGTAAACATGAATAACAGTTGCGAGACGTGTCGTTTACTCCCAAGGATTTACGATTTCAATACCGGTTCCGCTGAAATCATCCACGTTTCGGGTGACCAGTGTCAACTTTTGCGTCAATGTTGTTGCAGCAATAAGTGAATCTATTGCAGGTAAAGTTATTCCTTTTGATTCCAGGCGCGCAATCAGAATCCCCCATTCCATCAAGACCTCTGTATCTAATGGGATGATCCTTCCATCAAAACGCACTAATAGATTTTCCTTGAGCCAGGAATGTAATTCCTGTTTTCGCTTCGATTTAGTCAATTTTTCAACGCCTTTGGCAATTTCTCCAATCGTGATCACGCTCAAGAAAACATCATCAGAGTCTAGTGAATCGATAAAGTCTACAACTTTCAGATTCGGATGCTTGGCAACAAGTTCCGAGATGACGCACGTATCAAGCAGATATTTCATAATTCGAGCCCCTTGCGTGGCAGGGACTTGTCTCGAAGGAGTTCAAGTCCAGCCAAGGGAGATGTCTGAAAAAACTCGGAGAGTTTCCCTTGAGATTTACGCAGGTTTTCGTATTCTGCATATGAAATAACCACCACGGTTTTTTCGCCGTGTTTCGTGATCAATTGAGGACCTTGCGCTAAGGCGCGTGCGATCACCTCACTCAATTTATTTTTCGCATCCTGGATTTGCCACGTTTCATTCATATTTTCTCCTTTCAGTCTAGACAGACTGGACAGATTGTACCTTTTTTTCAAGTGGAAGTCAACGTACCCGTCATTTCTACGCCGAGGGAAACCCGTATTGGGGCTGTATGATAACTAAAAAGCGGTATGATTGTCTATCGGAACCCAAAAGAAAACGCCGCTATAGCTAGGGGCGTTTGTCCATTATTGATGTTTTGTTCTCTATATGGTGGGCATATATCGGGCGGGCCTAAACTTATACCCGTATACCAGATATGTACCCCGCCGGACAGATCCGATTGCGGTTATGAGACAGAAAATTGACGATGGCATATCAATGTCTGCAATCTGACCTTCAACAAGCCAAATTTTAGGAGGTTTGGTACTCTGGTATTACTGCCCTGTCGTCAAGGAAGGAGTTGTCCCAGGCACGGCAGATATTACGCCCTAGTTGACAGTAAGTTATCAATCCAGCGGCTTATGCTGTGCCAGCCAAACCCGGCTTTCTCTTCTTGTCTGATCCGGAATAAACTTTGAGTTACTCCTAGTTTGGTGCATGAATTCCAATAGCCGTTCGTCTTCAATTAATTCCGTAGATACACCAAGGAAATCACGGTAATCATTTATATCCAGAGCAAAACTCAGTGATTCTCGCAATGCTTTCCATTCCATGAATTCAACCCGATTTTTCTCCTCATGCCATACATGATCAGTCTCTCCACATACTCCTAGCAAGATAATGAAACCTGTCTCGACTTCCTGATATCCAAATTGTCCACGAGCGATTTTCCCTGTTTTGAACTGTTGCAATATCCGACTTTGATTCCAAGCTTTCTGCGCCTGCTCTGCCGCAGATGCTTCTTGAAAATAATTTGTCAGTGAAGTGAATCGATAAAACTCTGAGTTATCTCCGATTGGCTGGTCAATCTGGAAATTACTGGCATCAAGATTTATATCAGCTGCGAGCTTGAGTGGAGTTGGGTAACGATCAGCGTATTCATGGATGTCACCGCAAATTGTCTCAAAACTTTTGTGGGAAACAGGTTTAGCATCCAGATCGATTAAGACCTTGTAAGTAACTCGTTGCGGTTCCATTCGAGCAGGATCGAGCCAATAGGGTCCATTTATGTGTTTCTCTTTTAAGCGGATACGGTTTGCTTTGATCTCTTCATCGGTCAGAATTCGCCCTTCCTTCTTTAAATCTGGTTCGTTTGCAAGTTCAACGATTGCCTTTTCCACCCAATCAACTGCTTCAGAAAACTTCATAAACTGGTGTGAATTCCCCACATGGACTTCTCGTTTGACGCAGGTGTTCCAGAAAAGCTTGTCCTTGGCTAGCCAAATCCTCCCTTCGGCTGTCTGATAGTGACATATCATGCGAGAAGCATCATCACTTTGCCATTCAAAGGATCTGGCCTTGAAATCAAATTCATTCATCTCCTTTTTGTGGGAGAGCTCAAATACGCTGTCCCAGAATTGTCTCATCGCCTCTTGAATCTGTTTTTTCTCTTGCTCTGCCATCTGGAAAACAAGTTGTTTTTTGGACTCCAGAAGCTCAATCAATTCATAGCCGGCCTCGGATGGTAAATGTATGATTTCTTCGTAAACAGCTTCACTTTTAGGCTTTTCAACGTCTAGTTCTGGCTCGCCCTTCTTTCGTTTCTTACTGGATGGCAGGTTTATCTCGATTCGATGAACCAAACGTGTAACAGATACACCATCGGATTTCCATGCATCTTGCGATTTCAATTTGCTTAATAACCCCAGTGATTCAGTTCCACGTAGGGACTCTATTTTTCTATCTATATTATTCCAGATAATCAGCCCTTGTTCTTCCCATTTGTGGGTTTGATGTGATTCAAGCCATTCCGGGCACCCCTCTGGCTTTTGCCCTTTACCGACGCGTTGGTAATTTGGATATTCATTAAACTGCATGCCCCAAGTTGCTTCTGTCATATGCATACCTCACACGAAGAATTTGCACAGCGAAACAGCGAAGTAAGTAATTTTACCTGTACTAGTTAAAAAGCGTTTCTTTGGTTTCAGCTAAGCCATCACTTAAATTACGAAGAAGACTAGGCTATGGCAATTTTAAATTCCTAGAGTAACACGGTGTATTTTCTCACAAAAGGGGATATGAATCCTTGGGGGCAGGGATACACACAATCAGACATATTTCTCCTGCTGTTCAAAAAAGAAAAGAGTGATTCTGAAAGCATTTCTGAATAAATCCATTTATCGGGGAGTATTTCCCCCGGAAATTAAATGGTAATTCCTACACTATACCATTATTTCCCGGAATGAAAACAGTTCCGAATATTATATTCGCAACTGTTTTCATTCCTCTGCGAAAGATATAAGGAATTCCTTGATTATGTCAGGATTGACTCTTATGCGCTTTTACCGCCCTCTTAACAGAATATATTCACCTATATCTATATTGTGCACCATCCCTTCCAATATGAAGAATGCCTAAGGATTACCCTGATCCAGTATGTGGCGAACCCGCTATCGTAATAAATTCAAAAACTTGCCATTTTGCGTAAAAAACTTCAAGCTTTCACATCATTTTTTCGGGAAATCAAAAAATTTATTACCAATAGCGTGATACCGCCCAATACACCAGTTAGGTGATACGGTAGAAAATTCATCACATCCACCGCTGCCTGTGTAGTTAACTTCAAGTAAAAGTATGGTGCCCAGACCAAAATTCCGATATAAATCAATCCATGACCAATCACACGCAGTCGGCCCTTTTTGGGTGGGCGCGCGCCTATCTCCTTGCGGGCATACGCGTGCAGACGTGACCCGCCGACAACGCCAACAAGATGAATTGGCAAAAACCAAAACAACGAAGGTTTCTCTCCAGCAATGCGCAACACAATAAATGGCAGCCATGTCAGTACACCCAGCCAGATCATCACAGTACCCAAACGATAACGCGCTAAAACCATATCTGTAGTTTTTTCTTCAGTTACCATGTTCGAAAAGCCTCCGTTACAGCCGCAATCGTTTTTTCAATCACATCATCCGTATGCATCGTCGAAATAAATCCCGCTTCAAATTGCGAAGGCGCAAGATAAACTCCATTCTCCAGCATCTTTTGGAAAAATTTTCCAAAGCGGATTTTATCCGCCACTTTGACTGTGTTCCAATCTACAGGCCTTGTTTCGCTAAAGAAGGTAGTGAACATCGTGCCGACCCTCGTTTGTTGAATGGAAACTCCCACATGTTGTGCCGCAGATAAAACACCCGCTTCCAACTTAGCCGCAGCCTGCTCTAATTTTCTCCAAACTTCATCGCCCCGAATCAGACTCAGTGCCGCAATGCCCGCGCTCATTGCTAGCGGATTCCCTGACAATGTCCCCGCCTGATACATCGGACCGACAGGCGCCACCATTTGCATGATTTCCTTTTTGCCACCATACGCACCGACAGGCAATCCACCGCCGATGACTTTGCCCAAGGTTGTTAAATCTGGCTTGATGTTGTAAAGTGTTTGTGCGCCGCCGCGATGGACACGAAAGCCAGTCATCACTTCATCGAAGATCAATACTGCGCCATACTCAGTCGTCAGCTTACGTAGGCCTTCAAGGAATCCTTGCACAGGTAGTACAACTCCCATATTCCCTGCCACAGGTTCCACAATGATGCCCGCGATCTGATCGGGGTATTTTTTGAATAACGCTTCGACAGAATCAAGGTTATTGAAATTTGCAACCAAAGTATCAGCCGCAACTGTGGCGGGGACGCCAGGAGAATCGGGCAAGCCTAATGTTGCCACGCCTGAACCAGCCTGCACAAGTAACATATCTGCATGACCGTGATAACAGCCATCGAATTTGATGATCTTGTCGCGTTTGGTATAAGCACGCGCCAGCCTCAGTGCAGACATGGTTGCTTCTGTCCCTGAGTTGACGAAGCGAATCATCTCAATTTTGGGCAAAAACTCCATGATGCTTCTGGCGAGATCGATCTCCAGCGGACTTGGCGCGCCATACGATGTGCCTTTGAGTGCCGCCTGCTGAATGGCTTCAATAACCTTTGGATGAGCATGGCCTGAGATGAGAGGACCCCACGACAAAACATAATCAATGAAACGATTGCCATCTACATCAATGAGATAGGCTCCCTCACCCCGCTCGATGAAAAGCGGTTGTCCGCCCACTGCGCGAAAAGCGCGCACAGGTGAATTCACACCGCCAGGAAATATAGTTTGTGCTTCTTGAAAGAGAGAGATGGATTTGTTGATGTTCATGATTGACTCCGAGAAAAATATTTACAGGTTCGCAGCTTGGAGCGTTTCAATGTTTGAACGTGCAAACGTGAGAACACGTTCCACAGCCAACTCACCCGAATGAATGCAGTCAGGAATGCCAATTCCGCGATAGCCATTACCTGCCAATGCGAGACCAGAGAAATTCTCCAACTCGGCATCGATGCGTTTAAGAATTTCAGGATGACCGAGATTGTATTGCGGCATGGCTTTATCCCACATGAAGACGCGTGAGAGAATCGGTTCAGCGGATATACCAAGTGTGAGATTTAATTCTTCCTTTGCCAATGCGAGCAGATCATTTTCATTCCAAGGAATATCCTGCCCCGCACGACCAACGAAAACACGAACAAGAGCATATCCTTCAGGAGCACGGTGCGGAAATTTTGTCGAGGTCCATGTGCAGGCGAGGGCCTTGCGTCCTGCGCGGCGCGGGATGACATAACCATAACCATCCAGTTTTCGGGGTAGGTCACTTTGTCGGTAGGCGAGGGAGACAGTAGCTGTTGAGGCGTAGGGAATTCTTTGTAGATCAGAAGCAAGCATCGGGGCGAATGAAGCGAGCAGGGTTGCGCTGACAAACGCAGGCGTGGCCAGGATGACAGAATCAGATTCGAGGCTTGAACCATCTTCCAATTCCAAAAGATAACGAGAATCGATATTGGATATTCGAGAGACAGATGTGTCGAGGCGTAAATCGACTTTTGACTTTAGACTTTCGACCAATGCCTGGACAATCTCTGCAAGACCCGTAGTAGGTGTGAGAAATGCAGAGCGCGAACCTTGCACGGCTTTGCCGTTGGACTGCGCCCGCATTTGGAGCGCGCCGCGTGCCAGCGAACCATATTTGATTTCAAGATCACGCAGATATGGAAACGTGGACGCGAGGGAAAGTTGATCGCCATCGCCCGCATAGATGCCAGACATGAGCGGCTCGATCAGATTTTCATACGCTTCACGCCCCAACCGACGACTGACAAAGGCGCCGAGAGATTCGTCGCCGTTGACATTTTTTGCAGGTTGGATGAAATCAAGTCCCATACGCGCTTTGCCAAACCACGAGACAAGATGCGACTTGAGAATCGCCTGCATGTTGGTGGGAATCATCATGGCAAGGCCATCGGGCAAAGGCTCAAGTTTGTTGCGGTGAAGAACGTACGTATTTTTTTGATTGGGATTTGTGCTATGCAAACGTTCGCTGAGACCAAGTTCTTTACAAAGCGCAGTGGCATACGGTTTCGTCGCCAGAAAAGTATCGGGGCCGCCTTCGATGATAAATTGTCCATCCTCAAAAGTGGCGCGATCAGTGATGATCTTGCCGCCCCAGCGCGAATCCGATTCGAGTAGCGTGATCTGTGCGCCAGGCGCTTTCTTTGTTGCGTAATATGCGGCAGAAAGTCCTGCGATACCGCCGCCGATGATGACGATTTTATTCATAACCAGTTTGCTTCCTTTGCAGTTGCGCGGATAAGTTCAGCCAGCCCCGCCACCATTTGCGGCGCGGTATGCACCATCTCAATTCGTTCCAGACGCACACCTAATGACCTGGCTAATTTTTGATAGACAATATCAATGTCATATAACACTTCAACATGTTCGCAAATGAATCCAATTGGGCAACTGATGATATTTTTCTGCCCCTGCGCGGTGTAGCGTTTTATTGACTCCGAGACATCGGGTCCGAGCCAGGGTTCATTTGAGATAGCCGCAGACTGAAAAGCGAATTCATGAGGCTGGTCACCCAGTCTTTGCATGACCGCCTCTACGGTGGCGCGCAGTTGATTGGGATAAGGGTCGTTCCAGGTCAGGATTCGTTCAGGCAAACTGTGCGCGCTGAAAATCACAGGGACTTGCGAACGCACATCAGCGGGAAAGCGTTCCAGCGCGGCATGCACACGGCCGACAAGCGTATCCAAATAACCAGGTAATAGATACCATTCATTAATGGGCGCAACTTCGATGGACGACCCAGCCTCACCGATTTTTTTGAAATAAGCTTCGATGCTCATGCGTGAATAATGCGGCGCCATGACCAATCCGACAGTGCGCGTGATATCTTGTGCTTGCATTTCTGCGAGCGTATCTTTGATATACGGATGCCAGTGACGCATTCCGACGAAGGCTTTAAATTCCTGTCCATTCCTATTCAATGCAACTTCAAGCGCGGAGGCTTGCGCCTGCGTCTGTTCCAGAATCGGGGAGCGTCCGCCAATTTCACGGTAACGCTCACGCACTTCATGAATAATCTCTGGTGAGGTGGGACGATACCCGCGCACATCCAGTAGATAGGGTTCGACTTCGTCAATCGTGTTCGGTCCGCCGTATGCCATTACCAATAAACCGATCATAAGTGTGGTGCTCTCCATTTCTCAATAATATTTTTAAAGGGTGGCGTGATCTTGTTTCCATTAAAGGGAAACCAGCCGAGTTCAGTACGCACGGCTTGTTCCTTGAGTTCAGTTGGGCCCCAAACAAAAGTCGCACCCAAGACACCCACTACAACCGATAGCCAGTTTGTAGAGATGAAAAGAGATGCGAAAATCATAATGAGCCCAGCACCCATCATGTAGGGCCACCATAAAAAGCCAAGATATCTTTCACCACGAATCACAAGCGGAAAACCCAGCCCCATGATAAGCAAAGTTGCAATGCCAAGTAGAATGCCGAAATAATTCATAGTGATCAGTGACCAGTAATCAGTTTCACGGCTTCGTCCTGTGAGACGTTTCGTCCCACAGGTTCACGCTTGAGTAAATCCAAGGTGGTTGCAGAAAGATGCGTCGCAAGGATTTTTACATGGCGTGAATTATTGGGGTTGGCAGGCGCATGCCCTCTTGCGATGCGATGTTGTTGGCGGGTAAATTCAAGTGCGTCGAACAGCAGGGTAATGCCAAGGATGCCAAAAGCAGTTGACAGTGAACGGTTTACAGTGGACAGTGACAGAAATTCCACGATCAATCCAAGTGTCGCAAAGATTACGGTTGGAATCCAAATCGTCCGCGAAATGAATTCAATTTTACGCACAGCGACATGCCCGAACCAAATACTGAAGAACGCAGTCAGTGCAGCAATCACCCCGATGAAATTCATTATGCTTCCCTCACCCCTAACCCCTCTCCCGCGGGGAGAGAGGAATACTCATGCACTATATCCACTACAGCTTTGACATTATCCACAGGTGTGTGCTGCAAAATGCCATGACCCAAGTTAAAGATGTGACCTAGTCTGCCATCCGCGCGGCGCAGGATATCGTGAACACGCATTTTGATTTCAGAGAGCGGAGCGAACAACAGAGCAGGGTCAAGGTTGCCTTGCACAGCGCGGTCGTAACCGATAATTTTCCAGCCATCATCGAGCGGCAAGCGCCAATCCAAGCCGAGGACCGATCCACCTGCACGCTTCATCAACGGCAACAGGGTTGTGGTGTTTGTCCCAAAATGAATCACAGGCACACTCAGTACTTCGGCAGCTTTCAAAACTTTTTGAGAATAGGGCAGAACAAAAGTCTCGTAATCCTGCGGACTCAACGCACCGACCCATGAGTCAAAGACTTGCACAACTTGTGCACCCGCATGAATTTGCGCCTCGAGGTAATTACTGAGTACAATTGAAAGTTTTTCCATCAAGGCATGAAAAACTTCGGGCGCGGAATACATCATCGTTTTGGTTTTCAGGAATTCACGCGATGATCCGCCTTCGATAATATAAGATGCAACCGTGAATGGAGCACCACAAAAGCCGATTAATGGCACGCCGCCCAAGATCCCGCGCAGGATGCGGATCGCATCCATCACGTAGCCGAGATCTGATTCAGCGTCGAAAGGCTTCATCGCGCGGACATCTTCCAGCGTCCGCACGGGCGATGCGATCACTGGCCCCTCGCCTTTGGCAAACTCCAAGCCAAGCCCGAGCGGAATCACGGGCAGGAGAATATCTGCAAAAAGAATCGCCGCATCCACGCCCAAAGCGCGGACAGGTTGCATGGTGACTTCTGCCGCAATTTCAGGGCGCTGACAGATTTCGATCAGTGAATATTTCTCGCGGATGGCGCGGTATTCGGGCATGTATCGTCCTGCCTGACGCATGAACCAGACTGGGGTTACATCCACGGGCTCGCGATGACAGGCTTGCAAAAAACGCTGGCTTATTTCCATAGGGATAAAGTCTCCTCGGCGGGGTGATAGATGACGGTGTGGAGCGGGGTATCGCGCAATGTGTAACGGCGGGCTTCGGTATCGCGCAATTCATTAACAAGATCTGAAAAGCGGGTCAGTTCATCAGTTTCATACACGACTACAAATTCCTGGTTCTGCAAACCGAATGAATATAGGAGAAGCTGGCTGATGTCATCATATTGTTTGCCAAGGCGGATGTGTTCGTTCATCATGCCCTGACGTGCTTCGCGACTCATCAAATACCATTCGGTTGTTTTGCTGAATGGATAAATGATCAGGTATGGTTTGCGCTCTTCAGCAAATGGATCAATTTCCTGCTTGGAGCGTGCCTTTGAATATTGCGATGGGCGCGTGAAGCCCCATAGTGAATCTTTAATCTCGATTAAGTGACGATAAGGTTTGCTTGCCAGTGCAAATTTCTCAAAAAATACTGCGGCATCCTGCTTGTCATCTGCCGAAAGCGCAGACCAGACAATCAAGTCAATGCCGCTCTCGGTAGCTTGAAAGATATCCACTTTTTGTGCGGCGGCGCGTAATCCACTTAACCAGTTTGTATGAAATTCTTCGCGTTCTTTTGAAGGCAGAGACCAGTAAGCATCTTTGAAAGAAATCAAAGCATAATGATTGAGCGTGCGGTGTAAAGTTTCGTCAGGGGTGGTGTTGTCCATTTAATTAAGCCGCCTTTGGAATGTATGAACATGCTGGATCAGATTCAAGATAATCACCCGTGATGCCGTATGCACGCCCGCGTTGACCGCCGCACACATCACGGTATTCACAGATGCCGCAGCGCCCTTTGATCTTGTCAGGAGTACGTAGGTCGGTAAAAAGCTGTGAGTTACGGTACACATCGATGACATCATCCGTGCGGACATTCCCTGCTGTGAGCGGCAAGAAGCCAGATGGCTGGATATCGCCGACATGCGAAATGAACAGAAAACCGTTGCCATCATTGACGCCGCGCGTCGGGCGGTTGAGCCCATCCGCGTATTGGAAACCCGCGCCTTGAAATGTGACAGGAGTTCCATCAGCTTGCTCCGCGCGTTTGCGTTCGATCGCTACGCGGCGATACATCGGCGCGGCAGTGGATTTAATATCAAATGGCGCAGTCTTGGAGAGGTCATAAAGCCAATTGAAAGTCTGTTCATGTTGTTCAGCAGAGATCATATTGCTGACTTGGGCGCGCCCTGTAGGAACAAGGAAAAACAATGACCATTGCACCGCGCCTACTTCCTGCAAGAACGGAACCATATCAGCCAGAATATCCACATTATGTTTTGCAACCGTTGTATTGACCTGCACACTAATCCCAATGGATTGAGCGCGGCGCAAAATGTCCATCGTCCGCTGCCATGAGCCTTGCACTTGCCGAAAGCTATCGTGAATTTCTGCAGTTGGTGCATCTAATGAAAGCGCAATTCTGCGAACACCCGCATCGCGCACTTTTTCAAGTCGTGCTGTCGTGGGTAAGGCAGTAGCAGTTGGCGTTAACGAACAGCGCAGACCTTTTTGCGTCGCATAAGAAATAAGTTCATGCAAATCTTTGCGCATCATCGGGTCACCGCCCGTGAAGATCAAGATCGGCGAACCAAATTCAACCAGACGGTCAATCAGCCGCAAAGACTCTTCCGTATTTAATTCATTTGGGTCAGCGACATGCAGCGCATCGGCACGGCAATGCACGCATGCGTAAGCGCAGGCACGTGTTACTTCCCAGGCAATCGTAAAAGGAGCCTGACTAAAATCTGCCTGCACCATATGTGCGTTGTGAAGTGACCGTTCAGCTGCAGCGCGTTCATTTAAATTTGGTGATACTGTTGTCATTGATTCCTCCAATCCATTACTTCAACCATCTCGCCGCATCGACGGCGTGATAGGTAATAATTACATCGGCGCCCGCGCGCTTGATGGCAGTCAAAGTTTCCAGGGTAACTTTTTCTTCATCCACCCAGCCATTCGCAGCAGCGGCTTTGATCATCGAGTATTCACCGCTGACGTTATACGCTGCCAGCGGCACTTCGGGGTACGCATCCTTCACCACGCGGATCACATCCAGATATGCCAGCGCGGGCTTGACCATCAACATGTCCACGCCTTCCTCTACATCAATTGCGGCTTCATGCAACGCCTCACGCACATTGGCGGGATCCATCTGGTGTGATTTTCGATCTCCAAATTTTGGCGCGCCTTCCGCCGCATCACGGAATGGCCCATAAAATGAGGAAGCATATTTCACGGCATAACTTAAAATCGGAAGATTTTCGTAACCTGCAAAATCCAATCCATCGCGGATCGCTGTCACCATGCCATCCATCATGCCGCTCGGCGCAACAATATCCGCGCCGCATTCAGCGTGTGAGATCGCAATCTTCGCCAACACATCCAGCGTAGGGTCGTTTAACACATAGCCTTCGGGCAACCCCGCATGAAAATGTTCGCCTGTGTTCAAAATTCCGCAATGCCCGTGGTCGGTATACTCGCACAAACACACATCCGTCACCACCACCATCTCTGGGATTTCCTTCTTGATCGCGCGAATTGCCTGTTGGACAATTCCATCTTCCGAAAAGTTCTCCAGCCCGATCGGATCCTTCTCTTTTGGAATTCCAAACAGGATAACAGCGCTCACACCCGACTTTGCAGCTGCTTCTGCTTCTCGAACCGCTTCCACCACGGACAGTTGATACACGCCAGGCATCGAGCCTATGGCAGTTCGTCCCGTCCCATGCCGCACGAACAGCGGATAGATAAAATCGCGCGCGTTGAGTTCCGTCTCCCGCACCATCGCGCGGATGGCAGGCGTAGCGCGCAGTCTGCGTGGACGAGTAATCAGAGATCGATGATCAATGATTGTTTTTTGTTTTTCAAGATCAAGTAGAGTCATGGTTTCTCCAAATTACTTATGGTTTGAATCAGACCTTCAGTTGTATATTCTTTTGCAACGACAAGATTTAACAATCCTTCTTCCCGCGCGGCTTGTTCTGTGATGGGACCAATACAGGCAAACAACGGATTATTCGGCAGGTTCAATGGGTCGAGTTTGTTTTGGCACATAATAGTGACAAAATTTTTAACCGTAGATGCGCTGGTAAAGGTGATGATATCCACACCCATTTTCAGCGCGGTGAGTCCATCCATATCAATTTCTGCAGGAAGAGTTCGATACACTACGATCTCATGTGCGATTCCGCCTGCTGTTAAAATCGCTTCTGGTAATTCCTGCCGCGCAATCTCCGCGCGCGGCAACAAGACCCACTTATTTTTCAAATCACCAAGCCCAGGCAAAATGGCTTCGGCTACATATTCTTTAGGGACAAAATCAGGTGTAATGCCACGCTTTTGCAAGGCTTCGGCAGTCTTCGGTCCAATGGCGGCAAACCTGACTCCTAGCCCCCCTCCCGAAAAGAAGGTGGAATACTTGTCGAACACCACCTCCACCGCATTGACTGATGTGAACACCGCCCATTCATAGCAGTTTAATTTCTCTATTGCCTTCTCAAGCGCGACGTTGTCTTCAATTGGGAGGATCTCAATGACAGGAAAAAATATCGGTTCAAAGCCTGCTGAATGTAGTTTTTCTGCGAAGTCGCTGGCTTGGGCACGGGGGCGGGTGATGAGAATGCGTGTCATATGTTTAAGTGTCAGTGCTAATTCAAAGGGGTGGCAAGAATTTCATTGGCGCCTCGTGCGATGGCTTCATTAGCAAGGTGTTTTCCGAGTTCAAGCACGTCGCTACCTTCACCTGAAACTTTGACAGTTCGTTTGCCATCTAATGAAATTACCAAACCCGTTAGACTAATCACTGATGACTGATCACTAGTGGCCGCGTAAGCCGCTACAGGCACTGCACAACCTCCGCCAAGTCCGCTCAGGAAAGCACGTTCGGCTGTGACACATTTACAGGTAGAGTCGTCTTCAAGTTTTGCAAGAAGGTTGAGGGTGGACTGATCGTCGGCGCGGCATTGAATGGCGAGCGCGCCTTGTCCTGGCGCGGGAAGCATCACATCCAGCGACAGCCATTCCGTCACGTGCTGATCCAAACTCAAGCGAGTTAATCCTGCACCCGCGAGGATGATTGCGTCATATTGACCGTCCAATGCTTTGCGCAGACGGGTGTCCACATTGCCGCGCAGAGATTCGGTTTTCACGTCTGGGCGGAGGGAAAGGATCTGGGCAGCACGGCGCAAGCTCGAGGTCCCGACTGAAGCGCCTTTTGAAAGTGTGGCGATGGTATGTCCATTTTTAGAAATCAACGCATCACGCACTTCGGCGCGCGCAGGGATACATCCGATTGTTAATCCGGCGGGGTTTTCAACAGGCAAATCTTTCAATGAATGCACAGCGCAATGAACTTCGCCATTCAACAATTCAGATTCAAGTTCCTGCGTGAACAGGCCTTTGCCGCCAATTTCGGGTAATGGCTTGTCAAGAATTTTGTCGCCTTGGGTGGTAATGACCTTCTCTTCACAGACAAGAGATGAATGATTTTTTTGTAATTCCGAGATAACCCATTGGGTTTGCCAGCGAGCAAGGGCGGAGGGGCGGGTGGCGAAAATAAGTTTCATAGGTGAATAGCTTTCTAGTCGGCGGCAATGGACATTGGGTTTGTTGGCTCATCAGACAAATTGAAGAGCGTCCGCGCGACTGCCGCATATTCTGGCGCGCGGGATGATCCCGCCTCAGCACGCAGACGGTTGGTGGGGGCATGCAATATCTGTTTCACCAGCGCCTGAGTCATGGCTTCGATGCGGGCACGCTCGGCTTCGGTTAGGTCGGGCAGGCGGCGCAGGGTCTTTTCGAGCATCGCCTGGCGGATGGTTTCAGCTTGTTGGCGTATATCGGAGATGATCGGAAGCATCTCCAGTGATTTCATGTACCCTGCGAATTCCTTGATCTCTTCAGCGAGGATGAACTTAACCTGCGGCACTTCTGCCATACGTTCGGCAAGCGCGCCTTCGAGTTTTTCATTCAAGTTGTCGATGTCATACAGTTTGACATGTGGGATGTTGGCCGTGTCGGGGTCAATATCGCGCGGCACGGCGATGTCGATCAAGACCAGCGGACGTTGCGCGCGCGCTCGCATCGAGTGTTTGACCATCTCAGCGGATAGGATCGTATGGGGTGCGCCCGTGGATGAGATTAGAATATCGGCAGAAACCAGCGCAGCATCCAGGTTTTCAAATGTGGTGATTTCTGCATCCCAACGATTTGCGATGGCGTGGGCGCGTTCCAGGGTACGATTGACAACCAGAATGCGATTTGCTCCGCGCTTGCGCAAGGCTTCGACTGCCAGTTCCGCCATTTTGCCTGCGCCAAGGATGACGACCTGCGCTTCGGCAATGGGGTGAACGACTCTTTCCACCAGTGACGCGGCGAGGGAAGAGACCGAGGCAGGGTTGCGGCTGATGCCCGTTTCAGTGCGGGCGCGTTTGCCTGCATGGATGGCGGATTGGAAGAGGCGGTTGAGTACGGGACCCGCCATGTTTTGTCCACGTGAAAGTTCCAGCGTACGGACGATCTGCCCCAAAATTTGTGGTTCACCGATGACGAGCGAGTCCAGCCCTGAGGCGACTTCAAAGAGGTGGCGAACTGTGTCGAGATCTTCATATTGATATGCGTGGGCACTAAATTGTTTCGCAGGAATACCACAGGCATTCGACAAAAAAGCCTCCAGTTCGGCAATTGCCATGTGACTGGAGGCAGCGTATAGTTCGATTCGATTGCATGTGGAAACGATGACAAGTTCCACGATGGATGAGGCGAGATGTCCGCAAGCCAGGCGGGCCAGTGCGGAACGGATCGCATCTTCGCTGAGTGACAATTGCTCACGAAGTTCGATGGGAGTGGTGTTGTGATTGAGTCCGAGACAGTAGATGTGCATGACCAGCCGCTTTTGAAAGTATGTGCATACACTTTAGTATCAAAAGACAACATGCGCCAGATAGGTTTATAGAGTTTTTCTTTAGCAATGAATTAAGATTTTTGTATTATTTAATCCCATGTTTATTTTAGAGCGTTCGGTTTTATAGATTTATGCTATTCATCGTAAATTATCATATAGATGTCACTGATGTCTTGAATGGCAATACATTCTTTAGTCACAAGTGCCACTTTGTGTTTCGAACCATATCAGCCGTGGGTAAATGGTATTATGGAAAATTATGTTTCTTTCTTCATCACACTGACTTTCGTTCCGCCAGGCATTTCTACCGTGAGATCACCAGGATCATAAGTTACATCAGGTTGACTCCATCGGAAAAGCCATTTCGCATCTTCCGGGCTTGCATTGACACACCCGCGTGAAGACGGCTCACCATAATTGTTATGCAAATACGTCGAGTGAATTGCAACCCCCGACCCAACGAATAGGCTGACCCATCCTACAGCCGGTAGACTCCAACCTGCCGAGGAACTACCTCCACTCAATGGTAAAGATATGGCTTTACGCCAGATGGGGAATTCTCCAACGGGCGTCTCCCATACATCCACGCGATTACCCCAAGCATCATACAATGCGCCACTCGAAATGCGCGCAAAATGAACTTCGTTTTCACCCTCAAAGCAGGATAAGGTTTGATAATCAATATTGACAACGATTCGTTTTTCTTCCGCAAGTGGGTTGATGGGGGATATTTCATCCGAAGTTAAAGGTCGAAAGGCTTCAGCGGGACCCCAGAACAAATCACCTGAGCCATATTTTTCGTTGAGTCGGTACCAGATCTTTCCAGCCTCGTCGGTGCGGATCTGATCTACCCAGACGATCTGACTGTAGACAAAGCGTGCGGGCAATCCAATCGATTCACGATATTGAAGCCAGGGAGCGCGTGAGGGTGGGTTGTCGAGAATTAAGTCCACATACGGGATCGTGACCTCCACCCACATCCCTATTCCCAGACTTGTAAATGGCAGTGTGTCCATAGCCACGTTTGGTTGATTGTAAACGGGCTGCAGATTTCCACCCCAGATGAATCCATAGGGAGTCTCCACCCAACGTTGATTGATACGCCCAGGCATTATCCCCACCGATTCGCGAAGCCACGGCACGACATTATCTTCATATAAAGCACCAATGATCTGGCTGTTCGCGTCGGGTCGCACGAAGACATCCACTTTGCCAACTGTGACGCGACCCAGTAAATCAGCCTGAGGGAACTCAGGCAGGTCCAGTTTTGCAAACGGGCGAAGGGCAATTGCACTTGCCCCAAGCGAGGCGAGCTTGAGAAAGTCACGGCGCGAGATAGGGTTATAACTTTTTCTTACTATCAGATTCAACATGGACGTGAACGGCGTGCGGTTCGTTTCCGTGATCGTGCCTCATCTGTCCCATCATGAGCAGGTGCGATAATGGACAAAGTAACGCCAGCCCTACAAGTAATGCCGTGTTCAGTGGAATCTTGAAAAGAAAAACCGCGGCAAAGCCTGCAATTGGAAGCAAGCAGCAGATGAGCATAATTAGCATATGTTTCTTGTTCATGATTATCTCCTTTTGTGGATTTTTTATTTCAACTCCCATTCAAAGATACGAGAAGGGGAGTCAACATTAATGATTGTGAGTGTAAGTTTTGTTGCGCCTTCGAGGATGGACTTGCCATCTTTGGTCGTGGGAAAGATTAGCTTGCCTTCCACGTGATGACCGCCGAGCGGTGCGTCCCAGACAGTTGCATCTACGCTGACTCCTGTGTCGGTGGTGAGGGTGGATAACTTTGCAAGGTCCATAATCAAGTCTATGGAGTGAGTAGTCATCACTACATCGAACTCGAGTGTGTCAGTTGGCGCGCGAAGATTGAGCGGCGTGATTTCAAAGATAATTGCCCCTTGCTGGTCAATACGCATGGCAGAGTCGTTTGAAGGGGAGGAAGAATCCGTCGAAACGGCATCAGGCTGAGGGTCGGTTGGAAGCGAGGTCGAAGTCACAGAACATGCGCTAAGTACAAGGGATAAAATCAAAAATATAGGTAAAAGAATTCGTTTCATATTGTTTCCAGAATAGGTTGAAGTTTCTGTCGTTCACGATAAAGCACAAAGAGCATGACTCCAATTCCAATCAGGTTCATGGTTAGGCCTACAAGCATGAACGGGCGCTGATAGCGGGTTAGAAAACTCGCCGCCGCGCTCAGTCCAAGAATAGGGAGAACATCGGTGACATGATGAATGCAACAGGCAATCATTGCAGTGGCGGATGTACCTCCGCTTGCGCCCATCATGGAACCTGCATGACCTGTGGATGATATTGGAATGAAGAGACGAAATCGCAATATGGTATACAAGGCGGCTTGAACCCCGAAGCAGACGATGATCGGGATAACATACCAACGGTCACGCGCGAGTTGCGAGGAAGCGTAGTCCCAACCCTGCGCCCAAGTGAGAATGCCGATATAGAATGTCGCAATGAGGGTCGAACCGATCAGGAAAGCCGCGAGGGGAATTAGAAAACGTTTCACCATTAATCTCCTTTTTACTGATCATAGCTTTTATGGATCCAAACGTCTTGCGCCAGATTGCCATGAAACCGATAGGCAATTCTGCTTATACAATATAGCAAAGGAACCTGTTAGGATGGTACGAATAAATTTCAGTAAAGTTGCCTATATATGGCGGAGGGAAACCATGAACGGTTTCAATATGCAAAGATTTAATGCGGCAGGCCTGTCATTTGAAATTGACCCCGTATGTGAAATGAAAGTTGATCCGCAGAAACCACCATTCAAGATTCTGTATAAAGGTAAGACATATTATTTTTGCTCCGGGGTATGCAAACATTTGTTTGAACGTATGCCAGAAAAATATATTAAGGTGGGCGAGATATAACAATTTGAGAATGACGATATTTCCGCTACTTTTCTGGATTTATAGTACGTGCATACTCGATTGATTTGATTCTAGTGACCAGATAATTCCGCCAATCAACGAGTGAATTTGGACAAATGGCATTGTATTAGGCAATTCTGCGTATGTTCAACTCCTTTTGGATGCTGTATAAGATTAATCGTTATTCGGTCAATCAAATCTTAAAGGAGTTGAAAAACAATGAAACAACCAATGATTTGGGGAGTTGCAATCCTATTATTAGGAGCCGCAATCGTTTTGAGCGCATGTAGTGGCAATGCAAGCCAGTCAACCGTGAGCCAGCCCACAGCAATTCAACCGACAGAAAGCCAGCCAACGGCAGGTGTGGAGGGAACGGTGTGGGTGGCCGATGAAGAAGGCAACAGTATCACAGTGATCGACGCAGCCACGAATCAGGTACTTACGACGCTGACTGGAATCGAGGGCGCACATAACCTGCAGGTTGCCCCTGATGGAAAAACGGTCTGGGCGGTTAGTGGGCATGATTCGCTCGCTATTATGATAGACGCTTTGACTTATGAAGTTCATGGCGTTGTTCCCACAGGGATGATGCCTGCTCATATCGTCCTGACGCCCGATGGTAAAAAGGGGTACGTCACCAACGGCGAAGACAATACGATAACCGTAATTGATGTGGAGACAATGACCGTCATGGCTACAATCTCAGTTGGCGAATACCCGCATGGTTTGAGAGTAAGCCCCGATGGAAAATGGGTCTATGCCGCTAATGCCAAATCTACCACCCTGAGCGTGATCGACACTGAACAGAACGTAAAGGTCGCAGATATTGAAGTCGGTGAGCGCCCTGTGCAAGTGGGTTTTTCACCTGATGGAATGTTCATTTATTTCTCTCTCAATGGCGAGAATGCGCTGGGCAAAGTGGATGTTGCCACGCGCGAATTGGTTGGCAAAGTGGAGGTGGAAGGTGGACCGATCCAAGTATTCGTTACCCCTGACAATAAGTATATCCTTGTCGCAAACCAGGGAACCCAGGAAAGTCCCAGCACCACAGTTTCAATTGTGGATGTTGCCACTTTCACTATTGTCGCTACGATTGAAACAGGAAAGGGCGCGCACGGCGTGGTAATTGATCCATCAAGTCGTTTTGCGTACATCACCAATATCTATGAAAACACAGTGTCTGTGATCGACATTGAGCAAAAAACTGTTATTGCGAAGATTCCCAGCGGGGTGGCCCCGAACGGAATTAGTTTCTCAAGCCTGCCCGCCCTCCCAGCTTCTTCGCCTGAAATACAACTTGAAATACCAGAAGGTGGACAGATGGATATGCCAGGAATGACACCCTGAACATATTCATCTTACATGGTTCGAAAAATCTTCCCCTGTTTCTTCAACAAACAGGGGAAGATTTTCATAGGCGATTCTGCCTATGAAAGAATACGCCACGCGGCTCTTCGGACTTATAGAGAGATTCTGTAAAATGGAGACATCAGAGGCGCATATGAATAATTCTCCGTTCTTATCAATCAACCATCCCTGTGACGAAGCTTTGCAATGGACAAAACAACAGTTATCGCAGGCAAGTCTCCGAGTAGTGCAGACTTTTGATTTGCACACAGCGCGGCTGGCGTTGCACGATTGTCCCTGTCCGAATCACGGGACAGAGGAGTGTGACTGCCAGATGGTGGTTCTATTGGTTTATGGGAAAGTTGCAGAACCTGCAACCCTGATTCTGCATGGCAACGATGGACAGACCTGGGTATCCATTGCAAACGATTCGCAACAACGGGCAAATGAGAAATTAATCCATTCCATTCAGCAGGCACTTGAAACCAACGATCCTGTTTCGATTTCAAAGACTAAATAGGCAATTTGGCCTATCTTCAACTGCGTCAAATTGCTCTGGTTAAGAAATGGTGAATTCCTTATAGTTAGCGGCTATCCCAACTTTAAGAGGAAACATGAAAATAAAGAAGATACTGATTTTTTCGTTAATGACTCTGGCTTTGACTTTGTCGGCTTGTGCGCCTGCTGCAACGCCCGATAGCACGATGCCAATGAATAACGATAACTCCAATATGACGGACGGGATCCCAACCCCAGGCAGTATGACGGCGAACAACCCCGGAGCCGCGCACATGATGGAGCCGATCACAGCCCCGAACATTCAGCCTGCCACTGAAACAACCGGCGGACAACCGCTTGCTTATCGCGAGGAAGATGGCGTTAAAGTATTTGAGCTGACCACAAAAGCAGTGCAATGGCCGATCTTGGATGGCGTCACGGTCACAGCATATACATACAACGGAACCGTGCCCGGGCCAATGATCCGTGTCACAGAGGGAGATCAGGTCAGGATCATCGTTAAGAACGAACTGCCTGATCCGACAACCATTCACTGGCATGGAGTCGAAGTTCCCAATGCAATGGACGGCGTACCTGGAGTTACCCAGGATCCCATCCAGCCTGGTGAATCTTTTACATATGAATTCATCGCCAAACCTGCGGGCACCTTCATGTATCACTCGCATTTTGAAGGTGATGTACAGGTAGGCGCAGGATTATATGCTCCATTCATCATTGATCCGAAGGAACCAGAAGCCAACACTCCTGTTGTGGATAAAGTGCTAATGATTTCCGAAGTACGGATGACGGATGGGCAGACATACGCCGCCATGCCAATGGGTGGGATGGAGCCGAATTACTTTACGATCAACGGCAAGTCATTCCCCGCAACGGAGACAATCACGGTCAAGAAAGGTGATCTGGTTCGCCTGCGACTAATCGCAATCGGACAATTTATTCATCCAATGCACCTGCATGGGATGCCCTTCAAAATCGTTGCCACCGATGGACATCCCGTCCCTGAAGGCGCACAGTTAACGAAGGACACAATTAGTGTCGCGCCAGGCGAGCGTTATGACATCGAATTCGTCGCCACGGAAACGGGTCAATGGATGCTGCACTGTCACATCCTGCATCACACCACAAACGACAACGTTGAGCCGGGTGGCTTGATGTTGATGATCAATGTCGTTGAATAATCATTTTATTAAAGGAGAAGAAATGCGTAAGTTTTTGTTAATCAATCTACTCGTGGCATTATCTGTTTTACTGGCGGCTTGTGGCAATGCGGCAACGCCGACTGACACGTCTTCCTCCGGGCAGGTGAACATCAAACTGGAAACCAATCCATCACCTGCCGTGAAAGGCGATGTGGAATTAATGTTCACCATTACCGACGCCAGTGGTGCATTGATCGAAGGTGCAAAAGTGGATGTGGCTGCTGAACATCCTGCGATGGCAGGAATGGGTATGAACGGCCAGGCAACCGAACAAGGTGGAGGAAAATATTCCATCAAAGCCAATTTTAGTGATTCTGGCGATTGGGTGTTAACCATCTACGTGCGGAAAGGGGAACTTGATTATAAAGAAGACATCAATCTTCCAATTCAATAATTGAAATCTAAACAGGCATCAGAAATCATTTTGATGCCTGTTTACCATTAAATTCAGGAAATTAAATGAATTCAAAAAACAGACGTCAACAATTGCATGACCGCCAGCGCAAACAAAAACTTAAAAGTAGTCTTGTCTGGGGTGGGATCGGAGTGGCTATACTTGTGATCATCGCCCTTGTCATTTCGCAGAGCGCCCGTCCAGCAGCAGGCGAGTCTGTCCCGATCATGGTGAGCGACCCACATATCCCAGTCGATAGCGATCCTGGTGAATACAATTCCGACCCGCCAACCTCAGGTCCACATTACGCGGAGGAGGCAAGGGCAGGTTTTTTTGACAACAACAATTATCAGTTTCCAGCTGGTTATCTCGTCCATAATTTGGAACATGGATATGTGATCTTCTGGTACAACTGCGACTTGCTGGACGAATCTGATTGCACGAACTTAAAGGAACAAATTAAAACCACAATCGATGATCTGGGTGGCGTAAAGTTGATTGCCTATCCCTGGCCTTCGCTTGATACCCCACTTGTCATGACATCCTGGGGACGATTGCAGCGCTTTGAAACTTTTGATGCAGAACAGGCCAAGGTCTTCTACCGCTCCAATCTCAATAAAGCACCTGAACCTGACGCACCATAAGGAAAGAATGTCTACCATCACAACACCGGCTCTTCCAAAACCCAAACAGTCCATCTTTCAATGGATTGGCATCCATTGGTTTGAGACTTTTCTGATCGTTTATGGACTGTGGGTATTCGCGCCTTTTCTTGCACCCTTCTTCATATACATCGGTTGGATCGGAGCAGGAAGGGCCATATACTTCATTTACTCATTTTTTTGTCATCAACTTCCAGAACGGTCATTCTTTCTCTTTGGCGAAAAAACCATGTATTCGTTGAGTGAAGTTCAAGCCGTCTGGCAGGATACTATTAACCCCATGATTCTCCGTCAATTTATTGGTAATGAAAGCATGGGCTGGAAGGTCGCCTGGTCGGATCGCATGATCTCGTTTTACACCAGTGTCTGGATGTTTGCAGCACTTTGGTTTCCATTTCGACGCAGGATCAAAACCTTATCCTGGTTCGGATTCATTTTGCTTCTGCTTCCTCTTATAATGGATGGTGGTACGCATATGCTGAGCGATTTCGCTGGCATTGGACAGGGCTTTCGTGATACAAATCAATGGCTTGTGATACTGACGAATAATTCATTCTCTGCGACATTCTACGCAGGCGATGCGCTCGGTTCGTTCAATTCTCTCATGCGCTTCATCACTGGACTTTTGGCTGGTCTTGGTATCGTCTGGCTCGCCTTCCCTTATATTTTTCAGACTCAAGCACTCAATCAAGAATTGGAACCACTTAGTTATGGCAAAGTCATTGAGCAAATCAAAAACCAAAATCCGCATTCTTCTGGCTGACGATCATCACATCGTCCGCGCAGGGGTGCGCCAATTGCTTGAAAGCGCGAGCGATCTTCAGGTCATAGCTGAGGCGGGAGATGGCGAAGAAGCCCAAGCCCTCATTCAGAAGCACAAACCTGATGTGGCGGTCCTGGATATCCAAATGCCCAAAGCCAGTGGTATCGAAGTGACTCGCTGGGTGCGCGCACATTTGCCAGAAGTGGGCGTGTTAATCCTAACGGCCTACGATGACGATCCATATGTGATGGCAGTCCTGCAGGCAGGCGCGAATGGCTATGTGCTCAAGACAGCACAAACCGACGATCTTATTCAAGCTGTGCGCGATGTAAATGAGGGCAAGTCTGCACTTGACCCTGCCATCACGCGCAAATTGATGTCCAACATATTCAAAGGAACAGAGAAGAAAATTGTCGAACCGCTGACGGATCGTGAACTGGATGTGTTGCGACTTGCTGCAAAAGGATTCACCAATAAAGCCATTGGTGTACAGCTTAGCATCAGCGACCGTACCGTGCAGGGGCATCTCGCGCATATCTTCGCCAAACTGCAAGCCACCAGCCGAACTGAAGCTGTCATGCGTGGCGTCTCTCTGGGATTGATCTCACAGGGTTCGGGCAATATCATCGAAGAAGAATGAAACGTCTCCTGCCTGGCTGGCGCGGCCTCACACAACTTTTCGCAGTCACAATCCTGCCACTTACTGTATTACTGTTGGTAATCGCTTTTGGCGGTGTCAACATGCACCAGCAGGATATGCGTGCCCTCGTTGGCGAGCGTGATGAGCGCGCGGTTCAATCTTCTGCCGCCGCGCTCGAATCTGAATTACACCATCGCGTGGCTACAATTACCAGTATGGCTGTTCTATCTTCTGAGGAGCTAACTTTTGAAGAAATCTTTGCAACTACGAATGATCTTGCAAATGATTTCAATGGTGAAATAGCCTTTCTCGATTCAGATGGACGCTTGCTCGCCAATACAGGCAATGACAGTTTTTGGGGATGGGTTTCTCAAAACGCACAAAGTCTTTCTCTCGCTTCTCCTTCGGACCGTGAACCTATTTTCTCCGATCCAATCCTTGACCCCAGCTCAAACCAACTTTTCGTTATCATTTCAGCATACTCCGCCTCCCGCAATGTGATTGTGGCGGGCGCGTTTTCTCCTGAAACACTTGCCATTAAAACCCTCTCTACCACTTATCCAACAGGCAGCCATGTAACCATCTACCTGCTCGACAAATCGCGTCGATTGCTTTTCGTGAGCGGCGCACTTGCACAGGAAACTTTGGAACCCAACCACCCAGGTGTTACAGAGGCAATGCAAGGAAATAGCGGCGTGCTTTATGTCAAGAAGGATAAGACAGAACACGTCGTTGCATATAGCCCCATCGTATTGACAGGCTGGGCGTTGATCACCGAGGAAGAATGGGAAATGGTGATCAGTCCATCGTTGCAGTTAACCCAGATGGCCCCCCTTGTCATGGTTCCTGCTTTCATCCTTGCTCTGATCGCAATCTGGTTTGGTGCAAAGCAAATTGTACAGCCATTGCAAAAACTTGAATCTAAGGCCGCCGCGCTGGCATGGGGTGACTTTGAAGCCATCAAAGAATCCGTCGGCGGGATTTTGGAAGTGCAGCATCTGCAAATGGAATTGACTGAGATGTCGCGCAAGGTACAGGCTTCCCAGGAGGGATTGCATGATTACATCGGCGCGATCACTTCCGCGCAGGAAGATGAGCGCATGCGGCTGGCGCGTGAATTGCATGATGAAACCATTCAATCGGTGATCGCATTGAAACAACGCGTGCAATTGGCCGAAAAGTTGGTCAAAGACCAGAACGGAAAACGCTCACTTCAGGAACTTGAGGGTCTTGCGGAACAAACTGTTGAAAACCTACGCCGCCTGATACGAGCCTTGCGTCCCATCTATCTCGAAGATCTGGGGCTCGTTACCGCACTTGATATGTTAACCCGCGAAACTGCTCATAATAATCAATTGACTGTGGATTTTCAAAAAAGAGGAGAGGAACGCCGCCTCTCACGCGAAGAGGAATTATCGCTCTATCGAATCGCGCAGGAAGCAGTCAGTAATGTGGTCAAACATTCCAAGGCCAGCCATGCCGATTTGAAAATTACCTTTGAAGATTCGGAAATCAAGATGGAAGTCAGTGACAACGGCAATGGCTTCATCATGCCGAAAAGTCCCACTGAACTTGCCCCGAGCGGACACTTCGGTTTGTTGGGCGTGCATGAACGCGCCGACCTGATCGGTGCGCGGCTCGAGATGGAATCCACTTTGGGAAAGGGCAGCAGGCTAACGGTCCGATTGTGAAGCGATAAACGTCATAAGCCATTTTGCTTATCCATAGCCCCGCCATCCTGCGCTCATGCAGGGGCGGGGTTTTGCTTATGATATATCCATCCCATTTTATACAGGCAGGCTTATGTCATCTGAAACCGCAATTCCACTTGTCCCAACTCAAACTGATAGATTGAAAATATTTTTGCACGCGCTCCTTTTCGTGCTCGGTTTCTCGCTGGTCTTTATTGTTGGCTGGGGCGGCTCAGTCACGGCGCTCGGTCAACTATTTGGCGCGTATAAAAGAGTCATCGCGCAATTCGGCGGCGTGATCGTGATCATGTTTGGATTGGCTACTCTGGAAGTGATTCGCATTCCCTGGTTCTATGCGGACACGCGCTCCCAATACTCAGGTCAACGCGGGACGTATGGCGGGTCTGCCCTCATGGGCATTTTTTTTGCCGCAGGCTGGAGCCCATGCATTGGAGCGACCCTGGGCGCGATCCTGACAATGGGACTCAGCCAGCAGACGGTGGGGCAGGCGATGTGGTTATCTTCAGGATACTCGCTTGGGTTGGGAATTCCATTTCTTGTTTTGGCGCTGGGCTTGGAACGCGCTTCGGTCTGGCTTAAGCACATGAGACCTTATCAAAAATATTTTAAGATTGCCAGCGGCTTATTTATCATTACGATTGGCATGTTGTTGCTGACGAACACTATGAGCCTGATTGCCATCTGGGCATTCAAGAATGGGTATTACATTGAGTCTTTCGCGGCCTATGCCGCGGCGCCGACTTATTTAACTGCGATTCTCGCAGGTTTATTGTCATTTCTTTCGCCGTGTGTGTTGCCGCTCGTACCAGCCTATCTGGGTTACCTGAGTGGACACACCATGCAAAAGGCGTAGAGATGAAAAAAATATTTCTTGTCCTGCTGGCCGCTATTGTGCTTGCAGCATGTCAATCCAAATTTGTAATAGGTGAAACGGTGACGGTGTCTGGCGGCTCATACCAAAATATCACTCCTGTTGAGTTGAACACAATGCTGAAGAACAAGGATTTTGTGTTCGTCAATGTCCATTTCCCTTTTGCAGGGAACATCGCAGATACAGACTTGTCCATCCCATATGACGAGATCGGCGTGCCTGAAAATCTTTCTCAACTGCCCGTTGATAAAAATGCAAAAATTGTTTTTTATTGCCGCAGTGGCCGCATGAGTGTGATTGCGGCGGAAGAACTTGTTTCACTTGGATATACCAATATCTGGAATGTGACTGGTGGCATGGTGGAGTGGGAACAGGCAGGTTTCGAGATAGAGAAATAAGTGTAGGCAGAATCGCCTGTAAAGCTTTGGGTAATATGGCTCTCATTGAAGATGTCTTTTAAGATGATAATCCAATCAAACATAAGGAGACAACAAATGACAACTACCGTACATGACCCCGTCTGCGGCATGGATATTGATCCCGCAACCGCCGCTGGCAAATCCGAATACAACGGGCAGACTTATCACTTCTGTTCGCTCGGCTGCAAAAAGGCTTTCGATAAAGAGCCTGAAAAGTATCTCAACAAGACTGACGACCACACTCATCAATAGAATCTCTTCTTCTCCTTGAATGGCCTGTCTAAAAGACAGGCCATTCTGCTTCCTTCGCCATGCAAAAATCCTGATGAGAACCTTTACCTTCTCTTTGTTTTGCCTTTACAAAAACTTTAATCACGCCTGATATGCTTAGATCATCAAAAAGGAGTTAATCATGTTTCTCATGTGGATCGTCCCCTTGCTACTGATCGGATTGGTGGTTTACGCCATCTCCTCTGGCAATAATCTCACCAACGCTCTGAAACCCGTCTCCAGCCGTATGTGCCCGTATTGCAATCAAACGGCGCAAAGTGACTGGAAAAACTGCCTGCACTGCGGACAAGCTTTATAAAAGGAAAAACGAAATGAAAAAAATAAACTGGCTCATTGTAAGTGTCATTAGTATCATTGTTCTGCTCTTCCTGTTTGGCGGAGGTATGATGACAGGCAGCTGGGGTTATCGAGGCTGGGGCATGATGGAATCTGGCGGTATGATGGGCGGCTGGGACTACTCACCTTTGGGTTGGATCGGCATGGCCTTCATGTGGCTGATCCCCATCGGCATACTTGCGCTCATCATATTCGGCGTTGCTGCGCTGGTAAAAAGTTCAGGAAACGCCACACCGACCGTTTCTCAAACTCCCTGCTCCAGTTGTGGAAAGAGCACACAAGCCGACTGGCAGAATTGCCCTTATTGCGGCACGGCACTGAAATAATAAATCCTATCGTGCTTACTCAAATGGCCTATCCGAAAGATAGGCCATTTTGCTTATATCAAATTAGGCAGAAAGCCGCTCATACACTGCGTCAAATGGATATACACTTTAAGCATCTCTTATAAAGTAGGTGAATCATGAAAGTACATGACCCAGTTTGTGGAATGGAAATCGAACCCCAAAGCGCTTTTGCTAAACGCGAGCACATGGGGCAGATGTTTTATTTTTGCTCTCAATCCTGTGCGGATCAATTCGACAAGGATCCGCACCGTTATGTGATGACATCAGCAACAACAGGCTTCAACCCTGAGCGGACTCTTTCCCGCATCGAACTACCCGTTGCAGACCTGCCTATGGTCAGACCTGCAGCAAAGCTTGAAGCAGGTTTGCTATCCCTGAATGGAGTGGATCGGGTGGTCGTGAATGCAGGGGCAGGTTTGGTGCAACTCGATTACGATCCGCAAAAAATCAATCTCGTCGGGCTGGCAGGCGCCATTCGATCCGCTGGCTATACCGTGGATGGTGCACAGACACGCATCGGCATTGAGAATCTGCGCTGCGCCTCATGTGTAAAATTCATTGAAGATGAGTTGAAATCCACAGCGGGCGTTTTGAATGCGAACGTCAACATCGCTACTCAGGAAGCGACGGTGGACTATCTTCCACAAAACACAACTCTCTCGCAGTTGAATGCAGCGATTGAAACCTGGGGCTATAAACCGCGCGCTTCAACAAGCGATGCGCCCGTGGATAAGCAGGAAGAAGCGCACGCGCGTGAATATCGAAAGCTGATGAACAAGTTTTGGTTTGCAGCTGCGGTCTCTGTGTTTGTGATGATAACTGCTTATTATCAGGTTATGCCAATCCTGCGTGATTGGAACATGGACTCGTTGAGATTATTATGGGGCGCGACCGCGCTTCTGACATTGCCCGTCATGTTCTGGTCAGGCAGTGATTTTTTCACTGGCGCATGGGCAGCATTCAAACATCGCTCGGCAAACATGAATACATTAATCACGCTCGGCACGGGGGCGGCATGGTTATATTCAACCTTTGCGATTCTGTTGCCATCCGTTTTTCCCGAAGGAACATCAGAACCTTTTTATGATGTTGTTGCAGTCGTGATTGCATTGGTTGTGTTGGGACAAGCGCTTGAATTACGTGCCAAGGGACAATCCAGTTCAGCAATCAAAAAATTATTGGGTCTACAGGCGAAGACCGCACGCGTAATTCGCGATGGTAAAGAGATGGACTTGCCTGTTGAGGAAGTTTTAGTCGGCGATGTGATTCAGGTCCGCCCTGGCGAGAAAGTTCCTGTGGATGGAGTGATAGTCGAAGGCAGCTCTGCTGTGGATGAGTCCATGCTGACAGGTGAGTCACTGCCAGCGTCCAAAAAGATGGGCGATGAAGTCATTGGCGCGACGATCAATAAAACTGGCGCATTCAAGTTTCGTGCTACAAAAGTTGGAAAAGATACCGCACTGGCACAAATCGTAAAGATGGTGCAGGATGCACAGAATTCGAAAGCGCCAATCGCAAGACTGGCTGACACGGTTTCAGGTTATTTTGTTCCTATTGTAATGATCCTGGCCGTGTGGACCTTCGTCATCTGGTTCGTGATTGGACCGCAACCGCAACTCGTTTATGCACTCGTCACAAGCGTGACCGTGCTCATTATCGCCTGTCCGTGTGCATTAGGGCTTGCCACACCCATGAGTCTGATGGTCGGCATCGGCAAGGGCGCGGAACATGGAATTCTCATTCGCTCGGGTGAAGCATTACAAACCGCGCGTGCCATTCAGATCGTAGTGTTGGATAAGACAGGTACGATCACAAAAGGTAAACCTGAATTGACTGACATCATCATCAGCGACCAGCCGATCTTGAAAGATGATGAGTTGTTGAAAGTAGCTTCGTCCATTGAAAAAGTCAGTGAACATCCGTTGGCGCAGGCGATTGTCGATGGTGCGCAGGCTCGTAAATTGGAATTGATGGAAGTCAAAGACTTTGAAGCCATTCCAGGCCATGGCGTTTCAGCAAAAGTAGAAGATAAAAAAATATTGATCGGGAATCTCAAATTGATGAACCGCGAAAATATCATGCTTGGTTCGCTCGAAGAAAAATCAAAATCACTTGCCGACGATGGGAAGACTCCGATGTTCATTGCACTCGATGGCAAGGCCGCAGGCATCATCGCGGTGGCGGATACAGTCAAGGAAGATTCCGCCGAAGCCATCAAAGCCCTGCAAGCCTTGGGCATTGAGGTGGTGATGATCACGGGTGATAACCGCCGCACCGCTGAAGCGATTGCGCGTAAAGTTGGTGTGACGCGCGTGTTGGCTGAAGTGCTGCCCGAAGATAAAGCAAATAATATTCACCTGCTTCAAGCCGAAGGCAAAAAAGTCGCAATGGTTGGCGATGGCATCAACGATGCGCCCGCACTGGCGCAAGCGGATGTCGGTCTTGCCATCGGCACAGGCACAGATGTTGCCATCGAAGCCTCAGACATCACGCTCATCAAAGGCAGCCTTAAAGGCGTGGTCACTGCGATTGAAGTCAGTCGCGCTACGATGTCCAATATTTATCAAAACCTTGTTGGTGCGTTTTTCTATAACGTGCTGGGGCTCCCCGTTGCAATGGGATTGCTCTTTCCATTCTTCGGCGTATTGCTTAGTCCAATGATCGCGGGCGCGGCGATGGCGTTCTCGTCTGTGACGGTTGTGGGCAATGCGAATCGCTTGCGTGGGTTCAAACCAAAATTCAGTGTCAGGTAATTAATATGAAAATCGAATTGCTTTACTTTGATGGTTGTCCGTCGTGGAAAAATGGATTGAAGAATCTTCGATCTGCACTGGAAGAAGAAGGCCTCACCGCTCCTATTGATGTGATTGAAGTGAAAGATAACGAAGAAGCCAATCAATTGAAGTTTCTTGGTTCGCCGTCCTTTCGCGTTGACGGTCATGAACTTTGGCCAGAGGAACGAGAAACGTATGCGCTGAGTTGCCGCGTCTTTCCATCGTCAGATGGCATCAAGGGCATTCCGACTGTTGCCACGTTGAGAGAACAACTCAAACAATTTAAGCAGATGTGATATGACTCGCTATATTCCCGCCCTCAGTTTCAAATGGCTCACGCCGCTGTACGACCCACTTCTCAAATGGGTCATGCGCGAGGAAACCTTCAAGCGCAAATTAGTCCAGCAGGCAAATATCCAACCACAGATGAAAGTCCTCGATCTCGGTTGCGGCACAGGCACGTTGACCCTCATGCTCAAGCGCGCGCATCCAACAGCCGAAGTTACAGGCATGGATGGCGACCCACAGGTATTGGATATAGCGCGAGATAAATCTCGCGGTACTGATATTCAATGGGATGAAGGACTCGCCTCCTCCCTCCCGTATCCTGATTCTGTTTTCGAAAGGGTGGTCACCAGCCTTGTCATTCACCATCTCACCACTAACGATAAGCGTCTCGCATTCAAGGAGATTTATCGTGTGCTCAAACCACATGGCGAACTGCACGTCCTGGATTTCGGTGCGCCGCATTCACCTCTCACCCGCTTCATGACAAAGTACATACGCCGACTCGAAGAGACCGCCGATAATTTCGACGGGCAGATTCCGCTCTTCGTAACAGAAGCAGGTTTCGGCGGAGTCAAAGAAGCGCAGAACTTCGTCACCATATTTGGTCCGCTATCTTTGTGGCGGGCTGTCAAAGGAGAATAACATGACCACAATTCAAATCTTTGCAATTCTTTCGGGAATCGTTCTAACAATTCTTATTGCCTGGTACTTTTGGTTCGCACCCAAAGCGCAGACACGCGCTGCCGTGTCCGCATCGGGTACGCAGGAAGTGGCGATCACTGTGAAGGGAGGCTACACACCCGATATTATCGTTGTTCAAAAAGGTCGCCCCGTGCGTTTGACCTTTACGCGACAGGAAAGTTCGGCGTGTTCGGAACAGGTGCTATTTCCTGATTTCAACAAAAGTTCACCCCTGCCAGAAGGCGAGCCGACAACCATTGAGTTCACACCTGAAAACTCTGGTGAGTTCGGCTTTCAATGCCAGATGGGGATGCTGCGCGGCAAGTTGATCGTCGAGTAAAAAGAAAAGAAAGAAAATGAAAAACGGCAGAACCAATTTTTCCACTATATCCTATCTCTGCGCTTTCATTATCGGCGTCGTATTGTTCTGGTCCTTCGGGAAATACTGGCTCGACTTCACTTCAATACTGGTTTTCCTAGCTGGGTTGATCGGCGTGGCAGTATCTGTGCTTTTGATCGGAGCATGGAGTATATTCGGACATTCAGAAAAGCACGACCATTAACAAAGAATGTTTGAAGGCAGGTAGGTGGTTGCTCAAGGTAATGTCCTGAGCAACCACTTTTTTAATTTATTTGGCAGGGAAAACGATTGTCATAATCGATGCCTGATGTTTGTCACAAGTCATTTAGCCTACGATAAATCACGCCATATCGCGCTCTGGAGATTTGCATTGACACGATAAGATTTGTCAACTTCGATTAACTTTGATTACAGGAGGCAAATTGCTCATGAACAGAATGATGCGCAGAAATATGGCGGTGTTATTGGTCACCGCTATTTTGTTGGTAACGCCCACAATGGCCTTGGCTGATGGTGGTGCTGAAAATGGATATGTTGCAACAGCAAACGGGTACCAGGTTGAACTTGTCTTTAAGGAACCTGCGATGGTTGGTGAAAACGAATTCCACATCCAGATCGTGGATTCGATGGGCATGCCCGTTTCAAACGCGGAAGTGGAAGTCTCTGCCATGCCAGTTGAGGGAATGTCTGCCCATGATGAAAACAGCGAAATGGAAATGGCAACTGAGGCTCCATCCGTCGGTGTGATGACCAGTAATTCAAGTGGAATGGACATGGCGACGGAAGTCCCATCCACAGGTGTGATGAAACCCAACGAACCTGCGGCAGATGAACATACTGAAGAAGCTCTGACGATCATGCTTGAACCCACAATGGAATCTGGCGAATATGCTGGTGAAATGCACTTTGATGCATCCGGCGAGTGGATGTTCAATGTGCATTTCACGATCGATGGCGAAACTACAGAAGTTGACTTCCCGATTGAGATTGCCCGCGCGCTTGGCTTGAATTACGCGGTACTAGCTGGCTTCTTTGGCATTAATGGCACTGTGATTGCGGCAGCGGCTTTTCTCAAACGCAAGTCTCTTGTTATTCGCAAGTAATTTTATTCTTTAGAGGAATATTCCCATGACAACACCGATCAACACTCCAAACCCATCCTGGCTGAATGGCAGAAATCTGCTCGACAACAAGTTGATTAATAATTTCCTGCGCAGCCGCTGGTATCCCGGCATTATTCAATGGCCCACTCTGATCATTTTTATGCTGATCATGTTCGAGCTGATTCTTGGACCCGAAGCCGCGCATGACAACTTCGGTACCGCCCTGACCTGGGTGTTGTGGTGGCCGTTGATCCCGATCATCTTCCTGTTTTTGGGACGTTTCTGGTGTGCCATTTGTCCATTTGCCAAGATCAATGATCTTGTTCAAAACTTTGTCGGTAACAAACGTCCTGTGCCGAAGTTCCTGAAAAAATACGGCATCTGGATCATTGATGCACTCTTCATCTTCATCACCTGGAGTGACCATGTCTGGGGCGTGGTGGAAAATCCGCTCGGTTCTGGTATCTTGATGTTGACATTAACCACGGGCGTGATCGTTTCTGGCGCTTTTTATGAACGCCGTACCTTCTGCCGCTACGTTTGTTTCCTCGGCGGATTATCCGGTAACTACGCGCGAAACGGTATGTTGAGCCTCCGTGGAACTCCTGATATCTGTGCAACCTGCACAGTGGCCGCATGTTATAAAGGCACAGATAATTCCATGCCCTGTCCCTTGTACGAATTTCCCAAGACCATGACTTCCAGCGCCAACTGCGTGCTCTGCGCGGAATGTATCAAAGGCTGCCCCAATAACTCCATTCAATTGACGATGCGCCCGCCCACAAAGGAATTATGGTTCATCCGCAAGCCCAAAGTTGAAGAAGCTTTCCTTTCAGCGGTCATCATGGGTATTGTGTTCGTACAGAATGTGACCATGCTCGAAGTGTGGGGCAAGGTGCTAAATTGGCTGGAGCAGGTTACAGGCACAACCAATTACGCAGTCACGTTCAGTATTACTTTTGCAACCGCCATTATTTTGCCAGTGGCTTTACTTGGCTTTACTTCCTGGGTTGCAGGTAAGTTCAACAAAGTCTCTCTCGTGGAAAATTTCGCCCGCTTCGGGTATGCCATCATCGCGTTGGACATGGCAGGTCATATTGCTCACAACCTGTTCCATCTTTTGGCGGAAGGCAAATCCATTTACTATACGGCAATGGGATTATTCGGCATGGAATTTCACGGAGCTTCCCTCGCCATTCTCGATATGGCTACCATTCAATTCCTGCAATTTGGGCTGCTGGCGCTTGGTTTCATCGGGTCGCTTTATGTTGCCTATCGCATCGCGAAAAACAACAGCGCCGACGGTAAGGTCTGGGGAACCTTTGTCCCTTATGCAGTCTTGATGGTCGTCCTCACTATTATGAATGTGATTCTGTTCACGCTTCCGATGGCAATGAGAATGTAGACTCTTACTGCTTCTTTGAAATTATAAGGCGCAGGATTTTATCCTGCGCCTTCGTATTATCTATTGAACCCAATTTGGAGAAATACATTTTGCCTCAACCTGTCACTGCAACACCTCAATCGCCTGAATATAAAACGGTTTGTGGAGGCGTCATCAAAGACCCCGAAAACTATCCCAGCGCCATCTATCATGGCGAGCGCCTTTATTTTTGCACTCGCGCCTGCCTGCGTGTTTTCGAACAGGACCCTGATCCATTTCTGGCAGGCGATGTGGAACATCCTCTAGATGGGGAGTAGTGGTGACATTCAAGCAATCTTTGTCTTATCTTCATTATTCCTTTACACGGGGAGTCTATACTGGAAGCATTGCAAAATAAAAGGAGAACTTCACCATTAACAGACTCACTCGCAGGGACTTTATCAAACTGATGGGAATGGGCGCAGGGACATTGACTCTCAGTGCCTGTGGACTCATTCCGCCCGCTTCACGCTTCGCGAACCCGACAACTGCTCCCGTTATCCTGACGCCACTCGCGTCTATACCTGTTTCCCTTGCCGTTGACTTGACTGCTGGACGAACCACGCTGCCTATTTTCTCAGGGGCAGAAACGCCCGTTTGGTGGTATCAGTCAGCAGTGCGGGAGGGAAGCGCAGAATCAATCCAGACGTTGAGCGACTCCTATCTTGGCCCCATTTTTCGGGTAAAGAAAGGTCAACGAGTCCAGGTTCGGCTTAAGAACGAACTTCCCGATCCCACCATCATCCACTGGCACGGACTGTTAATTCCAGAAGAGATGGACGGGCATCCGCGTTATGCGATTGCGCCCGGCGAAAGTTTTGAATATGATTTTCGGGTGATTAACCGCGCAGGCATGTATTGGTTTCATCCGCATCCGCATCAGTTGACTGCCCCGCAGGTGTATTACGGATTGGCGGGTTTGTTCATCGTCAGCGACGACGAGGAAGCCGCGCTGGGATTGCCGTCTGGTGAGTATGACCTGCCGCTGGTAATACAGGACCGTACGTTCGACTCGCAAAACGAGATGGTTTATCTGGCGAACGGCATGTTGGATTCGATGATTGGTTTTCTGGGCGATACGATTCTGGTCAACGGTGCGCCAAACGCGGCGCTGGATGTTAAAGCCAGCGCGTACCGCTTGCGATTGTTAAATGGCTCGAACTCACGCATCTATAAACTCGCATGGCAGGATGGCACACCTCTAACCGTGATCGCCACCGACGGCGGTTTGCTGGAAGCGCCAGGAACCCGTGACTATATTACGCTCGCGCCTAGTGAACGGGTGGAACTCTGGGTGGATTTTAGTGAGCGAACAGGTAGTGAAATGCGATTGGTCAGTTTACCGTTTTCAGGGTTTGATAATGGTGGAGGAATGATGGGCGGAGGTTCCAGCCTGCCCAATGGCGCGCCATTCGACATCCTGAGTTTGAAAGTCGGAGAGAAAGGCGCGGATGTTCTCCCGCTCCCTGCTCAGCTTTCAATCATTGCGCGTCATCGTGCGGAAGATGCAGTTAATCGAAATAACCCACGCTCGTTTACACTGGCGATGCAGGGCATGACTCATACCATCAACGGTCGCGTGTTCGAAATGGATTCGGTTGCCTGTGATGAGATCGTGCAGCTTGGCGATTTGGAGATTTGGGAATTTGCCAATCTCGAAGGTGGCGGAGGCGGCATGGGAATGGGTATGATGAATATGCAAATGCCGCATCCGATGCATATTCACGGTGTGCAATTTCAGGTGCTCGGACGCGAGCTTGCACTGGGTAACGAGTCGATGTATCAGGAATTAAGTGCTGGTTTTGTGGATGATGGCTGGAAGGATACCGTGCTGGTCATGCCTGGAGAAAAGGTTCAGGTACTTGTCCGCTTTGAGAATTATGCCGGGACATTTCTTTATCACTGTCACAATCTCGAACATGAAGATGCAGGTATGATGAGAAATTACAAAATCGAAAATTAATGTAGGGCAATAAAATGCTGATTCTCTCTCCTGACCGTCAATGCGGTCAGGAGTATTTTTATCAAGAATGGCATAAGCAAAAATGCTTATGTACGAGTCGGGCAATTCTGCGCTTAAGAAATCCTGAACGTTAATCTAAAATCAAGAAGATGTTCAGATGCGCTCTGCACGTCAATCAAAAACAAGGAGTTCCGATATGTCATTCAAAGATCCAGTATGCGGCAAACGCATCAATCGTGGAAAGGCACACATCACCATAGAACACGAGGGCATCAACTACTTTCTTTGTTGTCCCCAATGTCAGGCGCAATTTGAGCGCGCACCAAAATCCTTTGCAAAGCCGGAGTTTGGGGAGAAGGTAAAGAAAACAAAACATTTATTAATTTGCCAGCAAAACTGAAACTGATAAGGAGTTGATATCATGGACGAAAAATGCTACGTTGAACCCATCAATAAAACTGCGCTGGACAGTGTGATCCGTAATGCCGACAGCGCCCTTTTAGCTGTTTCGGGAATGGGCTGCCAGAACTGTGCCACGCGCGTGCGGAATGGCTTGCTTTTGCTGGAGGGAGTTTTTCACGCGGAAATATCCCTGAATATGGGGATGGCTGAAGTTTTCTATAATGGCAGAAAGGTCTCTGCTGAAGCGCTTGTAAATGCTGTAGTCGGATCGGGAAACGATGGCCGTCATGAATACCGCGCAGAAGTTGTGGCAAAGTAAATATTCTTCATATTTCAAATATAGGTGAGCACTGTAATCTTCTAGAAAGCGCTCGCTATGACGTTCATCATAAGCCATTTGGCGCATACGCCATTACGCTATCCTGCGCTGGAGACTATTGAACTATCAGACTACTATTGGGCTATCCGATACTGGAGTCCCAATATGATTTCAAAGTCACGCAAATTTTTATTTCTTTCACTCATAGCGGTTTTGTTGTCCACTGCAATTTCCGCCTGTTCAACTTCAAAATCAAGTGATGTCCATCTTTACATGATGCCGATGGATCAAATGCCTGCGGACGTGCAAGCCGCGCCTGTGGCAGTACAGGAGGCTTATCAATTTGCCTCCATCAACCCTGACATAATGAAAGATATTCCCTGTTATTGCGGCTGTGGCGATATTGGACATACATCGAATTATGACTGCTATGTTTCAGATATAGATGCACAGGGTACTATAAAATTCGATAATCATGCACTTGGCTGTTCGATCTGTGTAGATATTACCAAGGATGTTATGCGGATGTTGCAAGAGGGGCAGACGCCTGCAAAAGCCAGGGCATATGTGGATGCTACCTACGCCAAGTACGGACCTTCCAATATTCCATAAGCTGATGAACCCGCGCTTCACTCTTCTCCTCCTTGTCATGGCTGGTCTGGTAGTGGCTTTTGCGCCACTGCCAGTTCGGCCCATCACGCCTCAAAAGCGGACCTTTCGGATTGAAGCGGGACAATTTGCATATTCTCCCTACGAGCTTAAAGTCAACCCTGGTGACACAGTGAATATTCAACTTGTCAGTACAGATGTGGTGCATGGATTGTATATGGATGGCTATGATATTTCCATTCAAGCCGACCCTGGTCAGACCAAAACTTTATCGTTCGTTGCCGATAAGCCAGGCTCGTTCCGCTTCAGATGCAATGTGACTTGTGGTGCAATGCACCCTTTCATGATCGGCAAGTTGAACGTGGGCTCCAATCACTGGTTATTTCGTTCCATTGGGTTGGCCCTGCTGGCTGTTGTTGGTGTGATTATTTCCATAAAGCAAAAAACTTAATTCTATTATTATGGCGAAGATCGAACTTACCCGTATCCCCTTTATAAAAAATGCGTTGAAGAGCCACTATCCTCAACTAGCCGTATTTATCGTTATGCTGGTTGGGTATATCTTTGCCATTCTTGCAGGCCTTATCGGCACGCCTGTTGGAAGTCACAACTTCAGCATTGTCTTTGTATGGATCGCATGGTGGGCTATCCTCATTCTCGTTGCAGTCCCATTTTTCGGACGCGGCTGGTGCGCGGTCTGTCCAATTCCATTGCCTGGTGAGTGGCTGCAACGCGGTGCGATACTTGCTCCACCTGACAAAAAACCGAAATGGCTCAACTTGCGTGTGCCAAAATTGTTCCGCAACATCTGGTTGCAAAATATTTCATTCCTTCTGTTGGCTCTCTTCAGCAGTGTCCTGCTCACGACTCCAAACATCACGGGCATTGTCCTTGCCGCCATGCTCTTCGCCGCCGTTGGACTGAGCACCATCTTCGAACGCCGCGCCTTTTGCCGTTATCTCTGTCCCGTTGGCGGATTTATCGGTTTGTATTCCCAGACTGCTCCCATCGAATTACGAATCAAAGACAAGCAGGTCTGTGTGACCTGTGAAGGTAAGCCCTGCTACAATGGTTCAGCCAATGGATATGGCTGCCCTTGGGATGTCTTTCCTGGAGGTTTGACGAAGAACACGTATTGCGGTCTGTGCATGGAGTGTATCCGCACCTGTCCGCATGACAACATTGCCGTCAACTTGCGCCCTTTCTCCGCCGACCTTGCCAAACCATCCACACGAATGGACGAAGCCTTCAAAGCCTTCATCATGCTCGGTTCGGCAATGATCTACGCGGGTGTACTACTTGGTCCGTGGGGCATACTTAAAGATGCGGCATACAATGTTGGTACAAGCGCATGGTTTATATATGCCGTTATTTTTCTTGCGATTATCTTTGTTGTTCTTCCTGGACTCTTCACACTTGGCATCCTACAGACGAAAAGCCCCCTTCCACTGAAACAACGATTTGCTTCTCTTGCAACAGCCCTCATTCCTCTCGGCTTGATGTTCTGGGTTGCATTCAGCTTATCTTTCGTGTTAACCAATGCATCCTACATCATCGCCGCTCTCTCCGATCCGCTGGGTCTCGGCTGGGATTTATTCGGCACGGCAAACGCCGCGTGGCAACCGATGCTCACGTCCGTTCTTGCACCCGCGCAAACACTTGCATTGGTTGGCGGCTTGATCTGGTCTGCGCGCACTGCGCAAAAAGCCGCGAACGAAATAAAAGCATCCTCAACTCCTGTCATCGTATTTTGCTTCATCACCACACTGGTCATGCTCTGGTTACTCCTATGAAGCGTTCGGAACTCCTCTCACGCATCTTAATCATCGCAGGGATTTTTCTTGCCATTGGCGCGCCGCTTTTCTTTTGGTCAAGCACACCGCTGATCCATGCCCAAGTGTCGGAAAATGGCGGGTGGAATCCCGATGTCATTCAGGCGGACGTCAACGAACCGCTTCATTTACGTTTCACCTCTGATGATGTTGTTCATGGGTTTGCAGTTGGTCAGATGGAAATGGAAGGCGTGGATATCCTGCCTGGCAAAGTGACTGACCTTACGTTGATCTTTGACAAGCCTGGGATTTACACCTTCTTCTGCACGCGCTGGTGCGGACTCAATCACTGGCGGATGCGCGGCACGATAGAAGTCGGCGGTTCACCCTCGGATCCTTCGACAAGCTCAGGACAGGCTCCTGAGCCTGTTTCTCCACCTCTTTATGTTTCCCTCGACCTCAACCTTGACGCTCCTCACAACGCGCCTGTTATTCCGAGCAGTCAACCGTCAGCAATCAGCGGGCAGAAGTTAGTAACCAATTTGCTAATTGACCGATCTGCTGATTACTACCGCACACGCTCACCCTATCAAGTATTCGATGAACTGAATAGAACTTCACTCACTGAAACACAACGATGGGATGTGGTTGCTTACATCTGGCAATCGAATACAACAAAAGAATCACTAACAAATGGAGGACAACTCTATACCCAAAACTGTGCCGCCTGTCACGGCGAGAACGGTGCAGGCGACGGAGTCTTTGCCGATGACCTGCAAGCGGTGGGTGCATCATCTATGCAGACAATGACAGGGGCAGACAATATGATGATGCAGGCGCCTGTTAATTTCACAAACCCAACACGGATGCTCGGTGCCAGTCCCGCATTATTACAGGGCAAGATCCTGCGCGGCGGCATGGGGACAGGCATGCCCATGTGGGGCTCGATTTTCACCGAAGAACAAATCTGGGATTTGATCGCATACCTATATTCGTTCCAGTTTGAATATGACAATTAAGGAGGCACTATGAGCAAAAAAATTAAGAGACAAAAACAAAGGAAAAGTTTTCCCTGGGCACTTGTAGTTATTGGCGGTGTCCTGTTAATCATCGCTGCTTTCTTCTTCGCTAATCGAGGCGGCGGAGATGGTGGTGGAACGCCATTCATTACAGTCGATCAGCAAAGGATTGATTATGGCGATGTGAAATTCGGAGTCAATAAAACCTTTGCGATAAAAGTCACCAACACAGGCGACGGCGTGCTGCGTTTCAAGGAAGAACCGTTCGTTGAAGTCCTGGAGGGATGCTGACCCCCTCAACTTACCATCGGTTCGATGGTACTCAAGCCTGGCGAAAGCACGATCGTTGAATCTGCTATTTTCATGATGCACGAAGGGATGGATGGTCCGCACAACTTTGGGATTCATCTCAAAACAAATGACCCCGCAAATCCAGATCTGGTTGTGAACGTGTTGTCCAATTGGATCCCATAAAAACCTGGAGGTTTATATACAATGCTTGCAAGTTTTCTATTATCTCTGCGAGAGGGGTTGGAAGCCGCCCTCATAATTGGAATCGTGTTGGGAGTATTGCTCAAAATAAAACGCACAGAATTGAATGGTGTTGTCTGGCGCGGGGTGGGGCTGGCGGTGTTGTTGAGCTTCCTGGCAGCAATCGCACTCAATTTACTTGGTATGGAATTTGAGGGCAAAGGCGAGGAGGTTTTTGAAGGAGTCGCCATGCTGCTTGCCGCCGGCGTACTCACCTGGATGATCCTGTGGATGCAGAATCATGGAAGTACCCTCAAGAATGAAATTGAGGAACAAACCAACCAGGCAACGTTGAGGAATGGGCAGAAGGCTTTGTTCGCTCTGGCCTTTCTGGCAGTGTTTCGTGAAGGCATTGAATTGGCGTTATTTCTACTGGCCGCAAGGCTGACATCCAGCCCTTTACAAACCTTTTTAGGCGCGTTGCTTGGACTGTTAATCGCGACGATTTTGGGATGGGTGTTATTTACTTCCACCATAAAACTCAGCCTGCGTGGGTTCTTTGGCGCTACAAATATCCTGTTGATTGTTTTTGCGGCAGGGTTGGTAGGATTGGGAATTCATGAGTTTAATGAAGCAGGTGTCATCCCCTCAGTGATCGAGAATCTTTGGGATATCAATGGGGTTTTGAGCGACAAAAGTGAGATGGGTTTGCTTCTGAAAGCATTGGTCGGGTACAACGGCAACCCATCTTTAACTGAGGTCGTTGCCTATTTGAGCTATTTGGCGGTTATTATTTCCATTGTGCTTACTCAAAGGCGAAAAACCAGCCCAATAAAGGCGAGATGATTAGATAATAAGATCAATGTCACATCTCTCAAACTGATTTACGTCTCGCTGATGATCAGATTGAGAAAAACCTCGATCAACTTCCTCAGGAAAAAGACGCCAAATTTCTGGTGTATTGCCTGACATCTGACATGGCAAAAATGGCAATCTCCACCTAGTTAAATCAGGGTTATATAAACCTCTGAATGCTGGAAGGCGGTACACCAGCATGGGTGGATGTCGGATACCAAATTGAGCAGTAATAATCGGATCTTTTGCATGTAATAAAGGTGACCCATGAATAATTCAGGGTCACCTTTATTATTCCTAATTTGGCCTGTACATCCAAAGGCGCTCAATCTGTTCTATCTCCTGATTGGTTAAGCTTTTCCATGCAAGAGGTAACTCCAGATCAAATAGAATGCCGCCATTTAATACTGACAATTCATAAACTTGAACATGGCGCGATATTGATAGTAATGGATTTCGATCCGAATACTGGGAAAGTCGGCTGCGTTTGTTGCGATTAATTTGATGAGTTTCAGTTGGAGATAAGGGGCTGAAAATCACCTTGTTAGTTCCATCAGCGGAAGCGCACACAAGCGTCTGGGGGTTATCGAAAAACTCAACAACCTGCAAATTCAAATTAAAACCACTAACTTTGGCGGTTATTTTATTGAGCCATTCGATGGGATTATTTACTTGCACATCACGCGCAAGCCTTTCGCGCTTTATACGCAGATCCTGCATGGCCCATAAGATAATTTGTTCATGCAGGCCATCGATTGCCTTTCGTTGCCGTTCATTGCCCATGCTAATCAATACACCAAAAAAGATCACAGCAGCACCCACTACAATAGCAAGAATTATTTCCATTTTCCTAACTCCTTTTAATTTGATTTATTAATTAATCATCTTTCGATGAGCCGTTGTTCTTTACAAGTAGCAGTTTGATGCTCTCCTTCAGCCGATCTAATGCCGCAGGGCGGGGATCAACCAAACTGGCAGACGCGATTACCATGAATAAGCCCAGCAACCCAAGTAGCTGCCAGAACGGGAACGAAGGTCGGACAGGTTCGGAGACATTTTGAGGCGACGGGGTGACCAACACTGGTGTTGGTGTCGGCGGCTTTTGTGTCGCCGTGGATGTAGCGTAGGGAGTCTGTGTCATTGTTGCAGTCGGCGATGGCGTTGTGATAGCGGTCGAGGTGGCCATCGTTGGAATCGCGATGATTCCCCTATCACTTCCACACAGGTCGTGAATGTCACAAGCTACCGCCACAACAGGATATTCCCCAGAGGGAGCCAGGGTTCCATCCGCAAAGCGCCGATTCCAGGATATGGAGTCAGTACCCTTATCAGGATCAAAATTCAAAACCACTGCCGGCCAGCGATTTTGCGGATCACGTATGGTCACCTGTACACTGGCAAGTGGAAAGTGGCTGGGGGAAACCTTTAGCTCACCAGCTTCCCATATCCACCAACGTTCTGTAATGGAAACAGCAGGTGGACCATTATCAACAACCAAAGTAATGGAAGCTGGATCACCCACGTTGCCGGCCTGGTCCACCCCGCGCATTTGCAATGTATATTGGCCATTTGGCACTTCATTTGATTGCCAGGTAAAAGACCAGGTATCACCCGTTCCCATTGACACCGCCTGCCATGTGATCCCGCCATCAATAGATAATTCACCGCCATCTGTGCCTGAGGTCATATCTTCCAAACTTCCCGTCAACAGTACGCTTCCCTTCACCACCTCTCCATTTGAATGAGATGTAAATTGTGAGACAGGAGGAACCGTGTCCACGTGGACCGCTTCCGATTCCAAACCTTCATTTCCAGCGATGTCCTGCGCATGAGCTACTACTGGATGAACTCCATCCGTGAGGTGAATCGGGAATAAAACCCAAGTCGTGCCATTATCCGTACTTCCTGACAATGAATAAAGACCGGAAACCGCATCCATTGCCGTTGCCGACACATCCACTTCTGAGACATACCATCCATTCCTTCCATCCAGCGGCGGAAGAACAATATTGAGGTTTGGTGGCGTGCCATCCCGCTGCCATGTGGACGATCCACTTGCTGTCCGTCCGCTGGTTGAAGTAACCAGGTAACTGGCAGTTCCCCTTCCTTCCGGCAAGGGTAGATTGCAGGCGCTTCCGCATGAGAATGGAATTCCATTTAAGTCTCCACTGATAGTGACATCAAATCCCTGCGGATCGCTGGCAGTCAACACCAAAGTCTCGCTTCCTCTGCACCAGCCTGCATCTCCCCAAAGGTCGCAGACCACTTGCCCAACGATCACTGGCGGTAACGGCGTTGGAGTCGGAGAGGGTGTGTTGGTCGGAGTAAATGTAGGTGTAAAGGTTGGCGTCGAAGTGTTGGTCGGAGTGAAGGTTTGCGTAGGTGTCGGCGTCAGAGTATTTGTGGATGTGAATGTTGGTGTAGATGTCTGAGTAGGTGTGAAGGTAGATGTAGGGATCAGCGTTGGCGTCCGTGTTGCAGAGGGTGTAAAAGTTGGTAATGGAGTAGACGTAAAGGTGGGTGTGGAGGGTGGTCCGCTGTAGTTCACATCGACAGACCGAAAGTCCACATAACCACCAGAAGCTGAGATCGACCACGACCGGCAGCCTGCCGGCACGGTTAAAACCATGCTTACATACCCAGGCAGACTGCCCCCACTGTTATACAAATACCACGTACTGACAGCCGAGCAAGCGCGAAGTGTCGCACTTCCCACATTGGAATCACGGGTAAATTCCACCATGATCTCAAAATAGGAAACATCTCGATCAAATGAACCACTCGCCATACCTCCATTGCCGAGCCGTGTGACCCACTCTGTACAACTTGAATTACAAGATGCTCCACCTTCCTCCGGGAGTAGAGAGGAACCATCTTTATGTGTGACAACCACATACTGCGCAGAACCGCTCCAATCGATGTAGCCGGTGTCATGCGCCTGGTCATACGTTCGACCTTCATTCATCACAATTGCAGATAGCGGAGCGGCGTTTGTAAAGGCCGCCGTCAGCAGGATGATGACAGAAAGTAAAGATGAAATAAAGCCAATTTTCACACGTTGCATACCAAACTCCTGCGAGATTAATATTCCTGAAAATCGCGCAATCCAAAATGAAAAAAGAAGAACAACAATACTGCCAGCAGGACAAGAATGATGCAGGCGATATAGAAAACCTCAATCGGAAGCACAAACCCCAATAGAAAGCCCACGAACAATCCGGCGATAAATCCGATCAGGAGTTTAAGCATTTCACTCGCTCCCTTCAGATCGCAGGATTCGGGCAAGCGAACGCGGATCGAGATCACGCCACCAGGCAATCTCATTCAGGATCAGGTGATATTCCCAAAGCAAACCCGGCATGGGTAACGACTCAAACCATCTCTTCAAATCATTTTTGAGACGATCATCGATACTTCCTTCAACATGAACTGCGACTTCAACGCGAACCTGTTCCACGGTCTTTACCTTGCTGCTATGAGACTTCAACCATTCCAGAAACTTTTGCAGGCGCACCTCACCCAACCGCACAGTTTGACTGGATATATCTGAGACCATTTGTTCAATCAGAACTTGCATATCATTCATCGTTCCCAACCATTGTCATGCCGGGACATGACCCAGGCAAAATATAAGACTCCGAAGGCCGTAATTGCACAGCCCAGCGTGCCGCCGCAGAACAGAAAAAGAAAACGCAGAATCATCCCGGTCATCAGAAACCCAGCCTGCGGTCGTCATCTTGTGGCGCGGGCTGCGAAACCCTTGCTTCCTGGTTTTCCAAACGCACCGCGAGGAATTCATCCAATAGTTTGGATAATGCCGGCGGAAGCATTTCCTCCAAAGCTTTGGAGGCCTTTTCCTGCCAGCCATCGGCGGGCAGATAATCTTCAGGATGTGAAGCGATCACTTCCTCGATCAATGCCTTTACCCGACTAGCATCTGCACGCGGTAAGGGCTTGATCTGCGTCAAGGTCGGCGGCTGCCAGCGACCGCCAATACGCGCACGCAACCAGCACTGCAAAGAGGGCAGATCAAGCGTCATGTTTCCATAGCGCACCGTGGAACTCAGCGTAGCGCGGATCAAGTCAGCATCTTCGGGATCCGGCGAGAAGAACATCTGCGTGGAGGTATTCGCCAGCATGGCCTGCACGACCGGCTCCATACCTTCCACCTTGCGCATCATGGATAAGGACTGTGCCAAGACGAACATGCGCGCGCCGAACTTGGCTCCCTCCGCCAGCATGGACTCCAAGCGCATACCTGAACCGATCTCCTGTGCTTCATCCACGATGAAATAAAACGGCACAGGTTTTTCCAGGGTCGCGCGGCGATAGGCGGCATCGAAAACGTTGTACAAGACACCTGCCGTCAAGCGCGCGCCTTCACGACCCATCTCGCCCGATGGCAAACGCAGCACGATCCAGGCTTTCTCCTCGATCCATTTGTTCATGTCCACGAAGCGTTCCTGGTGCATGGCCGAGAATAACCAAGGCGAAAGTTCCAACGCCATCACCTTCGAAAGCACCGGGCTGATCACTTCAGTCACCCAGCCCTGACTCCATTTATCGCCTTCACCAGTTTGTCCAAGCAAGGCATCCAGAGCCAACGCCCCCATACGTTCACCGGGTGGTAGCAAAGCCATTGCCTTATGCCGCCATGTTTTATTGAACGCCATGAAGACCACATGCAGAAGTCCAAGCCCGGCCTCTGGATGATTTTGATTCCAGACATGCGCGATGCGAAATAATCCAAGCAAGGCAGCTTGCATACGCGGACCCCAATAGTCGTCCCAGATGCGGCGACCAATTTGAACAATGGCATTGCCCGCCCAGGTGAATTCGGGCACGGCCAACAAATTCAATGGAATGACATGTGGTTGGTCCGGTGTGATGACCCGCAAACGTTTGATCGCCTTCTGACGTTGTTCTTGCGGCAGCTGTGCAATCGCATCCAGGAAGGCATCCGCCAGGGAAACATGCGGATCAACCAGAAAAATACCAGGCGCATCATCCCCACGCGCGATCAGTTGTTCCAACATGGAATAGACAAAAGAGGATTTACCGGAACGACTTCCACCTGTTGCGAGTCCATGTCCATCCGGGTCCACTCCAACCATTTCTCCAGTGGCCACGCTTTGTCCGATCTTGAAACTCGCCTCCAACAACGGTTGAGAGGGAGGCGGTGCCGGTACTTCCTGCCAGACCGCGCGATCCAATAATCCGCTGCCTTCCCCCATTTGCAGAGGAGCGATCAGTCCGGCGAGTTCACCTGCTGGAAGTGGAAAGCCATGTTTTCGAATTTCAGGCCAACCATTGGCAAGCGGCTTCCAGGATTGTTCCCCAGCCAGCAGCGGCAAATCCATTGGTGTCGATAAGGTCATCGCAATTTTTAGCAGAGGTTCTTGAATTCGTCTTTCAAGAACCTCTTTCGGAATCGAGCGCCATTCCAGCCAACTGCGTATCCCCCAGGCGGAGGCAATAGAGATTGCGCAACCTGCGATGATGATCAGGCTGACAGGCAGCGGATTAAACCAGCCGGCAAACAAGATGCCTCCGCTGATGCCTGCTGTGATGATTCCTGTGAATAGCCCGGCGCGCAGAAAGTCCAAATGCAGTCCCCACGAATTCGGGGTCTTATTTTCGACGCCGCCTTCGGTGCCATATGAATAAGATGAAAGCTCCCGCAGCTTTTCCTGCAACTGACCTTCATTCCCAAGCAGCCAAAGTCTGAGGCTTGCTTCCTGCCCTTCGCGTGCTGCGCTGATTAAGCGACTGCCAATGGCCAGCATTGGATCGCTATCCTTTGCAGAAGCGATCAGGGAAGGTAAACGATTGGATGGCTGCAAGGCATAGCCAGCACCTCGAAGATCCACAGTCCCCAACTTTCGCCAGCGTGAATGTTGTCCTGTCATGGCAGCCCAGACCTGCACAACTCCTTCCGCTACATGGGGCGGAAGATATAAACGCACGCGCAATCCATTTGGCGAGGCGATCCATTCCACCACGGATGGAAAGGGCAACTGTCCGATCCAACTCATGACCTGCGCGCGCAGATCATCAAGGGCATGAGGGGCAAACAATAACTCCCAACCCTGCCATTGACCGATACATAATGGACAATCCTGCGGACTGGATGCGAATTCAAAACCACAATGAATACACATGTACCCGTTCTTTGGGTGGATCATCGGATGACTCCCGTCGCACCCAATTGCTTCCAGAATTGAATCCATGCAGGTGGGATCGAGACCAACACCGGGAACAAAGCGCCGCGCCCTGCCGAGGGAGCCGCAAGGAAAACGCGCGGCGGTAATCGTGATGTGGTTTCTGCATTCCTGCGCGCTTCACTTTCGGGAACACCGAGAGAGCGATAAAAGGCGAAGGCTTCATCCGGTCCAAGCCGACCAATGAAGGCTGTGGAAGCCAGACTCAGCGAAGTGGGATTCTTCATCAGGTCGGCAGGCAGGTGGGTGATAAGAGTTACGCCGACGCCACGTTTACGCGCCCGTCTTCCGAGTTCATCCAATAAATCTGTGAACGGACCGCTGCGCAACAATCGCCAACCCTCATCAATGAAAATATCCATTGGCTGCTTGCCAATCGTGACTGCGTGATATAGGAACCAGGCCAGCACCGAATGCACAATGGCGCGGTTCTCTTCGCGCAAAGAGGAAAGATCGAAGTTCCACCATTGACCGGCAGGAAAGTGCGGAGATAACAAGGCTTTGGGTCGATCAAAGAAACCTTCAAACAATCCACCGCGCATAAAGGGTCGCAGCAATGCCAATGGCATGGCTGCTTCGGGCGCGTTGATCGTTCCCAGGGTTTCCACGAATTCCGCGATGGACATCGGACCGGGTCGTCGTTCCCAGCGGCGCTTCACGGCTTCATGTAAGGCGGCCTGCACACCAGGAGATAAAACCGATTCGCCCGCGAGTGCTGCAATGAGAAATCTTGTTGCCAGCAACAACTCTGCCGGGTTCTCACCTTGCAAAGGATGGATCAGACAGGTTTCCTTATCATCAGGAATTCCAGCCGGCACGACTCTTCCACCAACGGCTTCACACAGTTTGTTGTTCTCCCCTTCTGGATCAATGGAGATGACTGTTCTTCCCTGCAATAACCGTTGCAGCATGATCCAGCGTAATAGGCTGGTCTTGCCTGCACCTGGTTCTCCCAAGATCAATGTAGTTGCATGGGGTGGAGGCGGGACGGCGGGATCGAGTCCTTTGGTGAAGGAGAAATGTACATCGCGTCCATCGCGCGCATGCGTGCCGATCCAGACCGAATCGTCTGCAGGCAAGACCTGGCGGGAAGGGGCAGGTAATAACGGAAGCGCTTCTTCCAGAAAAAGAGTGGGTTCATCGAGACCGGGAAATAACTTACCGCCCGGTTGAAAATGATGCAGGGCGCGTTCGGCAATGTAGAAGAGTCTTTGTGCGGTAAGACCACGGGCGCGTAAATTAGATTCAATGACTCTGCGCGCGGTTTCAGCTTCCTCGAAGCGATTGCGTTCAACAAACAAGGCGCTCATCAAAGCTATCTTGAATGCCGGCTTGCCGAAAGTCAGTTCAGACTCTGCCGCGTCCATCGCATGATCGGCCGAACGTTCTGCCATCGAAGGTCGGCGACCGGTCTTTTCCGCCAGCGCCATCATGAAACCTTCGAAGAGTGTGCGGCGCGCCCTCAAGGAACCACGCAAAACATCCGGTGGTTCGCGACGCATGGCGAAGGAATACATCACGGGAAGATTGGGATAGAAGACATCAGAGGTAAGGCGTGACCAGGGGCGGTCCGCCATCCCCGGTACACCGCTGCCACGCGCGGAAAGAGGCAGTAGATATCCACCTGGAAAGAGCAGATGATCTTCCAACACTTCAACAGCTTCGGAGGCGATGGATGCGGCGAATTGATCTTGTGGTTCAGGCATGGGGTCATGATATAAAAAAACACGGACGGGTGATCCGTCCGTGTCGCTAACAATTAGGCGTTGAATTCGGTTATGAAATATCTGCCTGGGCAGGGGCAAATTTTTGATAGGCGTATAAGAAACCGGTGCTGAAGATCGCCAGGAAGGCTGAGGCACTGCTATAAATTCCAAAAGGCTGATAGGCAAGGATGGCGCCAGTGAAAGCCAGGATCACACTGGCAATCCGCAAGACATTGAAGCGCTCCAGGGTGAAATTATTTTTAGATGCCAATGCTATGCCTGTTGCCAGCGCGCCGATCAACTCCAAGCCAGCCACCATCAGCCATTTGGGTGGAGCAATTCCAATCGGTACCATACTGGCGAATACCATAAAGTTGATGATCCGTAACGGCACACTCCATTGAAAGAAGATGCGCGTTTCGTTGACCGATGCAAGGATGTAATACAACCCCATTGCGAGGGATGCATGCGAGGTAGCCATCACAAATAGCTGAGTGGTATGCGAAGACATTCCATTTTCTGATAAGCCAAGTATGGCAAGCAGGAATTGAGGAGCCATCAGACCGGTCATACCCATGCCAACGATCAGAACACCAAAGATCATCATGGTAAGCGCAGCAATATCCACAGCTTACGCTCCCTCCGGGACATCTGCGGCAACGTACTCCATGAAGTCGCTGTACGCTGACTGCACACCTGCGCAAGAGATAATATCTTCGCCGCCCATCAGTTCCGTGAAGCGTTGAACGTTATCCTCAATCCAGGGTCCCTTCCAGCCACAGCCGCATTCTTCATCGTAATGAACGGTGATGCGGTCGCCAGTCAGGATACCGCCCCAATAGGTTTGAGCCAGCAAATCAAAATAACCAGCGCGACCCGTCTGCACGCCAGCGCGAGGTAGAGGATTGCCATCATTGCTCAAGACCAATGGGATATTCCAAGGAAAGACATGATAAACGCCTTTGGAACAAGCCAGGTTATACGTGTTGAGTTCGGTCATGCCATACGACATGAAGACCTGATCCACACCATAGAACTCCTGCAGAATTCCTTTCCAATCAGGCACTTCTTTTCTGCCTTTAAATCCGCCACCGGTAAGTAGAACGGAGTCATGTGCAAATACATGACTCTCCCCGGAGTGCAATCCTTCCTGCGCGACATCCAACAAATCAGTGGCCGAAGCCATGAGGAAGACGCGCCGTCCGCGATATTCACGCACCATCTTATCGAAGAAATTTTTAGTGAGGCCCGCTTTGCGTGCTTTAAGTGTGACGATCTCACCCTTGGTCTTGAAGATGGCTTTGATCTTATCCATCGTTGTCAGGTCGCCGTGTTCCTGCGCGTGTTTCATGCGCATGGCGAGCGACATGAAGTCCGCTGACATCGGCGCATCGAAGAGGCTGTGATATTCAGCTTCGCTGCCAGCCAAGGCAGTTCCGAAATGCGAGATCAAACGCATGCCAGCCTGACGGCCACTGCGATAAGCCGGCCAGAAGACCGGCAAGTGTGTATTGCGGATGCCAGGCATGAAGGCTTCAAGAAAAGCATACGTGCCCTCGATCCATGCTTCCTTTTCCGTCTGACTACGGGGGAAGAAACTTAACTTGCCGCTTGTGCCCGTGGAATGAAATACGAACATGCCGGCTTCATCCAACCGCCCCAGCCATTCATCGATTGTGTTCACGCCGCGCATATCCAGCGCGGATAAGTCATGAGTGGTGAGCTTGTTCAGCCAGCGTGTTAATTCAGTGAACTGCTTGCGTTCGATGAAGGCAAAAGGATAGTTCTTATAGACCTGGTGTGTGAACAGGATCGTTGCCAGGGTATCGAAGTCCTCGATGATCTTTACACCTTGTTTCTCCGCAAGGGACTCCAAGGCAGGAATGCGATCCTGCAATGCGCCAAATCGTTTCTGGACCCAGTGAAGTTGTAATTCATCCAGTTCATGCTTTGAAAGAGAGAACAAAGTTTGAACCGGCAGGCGCGTCCAGGTTTCGGGCGCACCCGAAAAAGTTAAAGCAGTCATGAAGTGAATCTCCTAGAAAATGTGATGTTTGAGGATCTGCCAGGCTTTGCGAACATAGAACCAGGGCAGGGACCATTTGGATGGATAGGACTCATCCAAAATCCAACGGCAGGCACGCCGCATGATCTCGTATGAATTGAACGGACCGCCGATGGAATAATCAATAGTGTGTCCGATGGAAATGAATCGACAGACGCCACGCGCCACCAACACATCGCACAATTGATCTTTCAAGGACTCCGGATAAATACCAACGGTCTGTGTGGATGGGTGAATGCGGTCTGCAAGTTGAGCAGGATCGCAACTGAAAGGAATGACAACCACTACTTTATGGGTTGGAAAGAAATCAGGCGCATCGCCGGTGAGGCTGACTACAACTGCGCCCTCATCTTTTTCTCCGCCGACGACATAATACAGATCATCCTGAGTGCGAGCCGCGTCCAGTTCATCATGTAACTCTCGTGGGAAGTTCTTCGGTACGGCACTCAACGCCGGGTCCTGCTTTTGCATATGCAGGTACAAGCGCTTTGCATATTCCTTTGCCTGCTTGGGTGTGGCTTGTATGAAATGAAAACGTGAGGAACCGCAGGATTCCATGTTGAAGGAACCCGCGTCTTTGGCGGTCAGCTTTGCAGTACGATCAATCTCTCCAGATGATTTGAATGCTTCTGAACCCAAAATGGAAATACTGAATTTCGGTCCCAATGCAATTACATCAATACCAGAGGCTTGCAAGTTGCCATGATTCAATGTGGAATTGACTCCCCCCAATGCGCCGCCCCAGGAGATGATCTTTTCCAAATAACGCGGCTGGATTAATTCGTTTTCGAAATCCGGCATGTCCTTCGGCCAGTACACGACCGAGAAATGTTTTGTGACCGGATGGTTTGGATCGACATCCAGCATTGCTCCAACAATGGCCCAGGCGGTGAGGGGATCATTGGGCGCGACTTTTACAATGTTGTCTGATTTGATCAGTGCGGCACGCGCGATGCTCAATGCAGCAACGACAGGCACATTCCCCGAGATGAAATGTAAGGTTCTTGCACCATATGCACGTATTCGTGCGATCTTTTCTGCGTACGGCATCTCGACCCAACCATCCAGATATTTTGAACCGATCTCATTCTCGACCATTGTGCGAAGTGCCATCTTTGAAAAGACAATCGGGATCAACTCGTAGCTTCCTTTCACAATGGAAGGCGGCAGAGCGCTGAATGGCATACTGAACTGGCAGGCCTGCTCCATGCGTGCGTTGTTAAGTGTCATGGCCTTGCCGGCTTCGGAAAGGAAACGGATGATCTCGCTCACAGAGACTTTGGCGAAATCGCGCTGGAGTTGAGTTGGGTCAGGCAGGATGATTTGATTCAGTAACGGACGCGGATCAGGGTAGTGGAACTGCACCTTACTATCGCGACTCTGGTACAGCAGTTCGTCAGAATTAATTTCCTGACCTCGAATGATGAAGGGTAAAAGTATCTTGTTATCGGTTTGTTTGCTTGACATGCCGTGATGATATAGAAAGATAGGGAAGGGATTTCCGCCCGTGTCGCTAACCAGTGCTTAGACCGTTTACAATTGCCCCGATGTACATTCACCTCACTGCTCACTCCGCCTTCTCCTTGCAGGAAGGTTTAATGACGCCTGCCGACCTGGTGCAGGCAACTCAGGCTCATGGGATGCCGGCCATTGGTCTCACCGATCACAATTTGCTGACAGGCGCGATTGAGTTTTTTACTATCTGCAAACAGAATGGAATTCAGCCGGTCATTGGTTTGGAAGTTGATCTTGGTCACACTCCCCTTAATCTTCTGGCAACCAGTCTGGAGGGTTGGTCCAATCTTTGCCGGCTGAGCAGTGTGCTTGCCCTTCGCGATGATCCAGAAGAGATTCTTGGTCTGACTAAAATGAATTGGAATAATACCCAATTTGATGGTGGTGAGCCAATTACACTTCGGGCAGCAAAGCAAGTTGGAAGCATATTAAAGTATTTGGATTCTGAATACGAGCCTTATTACCGATACTATATGTAAGACCCAGTCTTTGAAATATTGAGCGACTATATTATTTTTCTTTATTTACTACAAAACAAGAAAAAAAGTTCTTTTGTTGGGTAAATACCTTCGCACAATGCCTATTATGTTAATCTAT
>JAYVUA010000079.1:0-31900 GCA_043788255.1 Anaerolineales bacterium | reverse complement strand
TTCCAAAAACGATCTGGGCGGCCAATATCGAGGATCAGTGCGAGCATGGCCATGGTGTAACCAATGAGACCAACAAATGTGGCTGTACGCGCGATCGGGGCATAGCGCTTAAGACCAAAGAGATACACGGCCGCACACAAGCTGAATGCACCCGCACTGACTGCAATAGATGAAAGGTCAAGCGTGATCCAAAGTCCCCAAGGGACAAGGTCAGTAAGGTTGGTGATCGAAAGACCAAACCAGAAAACTGAAAGACCAGCGATCAAGGCTGTGAGCATTAAGGTTCCTAGGAAAACAAGCCACAAGCCCCAGGGAGTAAAAATATTCTCGCGAATGGTTTTTAAAATTTTCATCATGGTATTAACCCTCCACAATTCCTTCTTCGCCGACTGCCAGATAATACACACGCGGATTTGTCCCTAAATTTTCTCGCAGACGATAGGACGGATGTTTGCTCAGGATCAGGTTGACGGTTGAATTGGGATCATTGAGATCACCGAATGCGCGCGCTCCAGTTGGGCAGGCAACAACGCAAGCCGGGGTTGCTTCTGCATCCACACCGGGGACCAGGCCGACGGCCATGCCACGGTCAATGCGGTTATAGCAGAAGGCACATTTCTCAGGCACACCCCGTGGGCGTCTCGCCACTTCAGGCTCGCCCCATTCAGGCACAGCGGGGTTCTTGCCAGTAAAGGATTCCCAGTTGAAGGAACGGGCATCGTAAGGGCAGGCAACTTCACAATATCGGCAGCCAATGCACTTGTCGTAATCCATCATCACGATGCCATCATCACGATAATACGATGCACCTACAGGACAGACTTCGACACACGGCGCGTGTTCACACTGCATACAGGGCCGCGGAAGATATACTTTTTTGCCGTTGATCTCGCCAGCATCCAGAACTTTGTTCCAGTCAATATCGGGGTTGATATCATTGTGTGCGTGGCAGACCAGGTTGCATTGTCCACAGCCTGTGCATTTTGCCTGGTCAATGACCATGGCCCATTGATGCTCGCCTTTTGCGCCTTCAGAGGCTTCCGCTTTCGTGATCGCGTTCACTCCAGCCGCTACGGCAAGCCCAACTGCAGAAAGCTTGATGAAATCACGACGGTTGAAATTATTTTCCGTCATGGCGAACATCCTCGGATTTCTTCAATACAAGTCGATACCAGCCTTCCAGCCATGGAGCCAGCACCATGCCAGCCGCAAGGCCGATCAAAACTGCCAGGCCCACATATCCAAGCGGTGAAACAGGGCTTGGCTCAGGGACTATGGATGACATTTCAACCGCAGGGGTCGGTACGATGGCAGGCTGCACAACAGAAACGCCCACAGTTTCATCTTTTGTGATCGCAGCGCCCTGTGCATGCATTTGATCGGCATGGCAGGTGGTACAGGTTTTAATACTAGCCTTGAACGAATGATCGGGAACTGCGTGGATATCTTTATTTGGATTTTCCAGGTGTTCAAGATGACAGTCAATACAAGTGATACCTTGCTGATTATGTATTGAATACGGAAAGTTCATACTGGCTTCTTCATGGCAGCTGATGCACAAACGCGATGCATCTTTTGCAGAAGTTGGGTCTTTCAAATCGATCGTGATCTTCAAAGATGCATTGTGCGGGTCATGGCAGGAAGTGCAATCCATGCCGTTCTTATAGTGAGCACTTCCTTCCCAGGACTCCTGCGCAACAAAACGTGTATCTGTGTGGCATGTGCCGCAGGTCTTGGAAGTGGGGTCTACGCTCATCGAAGTCTTTGGATGGTTGCCGCCTTCATCTTTATGGCAGGCAGCGCAGGTTACGCCATCTTCCTTCCAGGTGCCAGTGGCTTCATTGTAGCCAGTCACGTGACAGGTCAGGCAGGCAGCGGGGTGGCCCTGTTCAGTCCAGGCAGCCACAAAGATCGGATCAGATTTAGCATTTCCATGCGGACCATTCTGCCAGCTCATTTCTGAATCTGGATGGCATTTGGCGCAATCGGTGCTTTTATCCTGCACAGGCGGCGGGGTTACATCTTGCGCAGAAACAGCAACAAGGGTCACGCCTGCGAACACGAGGGCAAACATCAACGAGATCAAAAATTTTTCAATTCGTGAAAACATAGTCATTATTCCTTATTAAAGATGGGCATGCGAGTGCTGCTGCACTGGAACAGGCGCGGCAAGAAACACTTCGCAATCAAAACATGCTTCACACAAATATCCATTGGATAACCGATGGGTCTGCCAGCACGGCTGTTTATTTTTAGAAACTTGAAGCTTGATCTCATCCATAGCAAGACCCTGCTCTTTCCAACATGGCATTTCATCCTTCACAAGCGCTGTGTGTTCCTTCTCAGCCTCAGCCTGCCAGCGGGCATCCAGCTTACTGAGCAAAAAAACGATCAGTGCTGTAACAGCCAGCGGCACGATCAATCGGACGAACACACCCGTCAACAAAACGAGAATGGAAGTAATATTCATAGGAACCTCACTTCAGCCAATAATTGGATTCTTTTCGATGTAACCATTCGCCAGCCAGCATCAACAGCCCAAATGGGAGTACAAGGCGGGCAACGAAGAGCAATAAGATAATCTCTGAACCGTTCATAATGTTCTCCTTTCTATTTCTTTCTCAATCTTGACTACACTATACGGCTTCCTTAAAACAAAGTAAATTCGGCTCGTCCCCCATCTTGATGGAAGGACATACGCATCTTTTTTGACCGATAACCTGCTGTGCACACCCCAGTCATTTTTCACCCCTTGGGGGGTTCACCCCAAACAAAAAACTCCAGCTGTAATTTAGCAGGAGGCACTCGGATTACAAATATTAAGTTGAAATTCGCAGGGATGGGTTTTCAACCCGCCATTTTTTGTGCTTAAAAAACGCCAGGCTACAAGCCTGACCTACGCAACTACTGTTTAAAAATATTTTTTAATCGTTCCTAACGAATGAACTTCAAAGTGCTAATAAAATCACGAATATGGTTTTTGTCCGCAAAGAACAGCAAAAGACGAGTATGTTCCTTGTCTAATTTCGGATACTCAACGACTAATAATGATAAACCAGGTTTTTCTTGAGGTTGGTCATTTGCCGGCAAGACCAAACAGGCAGGTTGACTATCCACTTGCAAGATTTCCATTGTGGGGTTTGTACCGTAATTATTTTCTTTCCCCGAATGATTGGCTTGAATATCATCTTCACATGCTTCTTTTGCAGTTGGTGCAGACATACTGGATGCTGAGATTTGGAAAAAACCATCCTGCCCACTATAAACAGCTTCCCCGTTATTACCTAATTCCCAATATTCTGGGTATTTTAAAGTGACACCGAAAATTTCGCTGGTATAGATTTTCCAATTTGGCTCTGGTGATGCAGCCACTTGAAACGCGGTTTCTGTTTGCGGTGATTTAGTAATTGGCGAACAAGAAACGAAAATCATAGTAACGAGCAAGACCGTGAAAAACATTTTTATTTTCATTCATCGCTCGATTATCGAAAGAAAAGATCAACTATGTATTATAGGGAAACATTCCATACAACTTCCTATGCTGTGTCTTATTATGCAGAAAAACCTTCGCGGTGTTTTGGTAAAGTTAGCTAACTTTCAAGACAGTTGTTGCACGCTTTTGGCTTTAAGACTCACCTGCCAAAATAAGAATACGATGTTTTACTTCAGCAGAAACCCACATGCCTGCATCACTTAAATTCGTTACATAAGGTTCAATCTTTTCAATCAAGCCTTGAGATTTTGCTTCCAGTAAGACTTTCAAAGTTCCCCAAACTTGCAAGCCTGCGACTTGTGCAGTTCGGCGTGCAAGCATGTCATCAAGCAAGACAATACGATCTGGATTTTCCAATGCTAAAGCCATTGCGCCAATTCGATAAAGATAAAGTAACGGGGAAGTATTACTGATGGCCTTAGGCATGTATATTTTCTAAATCGTCAAGTTCGGCGGCAAAAGGGAAAACCTTGTAGCGATTCAAGTTGAGCAAAAACTCAATTCTGGACATCCCTGCAAGTTCAGATGCGTGCCCAGAAGAAAGCCTGCCAATTTCAAATAACTTAACCGCCGCTAAAACGAGAATTTCACGCCCAAAAGATACAGCGTCCGTCTTTTCTGCGAGAAGTACCTTTTCTGGAATTTCGATAGTAATTTGTTGGGGAGTCATTTTTTACTCCTTTTTTTCCACCGCTAATTTTACTCGCTTCAACTTCAATTTTTATTGCAGGTTTTCATTTTGCAAGGGGTGTGTCAACGGTTTGTGTTATGCCCTTTCAGGGTAGGCTAGGGCGGACGGAGTTCCACCGTCCGAGCGGAAAAATGATAAGACGTAGAAAAATGCTTGGGAGGTCGCCAGACTCCCCAGCGTCAGATGCGCGCTTTGTTAGGCAGTTTTTATTTAGCAAGGTACTTTGCTGTTTTCACGCTCCTAATCAAGATTGCGAATTTCAGTCATTAAAGAAATGCCTTCAATAATTTCCTTTACTCGACGCTCAGGCAATGTGCCAATAAATTCTCCCAGTTGTGATTTATCCACTGTGAAAATTTGAGAAACTAAAACCACGCTTTGTTTTGATAAATTCGCTTCCCCTTTTTCTAGAAGCACATTTCCAGGGGCTTGTGCTCGCTTTACATTTGAGGTTAATGCACACACAATCACAGTGTTGATTCTGCTGGCATTAAAAACGTTATTTTGAACTACAACATGGGGATGGCTATAACCTGGTTCTGAGGCTGTTGGCTCGTCTAATTCTATCCAGTAAATGTCACCTTGATTGATTACCATTTGTCCCTCACAATTTTTCGATGATGTTTATGCATTTTGGAGAGACGAACTTTATCACTAGTATCTTGCTCATCAGAATATGCTTTATTAATTTCTTCCAGCAATATTTGATTCTGGTGATTCTTGACAAAGGTTTCAATTGCCATCCCAAACAATTGGCTTCGGGATAGATTTAACTCTTGAGCCAAATTTTCAGCTTGTTCGAATAAAGATTTTTGAATTGAAATCGCAGTTTTAATCGTGGTTGCCATTGGTTATACCTTTCGCTTTCTTGCAGTATAACTACGCTGTTGCCGAAAGTCAATCGCTAATTGTGCCAAGGAACTGCCCAACAACTTGCAGCACCCTCCCCGAGGGCGTTCTTCCCGAGTGGGAAAGTCCCGCATGCTCTTAGCGGGATACCCGCACTGGAGCCGGGCGGACGAAACGCCGTCCGAGCGGAAAAATGATAAGGTGTAGAAAACTGCTCGAAATTTGCACAGCCTTTCAAGACAGTTGCCGCACGCTTTGTTAGCCTGCGTTTTATTTTCAGACTCCACACCCATAGCAGTTACTTTGGGTGATTGCGTTTAAGTTGTTCATAAGCGGCATTGATAATTTTCATGCGCTTTTCAGCAATTTCTCGATATTCAGGGGCTAATCCTGCTACTTTATCTGGATGGTACATTTGCGCCATCTTCTTGTAGGCGGTGGAAATATCTTCCCAAGAAGCGTCTTTTGGAACATTCAAAAGAGTATAAGCGTTTTCTTCTTTTGGTGCAGACTCCTTGTGCTCATCTTTCTTGGCTTGACCCTGATAATTCGATTTTCCCGACGACTTGCTATTGGACGAACTTGCATTAGGCGTTTGGGAGTATCGCACATAATCTAATAAAGTTTGAGCGAATTGTTGAGCGTATGCGAGGTTAGAAATATGAAAATGCAAATCAAGACCAGTTTGTGAAGAGAGTTCAACATAACCATATTGAGCGATTGGAATTTGGCGATTGTCTCTAAATCTCCCATCGGGACCGCCATCTTTCCGAACATAACGCCATGTGGAATCAATAATTTGCGAGTCGCGCGGCACACCTTCTTCTTCAATAAATCTTGTGGGTGAAACATTAATATTTAACGAAGGGTAATTGATTGCACCATATTTTCCGTTCTGGCGTATCAAAACTTGGTCAGGCAAGAAATACAATTGAATTGAGTCAAGCGATAAACCGTAAATCTTAATTCGAGTTTGAATGAAAGGAGGTTGCATATATCCTGCCCTTATGCGCTTGCGGTTTATCAACGATGTCGCACCCGCATTTCTTTTCCAATCCCAAGTAGGCATTCGGGAGATTACCCGCCAAATGGATGCAGATTTAGCAAGTGACTCGAAGGCGTTTTGAATATCGATGAATTTATTGTTGGATTCTTCGTCAAGTTTATATTGAAGGGTGGTTGTTCTTGCTAATTTTTCTTGTTGATTAGTTACCCATGCTACCCAAACACCTAAAAACCAAATTCCTGCCGTGACAATAAATGAAATTGCCACAAAAAAAGGAAAAGTATTTTGCAATAATGAGGATACGCTGTTTAGGATAGCAAGAGCAAGTAAAAATATTAAACCTGCAAGAAATGTTGACAATATGCCAATGACCCAAGCAAATGCAGGTTGTCCAATTCGTGAATTTATTTGAGCAATGGTATCTTTATTGGTAGATTCAATTAAATTATCAACATTAATAGTTTCAGGGTTAACAAAATTACTGTGGTTTGATGCGTTAGGGTTTTTAGGAGTTGATGATTCGTTATTGGATACTGAACCGTCAATTTTTTGCCGATAATAAACGCCATTTCTTCCCAAGTGAATATATGTTCCACTTGGACCCGTTGCTATTCGTGCGCCTTTAACGCCAGCAGAAACTCCAACACCTGATTTAGAGATGTTAAATCGTATGGGTCCAAACTTGACGCTTTTACGAATGTAGAAACTCATATATTTTTATACTGAAATCTATTTTTGCTCTGGAAAATTTTTTTCGATGGTGGTAACTAAAATACGAAATGCGTCTTCTTGACTTCCAATTTTCAAGTCGTAAATTGAGCCGCTTTGACTTGTAGGCATTTCCTGTAATGGATATGTTCCACTTGCTGCAATATATGGATAAAAATCTTGTGGCAATGGAGTTGTTCTGCCTGAATAATTTCCGTGCTGAATTAATACCCCACTTGGAATGGATTCATTGCTGTCAAATGCCATAACATAAGGCATTTGGTCAACTTCTCCATCATCAATGCGATTGAAATTCATCATTGCATAAATTCTGCCGCTTGAAGTACCAGAACAAAGAATAAGAACGCTGTGAGTCTTTGCCAATAACCCAGGCGCAATAATTCCAGATGGAATTTCGTCTGGTGTCACAACCCTATATTCATTAACTGGACATAACTGGTGCAGGGTTTCAAACACTATATTTGGCTTTGGTTGCCAATCAAGCCACATTTTACTTGTCTCCTTGCATTTATGGATATAACCAGCAGGCTAACTATGGTTTAAGCGGAACCGTTCCGTATATACCACCAAATTGGAGTCTTATACGGAATCATTCCGCTTAAGTACCTTTATATTACTTATGACATTTATAGAAGCCCCATCCTGAAAAGGCAATAGCATCTCACACAGTAACGAGGTTAAGCCTTAATGATCCCCTTGCGGATGGCATATCTAACCAGCTCGGAGCGCGAATGCAAATTCAACTTCCGCATGATGTTCTCGCGGTGACGTTCCACTGTCTTTGGGCTGATGACGAGGGCAGCAGCAATCTCGTCATTGCTTGCGCCTTCTGCAAGATGAGTTAAGACTTCATGCTCGCGATCAGTTACTCCATCCAGATTTATTTTTTCTTCGGCAGGGCGTTCTGTACTCAAATAATCGCGCACCAATAATTTCGCCATGGTTGGATATAGATACACTTCCCCTGCGGCGGCAGTGGTAATGGCCGTGATCAATTCTTCAGGCGCGGCCCGTTTGGGAACATAGCCTGATGCGCCTGCATTCAACATTTGGAAAAAATATTCTTCATCCTCATGAATGGTGAGAGCAACGATCTTGATATCGGGATACTTTGCTTTGATCTCGCGCGTGGCTTCGATCCCCGTTTTATCGGGCAGGCCAATATCCATAAGGATCACATCGGGCTTGAATTCGCCAGCTTTTTGCAATGCCTCAGCGGCTGTAGCTGCCTCGCCCACAATTTCCATTTCAGTATGACCGCTCAATAACATACGCAGCCCCGAGCGGACTACTGCGTGATCATCCACCAACAGAAGACGTGTCATCTCCAACCTCTACTTTCATAATATGATATGGAATTCTGGCTTCCACTTCGGTCCCGTAATTTGGGCTCGAATGGATCTGCACCTCGCCGCCCATCAGCATGGCGCGTTCCTCCATGCCTGCCAGCCCCAAAGAGGTGCGCCCGATTCTACTTTGCACTAAATCCATATCAAAACCCATGCCGTTATCGCGCACCATAATACGTGCTTCTTTTTCACGATAGTCAATTCTGATATTGACATTGGTGGCGTGCGAATGTTTGATTACGTTATTCAACGACTCCTGCACAATACGGAAGATCGTTATCTTGACAGCATCGTCCAGTTCAGGCTCATCCCCCTCTATATCCACGCGGACGTGGAGCGAGGTCAACTCGTGCAGGCGGTTTGCGTACCATCTCACAGTGGCAGATAAACCCAGATCGTCGAGGTGCGCAGGCCTGAGGTCAGAAATGATGCGCTGCAATTCCTTTAAGGAGTCAGAGGTAAGGGCTTGCAATTGGCTCAAGGTGTCACTCTGATGTTTGTTGTTGAGTTCATCTGCAAGACCGCGCAGACCCATGCCAATGGCCGTAAGGGATTGACCCGTTTCATCGTGCAGGTCACGCGCAATGCGTTGACGTTCAGATTCCTGCGCGGCCACCACTTTGCGAAAAAGTTCAGCGTGCAATTCTTCACGTTGACGTGCTTCATGCAACTGTGCCTCTTGCAAGTCTGCGATCTTACGATCACTCTCCACTTGAAATGCTCGTAAAAAACGAATCACAAATACCGCCGCGAAGATGGCTGTGACCGCACGCAACAACTGAACAGGAAAACCAAATGTGGCTATGAAAAAATCGGAATTAAGAAATGTGGATGGAGGCAGCAAACTCGGTGATGTAAAAAGTTGTCCCACCAGGCTGTACCATCCAAACGCGATCGAAGCCCATAAACTATCCCGCCCAAAACTGACAAGGCCCGCGCGGCGAAAAGCGCGCTGCTGCACCACAAGTCCTGCTGCTGCAAGCAAGCCAGCGGGAATGGCGATGGAATAACGCGTCCACACATCGGCGATGGCGGGCAGGTCATTTTGTAAATAATGACTCTTGAACGTGACCAGCCCATATACCCAGATCGCTTCTAATGCAAGCGGAATGATGAGACTCACCCGCCAGGTGGATTCGCTTCCCAACACCAGATAGGAACCAAATGCAGCAAGCGAAAGGAAGGAAAAAGCTAAAAATATCAGGGCAACTACTGAAGCAAAAACGGAAAGTATCGGATCAAAGTGCCCCATCAACTTGAACATTCCCAACCATTCATGGAATGCATGAACAATGCCAAATGCAGCGAGCGGACGCAATGCCATGCGCAATCTTGCATCGGTGGAACGCCCGCCTTCCATTGCCACCAATAAGCCCATGCTAAAAAAAGCAAGACCATAAAAAAAGTAGATGACGGTCAAAGGCGATTGATTCATATTTTAAGAAAACTTCGGAAGTCTATTTTGAAGACTCTCAGGTTGAAAGACTTTCAAAAGATTTCCGAAGTTTCATGGTCATTCTTCCTGATGCCTAATACGCCCACCGCAGACACGGCAGAATCGATCAGCGGGTTTTGCGCGTGCGCCGCATTGCGGACAATAAGAGTCTTCTCCGCCTTCTTCACCCTCAACCTGCGAATGAGCTCTACGCCGTGACTTTTTGGAAGAGCCGCGTCCTGCCTGCCAATAATAGGCAAAGCCGCCTACGATCATCACGACACCCAATCCTCCGAGGATATAAGGAAGGTAATTGCTCAGTGATACGCGGCCCGGAGTGCTCTCGTCCACGGGAGCGGCAGGTTGAACACCCTGCGAAGAAGTGATCAATACATTAGAAGATTTTTTATAATTCAAATTCAATGTGAACTGCTCGCCAGATGCCAGCTTCACTGAAGCGCCTTCATAATACTTAAGATTATTTTCCTGCGAAATCGAAGCCAACGCAGGCGTGGTCTCCAGTGAAGTTGTGTCCAAAGGCTCAAGTACGCGGATGCTGAATGCATCAACTGCATAGGCGCCATCCCACAAGTAGGTAAAAATTCTCTGGTCTCCATTAAATGTGATCGGTTGATAATACTCAAAGCGGGCCGCGGCTGAATTCAATGTGACCGTAAAGGACTGCCATTCATCGTTGGCTTTCGGGCCGTCAAAGACCGCATTCACCAGACTGCCGTTTGCATCATAAGCCGCCACCGCGACCAGGTTCGCATCCTGCGGAATCCGAAAAGTGACGCTTACGGGGAATTGAGTTTCGGCTGCCGCTTTAAAATCTGTGATCACCAGCATACTGGGCTGGTCATATTCGGGCCACAACTGCACACTCAGACTTGTAAGAGTTAAATTGTTTTGTGCAGATACCATCGCTGGAAAAACAAACAATACCCCCATAGCCATTAATAAGAACCACTTGCGCATGAAAACCTCCAAACAATAAGAGTTATATTCACCGCATTCCACAGAATTTTCGGTTAAAAATAATTACGGGAATGCAACGCTTTTATCTTACCATGCGCCATTTGCAATGAGCAGAAACGAAGTCACCTACTATCGCGGAAGAATGTCACCCTTTTTATCGGCATTTATTGGATCGCGCTCACCATTTGCCAGCAGGCATGGTTATATGGCACTGAAATTCCGTGCGGTTCAGCCCGCCTTATCACCGCGCCACAGATCGCGTCAATTTCTGTTTGTGCGCCTCGGATCACATCCTGAAACATGGACGAATGATTTCTGGCAGTTTTGCGTGCCACATCCTCCGCCGCAGAAACGGGGTTACTAAAAGGCAAATGCACATTTTCAGCAGTTGCCACTTCCGCAGTTTCACACGCCAGTGCCGCCATCATTTTGCGCGCCCTGGGATGTGACAACAAGTCGCCATTAGGGATTCGCAATAACGCTGTCAACGGATTGATCGCAGCGTTAATGACCAGCTTGCCCCAGATCAATGACTGGGCATCAGTCACAACCTGCAAATTGAAATTGGATGAACGAAGAACCGCTTCAAGCGGACCGAGAGCCTGATTCTGTTCAATGGAAATTACGCCCTCCCCGCCTGCTCTCACCAAACCCGGGCCAAGCAAAGTTGCCCCAGTGGTGGTAACTCCTAATGAAACACGCGCAGCCCCAAGGTCACGCATGAGCGTTTCACGATTGCCGAGTCCATTTTGTAATGTGATCGCGAGTCCATCCGAGGCAAGGGATTCTTTCAGTTGATGCGCCGCACGTTCCGTCTGCCAGGATTTGACCAACACCAATGCAGACTTCGCGCCGCTCACTTCATGCGGATCATCCGTCGCATGAACTTTGTATGTGCGTTCATTTCCGTTTACATCGACAATACGTGCGCCATGCTGTTTCAATTCATCCAGGCCTTTCTTCCATGTGCCAAGCATATGCACAGAATGACCTGCTTCACTCAATCGTGCTGCAAATAACGTGGCTAATGCGCCAGTACCAACCAATAAAATTGAATCGTGATTCATACATTTTCTCCAAACGTTTAAACGTTCAAACGTTCAAACTCATTCCACTCATCGTCATTCATTTCAACCGTATGCTCTTGTGCAGGGAAACGTTTTGTTTCCACATCATCGATGTATTCCAAAAAGGCCTTGTTCATTTCCGCGTGGAAATTTGCATATTGCTTGACGAACTTCGGCGTGAAACGCTCAAAGAGACCGAGCAAATCATGCGTGACCAACACCTGGCCATCACAACCTGCACCCGCGCCAATACCAATCGTGGGAATGGAAATTTGTTTTGAAATTGTTTCAGCCAAACGCGATGGAACCGATTCAAGCACAAGGCTGAATGCGCCCGCCTCTTCCAGCATCTTCGCATCTTCAAGCAAACGTTTCGCCGCAGAAGCCGTTTTACCCTGCGCACGGAATCCGCCAAGTTGATGAACTGATTGCGGCGTAAGGCCAAGGTGTCCCATCACAGGAATCCCCGCCCCCACAATCGCGCGGACTGCATCCGCACGTTCACGTCCGCCTTCAAGCTTCACTGCATCCATTCCGCCCTGCTGCAAAAAACGGCCTGCATTGCGAACTGCATCTTCCACAGAAACCTGATACGACATAAAAGGCATGTCGCCCACAAGCAGTGAAGATTTTGCGCCGCGAGCAACGGCACGCGCATGATGAAGCATTTCGTCCATGGTGACGGGTAATGTATTTTCGTAGCCCAAGACCACCATCGCAAGTGAATCGCCGACGAGGATGGAATCAATACCTGCCTTGTCCATTGCCATGGCAGTGGGATAGTCGTAGGCAGTAAGCATGGTAATAGGTTCACCGCGCGCTTTTTTCTGACGAAAAGTAAGCGTGGTCACCTTCTTACGTGAAGCATGTGACGTATTGGTTGAGATGGTCGTTGTTGACATGGTACCCTCCGATAAAGGTAGAGTCCGGGGTTGCGTACTGTCACCCTGAATATGCACGCAGTTTCGGTTTGATTGGTTTTACGCCGTCACGTTCACAAGGATATGTGCGGCAAATTCATTATTCCATAAAAGTGGTTTTTTGGCTACAGAGTAGTGTACGGTCTCATGGCTTTTCCAAGGTCAGCAAAACCTTAACGTGAATTTTTATTTTTTACGAACATTCGCTCCATTTGTGCTTTTCGCGTTAAGCCTGCGCCTTAAAATCAGAAACCTGTCAAGCGACCTTGGAAAAGCCTTGGCATGGTCTTTGACAAGAACATCAAATGGTTTCTTACAGCATACAAGGTTATTTAGCATTTTTGACGAGAAGCAGTATAATAAATTTATCCGAAGTTTGTTTCAAAAACTATCACGTTTTGGTGAAGGAGCTTTCACATGCGAAGAATGTTTGGTTTCATGATCGGAATTTTAGTAGGCGCATTGGTGGGGTCCACTGTGGCGTTGTTGATGGCACCTGAATCTGGTGAAAACCTACGCGGCCAGATCCGTGTCCGCGGACAGAATTTCATGAACGATGTTAGCCATGCAGCCGATGCCCGCCGCATTGAATTGCGAGGGCGTTTGGATTCACTGAGAGCACCAAGAGAGATGTAAATTATCGTAAGGGCAGGGTCTCCCTGCCCTTGGGCGGGATGACCCCGCCCCTACATCAAAACCTCTTCATAAAACTCCACCACCCTTTTCATATTCATTTGATATTCCGCGCGTGCGGAAATCAATTTGGCATTCAGACCTGCGGCTTCCTGTCGCAGGTCTTCTCTCTCGAGGCCAAGCAAAATCGCATCTGCAATGGACTGCGGCTCGTTGGGATTCACCAACAAACCATTTTGTCCGTGCGTGATCCACTCGCGAATGGATTCCAGATCACCTGCGATCGGGAAACAACCGCACGCCATGCCTTCAAGCAATGAGTTTGGCGTGCCATCATGAATGGCTGGTGAAACCACAATCTGGGCGCGGCGGAATATATTTCCCATTTCATCATGAGGAACAGGCGCAAGCAATTGCACAGCATATTCGATCTTTAATTTCTTTATCCATTCTTCAGCCTGCGCCTCGCCCAGCATTGATGTGAAAATAAATCTAGCGTCAGGCCGCTTTTCAAGCACCAGGGGAATCGCCTTAAAATACATGTCATTGCGGACATATGCCCGAAATCCGCGCGGATTAATTATGACTGGATTCTCCTGTAGCACAGGGGTTGGATAAAAAACATCGCTTCGGACTCCGCCGTTGCCTGGTGTGACCAAAGTGAGTTTCTCTTCGCCCAATCCCCATTTGCGGGCCAAACGAATATCGCGTTCCACATCCGCGTGCAAAGCGTGAGTCACATGCATGGTTTTGCGGGTGTAGTACCTCATCAACGGCGTGGACGGAGCATGGAGTGTAAAGTCGTTGCCCCAAATGGAGACAATCAATGGCACGCCTGTGTGTGCAGCTGCCGCAAGCATGCCTTCATACGGCACACGCAAGGCATGGACAATATCTGGCTGTACTTCGTTGATGAATGTGCGCAATTTACGCGCGGAGCGGGGAATGGTCAACGGGCCGAGCCACTGCCTGATAAGAGTCCGCAGGCCGAGGGTACGGGCAGAAGCGCTGCCCGGCTGTGCAACCTGCTTCTTCACCGAACTAAAAGCCACAGGTGTAAATTCAAAACGCTTAACGGGAAAATCCAATTCACATTGAAATGTGGAAGCAAGGTAAACCTCGTCGCCACGCTCAACAAAGTAACGAATCCAATTTTTAGAAATGGGGGAGCGGCCATCGGCCACAAAGAGAATTTTCATGAGTTCATTGATTATACACATTGCCCGTAAACGTGAGACGTAGTATAGTAGCGACATGAGCATGAAACGCGTTTTAGTCGTTGAAGATAATATGGATACTTATGAACTGGTGCGGTTCATTCTGGAAAAGAATGGCTATGAAACCTTTCTTGCAATGAACGGCCGTGACGGTGTAAATGCGGCGATCAAGCAAAAGCCAGATCTGATCATTATGGATATGGCCATGCCCGAGATGGATGGATGGACGGCAACCAGTATGATCAAAAAAGATGAGCGAACATCCGCGATCCCTTTGATCGCGCTCACGGCTCACGCCCTGCCAGGCGACCGTCAACGTGCAATGGATGCAGGCTGTGACGAGTACATTACCAAACCAATGGATTTGGTTGATCTTGTGGAAAGTGTAAACAATTGGGTAAAAAAGTAATTTTTTATTAGTCTCGTATCTTGCGGGATATGTATAAAACAAACCGTAAAAAAATAAACAAAAAGGAAATATCATGAAACAAATCTGTGTTGTCGGCGTGGGATACGTCGGGCTTGTTACTGCGGCATGTTTTGCCGATCTCGGTAACCACGTTACTGCGCTGGATGTAAATGAAAAACGCGTGGAAAATCTCAATAAGGGCATTATGCCTATTTACGAACCTGGTCTCGATGAGTTAGTAAAGCGCAATGTGAGTGCGGGGCGCATTATTTTTACCACTTCTTATAAGGAAGCGTTAAAAGATGCAGAATATGCCTTCATCGCTGTGGGAACTCCTTCGGGAGAGAGCGGCGAAGCAGACTTGCAATATGTAGCTGCGGCAGCCACTTCGATCGCGAAAGAAATGACTGCTCCCCTGGTCATCATCAACAAATCCACGGTTCCGATCGGAACTGGAGACTGGGTTGCTGATATCGTGAAGAAAGCCCAGCCCAAACCCATCGAATTTTCCGTGGTCTCCTGCCCTGAGTTTCTGCGTGAAGGTTCTGCCATTGCTGATTTCAGCAGCCCTCACCGTACAGTGATCGGTTCTCTGGACAAGGAGGCTGCAAACAAGGTAGCCCATTTGCATTTGCCTTTGCGCGCGCCTATTGTCATCACAGATTTGCGTACTGCGGAGATGATCAAATATGCCAGCAACGCCTTCCTCGCCACAAAAATTTCCTTTATGAATGAGTTGGCAGACTTGTGTGAATTGGTCGGCGCGGATGTGAAGGAAGTGGCTGCGGGTATGGGCTACGATGCACGTATCGGCCGTCACTTTTTAGACGCAGGCCTGGGCTGGGGTGGTTCGTGCTTCCCCAAAGATGTGGAAGCCCTGGCGTTCATGGCAAAAGAAAAAGGACTCAATCCCCGTATTCTTAACGACGTCATGGAAGTGAATTTTGAACGCCGAAAGACTGCGGTGGTTCACATCGAGAAAATGGTTGGCGGAAGTTTGAAAGGGAAAACCATTGGATTGCTCGGCCTGGCTTTCAAGCCGAACACCGATGATATGCGCTACGCACCATCCATTGACATCTCTGAATCGTTAATCAAGGCAGGCGCAAATGTCCGCGTGTATGATCCTGTCGCCATGGAAGTTGCCCGTCCGCTTTTGCCTGATGCTGTGGAAATGTTCAAAGATTCGTACGAACTGGCCAAAGGTTGTGACGCGCTTATGGTCATCACAGAATGGAACGAATTCAAGCAACTTGACCTTGAAAAGATCAAAAAAATACTGAAAGCCCCCGTTATTTATGATGGGCGTAACATCTACGATCCCAAATTGATGAAAGAAATGGGCTTCACATACCGTGCCATAGGCAGATAATCGGCTATTCGTAGGAAAGTAGTTCAAATATCGTTTAGTTTCCAGGTCGGATAGTCGGGTACAATACCCCGCTATCCGACCTAATTTTTACCCCCAGGCAAAAACAACTCCATGACCAACACCCCTCCAGTTTGTGATTACGAAGGCTCCGACTACCAGCATTCTTTTTGGGATCTGGGCGGCCGCGAATACGAAGACCGCGCCGAAGCCATTGCCCTAAAAAGAATGCTGCCCGCCAAAGGCAAACTTATGCTTGAACTGGGAGCAGGCGCAGGCCGTAATACACCACGCTACGCAGGTTTTGAGTGTATTGTCCTATTGGATTATTCCACCACCCAGCTCGCACAGGCGCAGGAAAAATTGGGACATTCCGAGCCACAATATATCTATGTCGCTGCGGATATTTACCGCCTCCCATTTCGTGACCGTATATTTGATGCGGCAACAATGATCCGCGCCTTACACCACATGGCAGATGCCCCAAAAGCCTTAAGCCAAATACGGAACGTTTTGCAGCCCGGCGCCGTCTTTATCCTTGAATTTGCGAACAAGCTGAACCTAAAATCAATTTTGCGTTATTGGTTTGGCAGGCAGAAATGGAATCCGTTCACTCTGGAGCCAGTGGAATTTGTGAAGTTGAATTTTGACTTTCATCCAAAAGCAATCCATAATTGGCTGGGCGAGTTGGGCTTTTCCATTGAGAAAACGCTTACCGTTTCACACTTCCGTTTGGGATTGCTAAAACGAATCATCCCAGCCAGACTCCTCGCTGCAGTGGATGGATTGCTCCAGCCTACAGGCGAGTTTTGGCAATTTACACCAAGCGTGTTCGTAAAGGCAAAAGTCGAAACCAAGGGTACTGAGATGAACACCGCCAATCCAATCCATGTGATCGACCTATTCAAATGTCCTGAGTGTGGCGGCGAAAAACTTGAAGATAAGAAAGATCATTTACATTGTTCGAAATGCAGTGCACAATGGGCAGTCAACAATGGGATTTATGATTTCCGTGAAAAATTAAAGGCAAATATATAACACAATAAAGGTTGGGAGATAACCATGGCCGCACCACAAAAACCCTTTCTTGAAAAAAAAACTGAACCATCACACCCAAACGGAGTGGTGGATACGCGCGGCATGCTCAGTATCGCGACCATGTTCGTAAGCCTGGTCGCATTGACAGTATCCATGGGCGGCGCTGGGAAACTGATCTTCGATATTTTCGATGACGGTTTAGTCAGCAACCTGGACGGTATCATGGTCAAGATCCTTGTGCTGGGTTTTACATTTTTCTTTGGCTGGTGTATTGGGTTGGTAAGTATTCGCGCATTTGCAAACCTGGTTTACCCGATCATCATCAAACTTTACGCCTGGGTCTGCCTGATTGCCGTCTGCATTTTGTACATGAAAGTTATCCAAAAACTTTATATGCAGACTTATGATGGGATGCACTTCTGGGCCTATCTGGTGATCTTGTTGGGCGGTTTATTCGTATTGATCTGCCTGCACCTGCTCATCGAAGGCCATGATCTGCGCCCCTTCGCCATTCCTTTGCTGATTATTGGCGTACTACAATTATTTGTGATCGTGGTTCGTTATGTGTTCAACAAGAATTCAAATGGTTTGATGCTATTCGCAGATTTTACAATCTTTACTATAATGATTTCGATTTCAGCCCTGATGCTAATGCATATTGGCATCCTCTCACCCCTGCGAGACCAGATCAACAGCATCTTTACCAGGGAAACCTCAAATGATAATTTGAACGAAACAGACTGATCATATGTATTATTAAAAGAAAAAGACACCTAACTTTATAAAAAAGTTAGGTGTCTTTTTCTTTTATTTCATCAAAGGTAAATGGATAAAAAACGTACTTCCCTTGAAATTCACTTCGTCCAAGCCTTCGCTTTCCACCCAGACACTGCCTTGTAACGCTTTTACTATTCCAGAAGCAATGGCTAAACCCAGGCCAGCTCCTCCACCCTTGTAGTTTGTGCGGCTTGAGGAATGCAACTCGACTTTACCCAGCTGAAATAATTTTTCAAATATGATCTTGTGGTGTTCTGAATCGATACCAATCCCAGAATCCTTCACACGGATCTCGGCCATCTTACCCAAACGCGGATCCTCCACAACAGATGCAGAAACTGTGATCGATCCGCCATCTGGTGTGAATTTGATCGCGTTAACAATAATATGATCCAGCGCTTTTTTTAATAATTCAGTATCAGCCAAGATCGGAGGAATATCCCGTACGGTTTCTTCAATAGCGAAGGTAAGGTTACGATTGGCAAGGTCAATTATGTAATCCTTATGAATAAGCCTTAGCACCAAACTTAAGTTTACCGCTTCAACATTTGGGTTCACTATTTGGCTGTCCAAACGAGCCACATCCAGCATGCTATTTACGATTTGATGTAAGCGATTCGTTCCCTGTAATACGCCTTCAACTGCCTGTACCAGCATTGGGTTGTTTTGAATCGCCGCATCCGCCTTTAACATTCCCAAATATCCTTTAATCACAGTAAGCGGAGTGCGTAATTCATGTGCAGCCACCTGAATAAATGCAGATTTATTATTATCGTGTTTCGCAAGATTGGTATAAGCGCCATTCAGTTCTTCCACGCGTTGGGAAACCATGCGCTCCATCATTTGGCTGATGCTGGTGACTTCATCATATAAACGCGCATTCTCCAAAGCAACCGTAGCCTGCATCGCGAATGTTGTAACCATCAAGCCATCATCATCAGTAAACGATTGTTTTGCACGGCTTAAGACCATCAGCCCGATTACATTATCTTTTGAATATAATGGCACACCCAGCCAGGAACGATCTTTCGGCAGCCACTCCGGTTGCTGCCAACCCTCGGCGGCATTCACATCGGCGACAAGAAGCATCTCCCCTTTGCGTGAAACGGTTTTATAGAAATCTGCGCCATTGATTCGTAAAATAAATTCAGAAATATTCGCATCCGCAGGCAGACCTATCTGCGAACGTACTTGCGGAATATTATTTACATCTTCAGTAAACAAAACGCCACGATCGTACGGAACAACTTGTTGTAGTTGCTCAAGGATCTGCTGAGGCAACTGCCCAACAGTAGTTAATGAAGATAATTGACGTGATGAACGTGCCAACGCCTCCGCCCCTCGACGCCGGTCCTTTTCGGTTTCAAAGAGTTTCGCATTTTGCGCTGCGGCTTTTTCTGCCACATCACGTGCACGGGCCAATTCCACTGCCCGCTCACGAGCCTCCGCAAACAAACGTTCCACTTCTTTTTGTGCCTGTTCGCGTTGTTGCACAAGCATTGTACGTAGAAGCGCGCTGGAAAGCAGATTCTTCAAACGGACATATACATCCCAATCTGTAGGGCCCATCTCGACCCACATGAAACCAAAGCGATTGGAAGCCAGCGTCAACGGCATGATAACTGCGTCATAGCGATGATCTTCAGGGGTTTTCCCGCGCGGAACCAGACGCCCAGTAGCCAGGGCGGATTTTTCGCTCGGAATATCGAATTTATTTTGATCGTATTGCAACAGTAGTCTATAACTTTCAGGCGGTGGAGATGAAATGGAACCCGGAGCGCTAACATCGCTATAGAACATCACGTACCAACGTTCCAGTCCCAGTGTTGGGAAGTTTTTCGAGATCGCCTCGCCGATTCCTTCCAGGGTCATGGCGGGGGCCATCGAAAAGCTAAAGTTACTTAATGCTTCTTCCTTCTGTTCAACCTGCAAACGTCGATATGCCTGGGCACGTTGTGAGAGTTCTCCCACCAGTAAACGCGCCTGTTGAAACAAGTTCTCAGCGCGCAGCATGGTGGTATTACTGGTAATGCCGCCCAATGCATATCGTCTAAAAGTTGAGATCACATTGTGCCAGACCGTAGACTCATAATTATTGCGCTGCAACACTTCCACCATGGATTGAATCATCTTCAGGAAGGCATCGCTCTTATCAGACTCCCGCAAGCTCGCAAGAAACACATCCCAGGTTCGGCCAAAGATATCAAAATATTGAGCTTTTACAGGAGTATTCTCCGGGATTCCCGCTGCTCCAAATAACGCCGTAATGGCAGCATCACGCTTATTCTCCAGTCTGCCGGTATGAGCTACTTCCTTAGTCAGCACTTCCGCCCTTTTTACACTCTCTGGTAAACATCCGCAAGACCAGCGTACCACCAACTGAGCAGGCAGCACATTTATTTCTTCCACCCGCTCGCCATTCATGCGTTTTAATAGTGCATCAAAAGCTCGCACACCGGCTTCGTAAAAATCCTGGTGCACTGTGGTTAATGGCACGCCCATGGATTGGGATTCGCTTACATCATCAAAACCCGTCAGGGCAACAGTATCCGGGACTTGAATTCCGCGTTGCTGCAAAGCTTCCATCACCCCAAATGCCATCCGGTCGTTGGATGCCGCAATCGCTTGGACACGAATACCGCGCTCATCAAGCAAAGTCCGTACAGCCGCACGACCGCTCTCCGGGGTGTAATCTCCATTGATGACAAGGTGCTCGTCAAAACGAATGTCGTGAGCTTTTAATTCATCTTTATAAGCATTGAAACGCTGGTCAGATTCAAGATGACCTTGAATGCCGCGGACAAATGCAATGCGTTTATATCCATGCACTTCGATCAAATGACGGATGACTGCACGCATACCGTTTACATTATCCGCTATAAATGAAGTTACGCCCTCCGCCTGCACTGCAAAAGAGGCAATCGGCGTGGGCGTAAAAACACGGCAAAAATTCTTTATATCTTCTGCAGAGGGGCCGTGGCCAATATCTGCGGCAAGTAAAATTCCATCGAATTGCCCGGGTTTAATTAGGTCATAAAATCCATAAGAACGGCTCTCATACTCCGGCGCAGCAATGGCCACGGGTTTGCCTCCCGCGAAATAGACCACATTCATATCATGGACTTTTGCAGAAGCCAGCACGCCAGACATAAACTCAGCGCCCCACACGCGACTTAATTGGGCACCAAGCACGGCGATTGTCTTTCGATCTTTGCTGTCTTTTTGATTAGCAGTCATTTTGTATGCCAAAATTATACGTCAAGTGGCAAAATTCAGGATTGACAATTTCGTAAAGAAATGAAACTGTCACAATAGCAAACAGGCGGCAAACGATCAGGACCGAATCATTGTCAACAGCATTTTAAATCTTTGAACAGCCGTCAATGCATGCGGCTCATTGGCAGGCATAACAATCGCATCGCCTGCTTTTAGGTCGAACATTTTTCCAGAAATCATTGCCTGCACTTCCCCTTCCAAAACATACACAAGTGCATCAAAAGGAGCAGTGTGTTCACTCAAGCCTTGGCCTTTATCAAAGGCGAAAAGCGTTACGTTGCCTGCATCTGCTTTGGTGATTTGACGGCTGACAACAGAGCTATCTTGATAATTCACCATTTCTGCCATATCTAAAACTTGGGATTTCGGTGCAACAGACATTGTTCCTCCAAAAAAAACAGGGCGGCCAGATGGCCGCCCTAATCATATTACTTTATTTCAATTTGATATATAGAATTTTTCCGTGTATAACGTGTTATTCCCGTCACGATTAAAGTTGCTTCCTCGCCATCTTTCAGAGAAAGCGGGATTTCAGCCACTTGATCAGAACTCAGGTCAATTGCTTGAACAGTTGTATCGGCACCCTTGATAATCAGGGACAGTCTAAAATTCTGTGGGATGATATTTTGGACTCGTGTAAAGCCTGCAGCAACCCAGCCGCCATCATCCGTTTCAAAATCGGACTTATAGCTGATCGCATCTACAGAAACATCATCCAACAGGAAGCCTTCTCCTGTTACTGCCGCATCTGTGACATATTCGAAACGTATCTGTACCTTCTTGCCAGCATACTGTGAAAGATCAACATCTTCCTTTATCCAGTTGTTGGTTGCGCCGTTATAACCCCAGCCGTAGGATCCCCCCGTTGGGTTTTCGCCCGTTCCCGAAGGCGTGGTAATGATCTGCCAGTGCTCGCCATCTTCGGAGGCTTCGAGATAAAGATAATCGTAATCCTTCTCAAGGTCATACCATGTATTGAAGGATAAGGTAAGCGGGCCGCTGACACTTGTGAAATCAAATTCGCGTGTCAGGGTCATATCTGATTCGTTGCCAAGGTTGGTTGCGAACGAATACAAACCAGAATTTGGATCAACCGGCAGCATGTGGATGGCTGTGGAGCCTGTAAAAGTAATGGTATGGTCACCTGCGCACGAGATATTAATATAATCAATTCCAAACTGATGCACATCACGCGTCACTGCTGATTGCGGACAATTGGAAATCGTTTCTGTATTAGTTGGTTGAGGCGCATTGAGGTAGTTGTGATAGGTATAGCGTCCATCACCCACATTACCATCCATTAAATATAAAGCCGCCGCCCAATCCATAAACACATCATCGGCTGTAATTAATTTGCCAGTTTGCGGGTCAGTAGCATTGAGCGTCTTGAGGGTATCGTCTACGCTGGCGAGATCGTTGACTGGGTTGGCGGTCAACGCCTTGGTGGCAGCCTCTCCAAAGCGATCAAGGAAATAAGTGAGATATAAAAAGCTTTGACCATAATGCAGGCCAAAATCGGGAGAATCATTGGTGGCCCAGTCATTCAATTGCAGGTCAGGCTTTTGAACATAAGCCCAATCTGCGCCGCCGACATCATAGCCATTCAAAAAAGCGCCTAGTTCGGCAAAGCCTTCATTGATCCAGGAAACATCGTTACGGTCTGTGGGAAATTGGATCATGTGGACGAATTCATGCGCAAGAGTGCTATAAGCATACTGATCGCCAAGGGGCTGAGAACTGGTCAATACATAAGCTTCATGTCCATTGGAATATTGGCGCACAATCGGGTTGTATTCATCTGACGAGGAATAATACCCGCCAATATTGCTGCCAAGATTACCCGCATATAAAACATAAATGTGCGGGTCACCATCCACACCTGGGGTCCATTCACTGCCGAAGAACTCACGATCGGTTGGGATGATCTTTTGATCAAACTCATCCATCAAGGCTTTCATATCATTTTTGTTTACATCGACTCCATCTTCAGCCCAAAAATATGTGAGGGGTGTGATGTAAAGCAGGGTGGCATCGATCTGGAAGTTTTCATTTGTGTCTGCGTTGATCAACCAAAACTTCTGCTTTGCACCTGCCTTCAAAGGCGTAGTCGGCGCAGGGAGTGTGGTTGGGATATTGCACTTTCCCTGCAAACGACATGCTAATTCATAAACATCATTCTCTGGGGTAGTGGATTGATCCAGCATTTGAACGGTTTCACTTGAGATGGTGTCTGGGGATGGACGGAAAAGCTCCGACCCACTTGCTGGTGTGGCACCATCAACAGGGGGGATGGTAGGGATGCCAGGAAGAGTAGGAATGGAAATGTTTGGCGGCGAAATTTTAGTAAACGCATAATATCCGTATGCGGCCATCCCGCCAACAAGCACACAGATACAGCACAATAAAACCACGATCCCGATCACGATCGCGGAAACACCTGATTTTTTTTCTGTAGGTTCGTTTTCTATCATTTTGTCCTCTGAGGTGAAAAGATTAGTTCATCATACCGCTTATGAGTGAAAAGAGGATTAGGAAATTAGTCATTTGTCTTACGAGTGTCATTCTGAGAGGCGCAAGTATCGCCCCGCTCAGGGAATCACAATTAGGTGCGTAACATCACTTGGTCATTAAAACCAAACCTCCGAGTTCTTGAAGAACTCGGAGGTTTCTTAACTTTCTTAACTTACGCTTCCACTTTATGTTTTGATTTTTTCACTGATGCAGCAGTTTGAAACACGATCTTATTATCTTTCACATCCACCATCACTACCGCGCCATCCTTGAATTTTCCGCCGAGCAATTCCACTGAAAGCGGACTCTCGACATATTTTTGAATGGCCCTACGCAGCGGGCGCGCGCCGAATGCGGGATCATATCCTTCTGTAGCAAGCCAAAGACGGGCTGCATCCGTCAACTGGACAGAGATATCGTGCTCGTTCAAACGATCCTGCACTTCTTTCATCTGTAGTACAACGATTTCTTCCATTTGCGCAATCGTCAGCGGCGAGAACATAATGGTCTCATCCACACGGTTGAGGAACTCTGGGCGGAACGCGCCCTTGAGGGCCTTCTCGATCTTATCGTGCATGGCGCGTTCATCGTCGTCAGATTTTTGGGTGAGAAAACCCAAAGTGCCGCCTTTTGTCACGTATTCAGTGCCCAGGTTCGAGGTCATGATAAGAACCGTATTACGGAAGTCCACTACTTTGCCCTGGCCATCCGTCAAACGGCCGTCATCCAAAATTTGAAGCAAGGCATTCCACACTTCAGGATGTGCCTTTTCGATCTCATCAAACAGGACGACTCGATACGGGCGCCTGCGGACTGCTTCTGTGAGCTGGCCGCCTTCTTCATAACCAACATATCCGGGAGGCGCACCGAACAAACGGCTGACCGTATGCTGTTCGCGATATTCAGACATATCAATGCGGACGAGAGCATCTTCATCATCAAACATAAACCACGCGAGTGCTTTCGCCAGCTCGGTCTTTCCAACCCCGGACGGGCCAATAAAAATAAATGAGCCGATCGGCCGGGACGGGTCTTTCAAACCAGAACGCGCGCGGCGAATCGCATCGGACACGGCGCGAATAGCTTCCTGTTGACCAATGATGCGCTCACCCAAACGCGCTTCCATGTGCAAGAGTTTTTCTGATTCAGTTTCAAGCATTTGATTGACAGGGATGCCCGTCCATTGATGTACAACCGATGCGATATCATCCACATCGACCACTTCATCAAGTTGATGTTCGGTTTCCCATTTTTCACGTTTTTCAACGTATTCAGTTTCAAGACGCAATCGCTCGGCTTTCTTTTGAGCAGCACGTTCGTAATCACGTTCCAGTCCTGCCTGTTCTTCTTCAGCGCGCAAACGATCCACATCGGTCTTCATGCCCTTAAGATCGGGAGGCATGGAATACAACGCAACGCGGACTTTCGCGGCGGCTTCATCCATCAAGTCAATGGCTTTATCGGGCAAGTGACGATCTGTCACATAACGATCAGCCAAACGGGCCGCGGCAGTTAAAGCTTCATCCGAAAAATGCACTTTGTGATGCGCCTCGTAGCGGTCACGCAAGCCGTGCAGCATTTTGATCGTGTCATCGACACTTGGCTCTTCCACATGAATGGGAGCAAAGCGACGTTCAAGCGCGGCATCTTTTTCAATATGCTTATGGAATTCATCCAACGTAGTTGCGCCGATACATTGCAACTCACCACGTGCCAAAGCAGGCTTGAGCATGTTGCTCGCATCCATCGCGCCTTGAGCTGCTCCTGCTCCGACAACTGTATGCAACTCGTCGATCATCAGGATTACATCACCCTTGGCACGTTGGACTTCATCCATCACGGCCTTAAGGCGTTCTTCAAATTCACCGCGGAAGCGTGAACCTGCGATCATCGCGCCGAGGTCAAGCGCCACGACACGTTTGCCACTTAAAATTTCAGGCACATCGTTGTTGGCAATTTTTTGTGCGAGACCTTCCGCAATGGCGGTCTTGCCTACGCCTGCTTCGCCGATCAGAACAGGGTTGTTCTTAGTGCGGCGGGACAAAATCTGAATAACGCGCAAAATTTCCTTATCGCGGCCAATGACCGGGTCAAGTTTGCCTTCGCGGGCAAGTTGAGTTAGGTCACGCGAATATTTTTCGAGGGTGCGATATTTTGTCTCGGCCTGCGGATCAGTGACTCGCTGTCCACCGCGCAGGTCTTGAATCGAGTCATAGACACGGTCACGGGTAAGTCCGGCGCTTTCCAAAATGCGTGCGGCGGGTGTGTTGCGCTCCGTGAGAATGGCAAGGAAGATGTGCTCAGTGGAAATGTACTCATCTTTCAGGCGGTTGGCTTCCTCGTTGGCAAGATCAATGATCCGCTTGACGCGAGGCGTGATAAATATCTGTCCTGCGCCGCCGCCAAAGATGTTGGCTTTCGGGCTGGCACGCAAGGTGGCATCCAGGCGCTCGGTGAGAGCTTCTGAACTGACACTTAATTTTTCAAGGATTTGGGGAATCACACCGCCGGGCTGCTCGATCAGAGCCAACAGAATGTGTTCGGTATCGATCTGGTTATGTCCATAGCGCTGGATAATCTCGGCAGCACGCTGGGCCGCTTCCTGCGCTCTTTCGGTAAATCTATCAAATCTCATCATAAGGTTATTCCTCCAGACTATAGACAATAAACCGCCGACCGTTTCGCACGGTCTTCCGTCCATTGTCCAACGTCCATAATGGAAGCATTATAACAAAAGCCGCATTGATGGTTTGTCAATGCGGCGTAAGAAGAGTATTAGATTTTAGGGTTCACAAATCCCTGCCGAGCTTTGTTCCTTCTTTTATCACTCTCGAGGTCAACGGTTTGCTTTGACCGCAAGCGGGCGTGGACTCTGCCTGAAGGCCACACACCTTTCCTTCTTCAAATACAACCTGCAAACTTCCCATCCTTTCTCAAATTTAACTGTCGCACACCGTCCCAGTATGGGAATTTGGAGGCGGGTGCATGCTTTGTTAGCCGCCTTCTGGCTTATAGAACGGGTTAATTTTTTGCAACGTCTGATTTATGGGAGTATCAAAATTGTTTGTCACTTGCTCCCACTGTAACCTAAAATATAGTGATTGAAGAAAATTCTTTACATTCGCTCGAATAATGTGTTTTTCTGGCGTTGACTTGATAGATAGCGTACGGTCGGAAAAGCCTTGTACCCATTGAATGATTTCTGTATCAGACAAGAGTTGCCGTTTAATAATTGCGATTACTGCTGTCGCAATTCGTTCATCTTCTGAATGGATATAGCCTGTATCTATAATGCAAATTACGTTGCGGATTACTTCTAGAATTTCTGCTAAATCAGATTTATTCAATTCGGAACACTGAGCCAAATCATCAAGAGCGTCAGCGGCGTGGGCAATTGCGTGTGCCCAGCCCTTTTCACTTACAAAACCCCTACGGTCTTTTTCGTTTTCGAGATAATAGAGCAACTTCTCTTTAATTTGGTAAATTTCTGGTACTGTAAGAAAAGGTTGTGAACGATGGGAAATTAGCAAGAGCGGCAAAAGTAAAACAGAAAATGAACGCCTAAACACACTGTCAGTATTTTGCTCGCTGATATTGTAGAGCATATGCTGCTCGTCAAGAATTATTGGCAACAAGTTGCGTAATTGTTCCTGGTTTATTGCATTGTAGCGCAGTACCCAAGTTCCAAAGGCAGAATAAATTAAATCATCACGCAAGTAACTATCCGTTGAGCCAATGTGATTCAGCATTTCTGGAATAATTTTGGATAAATCTTCATTCTCCGAAAGGAGAAATTTATTCTCGGCGAATACTTGCAGTTTTTCTTTCAACTGTATTTCGTTCAGCATGATTTTTTATCCTGATTGAAATTGATATATGTTGTGCAAGGAGGCGGACGGAACACCGTCCGAGCGGAAAATGATAAGGCGCAGAAAATTGCATAGTCTTTCAAGACAGTTGCTGCACGCCTTGTTGGGCGTTTTTATATTGCGCAAGATTTATTATCACATATCGATAAAAATTTGAACTTAGATAACATGATAGTTGGTAATAACCAAAACCTCAAGCAGCGAAACGTAATATCCAATCCTCAATCTGTCTTTTCAATTCTGTGATTCTGACAATGACTTAACCCATTTTTCAGCGTCTTCCATTGTGAGAAAAATATGACTAATTTCATCCATCCAAAAATGAGGATGGCTTTGCCATGCCGATTTTCGGAATAATTCTAAATCCCCTTTGCTGTATTTAAGCAATGCTAATAGGGTTTTTAGATCAGCAACACCTTTTCTGTCTTGCTTAAATTCGAGAATGCACTCAAAGGTGCTTTTCTGAGTATTCACATCTAGAAACAGGCTTTCAACCGCCTGTACAACAATGGGCTCGATGCCAGGAATGTTTTTAATAGGCGTTGCGGTATTGTTGCTAGACAATTTTTTGAAGAAATTCATTGTTGACCTCCTTGATTAAAAAACGAAGAGTTAATTGATTTAGAAGCTCGTTATGAGAACTATTTTGCTTTTCTATCAGAAACGCCCAACGGTTTGCTTTGACCGCTATTGGGGCGGGCGGCATCCCGCCCAATCCAATCTCTGTTAGTGTCTATTCTTCATTCCTATTGCCATTTTATATGCCAGTGCAGCGTCGGGAAGCGGCGTTAAGGTATCTAATAAAATGTTGTAAGTCCCTTTTTCAGACAGTTCGTTGGCAACTTTTTTAATCAAAGCTAAAGTAGCTTTCATCAAACCTGAACCAAGACTTAAACGGGCAACACCTAAATCCTGTAGTTCGCTTACCGATGGCGGTATTCCTCCGCCCATCCCGGGGTTCGCAAGGATATTAATCGGGGCGTTAATTTCCTTAACCAATGTCGCAATCGTTTCTTTTTCCCATACAGGCTGTACAAATATACAGTCGGCGCCAGCTTCCCGGTATTTATTGCCACGCTTTATTGATTCAGATAATTTTTCTTGTGTTGAACCTGACGAAGTATAAAATGAATCCGTTCTTGCATTAATGACTAAATGAAAGTCCAGTGAATCTGAAAATGCACGTATAGCTGATATTCTTTCACAAAATTCCATCTCGTCAATTAACACCGGATTTAAATCGATACTGTCTTCAATGTTTACCCCAACAATTCCTGTTTCAATTATCTTTTTAACCGACTCAATTATTTCATTTAAATTATTTCCGTATCCAGCTTCTATATCCACGGATACCGGAGCTTGTACTGCATTTACAATCCCCGTTATAACTTGAATCATTTCTGAAAATTGTATGACCTGAGAGTCAGGATAACCTAAAGAGGCAGCTATTCCCATGCTTGTTGTTGCGATTGCTTTATAGCCACTTGCTTCTATTAATTTAGAACTTCCGATATCCCACGAGTTTAACAGAACCAGAATTTCTTTGTCATGATGATATTTTAAGAACAATTCAGCCTTTTCTTTTTGAATACTTGAAATCATAATATCGTCCTTTTTTATTGTTTAATAGATATGGATAAAATACAAGTTTCTATTCGTTTCATTTTGCGCACCACTTTTTATTGCCACCTAACCGTTTGTGGCTCGTCCCGCGTGCTCTTAGTGGGATACCCGCGCTGGGGTAGGCGGCGGGACGCCGTCCGAGCGGAAAAATGATAAGGCGTAGAAAACTGCTTGAGATTTCGCCAGACTCCCACCCGTCCGCTGCACGCTTTGTTGGGTGGCACTCTGTTGTACAAGACTCGCTGGCTGTAAAAAAACTAACCCGCATAAAACTTGACAAATTATTGCACAAACTTTTGGCTTTCACAACTGACAAAAATCACGACTTACCAAAACGCTGAATAATCAAAGACTCAATGCTGACCAAAACTAAAGACGAAAATAGGTGCGCCGATTTTAGAAATCTGATTTAACCGAAAAGTGATTTTGCAATTTGAAACGAACGTAATTTTACGAACTCAACTTATCGAACCTTTACGACAAGAAAACACACCGATTTTGAGATACTAATCAAACGAACCTATATTTTTTGCTATTTTGTATCGTCAAGTTTTCCAAGCATATCAGTCAATACTGCTTTTGTAACTTGCCGAAACAAACGTACTCTTTCAGGACGTGAAAGAACTATATTCTCTTTATCTAATTCGTTTTCAAAAACCCGCTGCATGATTACAAGAATTTGGTCATCAACCTTATCTTGTTGTACCCGTTGAGTCATTCGCTTCAAAAGGTCAACATAAGAACCTGAATTTTGAGAAGGGTTTGGTGGATTGAACATGAGAATAATCCTATTATGATTTGCTTGTTTAGCGAGAACTGTTTTTGGTATTCATAAATAACTATGTGGCTTGATGTAATGGATTTGGCGAAGCCACCCAACTATGATTTATACAGCATTATTGCTCTATAACAACTTATATACAGCATTATACGCCCACCCACCTGCAAAAAACATCAACCCGACTATAATATCAGCATGGCATCCATCACCATACCCGCGCGAAGTGAACCGCATCCCAATTTGCGCCCGCTTAATATTTTGCGAGACCTCCCCGCTGTGGCTGATCTGATCGAGGTCTGCTTCTCCAGCACCATGGACAGCGAAGGCAAACGCTATGTGCAGGATATGCGCCGCGCAGGCAGTGACAACTCCTTTATCAAATGGGCCAACCGCGCCGCAGAAACCACATCCCTGCCATTGAGCGGCTACGTTTGGGAGGAAGACGGCAAAGTCGTTGGAAATGCCAGCCTGGTCCCATTTAAACATAACAAACAACGCATCTACCTCATCGCCAACGTAGCCGTCCACCCTGAACATCGCCGCAAAGGCATTGCCCGCGCGCTCACTGAACGCGCCATGCAGCATGCCAGCGAAAAAAAGGTCAACACCATCTGGCTGCATGTCCGCGAGGATAATGGCGGCGCAGTGGAACTCTATACAAAACTCGGATTTATCGAACGCGCGCGGCGCACCAACTGGCAGGCCGTTACCGATTTTCATGCGCCTGCTTTGAATACAGACATCGCCGTCACAAACCGACATCCACACGATTGGCCCACTCAACTCCACTGGCTTTCCCGCCTCTACCCCGACCCTTTGGCCTGGCACCGCAACTGGAACTTTCGCTCCCTTCGGCCTGGTTTTTGGAACTGGTTGTATTTATTATTTGTAGACATCAACGTCCGTCAATGGTCTGCGCTTCGTAAAGATCACATGGAAGCTGCGCTCGCGTGGATTCCCTACGGGCGGGGCGAATCTCTTTTCGCCGCAACAGGTGAACGGTCCGACCCCGCAGCGTTGACGGCTTTACTTCTCCAAGCGCGCCGTGATCTGGCACATTCCCATCCAAACATCGCCCTCGAATTCCCATCAGGAGAATTTGACGGCGCGATTCTCGCCGCGGGTTTTAAATCCCAACGCACGTTGATCTGGATGCAGGCAACTTTGTAACAAGTCGTACGTATTTATCATAGACTATGTCAGTGCGAGGAGTGTACTTGCTCTTCCGACGAAGCAATCTCCTCACTGTGTTGGAGATTGCTTCGCAAAGACATGAATAATACAAAAGGAGTTCAAATGATCAAATTTATTATTCGTTGGGCCATCAACGCCGCCGCCTTATATGCTGCATCCATAATAGTGACAGGCATAGATTTTGAAGGTGATTGGATGGGCATTGTCTGGCTGGCCCTCATCATCACCCTGCTCAACGCGCTGGTGCGGCCCATCTTCAAATTACTGACCTTCCCGTTGATCATCCTCACCCTTGGGTTGTTTACCATCGTGATCAATACCCTGGTGCTGATGTTGACCAGTTCCATTGGCAATACCTTTGGTCTCGGCTTAACCATAGATGGCTTCTGGCCCGCGCTTCTCGGAAGCCTGGTCATCAGCATCGTCAGCATGGTCATGAGCGCCATCTTCCGAGATGAACTCAAAGGCAGAAAAAGAGATTAGGAAAATAAAAAGCAGCCGCACATAATGCGGCTGCTTTTTATGATCAACGACATAACTATGGCGAGTTTATTTAACGTCAGTTCGAGATAACCACTAAAAGGCGTTTTGGACGCAGATAAACGCTGCTTTTCGCTGATTCAAAAGAATTAATCTGCGTTTTCTGCGTGAATCAGCGTCCAAATTCCTTATCCCGAATTCAGGTT
>JAYVUA010000078.1:0-9080 GCA_043788255.1 Anaerolineales bacterium | reverse complement strand
TATTAAATTCCACCCCTATCTCAATCACTGGATTTTTTTGTTCCCCCATGAATTTAACCGCGTTTGTAATTAAGTTTAGGACGACTTGCACAATTCGCGAAAAATCGCAGTAGATGACAGGTAAATCGTTTCCAATCTTAACCTCAACCTGTTTCTCTTTAATTAAGCCATCTGCCGCTTTTAGAGCTTCTTCAATAATATCGCCGAACGGAACAACTCTCGGCGGATTCATGATCCGCCCAATTCTTGAAAGGTCCAGTATCTCATCCACAAGTTTTCCCATGTTTTTTGCGGCTTCATTGATCTGACCAATATTTCTGCTGATGCGCTCACTATTTCCAGATAAGGCATCTTTTTCAAGGTACCCCAGATACCCCGCAATGGTAATAAGCGGAGTTTTTAAATCGTGTGAAACTGTGATTGCAAACCGATCCAGTTCTTGATTTTTCAATTTTAACTGGCGTATCAGTTCTTCGCGTTGTTTTTCAGATTTCTCGCGCTCGGCAATTTCGTCTCTTGCACGAGCCAAACTTTGATGGATATTTCTAACCAGAAGGTGCACCGCATTACTTGTAACCAGAATGATCGCACTTGCGAATAAAAAGTCCTCAGGAATACTTTTTTTAATATAGAAAGGCTTGTAGTAACCGAAAATATCTCCAAATACGAGCCAGGCCAGGCATATAAGAATAAAGCCGGTTAAATAAGGAGTAACTTTGCCTTTTAATATCAAGCCTGTAATAATCAGAACAACCGGGTAACCGATGACTGCAACATCATAAATGCCGCTTCCTGCACTTGAAATATAAGTGAGTAATAAAGTGATCGTCACAGCCATGATAATGACTGGTATTGTTATCATCTTTTTCTCGATCAATACGAGAGACGTAATGATTGGCACGACTCCAACCAGGATGATAAGGGCCTCAATATAATGCCTTCTCGCCAAACTGGCGAAGATCAGCGCCATAAGTGTGAAAATGGATGAATAGGCTACCCAGCGAATGATTCCAGCTATTTGTTCTTCGTTGCCGGGGTTGCGCCTTCTTAGCATTGTCGATAAAGGTTCTTTGTAAATTGGTTTCTTAGCCATGCCGCGCCTTTAATTCGAATTATTTTTATTTGTTTTAGCTAAAGTAAAACAGAAAGTCGCGCCTTTTCCTGGTTCTGATTCCACCCAAATCCTGCCTCCATGATATTCAATAATGCGTTTTACAAGCGCAAGGCCTATACCGGTTCCCTCTGAATTGGCCTCCAATTTGTTAAACAGCCCAAAGATACGATCATGATAAACAGACTCGATCCCAATACCGTTGTCGCGCACAAAGAATATTTGCTCTTCGTTTTGTTTGCGTACTCCAATCCTAATTTCGGGATGTGACTGGTTCCCCATGAATTTTGACCCATTTTCCACGAGGTTTTGGATCACCTCAACGAGACGGGTACGATCGACTTCCACAGATGGTAAATTTTCATCCACAGTCACATCAATGTTGTGTTCTGTGAGTTGTCCCTGTGTCAGGCGGATTGCTTCATTTGCAATGTCGCTCATATTGGCAGTTTCTGGTTTATTCACAAAGCGCCCGATGCGGGAAAGTTCCAGCAGCTCATTTAAAAGCCTTTGCATTTTTAGCACGGCTTCCAATACACGTTTTGAATCCTGCCTGGCTTTGGCAATATTTCCTGTTGTAATATCCTTTTCAAGATACCCTACGAATCCGCCTATGGTAATCAATGGAGCCTTAAGATCATGCGATACTGTGTAAGTAAAACTTTCAAGTTCATTATTTTTTGCCTGCAGCTCACCGAGCAATTCTTCTATTTTTGTAATATTGAATGATGTGTATAGCACACAAGATTCGCCATTGACCATGATGGGTGCCGTGGAGACAAGTGCCACACCGGTTTCACCGGAACGTTTTCTAAATTTTGCTTTGAATTCACGGGTATACCCTTGGGTATTAAGAATTTGCTGATGCTCGTCATGCTCTTGAAGGGAACCCCATATATTTAATTCGCTGGCGCTATGTCCGATAACATCTTCTCTTTGATAGTCCAATTCGCTGCAAAAGGCTTCGTTGACATCCAGGATTGCCCTGCTTATGTTATGCCCTATCGCCATGGGGACGAATGTGTGATGAAACGCAGTGTGAAATTTATTTTCAGAATCACGCAAGGCTGCATCAGTTTGCTGGCGCTTAATGGCTGCGCCCAACATACCTGCTGCGGCCTGTAAAGCATGCACCTCTGCCTGGGACCAGGGTAATTCCCTTTCACAATCATCAAAGCCGATCACTCCCCACCATTTGCCGTTGACAAAAATGGGTACGTCCAGAAGAGTCTTTATCTCCTGCCTGCTTTCGATTTCCTGCCATTCAGAATCAAAAACTTTTGTTGAATTGTAGAAGGGTTTCCCGGTGCTGACAACCGAATACCAATCGAGCATACCTTCTTCCATGACTGGGATCTTTTGGAAATCGGGATTGTCGACCTCCACTTTTTGCCCGGGGCCAGTCCATTCATATTTTTGGCTGGTGACAAGCTGCTGCCCGTCAATATGATTTTCAAAGAGATAGGCATGGCTTGCGCTGGTGGTTTCCCCTAATAGTTTCAAAAGTTCATTTATTTCAGTGCGCCAATCAGGTGCTTCCAAAAGTTTGAATGCAAATTGAGCAATTGCATTCAAAAGTTGATCCCGTTGACGCAAAAGCTCATCCACTTGACTGTCGAGGGTGAATGTTTTTATTTTTTTATTTTTTACAGATTTCGTGTTCTTCATGAAATCCACTTTATGGGTTGCGCCCCAAATGAAAAATCCCTGTCAATTATGATTGATAGGGATTTTAACCTATATATCTTAGTTTATATGATCAGGCTGCAACAAGTAACAGCGCCTTCGGCCTTTGCCAATTCTGCTACGTTGACAGTAACTAATTTATGGCCTTTTTGTTCGAGCCTTTTTTGGGTCTTAGGGAAGGATGTGGGGTAGATTATCGCTCCTCGAACGGGAAGGCAATTTGCAGCGAAGGGTTCAGTTGGGTCAACTTCGATCCATTCAAAACCTTTGAAATGAGAATTATCAACCCACTTTGGATTGATCAGCAAAGTTCTATCATCCACTTTGGTAACAGCGGTCTTAAGATGCAGACAATCGTGCATTTCCACCGCTGTCACTGTATAGCCATACTCCTTAAGCATTTCCTGAATTTGATGGACAGCTTCTGCATTGCTGCGAGTGGAGATGCCAATATAAATATTTTTACCTAACACAAGCACGTCACCGCCGTCCACTGTCCCAGGCTCGGTGACATGAACGAGTGGAATATGTGCAGATAATGCCCGGATGATGGATTCTGTTTCTGGTTTGCGAGAATCAGCTCCGGGCCGTGTGATGACCGCGACTTCTGTCAGAATGAAGGCAGTGTCTTCAACGAAAACAGAATCAGGTAAATCTGTCTCGGATGGTAATTCCACTACCTGACAGCCAAGGGAGGCAAGTGCTTTTACATATTCGTGATGTTGAGCGCGAGCCACTTCAACATTGATTGGTGAACGATCTATGTGAGTGATCTCGCATTCATTGAAGCGAGAGCTGACATCGCGTGTAATGGCAATCGTCATTTATTGTTCTCCAGAGCGGTAGCGGTCGATCAAGGCTTTTGTGCGCGGGTCTTGAGGGTTGTTGAAAAGATCAGCAGGTTTTGCATCTTCGATTAATTCGCCGTCACCCATCACGAGAACACGGTCTGCCACTTCGCGCGCAAACCCCATTTCGTGAGTTACTACGATCATGGTCATGCCTTCTTTGGCAACTCTTTTCATTACGTTAAGTACTTCGCCGATAAGCTCGGGGTCGAGTGCGGAGGTGGGTTCATCGAAAAGCATGACCCTTGGTTCCATGGTCAATGCGCGCGCAATGGCCACGCGTTGCTTTTGTCCGCCGGAGAGTCGATTTGGATATTCATCTTTTTTGAATAGCAAGCCCACATTATCCAGACTTTCTTCGGCAAGTTCGATTGCTTTCTGGCGGTCCATACCTTTTACGATGACCGGACCCTCGATCACATTTTCGAGTACGCTCATGTGTGGAAACAAATTAAATTCCTGGAACACCATTCCTGTTTTCAAACGAACATCATGAATAAGCTGACGGTGTTCCCTGCCTTTTTCGCCGCCTTCTACTTTGACGCCGTCCACTTCAATTGTGCCGCGGGAAGGTTCTTCAAGGAAGTTGATGCATCGCAATAATGTGCTTTTACCAGAACCGCTTCGGCCAATAAGGCAAACCACCTGACGCTCTGCAACCTCAAGGCTGATATTTTTCAGCACATGCAAATGACCAAAATACTTATCAAGGTTTGATATTTTTACGATTGGAGACATGCTATCGGTCTCCTTTGGCGAGGCGGGCTTCGAGCAGACTCTGCACATAAGTCAGGATTAAGGTCATGACCCAGTAGAATATTGCAGCCATGATCAGCGCTTCAAGATTATGGAATTGAGCACGTCCCACCTTTGTAGAACGCCACATTAATTCATGGACGAAGCCGGTGGCAGAGACGAGAGCCGAGTCTTTCGTCATGGCAATGAATTCGTTACCTACTGGAGGAATGGCGAATCGTAAGGCTTGCGGCAGAATAACGCGACGCATGGTTTGTGTGGGGGTCATGCCGATTGCCATGGCTGCCTCCCGTTGACCTTTGCCCACGGAACTTAACCCAGCACGGAAAATTTCTGACATATACGCTCCGTAATTAAGTCCCAGCGCGAGTACGCCAGCGAAGGTGCCGGTGAGAATAATTCCTAATTGTGGCAATGCTAGAAAGAAAAAGAAAATTTGTAAATAAAGTGGAGTCCCGCGAATAAGCGAAACATAAAAAGTGCTAAGTGCGTAAATTGGCGGGAACGTGGAAAGCCGCCCAAGAGCTGCCAATAATGCGAGAACCATTGCAAGCATAATGGAGAGAACTGAGATCTTAATGGTTTCACCCAATCCCCCTGCAATAAATGCCATGTTGTTTTTTATGAACTCGGTATCCACCTGAATGCCGCTAAAAGTTCTTGACCCAATTGTGATTTCCTGACCGCTGAAAGTAAAGACGAGAATAAAAAGTAAAATAAACCATGAGAGGGCAACGTTCGAGCGGAAAAGTCGTTCCTTGCGCGCCTGAGCTTCATAGATTAATTCGGCTTGTGATTTAGGCACATCCTGCGTCTTTGAAAAAATACTCATACCGATCTCCACTGAGAAAAAAAATAAAGGGAAGCGGCATGAACCGCTTCCCTTTTGTATCTGCTGAATATTATTTAGGAGCCTGGGTCAGGTCTGCTTCGAACCATTTGATGGATAATTCGGTCAGGCGGCCATCACTGTGCATGGCGGTGAAGAGCTTATTAACTTCGTCAACCAGGGATGCAGTCGGTAAGGTTGAGGATTTGTCGAACGCAGCGGCAAGATCTTCAGAGTAAACAGCGCCGCCAAGTTGTCTCACTGGAATACCTTCGGCAATATTTGCGTTGACCACGGTTACAGATGTAGCATATGCAGCAAAATCAGTGCGTCCTGATTTAAGAGCCTGGGCACATTCCTGGTCAGATTCCAAAGGAACCACAGTAATGTTGGCAGGGGGCTTGGCGTAAATGGATGATTCGGGCAGGCCAAGATCGCCGCCGCTGAGCCAGGTTTCGTAGGTGGTTGAAAGGCCAGCGCAAATCGCCTGACCAGCAAGATCGTCAATGGATGTAAAGGCAGAGTCAGCGAGAACGGCAACTACTGCGGGCGTATAGTAATAGGGAGTACTGAAATCAAGAACTTTCAAGCGGTCAGTTGTGATGGTCATGGAACCCACGCTCATGTCCCATTTGTCAGCCCAACTGCCAGCGGTGAGTGTGTCCCAGCCTGGTGTGGCAAAACAGGTTTCAACACCAAGGCCATCGCCAACAGCAGCGGCCACATCCACATCAAAGCCCTGCATTTCTGCGGTGGTCAAGGCATCTTTTGGACACTTGGTATTATCGGGACGTTTTCCCTCGGTATTTAAGGATGACTGCGGAGCATAATTTGGATCGGTTGAGATCAAAATATATCCGCGGTTCTTGATGTCGCCAAGCAAGTTATCTGCTTTGGCTGCGCTTCCGCCACCACAGGCAGAGAGCAAAAGTGACGCTAGCACGAGCAGGCTGGCAAAGGTAAACAGTTTTTTCATTTTCTCCTCCAAGAGAAATAGATTTAGTTGGCAACAGGTGTATTGCCACTGGATGATAATCATCCCATAGCTTTAAGCATAGACTATTTTTATCAATTTCGCAAGGACTTTTAACACGAAATTTCATAATGGTACAATTGCATATCACCTACTATTGGAGGCAATATCATGGCTATCTTTCCCAGTGAAGAATGGTTGAAGGGGTTGGAACAAAAAATTAACTCAGATGCACGCTATGCGGAAGTGGCAAAGAATTGGGAAGGGGATTTATTCTTTCACATTGAAGCGGATGGCAACCTCAAGGAAGATCTCACGTTCTATCTTGACCTGTGGCATGGCACTTGCCGAAAAGCAGAATATAAACCTGACGCAGCGACCTACCCAAAACCCGCTTTCACCCTGACATCAACTTATACCAACCTTACATCCGTCCTCACGGGAAAAATGAATCCCATGACGGCCATGATGACCATGAAACTCAAAGTGCAGGGCAGCATGGGTTACATGATGCGAAATGTGCCAACCGTGCTGGATTTTGTCCGCGTGGCGAATGAAGCGACAACGGAAATTCTATAGCATGTCGTTGCGAGCGCACTTTGCGAAGCAATCCCCTTGTAACGATATAATTTCTTCGTAATTTGAGATTGCTTCGACGGAAGTACGCCGTCTCGCAATGACATAAATTTAATTATGCTGCCTATCCTCAAAATTAACCTCACCGATAACTCAACCGAAAAATTCCTAATTCCCAAAGAATGGGAACATGATTTTCTTGGCGGAGCATCGCTGGCTGCACGGATTCTTTATCCATATCTCACGAAGGAACTTGATCCGCTTTCAGCTGATTCACCATTGTTATTTATTAACGGCCCGTTGACTGGAACCTCAGGCCCGACCACTGGCCGCTTTGTGATTTGTGGAAAAGGCCCCGCCACAAATCTGTGGGCTGAATCTGGTATCGGTGGCTTTTGGGGACCTGAACTTCGCAAGGCTGGTTATGACGGTTTGTGGATTACAGGAAAATCTTCCAGCCCTGTATATCTTTGGATCGAAGAAGGCAGGCTTGAGATTAGGAATGCTGCGCGTGTTTGGGGCAAGGATGTGTACGAGGCGCAGGAAATTGTCAAAGAGGAAGTAGGCCGCAAAAATGCACGAGTCGCAGTGATCGGTGAAGCGGGTGAGCGCGGTGTATTGTATTCATCCATTTGTTGTGACCATGGACGCATGGCTGGCCGCACAGGACTCGGCGCGGTGATGGGTTCAAAGAATCTCAAGGCTGTTGCTGTTTATGGAAAAAATAAAATTACTGTTGCTCATGAAGAACGCTATTCGGCGCTGCGTTCAGAATCTAATCGAACGCTCAAGCAGGATAACGAAGCAAAGATCATTCACGAAGTGGGTACGGCGGGTGTGGCAAATTACGCTGAATATTTAGGCTCAATGCCCTCGAAGTATTATCATCAAGGTTATTTTGAAGGCGTTGATAATATCTCTGGCTCAAAGATGACCGAAAGTATTTTGACGGGTTTTAGCGCCTGTCAAGGATGCGTGATCGCGTGCGGACGTGTGGTCAATATCGGCGACGGTACGAAACGCAAAGGACCTGAATATGAAACGATCGTTGGCTTTGGTCCAAATTTATTAATTGACGATCTGGTTGAAGTGGTGCGGCTTGGTGAACTATGCGATAGATACGGCATGGACACCATTAGTACGGCCAATACAATTGGACTGGCATTTCATTTATTTGAAATGGGTAAAGTGACTGTTCAAAATACTGGCGGACTTGAATTAAAGTGGGGCAGTTTCATAGCGGCACAGCAGTTGATTCACATGATCGCACGCCGTGAAGGCATCGGTGAATTACTGGCGCGCGGCTCGCGTCAATTTGGCGCGGCTTTTGAATCAGAAGATGAGGCCGTGCAAGTGAATGGACTGGAAGTTGCCTATCATGATCCGCGCGGTGTTTCGGGCATGGCTCTTTCTTATGCCACCAGTCCGCGCGGGGCATGTCATAATCAATCTGATTATTTTTTTGTAGACTTTGGACACACGTACGAAAAAATCGGCATCAACTATTACGAACGCCATGCGCAGGCCGAAAAAGCTGCGAATGTAGCCAAACATCAGGATTGGCGCACATTTTTCAACTCGGCGATTATGTGCATCTTTGCAAATGTTGAACCGCAAATGCAAGTGGACTTGGTCAATGCCGCTTGTGACTATGAGTGGACTCTCGAAGATATGATGAAATCAGGAGAGCGCGGCTGGAATATCAAGCGCGCCATTAATAACCGCATGGGGCTGACTGCTGCGAACGATAAATTACCAAAGGCTTTGCTAGAACCTTATAAAAAAGGCGGCGCGGCTGGCTTTGTACCTGATATTCAAGGATTGTTACGTGCGTATTATGAAGCCCGCGGCTGGGATTTGGAAACTGGGAGACCGTCCAAAGAGAAGTTGTTGGAGTTGAGGCTAGATGATGTAGCCAGTGATCTTTGGAATTGATAAAAAGGGGGCCATAGGGTCGCCTTTTATTTTGGAGGCAAAAATGAAACTTGTAACCGTCGCGCAGATGCGCGCAATTGAAATAGAAGCAGATGCAAACGGCTTGCCTTATGTTGAGATGATGGAAAATGCAGGCCGTGGACTTGCAGAATTGGTCAACGAGATTGCGCTGGATGATGAATGGGAGGAGGTGCTTGGTCTGGTTGGCCCTGGAAATAATGGCGGAGATACGCTCATTGCGTTAACTCATCTTGCTGAAGAAGGCTGGCATGCGTGCGCATATATTGTGAAGCGCAAGAAAGATGATGAATTAATTGTCCGCCTGCAAGAGGCTGGCGGGGAAGTGACCTTTGCAGATGCCGATGC
>JAYVUA010000077.1:0-3517 GCA_043788255.1 Anaerolineales bacterium | reverse complement strand
AGGTGGCGCTGATTGCCTGCATGCGTAAATTTCTGACGATATTGAATGCGATGATGCGAGACCAAGTGCCATTCAGGGAAACAGTTATAGCCTAAGACGGACTGCTTTTCCCTTTAATGGTGGTTTTTCTCTTGACTTTCAAGACAGTTGCTGCACGCGGTGTTGGGCGAGGTGGAAATCCTTTCTTCCTTTGTTACAAACAGTCTCTCAATTTTCATCACTCTTTTCCGCGTTTATATGACCAAATCTTCCATGATAACCTTAGTTGTTTTCCGTATTAAGAATAACTACAAGATTATCAATTGCCCACGATTCGTCTCCACCCCCCTGCCAGTTCTGACCACTGGCATACCATTCCACAGTGAGGGTGCTTGACGTGTGTGGAATATTGGAAAATTTCGGATCCTTACCAGTATCGTAAGCGGAGTCCTGATCATGGCTATCAATATCACGAAACCCTAGCTCCACTGCTCTTACCAGCACTACATCTTGCAGTGGATTGTAACTCTGGCTTCCATTCATCCAAGCGTTATCAAAGATGTCGCTCAGTATTGTCTGCCCATCAATTTTTATTGTCAACTTGTCAGGTCCACAACAAGTCTCTGACCCATATCCATCCCATGAATCAATAATTGCCAGCAGAAAATGCAAATCAATACTTCTGTGGGCAGGCAAGTTATTCAAGGTTAGTATTGTTGGCAAGGGAGGAACTGATGAGTTTTGTAAAAAGTTACCACTAAACTTGTTGATGCCTATGCCATACTTGACATACCCTTGCACGTCAACCAAGTCTGCTACACCAGAAAATTGAAGCGGAAGCCCATTGTTAAAATCTGTTGAAAAGGCTATGGTTGAACCTGGTTTTAGCGACTCGCCAAAATAAGTCACTATAGGCGTTTCGGTTGCAGTAGCAGTTGGCGTTGCGCTGGGTTTTGGTGTAGAGGTTGATGTTGGACTCGGAGTCGGAGTATTTGTAAGGGTTGCTGTGGGCGTGAACGTTGGTCCAAAAATTTGACCAGCACCACAGCTTGAAATACTCAGTGTCATTACCACAGCACAAATGCTTCTAAATATTTCTTTCATTGTCATTGAAGCTCCTCCTTATTTGTTCACGATATAGAGTTCTCGCCCAACGGTTTGCGTTACCTGCGTGTGGGCGGGCGTGGACTCTGCTTGGGAGCAGGAAAAACTCGAAGCGAGGAAAATGCTTGAAAATGCCGCAGAATCCCACACGTTAGGTGCACGCTTTGTTAGCCCGCTTTTGATTCATGGATTTGGCACGCCAATAATAGTAACTTGAAAATCACCATTCTCTAACTGACATTGACCTGTTTTCGTAATTTCATATTGATTCGTGCCAGCAATGGCTCCAAAAATCATTTCAGGCAGGCACACCATTCTCGTTCTAGGATATTTTGCGTTATCTAACGCTAACGTAAAGCGAGCAGTGATTGTATAGGTAAAGACTTTTCCATTATCGGATTCGGTGATAACGTAATCCTGTGACAAACCAGACGAATATAAGGGTTTGGAAACACCAAGAATACTTATTGGTGAAAAACACGAAACCGCCCCATAATTAATTGGTGGTTCATTGAGTATGCGTATGGTGACAGGTTTTTCAGACGAAGAAGAAAAAATCATCTGTGTCGTTGCTTTGTCTTCATTCCAAAGCGAGATATTTATAACGTCTTTTCCATCGGGGGTCTTGCTGTAAACTTCGGCGTCACCATTAAAAAAGCCTTCGTAGGCAGAAAGTAACTCCGAAGGAGCCGTATCAATAACAAAACCGTCACAAGATTCTGTTTCGTTGTTCCTTGTTCTTTCAATCTTTAGATAATGTCCAGTTATCATTGCATATCCAATTGGATATGGAGGTTGGTTTACATTGTCAGAAAATAAGCAGGCGGTATCATTGCATGTATTAATGAGTTTATATTGCCTATTGTAATAAGGCACATCAAGAGCGGATAGAGCGGTTGGACTTGGCGAAAATATAGGCGACGGCGTCCCATTTACAGGAGGCGGGGTGGCAACAGTTTTTGTTTGCGCACAAGACGAAACGAATACAAAAATCACTGTTATTGCTATTATGTGATGATGTCTCATCTCTCAATCTCTTTAATGTGTCGGCGGGCTAACGATTTGCGTTACCTGCGTGTGGGCGAGCGTGGATTCTGCTTGGGAGCAGGAAAAACTTGAAGCGAGGAAAATTGCTCGAAAATGCCGCAGAATCCCACACGTCAGGTAGTACGCTTTGTTAGCCCGCTTTTTGCTCGCGAGATTCTCGGAACAGCACAACACGCTTCTCTGTTCCCTTGGCTTTATACATTGCTGTATCGGCATTTTTGAAAAGAATGTCAGCCGTATCGCCATCTGCGGGATATATGGCAATGCCAATACTGGCTCTTATTGAAAGAAGAATCCCATTAAACCCGCAGGCTTCGGCAACCTTATTTAGCATCTGCTCTGCAAGCCTAGACACGTCGGTTTCTTGCTTGACTTCCAACAATAGGCACACAAATTCGTCGCCTCCCCAGCGGCTGACTATGTCTTGATCGCGTACAAATGACTGTAAACGGTTTGCCACCGTCAATAGCGCTTGGTCTCCTATATCATGACCATACGAGTCGTTAATACTCTTGAAATTGTCGATGTCAATAAATAAGACGGCGAGTCCCCAATTGTGCCGTTTTGCCTGAACCAACCCGTGCTCGAGACTCTGTTCAAATGACATGCGGTTCGGAAGACCAGTGAGCGCATCTTGGAGCGCCATTTGTTGAGCTTCTCCCTCTTTCACTTGGGCTTTTGATAAATCGTCGAGCGCTTCGGCCAAGTCAGTCTTCGTATTAGCGAGTTCGGATTCGATGACTATTCGCTCAGCCAGTTCATTGGCGAGTTTGACATTAACCTGCTTCAAATCCTTTGCGGCTTTCGCAACCTTTTGTTCAACCCCTTCATTTTGAGTGAGGGCCTCTTTAATAACCTGAACAGGGACTTTTTCTTGCTTTAGAGCTTCATTTACCAATGTAAGCTCGTCGGCAGCCGCATTGACAGTTTCTTTGATTTTCTCATTTGTCTTAAGCACGCGTCCAAGCGAATGTCTCTTGGCGGATACGTTTTTTTTCAAACCTTTTGATTTTGATTTCATGAGTATCTCTTTTTGCAAGAAGGTGGCTAATGGTTTGCGTTACCCGCGTGTGGGCGGGCGTGGACAATGCTTGGGAGCAGTATAAACCCGAAGCGAGAAAAATGCTTGGAATTTCGCCAGACTCCCCAGCGTCGGGTAGTATCATGAAAGTGGACACGGCAGATCGATGTCGGGTAGGTCTAGCAGACCGTCGTGCAGCAAGATCGCCGTGTCCTTTTTTCAAATGAGCCCGAACAGTTGCAAGGTCTCGAAGACCGAATACTAGCGTGGGCTCAACTCCATTATACAAAGAGGAGACAAGAATGACAACTAGTAGCGCAAAGTTCGTAGGGATCGATGTAGCGAAAGAGAAGTTGGATATAGCAG
>JAYVUA010000076.1:0-24127 GCA_043788255.1 Anaerolineales bacterium | reverse complement strand
CAGGACTGCTTCGCTTGCACCTGCCAATGCCATCTCGACTTTTTCCTGCGGGGCCTGTATATGCGGACCACTGGTCATCGCTTCCGTTTGTAGAAAAAGTCGATAGCGTAATTCTTCCGGCGTATGCTCATAACATCCAATCGCAGAAGGAATGTGCATGGAAGAAGACTCGAATAACATCCGCAGCAGCCAGGAGGTCTTACCGATACCTGGCGCTGCGGCGAGTAGAGTCAGGCCGCCACCCCAGAAAGGCAGGCCAGCGAAGACGCCAAAGGGAGTATATGGTTGGGGGTTGCCAAGGGTTCCAGAGCGCGGCATATCGTTATCATATTCAATTGATGATGGGGGATGGTGGATCGTGTCGCTTGGCCTGATGGTCCTTTGCTAACAAGCAATAATTCAGAGAAATGCCATCCGTACGCTCTGACTTTGAATATTCCCATCTGTATTAGTTGACAATGAAGGTCTGTGAACTATATAATGACAGAAGCGTGGGAAATCCAAGGTAAGGTAGAAACAGCAGAGAGCCAAGAGGAGATGCTGGATGTCCGATTACGAACAATCCATTTTTATTTCATACGCATGGGGTGGAGAACGCGAAGAAATCGTCAACCAAATTGACCGGGCACTGCAGGAGCGCGGCATCAAGATCACACGCGACAAGCGTGACTTGGGATATAAGGGTTCCATCAAGGAATTCATGGAGCGCATTGGGCAGGGAAACTGTGTGATCGTTGTCGTCAGTGACAAGTATTTGCGCTCCCCGAATTGCATGTTCGAGCTGGTTGAAATTGCAGAGAACAAACAGTTCCACGACCGCATCTTTCCCGTCGTGCTCGCGGATGCAGATATTTACGACCCTGTGAAGCGCCTCGGTTATGTAAAGTACTGGGAAAATAAAAGAACTGAACTTGCCAATGCCATGAAAGACGTTGACCCGGCCAACCTGCAGGGCATCCGTGAAGATATGGATATGTATAACCGCATCCGCGACAAAGTTTCAGGCTTGACAAGTATTCTCAAAGATATGAACACCCTGACACCCGAAATGCATATGGAAGCCAATTTCAGCGACTTATATTCTGCAATTGAAAAGAGATTGAAGGAAGGTCCGCCATCCTCCGCTACTACGACAAAAGATATTTCTCCTACCGAGAACGACGAAAAATCTGGCGGGAATGTCACAGCTGATAATGGAAGTATAGGCGTTGGCAATATCCAGGTTGGCGGTAACTTGAGTGGGAATATTGTGATCGGCAACAATAACAAAACAAACAACAATAAGTAACTTCAAAGATAGGGTTGGTGCAGCATGGATGATGAAAACAAAAGAGATATTCCAGGTGTTCAAGCAGATAACCAAAGCATTGCTGTTGGTGGAATTACCATCGGCGGTGACATCAGCGGCAACATCCACATCGGTAGCACGATAGGATACACCACTGAAGAAGTCTCCGTTCTCATCACGCAGATCACGTCCACGTTTCAGCCCAAGCCATTTGACGGACGTTGTCCCTACAAGGGACTCGATGTCTTCGAAGAAGAAGACGCCGAGTTATTCTTCGGGCGCGAGAAGTTGGTGGACGATCTCGTCAACCGCGTAAAGGGCTCGCAGACAGTATTCGTCACAGGTCCATCTGGAAGCGGCAAGTCATCACTGGTGCGTGCGGGGTTGATACATGCCTTGAAGCAGGGGAAAATCAAAGGCAGCGAGCGCTGGCTATATGCAACCATGAAGCCAGGACGTGACCCGCTCGAATCTTTGGCAACCGCGTTCTCGCGTTTGAAATCACCTGAGTTGGGAAATTATTTCCGTCAGCATGTGGATCAGGTCAAGGTATTGCACGAGTGTGCAGAATCCGCGTTAACTGAAAACAAGAATCAACGTCTCGTACTCTTCATAGATCAATTCGAAGAAGTCTTCACACAGATCAGCAACGAAGCAGAACGCGTGGCAATTCTCAATTTACTGACTCACGCCGCCACCATTGAGAATGGACGTGTCATCATCCTATTCTCCATGCGCTCAGACTTTGTCTCGAACTGCGCTACCTACCCACAACTCAATTCCCTGCTCAATCAACAATTCGTGCAGATCGGCGCGATGCAGCCAGAGGAATTGGTGAGCGCGATTGCACAGCCTGCCCTACGTGTGGGCTTGCGCATTGACTCCGACCTGATCGCGCAAATCATCAACGAAATGAAAAGCGAGCCAGGCGCTCTGCCGTTGATGCAATTCGCACTCAAGGATCTGTTTGATTCTCTACAAGAGAAAAGCGGCGTAATCGCTTTGACCCTCAATGATTATTTACAGCGCGGTGGAATTCACAAAGCATTAGAACGACATGCCGATGATTCGTTTTTAAAGTTAAATGAGAACGAACAGGAATTAACACGCTCCATCTTTAGCGGACTGATCGAGATCGGGCGTGGCACACAGGACACGCGCCGTACAGCATTGTTCGACGAACTCATACCTGCCAATACAAAAGTTGAAGAAGTAAAAGCCATCGTGCAAAAACTGGCGGATGCGCGACTAGTCACCACCGACGAACAGGCAGGCAAGGATACGGTTACGATCGCACACGAGAAGTTGATCGAAGCCTGGCCCTGGCTGAAGAAGTTAGTGAATGAGAATCGCGATGTGATTGCCCTGCAGAACGAAATAGCCAGTAATGCCAAAGAATGGGATGAACATAACCACGATGCAAGTTATCTCTACACGGGCGCGAGATTAGCAAATGCGCGGGAGCAGCTCGAATCGAAGAAGATTGGGCTAAACGAATTAGCTGAATCTTTTATTGAAACAGGAGCAAAAGTATACGCAAATGAACTGGAAACAGCAAAACAAAGAACTGTTCAACTAAGGCGACAGGCTCGAAATCTCACTGTAGCTTTGGTTTTTACAATAACTATGGTTGTCATCGCAATCTACTTTGGTGTTCAATCTCGACAGCAAGCAAAGGTTTCCCTGGCGCATCAAATGGCCGCACAGGCCCAAACTATTAATGCGACCCGGAATTCTAGGCAAATGCAAGCGGTATTACTAGCTCTTCACTCTATACAATTATCTCCTTCGAGTGAGGCTGCACAAGTACTGTTAGGCAATCTAGCAGCTGAGCCAATCGCCCAGACGACTCAGAATGAACTAGTTGTTTCGGTTGCTTTCAGCCCAAATGGTAAATACGTGGTATCAGGAATCTGGGATGGGTCCGCTCAAGTATGGGAGGCGACAACCGGAAAAATAATTTCCACAATGCCTGTCATTTCTTCTTCTAGTTGGTCTGATCGATTTAGTGCTGTCTCATTTAGCCCTGACGGTAAATATGTAGTGTCAGTTTCATTGTGTGAGGAAACCGACAGTAATGCCGAATGCATAAAAAGTACTGTAAGAGTGTTTGATCCGCTGACGGGAGCAGAAATATCCCATATGACGCATAGCGATGAAATGAGAGCGATAGTTTTCAGCCCTAACGGGAAATACATAGCCACTGGCAGTCTCGATAATACTGCTCGCATATGGGAGCCAGCAACGGGTAAGGAAATTATTCGTTTTAATCATCAATATGATGTAAGAGGCTTGGCTTTCAGCCCAGACAACAGATACTTAGTTACAACGGATAGTCAAAATTATGACTTTGATGAAAATATTCATGTGTGGGATATAGAAACAGGTAGGGAGATTTCCCGTATAACACATGATAAAGAGGTTTTATCTATAGCAGTCAGTTCAGATGGAAAATATGTACTTTCTGGAGTTTGGGGTGGAACTGCAACTCTGTCGGAGATGACAACGGGCAAGGAAGTACTCCGCCTAGTTCAGGATGATTCCTATGCGTTTAACACTGTCGCATTCAGTCCTAGCGGTAAATACCTGTTATCAAGTGGCGATAACAAAGCTATTGTATGGGATGCCGCCACAGGCAAGGAATTAGCTGTGCTGACCCACGAGAGCGAAATTACCTCAATTGCGTTTAGCCCGGACAGCAAATATATTGTCTCAGGCAGTAATGACTTTACCGCCCGTGTATGGGACACATTAACTGGCAAAGAGATTTCACGAATGACCCATGATAATGTTGTGACTTCGGTTGCATTTAGCCCTAATAGCAAATTCGTTATTTCAGGTAGCGAGGATGGCACAGCTCGCGTATGGGAAATAACGAATAATGGTCCGATTACTTATTCACTTTCAGACACTTCAAATTCTGTATCCAGCAACTATCTCTTTGCAAATTATAGGGGAAATGAATGGCAAGAACCCGCAGTGGTATTGGATGTGGAAACAGCTAATAAGATTAACAAAATATTTGATACGTATCAAGGTGTTCCTATGTGGCGCTCCGAGCTGAGTAAAAACAGAGAGCTTTTAGCTTTATTTCCTGATCCAGGGGACATTGCTCACGTTTGGGACGTTGAGTCTGTGGCAGAAGTTGCCACTTTCAATCTCAATGGATTAGTTGGTTCTGCCACTTTTAGTCCGGACGGAAAATATATAGTGTTAGGCAGCGAAGAAGATTCCATAGCGCATGTTTGGGAAGTAAAGACCGGCAAACAAGTATTTCAATTGACTATATATGATACTGATAATAATAAATATGCTGACGTAGGTTCTGTGGGCTCCGTGGACTATAGTCAAGACGGCAAGTATATAGTATCCGCGACCATTGGCCTGGCCACAGTGTGGGATGCTGCGACTGGCCATGAAATTTCTTCTTTGATTGTGCCAGGTTATTTCAGCTCTGGCATAACCGGAGTCGCGTTCAGCCCAGACGGAAAATATGTACTGGGCAAAGACTTGGAAACCGATGTTATGATTTGGGATGTAAAAACAGGAGAGGAAATTAAACACATAAGTATTGAATCTCACTTCTGGGGTTCTTCTTCTTCTCTTATATTTAGTCCGGACAGTAAATTTTTTGTCTTGGGTACTCCTATTGATAAAACAGCTCGCGTATATGACTTAGGCACGGGGGAAGAGATTTCTCGCATGACCCATGATGACGACGTAATATTCATTGCCTTAAGTCCAAACGGAGAATATGTAGTGTCAACAAGTATTGATAGCACAGCTCGTGTATGGGTTACAAAAACAGGCAAAGAAATTATTCGCTTCCCGTTTGATCTTAATGATTCGTATGTTGGATTTAGCCCCGACAGCAATAGTGTGCTCACGGGCTCTCTATTCAGTACAACTCATGTATGGCAATGGCAACCGGAATATTTAATAGGAAAAGTATGCGCTACTTTACCTCGCGATTTAACCCCAATTGAATGGAAACAATATATTGGTGATGCATTACCATATCAGACAGTTTGCCCCGATTTTAAGATGATTGCCAAGAATATACTCTCAAACCCCAGCGATCCAAATCGAGTTAGAAACGCCTTAGATAAAGTAAAAGCAGAGTTGATAAAGTTCGATGTATTCGAAGATCCCACTTCCGAGGCATTTAGAATTGTTAGCGTGGCTACCGAGGAACAAATCGCAACAGAGATTGATGCACAAGAAGTAGAAATGGCTCTTGATTTAATTGACATAGCCAAGCAGATGAAAGTACAACTATACTTCAACGACCCACAGGTACTCAATAATTTGTGTTGGTACGGAAGCTTACAGGGATATGAAGAACAAGTTTTGGATTTTTGTGAACGGGCGGTTATGTTGGCTCCTTATAACGGAAATATTCGCGACAGCCAAGGCTTGGCGCGAGCTTTGACTGGTGATTATCAGGGGGCTATTCTTGATTTCCAATATTTTATTGATGAAAGAAATAAATACGAAGATGAGCCAAGTAGCGACGTCAAGCTGCGACAACAGTGGATCATCGATTTGAGAGCTGGAAAAAATCCTTTCACTCCAGCAGTCAAGGATTCGCTTGTACAGGTGGTCGTGCCCGTGGCCGCCTTTGAAAACTATTACAAATACACACTACCTTGGCCCCTGGTGTTATATATTATTGTCGGGTGGCTGGCTTATCGAGCAATCTTTCTACGCAATAACTCAGACGCCTACTCTGATAATTCGACGACTGACTGGAAACGATTTGTTATTGCTGGATGTCAAGGAGGGCTGCTGATAATTTTGATTATTAGCGGATTATTTATATCAGCCTTATTAATTTCAAATCACATTTACCCCGAGACAGGCATACCCTTTTCTCCTTCTCCACTATATATCTTACTCTTGCTATTTCCAGCAGGGCTTTGGGCCGGTGGAGTTTATGGTCATTTCACTCGCTTTGAAAACGGAAAGTGGAGGCGTGTAATTTGGGGCAGTGTGGTGGGAATCATGAGCATAATCATCCCTGCATTAGTTTTGATTTTGATTTTGACCACAATGAGTGACGATTCAAATTCATTTTCTACAGAAGATTTGTCAGGCCTCTTGCTAGGTTTGGGAATTGTTGGTGGGATAGGTGGTGCCTTAAGTGCTTTTGGTTCATTAATCTATATATTTGGCTTACAAAAATGGGCTAAGAAATCGATAATTGTAAATAAGTAGCATTTGTAGAAATGGAAGCAATCTATTGGTGATATCAGCGATTTGTCCCAGATTGGAAATGAGTTGAGCGCATGCCAATGCCAACAGCGACACCTTGATTAATGAGCATAAACATGACCGACCCAAACGACGAGCCCAAAAAACCAAGTGTAAACGCCGACAACAACAGCAACGCGGTTGGAAGTATTTCCGCGGGCGGCAATATCGGCGATATCCACATCGGGAACATATATCAAACACCTGAAGATGATATTCCGGTCTCCAGCGATGAAATCGAAAATGGATTAACTCGCTTCGCTCAATTCATCCCTGAGCGCGCGCCTATACTTCAAGATTCATTTTCATCCATCGCCAGGAAATTACGCGCCACCCTCGGCGCGGATCAGAACTTGCTCAGCCATACACTAAAAAAACAACGTGAAGAGACACTCGATGCAATAAAGCCAATGTGCATGGAAGTAACTGATATTTCCTTTCGCGCCATGTGCCTCGGACAAAATCCCCCGCCCTATGATTCGCGTCCGCCGTTTCTCGGTCTGTTTGCCTTCCGTCCTGAAGACAGGGAATTCTTCTTCGGGCGTGATGCGCTTGTTCAAAAGTTGGTCGCGCGCATCAAGGCGCATCCATTTCTTGCAGTGTTGGGCGCTTCAGGGTCGGGAAAATCGTCGCTGGTTATGGCAGGTCTCGTTCCCGCGCTTGAAGCGCAGATGAGTTATCTCACGCCGTCATCTGCTCCGTTGAGTCAATTGCTCACAGCAATGGAATCCGCCAGCACAAAAACAGTCTTCGTCATTGATCAATTTGAAGAGTTTTTCACGCACCCGCATGACGCCGCCGAGCGTGCGGATTTCATCCACGCACTGCTTGAACTCACGAAAACGAATCGCGTGGTCATCACCATGCGCGCCGATTTTTGGGGCGAGGTCGCAATTTACACCGATCTCAAACAAGCCATGCAGGAGCATCAGGAACTGATCGCGCCTATGACTGTGGACGAGCTGCATTCCGCGATGGAAAAGCAAGCCGCGGTCGTCGGTCTGCGCTTCGACCCCACCTTGAGCGAGTCCATTCTTGACGAAGTCAAAGGCGAGCCTGGCGCCATGCCCCTGTTGCAACATGCGCTGTGGGAGTTATGGAATCGCCGTCATGGATTATGGATCAAGGCGGAGGAGTATCAAGCCTTCGGCGGAGTCAAGCAGGCGATTGCATCCACGGCAGAGGAAGTCTACGCTTCTGGTTCTGACTTTGAGCGGAATCGCGTACGTGACATTTTCCTGCGTCTAACACGTCTCGACGAGAGCGGCGAAGGCCGCGACACGCGCCGCCGTGTGCTAATCGAGGAATTGATCCCCGCCAACAGCGACAGTTCTGTCACCATCAAACTGCTTAATAAACTTGCCGACGCCCGCTTGATCGTGAAAACCGACAAGGATGTGGAAGTGGCGCATGAAGCCTTGATCCGCCACTGGAGCAGGCTGATCTCATGGCTCAACGAAGACCGCGACAACCTGCGTCTGCGCGAGGGCGTAAGCGAAAGTGCGCGTGAATGGGAAGACACCAAGCGCGACGATTCCCTGCTCAATCACCGCGGCGGCAGGTTGGAACTCGCGTTGGTAATGAGCAAGTTGCCGCGCTATCAGTTGAATCCTATTGAGCAGGCGTATTTGAATGCATGTGTGTCTTTGAGAAACAATGAACAACGCGAACACGAACGAAGGTTGCGCTGGACAGTCACTGCTTCTGTCGCGGCAGCTGTGATCTTTTTGGCTTTGGGTAGTTTTGGGTTGGTCAAAAGTAATGAGGCCACAAACCAGGCAAGAGTTGCCATCGCCCGCCAATTAATTGCTCAGGGGCAATTAGCAAAATCAACCAGAAGCTCCAACGAGCTGATCGCCGTTCTTTTAGCGCTGAGATCGATGCAGCTATCTCCATCATTCGAAGCTGAACAAATGATTCAGAACAATACATTTGGGCATCCAATTGCCCAAATGAACCTTGGCGAGACGATCACAACTGCTGTCTTCAGTCTGGATGGCAAGTATATGGTGGGAAGCGAATATAAAACCATCTATGTATGGGATATTGCTTCGAGCAAAGAAATCTCCCACATGTCCCACGATGATTCGGTATTATCTGTTGCATTCAGCCCAGATAGCAATTACGTTCTCTCAACAAGCCGCGACAAGACAGTGCGTGTATGGGAAGTGTCTACCGGAAAAGAAATCGCTCGGGTAACCCAAGAATATTTTCTGTCGGTCGCCTTCAATCCAGATGGAAAATATGTAGCCTCAGCTGGTTGTGATGAGGTGATTGGTGTAGATTGTAAAAGTGGCAGCGCCAGTGTTTGGGAAGCTACCAGTGGTAAAGTAGTCGCTCGTATACTTACTGATAATTATGTGATATCTGTAGCCTTTAGCCCAGATGGACAATATGTAGTTTTCGGGAGTGCTGATAAAACCGTGCGAATATGGGATTTAATGGCAGGCAAAGAAATCGCCAGGTTGAAGCATGATGCTCCAGTTTACTTTGTTAGGTTCAGCCCAAATGGTAAATATATGGTGTCAGCAAGTGATGACCAAATTATCCGAGTCTGGGAAGTTTCCAAATGGGAAGAGAGCGCCCGCTTAAAAGCCGATTTTATTATAAGTAATCCTGAAGCCTCAAAAAATCTGGCTGCCTTCAGCATGGATAGCCATTACATGGCATTGGTAAACATTGATAAATCCGTGCTTGTTTTCGATGTTCTCACCGGCAGGGAAACCAATAGAATACAACAAGATGAGATTGTGACCACTATTGCCTATAGCCAGGATGGACGCTATATTGTGTCTGGCAGTTTGGATAACACCGCCCGTGTTTGGAGTGTCAACAGCGGAAAAGAAGTAGCTCGTATGACTCACGATTCTCGAGTAATATCAGCTAGCTTCGATAAAGATGACAAATACGTTATTTCAGTTAGTTCGGATGGCACTGTGCGTACCTGGGAGCCGACGACACAGGCAGAAATTGCTCTCAGAACTCAAGATGAATGGGTTTCATTTCCCAACACAAGTCCAGATAATAAGTATTACGTGCTATTGGGGCCCGGTGAAACCGCCAGTGTTCACGAGACTATATCGTCAAAGGAAGTTTCCCACATGACCTACGCTGGTTCAATAGAGTCTGCAGCCTTCAGCTCAGACAACAAATATGTAGTTCTGGGCAGTGCAGATAAGACCGCACGTGTGTGGGAAGTAACAACTGGCAAGGAAATCTCGCGCATGATACACGATGGATCCGTTCGCATCGTCGCATTTAGTCCAGATGGTAAGTACGTGGTTTCTGGAAGTGAGGACAAAACCGCGCGTGTGTGGGATGCAGCTAGTGGAAAAGAAATCGCGCGCATGAGACTTGCTGATACAGTAAACTGTTTGGCCTTCAGCCAGGATGACAAGTACATTGTAACTGGAAGCTACGATAAAACCGTGCGTGTGTGGGATGCAGCCAGTGGAAAAGAAATCGCGCGCATGACACATGGCGATGTCATAAATTCTGTGGCCTTCAGCCCGGATGGCAAATACATTGTCTCTGGGAGCCAGGATAAAACTGCGCGTGTGTGGGAGATCGCTTCAGGCAACGAAGTTGCCCGAATGACCTTTGGCGATTTTGTGAGTTTTGTATCCTTCAGCAAGGATGGCAAATTTGTAGCATCATTGGAGGGCAGTTCTCTCCGAGTATGGTTGTGGCAGCCACAAGATATACTTACAGACACCTGCACTTATTTACCCCGAAACCTAACTCGTGCTGAATGGAATCAATACATTGGCGATGCGTTGCCGTATCAGGCGGTGTGTCCCAATTTGCCGATCGAGCCAGAATCCACGCCGGCGCCGTAATAAATGTTTATTTGAGAAGCGAATGCCAAGATCATCTCTGAACAATCAATCTTATCCCAACATAGACCAACATTCCAAGTAACAAGCCGGGCAAGGCCGGGATCGAACCTGTTTGTCGGCGAATCCAAATTCTGCGCCACATTTCCAAACCAAGCAGGGAAAGCAGAACAGCAGGCAGAGGGAAGAGACAAGCCAGTCCGCTGATTGCAAGCAAATCGGCCCTGCCAATAAGTCCCTGTCTATAACCATATGCGGTGAGCAACAGCGGCCAGGCGGGTGGAAAAAATAAAAGCGGCAAAGCGAACCAGCCTGAAATGTTTCGGAATAGCCCCCAGGCACAAGCCAGCAAAATGATGCCTGTTTGAATCGGATTTATTGGAAACGTTAAAAGAATTGTTCCAAGAAAAAAGAGTTCTATTCCTGGAACAAGGCGATAACGCAGATCAGCAAAACTGAATAACGTAAATGAAACGAGAGCAAAGGATTCGGTTAAAGTCATGTCTTGTTATCTTCGTCTTTTTTGTTGATCGGCATAAAGGTGATCATGCCCTGCACCTGATTGGCATTGCCAAGTTCCGAGGCGCGATATAGCGGATCACGCGCCTGACTGATTTCATCCGAATGATTCAAATAAGCCTGCACCATGTGGGCGGTATCTTCGGGATATTGGGCGGCGAGTACGTTTGGATCGAGACCATGTTGGGAGATGTGAGGTGACAGGGCTTGAAAGCCTTGTTGAAATTCCTGCGGTGATCCATTGAAGTTGGATTGAATGGAGGAATTCACAGATTGGGAAAATCCATAGTCGTGGGAGGTTGAAGTGGGTTGGGCTCCATCAAAACGCTGCATACGTTCTCCCAATTCCGCCTGTCTTGCAGCCAGTTCCTGACCATGCGCAAGAGAACGGTTATATGCTGCAGGGGCATGAAGTCCCATTGCTTCCATATTCCCCGCGCGTTGAGTTAATTGCTGTGCCGCGTTTAAATGACTCATGGCAGCTCCTCCACCGCTTAAACCACCTGCGCTTGCCGTAGTTCCTGCTGCGCTTGCACCAGTGCCCGCCGCACCCGCTGCGCCTACCGCTCCTGCACCCGCAGCTCCAACACCGCTTGCAGCCAAAGCCCCAATTGAAACGATTTGCTGAACGGCCTTGATCATCTGTCCGAATGCGTCGGCAGTTGTGGAGATGGTCATCTTTCCAAGAATGCCAGCTAAGGATAGTAGCAATCCTGTTGCTCCCCATAACCAAATCACACGGATGATTGCGGACAAGAGTCCCTGTTTATCGAAGAGATAACTTGCCGCAAGTCCAGCTTTGAAAACGCCGCCTGCCACGATGGGGAGCAGGGCGATCAGGATGACTGCCTTCATCCATAACGAACGCAGCCAACTCGCCTGCGGGAGAACACTGGCAATCGCAAGAGGTGGAGCGAGAACAGCGAGAATGAATAAGACTGCATTCGCAGAAGCAAAAGCAAATAACATCCCGCCAATTGCAAGCAATGAACCAATGGAAAGGCCGATGGAGATCAAGCCGCCAAGGAAGCTCAGGTTGGCAAGCCCTAGGACCACCGATGTCGCCGTGGTTGAGCTGACAAAGTTCATCGCCAGTCCACCGGCTTCGCCGATCACTTTTCCAACCATCCACCAGCCCAGGCGGACGATTAGATCAAGGAACGGCCCAGATACAACTGCCAATACACCCGCTGTGACCCAGTCACCTACAACACGCAGACCGCTGTCATCATCGCCAAGCAATCTTCCCCAATGATATAAAGCCAGACGCAAAAGAAATAAAGCAGGAGCTAATGCCGCTGCAACGGGCAGACTTGATTGTGCGACCTTGCTGTAATCGCCCTGGCTTGGGGCTTGCACGATCTCCCCGATCACCAGAGTCCAACTTGCCACTTCTTCACTCATCGCGCGCACTTCTTTGTCGGCGGCTTTATCGAAGATGCCAGCCAATGCTTCCGAGATTGTTTCAGCAGGAAAAACCAAATGATGAAAGATTTGCGAAATGTTGGTAATGGTAGAACCGCCACCATCGGGAGGCGTGGGTGTGGGTGTCGCGGTAGCGGTGGGCGTCGGGGTATTGGTATAAGCCAGATTTGGATTCTGAACCGGCGCAGCAGCCATTGCCAGATTGCTCAGTGACATCAAGGCGAGGAACAAGGCAAGTACGATGAAGGGACGGACTCTTTTCATAGAGTTGATAGGGCGTATGGTGAGATGAAATTCTTTTCGAAGCACAGGTGTTGGTATCCACATTTCTTGCATATCGAAGGTTGACGTATGGCATTTAGCGGAGGATGCGGTCCATTCTTTGCCAGATTGGATAAAGACTGAACCACGCGTTCCAAATCCTTATCAGAAAGAGTCTGGTCGAAATGGGTTGTTTCACCAGTTTCACGATCCAGTGCAAAGACCGTTGGAGTATTTGGCCAGGGCCGATTGTCGGATGAATTACAGTATTTCATTAGGGAGAAGCGCAATTGATCCTGTTCCATGTTGGAGATCATCAGCCCTATTTTGGTTTCCATCACATGGCCTACCGGAACCTTCCATATCCAGACATCGAATTGCACAGGTAATCTTGTGAATGGAAGAGTCAGCAGGAGCTTTTCGCCTGAAAGGATGTAACCTGCATCACGCTCGATCCTCATCCCAATTCTCCAATCCTGTGAAAGGAAAGCCCAGGTGCGGATATAGATGAACAGGTTTCGCCAATCTCCGCCAAGATGGTTAATCGCATTCTGAGAACCAAAGCGGCGGCCAGCGGGGATCTTTCCGCCGCGAAATAGTGGCATAAGTTCAGGCGCTTGTATGGGGTGGTGGGAACGGTATTCCTCCACCTCGCGGATGTAATTTCTAATTTCATCCACAAGCCCATCAAAACCATATTCAACCAGGTATTCCATCAGAGTCTTTCCAGATGCCAGGTCCTGCATGGATTGCCAAACTGGATCAAAGGGTGGTCTTGGGTCTGCGCCCGCCAGCCACCAGCGCGCCGCAGTTGGGCAGAAGGAATACAGCATCGCGGACAGGATTGGATGTCCGCGAGCATTGTTACGATTCAGCAGTGCATAAAAAAGATCAGTGTACATACCAGCACAATAGAATAAAAGGGATGGTTCGCCATGCAGCGGGAGTCAACGCATGTGTATTTGATGTTTGTTTTATGACTCGCCAGAGGATATGAGCAACGCCACTAAGAAAGAATGAAATAAACATAAAAGACAAAGCTTGTGACGAAGACTCAAAGGGCAAAGCCCAGAACAGTGCCATCCAAAGTTTCACGTCGCCCGCTCCCATCCAATCACTTGCCCAGGCAGATAACAATGCAAAACTGGCAAGCCATACATCCAGATGGCCTGGGAAATGCGCAACCATACCAGCAAGGATCAACGGAAGCGTATACCAGTTCGGAATACGGCGCGTACGCAGGTCATACAGGCTGATGGCTAAAACGTAAATGAACAACCAGATCATCGGTTGTTCATCATATAGGGATTAGTTTATGGGTATGTGGAATGTGTCGGTATAAAATAAGCGACAGCAATCCTTGACGAATGGCTGTTCATTGCTATAATTCTTTTTGTAGGGTGCCCCCCTCACCCTGCCAGCAGCCACCGCAAGGTGGCTGCTTTGTTTTGTGACCAAGCCGCTTGAGCGCCATTCGTGGGTTTGGTCCTCATATTGCTAAAACTACAGATTCTGATCATGACTAAGATAGTTTGGATTGGAGAGTTCGTTCTTGACGATAAAAATGTTTTCTAATGAGTCTGAAGGATGGACAGCGAAATTATTACAGTGGTATTGACAATTCAATTCCTGTGACCCAACCGAAGAATTTTATGCTAAAGTAAAGGTATTGTAATTGCCCATTTGCGGGTCTATAATGCAAAAGTTGTCTTCAATTGCAGAGTTTTCATTACTAGGAGATATACATTATGGAAATAACTAATCAGAATCAACTAAAAGAATTAGCCAGTTTTTATTCAAAGCAGGTCCTAAATGATGTGAAGCCAGATGAGCTTGTATTAGTAGATTCCTGGATTAATAGATATCTTGAATCTGAAATAAGCATAAGCGAAACAAGCAATGAAAATGGCAATGAATCGCAGATTATGTTCGGAATGGGTTCTCCCGAGTTATGGAGCGCGCTAATTATTCCTTTAGTGATAGCAATCGTGAAAGATGTGATAATACCTCGTCTCCCGAAAACGAATCAGAAACCAAACAAGCCTGATTTGTCCGACATAAGGATAGTCCTCAATGAGAAGAGGGAAAGTTATGAAATAATATTAAAAGCGAAATGTGGGAATAAAAAAGATGCCAAAAAAATAATGGATAGATTATATTTTGCCATACTAAATGATCAGCAAAAATAAATTGACAACGGAATGCTAATGTTATGGAAACAAGCAAAATTGATTTGACTGCTCGGATAAAGGCACTCACGTTTTCAACAACACTATTGTTTGCTTTGGTTGTCTCGTTTCCGTTAGCCGAAGTAGCTTTTAGACATATTCTATATAAATCCTATACCAACCCCACCTTTATTATTAATTCCACATTTCATTTTTTGTTAATTTATCTAATTGCAGACTGGTTATATCTTAGCGAAACAAAAAGTCATTTTCGTAGATTGAGCTTGCAATCCCCGGATGTACAAAGGCTGGAACAATTTAATCTGATAACCGATTGGATTAAAAGTGGAACACGGAAACCTGTCCACGTCTATTTTTATTCATCTGAGAGAATTGACGCCTTCGCTTTTGGAACACGCAATCATCGCTTTATTGCAATAAGTTCAAAAGCACTTGATCGCCTAAATGATGATGAGTTAAGAATATTGGTGTTTCATGAGCTAAGCCATCATATTTTTGGAGACGTATGGAAGTTTAAGTTTGCAAGATATTTGACTATCGTTTATCTTGTTTTTGAAGTCATTACGTCTATTAACAAGCTGATAGTTAATGTACAAGTGGGCGGAACCGGCCAGTCCGAACTGTTGCGTTGGCTTCCGGATGTGGTCGGACTGTTCCCGTTTGCAGTTATGGCAATAGGTATTTTGGCGATTATCCGATTGCGAGAATTGGTTGCGGATAGCTTTGCCGTGTTGCAGACTGACAAACCCGACTCGCTCAAGGATTTATTCGTAAAACTGTCGATTGATAGATTGTCTTCCACGACCCATACCACAAGGATTTCCCTGGTTCAGAAATTGATGCCAAAGCAATTCTCTTATTATCCTGACTCTCGCCTATCACTAATTAATGATTCAAATTCAATTTTCAATGAAACATATCTGCTTGCGGCTTATGTAGGATTGGTTTTGGGGGCATTTACAGGAATACCGGGTGATGTTGAAGTATTGATCTTGTTTTCATTGCCAATCATTTCCATTGTTGGCTGTATTCTTCTTCTCTACATACTTGCTCCCCTAGGGCTGAAAAAAGATTACATCAAAGAGATCTTTGCGCTTACTGGAACAGCAGCGTTGACATCAACGTTATTAACCCTGGCTTGGAGAATAGGCGTTCAATCCAACCCCTTGGGATCATCACCCACCCCCAATGTTAATAGAATTGAATTTTATTTCAACCCCTGGCTTCGATTTTTTCATGAGAGTTCCAAGGTTCTTGATAACGATCTTTTGATTTTATCGATAGGTAGTTTGTTCATTGTTATTTTCTTTTACTTGTCTGTAAATTTCTCCAAGCTGGTTAAAAGATTATTTCCAAGACTCGTTTCTCCTGAGATTCTTTCCGGGTGGATTATTCTGGTAGTGCTAGCTATTCCCTTTTTAATATTGTGGGGAAATTTATTTGGCGAATATATGTTGTATGCCATCTCCCTGACCAGCTAATAATTTTTGAGAGAAATTAAACTATGAGTATAAGCACTGAAATATCCGAACAGCGATTTGAAAACCCCAGACTGACGATGCTGGTAGGCATTTTAATTGTTGGAGTATGGCCCGTTTACCTGGGTGTTGTATCAAAAAGTGCTGGGAGAGTCCTTGATTTTTATTCATGGTATCTTCTGGCGATATTTTATTTTTTAGGCGGAATACTTTGGGCTGCTCTTCAAAGTATTAAGGGGAAAAACTGGGCTAGTTTACTAGGCTTATTATTAATTGTTTCGGTTCTGATCATACTAGTGGATTTCAGCTATGCCAGACAGGGAAGAACCTTTTACATAGGGAATATATTTGAACGATATTCTGGCCTGCTTGGATTGGCATTTTGCGCCTTAAACGTCGCTTTGGTTCTTACTTTTGCTGACGTTTTTAGATCTTATAGATTTGGACCTCTCATGTTGATGGTGACAGGATATCTACTGTATACAATTAACTATCTGCGAAATATACAAGCAGCATCTGGCACTGATTTAAATAATTTTATTTTTTGGATATCTGTAATGATCATGTCAGGTGGGCTGATTTCTTTGATTGTGGATGTGATGCTCTTTTGGAAATGGGAGTATTTTTCTAAAGACGGGAGTGATGCATGAAGGCATCCCTTCGAAAATTAATCCTTGGGGGTAATATTGCCCTCTTGTTTGCAGGGCTGCTGATGAACTACAGACCTATGAAAGGCGTTATAGGCGACATTTTTTATAATCAGGTTGTTTCTAACGTTGTTAACTCCGATTTTCTTGATGTAAATAATGTTAACTTGTTGATATTCACCACTCAGATTGATCCTCTAAATAACGAAGCCCACTATTTATTGGCGGCTCATTACTTTTCCGAAGGTGATTATCTTAATAGTATTAAGCAACTTAAGGCATTTGTTGAAATTGATCCAACCAGTTCGGACGCTTTTATGGGCTTGGGAGATTCGTATTGGGAAATAGGAGAACTGGATCTTGCAATAGATCAATATAAGAAAGCTGCTCAGCTTGATCCTGCTAACCTTGAATTACTTCAATATTTATCAAAGAAGTACGATGAGACAGGAAGGCTATTAGAACAATTTAATACCCTTTACGCTATTGCGACTTTGTCTAGTGACTCGCAGGAAAGACTGTCGGCATCAAATGAGTTATCCAAAATATCAGTCGAGATTTCAAGTCAACTTGCTTTAGCGCCAGGTATTCCTCTAGGGTTTGGGAGACAGTCATCTGCAGCTCTAGGCGAAAATTCAAAATTATATCTTTTGTCGCGAAGTCATGTATATCCAAATATGATTGTAATCACAACTTCTCCAGACTATGGGAAAACTTGGGATGCAGTAAGAGCGCTTTATGTGGGAATTGACTTAGATGGCGCACTAACAATCGATAGCAAGGGGATCGTGCATTTAGTATATGGAGACAAAAACGGAAAATTGATATACACAAATAGTCAGTCTGATTTTGAGTCTTCTGTTGTGATAACTGAACATGCCGACGCTCGTCAAATTGCTGTTAGCGATGACGGGATTGTTCATTTGGTATGGGTTGATCCTCAGTCTAATGTTTGGCATCAGGAAATCAAGGATAGTCAAATCCTATCCGAGGCCGAATTGATTTCTAAAGGCAGATTTCCATCTTTGGCCGTTTCCAAGAACAGTGTATTTGTCACATATAATTCATCTGTAGTATTCCCAAATTCAGATGGAAGAGTTTATTTTATCGAGAAAAAGGGAAGCGAATGGCTGCCCAGTGTAATAATCTCAGCAGATCACACTTGGTCAGGCGCATCTGCTTTAGCAATAGATCGTAATGGAATCCCATATGTTATTTATATTGAAGATTCGAAACCTGTCCCAAAGTTAATAATTGGAACTAGAAACCGAAATGGTAAGTGGAAAATTATGAAACTGGATGATGTTTATAGTCCTTATATCCCCAATATTCCTGGTTTGCCATTTGGGGGTAGGGCATCCCCCAGTGTTACAGTGTTTGGCGAAGATGTTTATTTTCTTTGGAGATCAAATGCCAGTGAGTCCCCAATTGTTATTAGGGTGTTTAATTTCTCTACAGAAGTATTTAGTTCGGAAATGATTCTCGGTGAATTATGGGATGCGCCATTTAACAATTCGCCATCATTTGTTACCTTTCAAAGTTCTCTTGATTCTCCTCTGGTACTATGGCCAGAAGATGGACATCCTGTTTTTAAAGTTCCACAATGAAATTGATTTGGAATATACTTGACTAAAGAACAAATGTTCTACTATAATCTTTTCCATGTCTATTTGGGATCGTTTTCTGTACTTGATAGGCAAGCGACAGACGCCCGGCTCTCGTACTTATCATTTCGATGCGAGTGACAGCCTTCAAGTCACACTATCCACAATCGCGAAAGACGAGGGACGTCCTGAACACGATTTGATACCTGAACTCCTGAACGCTGGCCTAACTCAATATGTATCCAATGAGAGAATTTGGAAAAAATGGGAAACCCTCTCGCCACGTGAGAAGGATGTGGCTGCGCTTGTCTGTTTGGGCTACACCAACCGTGAAATCGGGGCGCGTCTCAACATCTCCTCCGAGACCGTCAAGGATCGTTTGGAAAACGCATTGAAGAAATTTAATTTTACGAAACGTACTGAACTGCGGGATTTGCTGTCCATCTGGGATTTCAGCGAATGGGAACGCCAGCAGTAGCACCCCCAATCCATTTTTGCCCCAAATCTAGTACCCCCAAACCACCCCCATCTGATACCCAGGTGGGGGCTGTTGTTTATTGGGGAAAGCCATTAATCTCACAGAATGGATATCCTCCCCGTTCTCAAAACAGGTAAGTTGATCGTTCTCTATACTCATGATGCTGCACGTACCGAAAGCATGACCTTGATTGCTGAACTTGGTCTTCGAGGTGCAGTCACAATATTAGATGGAGGCAACCGCTATCGACCCTATCAGGTCGCGATGTTGTTGCGCAGAAAAACGGTGGATATTTCAACAGCCGCCAACCGCCTGTTCAGTCGGCGTGCCTTCACCTGCTACGAGATGAATACCTTGTTGGGGTCAACTCCACCTCTGAACCAACCGTATTTGATTCTTGATTTGTTGAACACGTTCTATGACGATCACATACCAACCTGCGAAGCATATCGTCTTTTAAAATCCTGTTTGAATCAGATCCAACGCCTGTTGCTGTCAGGGCCTGTGGTTGTAACTCTCGCACCGCCGCTGGCTGAGGAACGCGACTTCCTGTTTGAACAAGTCTGTAGACAGGCAGATGAATTGATCGTCAAAGAAGCGCCTGTCTGCCAGTCTACCCAACCATCGCTTTTCTGATCGAGTATTATGGGCCGCACAGTCATTACCATCACTCAACAACTGAATGAGACTGAAAGCATGCTGTCTCCCTTCCGTCGAACCTTGCGCAGGAACGACCAGTATGTCTTCGACGGACTCTTCGCAGCTGCGCGCCGGCATATTGCCGCAATTGGACAGGCGGAATCCCTGCTGCCGTTTGAGTCGGCTATGCTTGCCATGCTGTTGGAACAGTCAAAGGAAATCGCTGTTCTTCAACAAAAACTTGAAGAACTGATGGCAAGGAATGGATGAAGCAACTGGGTGGTTGTTGGATGTATATGCAGATCAGGAAGGGGGGATCATATTATGGCTGCTGACGGATGACGATAAGCGTCTGCGATTGCGCATGGATTTCTCCGTTACATTTTATGCGGCAGGGGATTTTAGCCTTTTGCGCCAGGCTTGGATTTATTTGAAGGACAAGGAGGTAAAGTTGGAACGTACTGCTCGGCGCGATCTCTTCCTCGGCGAGCGTGATGTGTTGAGCGTCACTACATTCAGTCCATCAAAACTTCATAAAATCTTTTCAGGCCTCTCACGCCAATTTCCATCGCTGGATTATTACGATGCCGATATTCCCCTGAGTCTGCGTTTCATCGCGCAGACGAATACACATTTGCTGGGACGTTGCCGAGTTATGCTGGATGATGAATGGGTTCGGGTGATTGAGCCGTTGAATTCGCCCTGGGAGATTGACCCAACGCCCATTCCTTTGCGAATATTGACTCTCAGTCCTGAGAGTAACCCTGTTATTCGTAAGCCGACTAAACTCCGAATTCGATATGAACGTGGGGAATATAGTTTGTCACTTGAACCAACACGAACATTCATGATCAGTTTGAAGGCGGATTTGAAACGCTTCGACCCCGACCTGATTCTGACCGAGTATGGTGACACCTGGCTTTTCCCGCAACTAACTGTATGGTCCAAAGAAAGTGGGATTGACCTGAATCCCAATCGCGATGAAGGCAGGGAAATTCTGACCCGTCGCGCGGATAGTTACTTCGCATACGGACAGGTGATTTATCGCGGTGCGCAGGCGCATTTATTTGGTCGCTGGCACATTGACCGCCATAATGCCATGTCAATGGGAGAATACGGTTTGGAAGGGGTGATGGAACAGGCACGCGTCACAGGAGTCGGTGTACAGGAGATGGCACGCAAATCTCCTGGTGCAGGCATCACCGCCATGCAGATGTTGACTGCCATACGGAATAAAGTTATGGTTCCCGTTCAAAAACAACAAGTGGAAGGGACCAAGACAATGATCGAGTTGATTCGTGCCGATCACGGTGGATTGATCTATCAACCGATCATCGGATTGCACGGCAACGTGGCGCAGATTGATTTCTCCTCCATGTACCCGGCGATTATGGTCAAGCACAATATATCGCCGGAGACTGTAGGAGAAGCCAATGCGCCAGAAGGTTTAGTTCCCAAGACTCTGCGACCCCTTTTGGAAAAGAGGCTGATGCTTAAGAACATTGTTTCGGACCTTGATCCGCGTGATTGTCGGGTGGAAATCCTCAAAGCGCGCGCTGCCGCGCTTAAATGGTTATTGGTGGTTTGCTTTGGTTATTTGGGATATAAAAATGCGCGCTTTGGAAAAATTGAATCGCATGAAGCCGTGACCGCTATGAGCAGGGAGTTGATGCTGCAGGCAAAGGAATTGGCAGAGGACATGGGATTCACGGTCCTGCACATGTACGTAGACTGTTTGTTTGTCCAGCAACAAGGCTTTGAACGGTCGGCTGATTTCATTCCGCTCATGGATGCCATTGTAGATAAAACGGGTATTCCCATCGCAATGGAAGGTGTATTCAAATGGGTCGCTTTTCTATCTTCAAAAAGAGACGCGCGTGTGCCTGTTCCCAATCAATACTTTGGCGCGTTCGACGACGGAACCATTAAATATCGCGGCATTGAATTACGCAGACGCGATACTACTTTATGGGTACGAAAGATTCAACTGGCTGTACTTGAAATTCTTGCAAAAGCAAATACACCAACGCAAATGATGAACTATATTCCGGACGTGCTTGCATTTGTGGAACATGCAAAACACAACCTGAAAGCTGGTCATGTGCCACAAGAGGAATTGATCGTAAGACAGAAGTTGAGTCGGGGGCTGGATGGATACAAGTCTCCATCGCCGGCAGCGCGTGCCGCTTTGCAATTACAGGTGATTGGCAGACAGGTCGCCCCTGGTCAGTCGATGCAATTCCTGTTTACATGCGGAGGCTCTGGAGTCCAGGCCTGGGAACTTGGGGATACATTGGATCCTGGAAGATTGGATACAAAACGATATTGCACAATATTGGATCGAGCCATACGAACAGTGCTTGATCCATGCAAGCCTCTATCACATCCCGAACGCTTATTCTGAATATACAAGCGAGCAACAAGTGCTCCATCTTAGAAGGTCTATTCTCCGCGTAGGTTCACATTGTCAACATAGATCACAATGGGCTGCTGCTTGCTGACATTACTTATGCTAATGGTTCTATAAGTCCCTATCAATGGTCCAAACACATCCAGGGGAATTTGTACATGCTGCCAGACTCCGGCTAATAGATCGCTGCCTTCAAGGAACTGGGAATGCGTTAATTCAACTTTAAAGGGTGATGTCTGATAATTGATGTCCCGCAATACGATACTTACTCTGAGAACATTTGATGGAATATTTGGATCCACGTAGAGATCGAAATCCAACCATTGATATTTGGACCAGTCTAGATTGTCGTTGCTCATATCCAGTGTTTCAAACCAGGGCAGTTCAGCCCTAATTGCGGAGCCGCTCACTGCTATTTCGGTTTGTTGCATGTCAATACGGCTGGCAACTCCTCCGGGTGGGTAGTTGGTCCATTGTGAGTTATAGACATCATCATAAATAACCATGTTGGTTCGCATGTTGGCAGGTGGCGGAATAACAAGAGTGGAAGTTGGAAATGGGGCAGCACCATAAAATGAGCGGATTACATTTTCCGCCGGTTTTCCATTGAAGGCATTTCCCACATTTGAGGCTTCGGCAAAATTTGCAGAACCCTCCAGAGCATAAGGAAAAATGCCAATCACCCAATCCTTACCTGTGAAAGTCTCGAAGAGTGCCTGGAACAAGTTGGACTGTTCCTGTAGATCAACTTTGGTAGTGCTGTCGAGCAGGTTGTAATCCTGGGTCATCCGATCCACGCTCCAATAACCTATTTCAGTAATCAGGATCGGACGATCCCATTTTTTGGAGAACACTTCCAGACGGTTCGTGGGCGCAAGCCAGGCCTGTTTAAGCTGTTCCACAGTCGGATCACTTACATTTCTCAAATGGAAATAATAGGGATGGATTCCGATTGAATCCAGTGCATCCCAGAATTGAACACCGAAAAAAGCATATTCCTCATCAAATGCGGCAGTCACCGGCCCATGATATTTGGCTCGTACACTGGAGATCACATTACGCCACTCTTTTTCACGGCTCACCGTGCTATCTAATTCCGAGATGATCACCATGTAATCAACATTGTTCTTTTCAGCCAGGTCAGCGAAGTGGGTTTCCATTGTCGTGTAGCTCTTGAACCAAGCATCCCACTGTTCTTCTGTATAAAACTTGCCAATATCACCTGCCCAATGCTCTGGGTCATTGGTAAGCATGATGTAGTTTTCAATCATCACCCGTAATCCGAGCTTATGAGCGGTTTTAGTCACGGAAATAATATCTTCATCCGACCATGCACCTGGATCATCACAGGTTATTGCAGTTGCATGGACTGTCTCCTGATAACAGCCTATGTGTAGACGAATCCAGGTTGCCCCGGTTGGGATGAATACGTTCTTTAAAATCCATTCCACCGTTGGGCGCTGGTCTCCTCCCCAACCAGCGGGATAATAGACAATGCCTTTCATAAAGTCACTCATAGGCGCCAAAGGGATGGGCGTTGCCGTAGAAGTAGGGGGAACGGGAGTAGGTGTCAGACTCGCTATGACTGTATTGGTTGCTGAAATCAGAGTTGGTTCGGATGATGCCGGTGCGCATGCCGTAATCACAAGGGAGAAAAATAAAATTACCAGCCAGACTTGTTTTTTCATAACGGCCTGTTCCTTAATCTTGGGGTTATGGCTGAGTGTCCCCGTATTTTGGTAATAGACATCAAGCCATACGGAAGAATATAAAACAATTAATGATGATGTACAAGGTGTCAACGTAATGAAATAAACAGGCGGTTTAGCATTTCACTAAACCATCTGTTTGTGATTCTCTCAGAGATTCGATCTGATGCGGATTTTTACGCTGTAATATGGGAAACTTGGAGAAGTTCTTGGATTCGGAGGATTGGATCCAAAGCGGTGTTGTATTTTAGTAGACATGCCTTATAGACTGTGCTTGGTCAGGATAATTCGCTGTTTCCTGCAAAACGATTGATATAACATGGGGCGGAGTTTTGGGTTCAGGCAAAAAAGTAAATCATGGGTAATAATATAAGAGCTAAAAAAATACTGC
>JAYVUA010000075.1:0-18988 GCA_043788255.1 Anaerolineales bacterium | reverse complement strand
CGCGCAAAAGAACAACAGCTTTTACTTGAACAGAAATTAGGGACACGCCTACGGCGGCTGACTTATTTGTTACTTGTAGTTTTTACGATTGCCTATGGCGCTTTATTCTTCTGGCTTAATACGATAACGAACACACTGGCGATCAACTCAATCAAGGATCAAATGCTTGCTTTGGTTGAGACAAGTGTGTGTTTCATCAACGTGAACATTGATGGGTATCAGTCTTTTCTTGATTCCTACTCTGTCGGTGATAATAAAGTTTATGAAAGCGATTGGTATTCGTTCATGTCTAATTTGTTAGGCGATATTAAAGCCACAAATAAAAACATTCGAACGAATATTGAACTGTATACGATAACGCAAGGGAAGGATTCTGGCGAATTTCTGATAGTTGCATCCACAGATAATGCCATTGACTATAAAACAGCATTCACAAGTAACGGTTCATCCAGCGCGCAGATCGCTGGCATGAATAAAACAACTGTGGATGTAACTGTTTATCAAGGCTGGATATCAGCCTGTTCCCCGATCATTAATTCCAATGGTGATTCGATTGGCGCGATGTGCGCAGACTTTAACGCCCAACTTTTGGAAGAGACACGCCAAAAAGTGACAACTACTTTGGGAATCGCCTTTATTGCGATCTACCCTGCCATGATCGCACTGGTGTTCTTCACAACCCGCTCATTCCAAAAAAAGCGTGTTGATATTTCCAGGAAATAATCCTTGACACAATTTGTTTTGATGGTGTAAACTCGAACCACTGTAAGAAAAAACTACGAAAGGAGCGCGCACTACATGTCCATCACAATCTTCACAACCCTTGATGCAGTTGGCAATTTGCCTTCTCGGAGCGCGCCTGTAGACCGACACTAGGTCTATTCCTGTCCCTTGTTTTTACGGGCTGCGGCGTACTCGCCGCAGCCTTTTTGTTTAATTTTGTTTTCGTTAAAACCTGACAGGTCTCCGCAAGTAACCAACTGCGCGAACCAACTTGGTAAGACCTGTCAGGTTTATGAGGAACCGTTTATGACCACATCAAACCCCGCCCACGAACCCGCGCTCACCTTTGACTTCCGCCCCACCCTGCAAGATAACCGCCTCAAAGGGCTATGGCAGATGATGTCTGATTATCGCCTGTCCTACATTGCGGCCACCATCGCGCTGGCAATCTCTGCCCTCTCTAAAACTTATACATACATCCTCCTGCGTTTTTTTGCAGATGACCTGCTCGGGCAGAAAAAATATATCGGCGACTCATTGACCTCGTCTCTGATCTGGATCGGATTGGGATTTATCGGACTTGCCGCCGTGGAAGGAGCATTTGCGTTTCTTTCTGGACGTTTAGCTGCCTACACTGCCGAAGGCATTACCCGCCGTTTGAGAGATTTTCTCTTCGACCATATCCAGCGCTTGAGTTTCTCCTACCACGCCACCACCCCCACGGGTGACTTAATCGAGCGCGTCACCTCCGATGTGGATGCATTGCGCCGCTTCTTTAGCGAACAAGCCATCGGCGTGGGACGGATCGTCCTGCTGTTCGTCATCAACTTTATCGCCATCTACAACTTAAATTCAGAGTTGGCACTCGTATCCGTTGTGACAATCCCAATTATTCTGGCTGTTTCTGTTTGGTTCTTCAAGAAAGTGACCAAAGCCTACGAAGATTATCAAGCACAAGAGGCGCTGCTCTCCACAACCTTGCAAGAAAACCTTACAGGCGTGCGCGTGGTAAAAGCCTTTGCACGGCAAGATTACGAAAAGAGCAAATTCGAGAAGGACAACTGGGGTAAGTATTTGAAAGGCAAGATATTGCTGCTCATGCACTCCATGTTCTGGCCGCTCTCGGATATTGTGCTCGGCTTTCAGATGCTGTTCGGCTTTGTCTACGGCGCGAACATGGCAATTCGAGGAGAGATTTCACTCGGCACATACATCGCCTACATCGGACTCGTCGTCTGGCTCATCTGGCCCATTCGCAACCTTGGGCGCATTATTGTATCCACGTCAACAGGCATGGTTTCGTATGCGCGCCTGATGGAAGTGGTCAAGCAGCAGCGTGAGCCGTTGTTCGATGGACGGCACCAGCCTGCAGGTCCAGCACGAGGCGATTTATTGTTTGAGAATGTCTCGTTCATGTATTCCGATGGCAAATCAGATGTGCTCAAGAATGTCTCATTCCATGCCAAGCCCGGGCAGGCTATCGCGTTGCTTGGGTCAACGGGTTCAGGCAAAACATCACTGGTGAATCTTCTGCCGCGTTTTCACGAATATACCAGCGGAAAAATTCTGCTGGATGACGTGGAGTTGAGTGATTACTCGCGCGCATATCTGCGAAAGCAGATCGGCATCGTGGAGCAGGAACCGTTTTTGTTCAGCCGCACGATCCGCGAAAATATTATGTACGGAGTTGGGCGTGACGTTTCACAGGAAGAAGTGGAGCGCGCTGCGAAAGCCGCCGCCGTGCATGATGTGATCCTGACTTTCCCCGATGGCTACAACACGCTGGTCGGCGAAAAAGGCGTCACCCTCTCTGGAGGACAGAAACAACGCGTTGCAATCGCGCGCACCCTGCTAAAGAATCCGCGTATCTTAATTCTCGACGACTCAACTTCATCGGTGGATACCGAAACCGAAGCCGAAATCCGCGAAGCGCTCAATGGCTTGATGAAAGATAGAACCACTTTCATCATCGCGCACCGCATTCAATCTGTCATGGTCGCCGACTTGATCCTTGTTTTGGATAAAGGTGAAGTTGTTCAATCAGGTACTCATGCCGAGTTGTTGAAAGATAAAGACGGCATGTACCGCAGGATATACGATATCCAGACGAGGATTGATGAAGAACTTGAGCAGGAAATTATGAATGTATGAAGGATGAATAAGATCAAGGTCAAAAGCAAAAGAGGAAAAAATGGAAAACGAAACTCCACAGGATTTACGAACTCGAACGGCTGATTTTGCTTTGCGAATTATCAAACTTTATGTAAACCTGCCAAAATCAACCGAAGCCCAGGCTCTTGGAAAACAGGTTTTGCGCTCTGGAACTTCGATCGGCGCTCATTACCGTGAAGGACACCGCGCGAAATCCGACGCCGACATCATTAATAAATTTGAAACTGCTTTGCAGGAACTGGACGAAACTGATTACTGGCTCGAACTGCTAGTAAAAAGCAACATCGTCGCTGCCGCAAAGATCGAGTCGCTTCGCAAGGAAACCAACGAACTACTTGCGATATTTACAACCATCGTTACTAAAATCAAGAAAAGGGTGGGAAGGATTTAGGAAAGCAGGAAAGATTTTGATCTTTTCTTCACCCTTCATCTTTTATCCTTCATCCCTTTTCTTCCGGAGATTAAACCATGTCAGACACCGACCTCCTCGAACTCGAAGAAGAAGAATACACCTCACAACTCACAGCCCCCGTGCTAAAGCGCATTATTGGGCTGCTCAAGCCGCATTGGAAATGGGTGCTCGGCTTTTTGCTGACCATTGCCTTGACCTCTGGCTTGGACGCGTATTTCACATACCTGAACAAGCAATTTATCGATCAGGGCATTCTGCTGAAAGACACGGCGCGGGTGATGTACCTTGCCAAGATTTACGGCGGATTTATCATCATACAAGCCGCAGCGGTATTCACATTTATTTATCTCGCGGGCGTATTGGGCGAGCGCATTCAATATGACTTGCGTAAGCTGCTCTTCAATCACCTGCAAGACCTCTCGCTTTCGTACTACGCCCAAAACGCGGTCGGACGGCTGATCGCGCGCGTCACATCCGATACGGGGCGTGTGTCAGAGTTGCTGACCTGGGGGCTGGTGGATAGCACCTGGGCCGCGATGAACATCATCTCGTCCACCATCTTTATGCTCATCATCAATTGGCGGCTGGCTCTAATCGTGTTGGCCATCATCCCGATCATGATCTTCATCGCGATTGAGTTCCGCAAACGGATTCTGGAGCAGTTCCGCATTTCACGGCGCGCCAATAGCAAGATCACAGGCGCGTTCAATGAAAATTTTCAAGGAACTCGTGTGATTAAAGCGCTGGGCCGCGAAGATGAAAATACGCGCGAATTTCAAGGGCTGACCACGCGCATGTATCACGCATCCTATCGCGCCGCGTGGCTCTCCGCGCTCTTCCTGCCCACCGTGCAAATTATCGCCGCGCTTGCGCTGGGTTTCATTGTCGGCTATGGCGGTTTTCAAATTCAAATTGGCGGTATGACCATCGGCGGCATTCAAGCCTTCGTGGCATATCTGACCTTTATGCTTTGGCCGATTCAGGAGTTGGCGCGCGTGTATGCTGAGACACAGCACAGCATTGCCTCAGCGGAGCGAATTTTCAAGCTAGCCGACACCCCGTCCGACGTCCACGATAGAAGCGGTGCAGTCGAAGCGAAAACTCTGCTCGGCGAAATCGAATTCGATCACGTGGATTTTTTCTACGAGGACCGAAAATCCGTGTTGACAGATTTCACACTGAAAGTGAATCCTGGCGAGATGATCGCTCTGGTCGGGCCGACAGGGGGCGGCAAAAGCACGATCGTGAATCTACTCTGCCGCTTTTACGAACCGAGAAACGGGGTGATACGGATAAACGGATTGGATTACATGGACTATAAGTTGGAGTCGATCCACAACAAGATCGGCATCGTACTGCAAACGCCGCACCTGTTCTCTGGGACGGTGCGCGAGAATATCCGCTACGGCAAGTTGGAAGCGAATGATGCCGAAGTGGAAGAAGCCGCGAAGATCGCGGGCGCGCATGATTTCATTGTGACCTTGGAAAAGAGTTACGAGCAAAACGTGGGCGAAAGCGGAAATCTTTTATCGGTGGGACAAAAGCAATTGATCTCGCTTGCGCGCGCCGTGCTGGCTCGGCCTGAGCTGTTCATCATGGACGAAGCGACTTCATCTGTAGATACGTTGACAGAAGCCTTGATCCAGCGCGGTATGGAAGCGTTGATGAAAGGCCGCACATCCTTCGTCATTGCGCATCGTTTGAGCACCATTCGCCGCGCGGACAGAATCCTCGTGATCGAAAATGGCAGAATCGCCGAACAAGGCTCGCACGCCGAGTTGTTGAAATTAAACGGTCATTACTATCGCCTGTACACCCAGCAGTTCCGCCATCAATTGGAAGTGCAATATGGTGTCAGTGATGAGATCATTGAAAGCGGGCGTGACGGCGTGAGCGCGGATTCGATCATACTCAAACGCAAAAAGACTGGCGAAGAACCTATCGCGGCGGATTGAGTAGTAATTTGTAAATAGTAATTGGTTTGGTAAAGTAGACCTCCGAGTGCTTTGCGATGCGCTCGGAGGTCTGTGGTATGCCACTTGTGCAAAATATATACGCTACAGGTATGACAATGATCTATTCAGTTTCATTTGCCTGTTTCAAAATTTCCTGATATAGACGTTCCGAAATGAAAAAACCAATTTCCCTACGCAGTGACTTCATTGCGTTGCCGACAGAGTCTATTTTTCCATGCTTCTTTGCACTCAAAAGCACGCCAAGAATACCTACAGTTTTCAAACCCAATGCCTTTGCGTGTTCGCGTCCAATTCGTTCATCCATCACAATCATGTCCAGCCCGAAATCCATTGCCAGCGTAATCGCTTCCGCTTCCCCATTGTGTAACTCCAAAGATAGTGATCTTGCCAGCGGCTTGTTTTGAATTTCCCTGGGTTTTAGCCAGCCATCATTCAATGCTTGTTGAATAGATACTGTTCCACGAAAATCAGTTTCCACTTTAAGTTCTGCCAAAACCGATTGTGGAATAAATATCTCTTCAAATTGATTTTGAAGTAGCTCAAGATAGCCAATGGCAGAAAGTCCGAGAATCGGCGATGTATCACTAACGATTGGCATATGCTATATCATCTTGCAAATCCTGCTCGTCATATTGGCGTGGGATGTTACGTTTACCCAACAGGATGCCAAATTCAAGGATTTCCATCTCTGCCAATTCGCAGGCTTTACCAAAGGAAAGAATACCCTGAGCGTATAAACTGAGTGCAAGCTCTGTTTTTAACTGGCGTGATTGTTCCTTGCGCGGCAGACGCATTGCCCGCGCTATAGAATCAGGGATTTCAAGCATGATAGTCATAAATCACCTCGTTGACATGATTATACCTGAAACAAAATGGCCCCCGAAATTTTCAAAATAAGCGCCATTCGACGCGCGGATGGAATTTTAGCCATTGAGAGGAGAAAACACATGGAGTAAGCCAGATTTCAAGGGTCTGCTATAATCCAAATTTGAAATACAACAAGTTAATATCAAGTACTGGAGTTCAATCAATGGCAAAGAAAAAGTATTCGATCAATTGGGAAAACGACGAACCTGCCTCCTTTGAAGTGGATGGTGTGACCTATAACTCACTGGACGATATCCAAAACGAGAAGGATAGGAACAAACTCGCGGCGATGGTTGAAGACTTCGCCAATGACGATGCCAAAGATGTCAAATTTGACGAAAAAGAATTTGAAGAAATACAAAAAGCCGCAGCAGACCCGACAATGGAGAGAATCGTATTGGGAATATTCTCTGGTGTGGCTGTAGTGATGATTCTGATCGCAGTGATTTCAGCATTCCTCAATATTCAAAAAATCGCCAAAGAAGAAAGCTCCGATGGCCGCGTAGTGGAAGTGGTCAAACAGCGCCAATACATCAACCAGCAGGATCAAGTCTATGAGGATTATTATTACCCTGTGATCCAATTCACCGCAGCAGATGGTAAGACCCGCAAAGTACAGTTGAGTGAAGGGAGTTCCTCGCAGACTTACGAAACAGGCGACCAGGTGGTAGTGCGTTATGACCCCGCGCATCCGCTCGATGCGCGGATCAAGTCTGTGAGCAGCAATGCGTTGATGTGGATTCTGCCTGGCATCACAGGCATTTTGGGAGTTGCATTTGCGGGCGCGGTACTCGTTGTAAAAAAAGTCATGGAAGCTTAATTCAGCTTATAATCCCAGTCATGTCAAACGATGTCCGCAATAAATACGCAAAGAAAACCTACTTTGGTTTCGCCGCCCTAATCACTGGTATTTTCGCAAGCCTGGCTCTGGGCGCGAACGTTGGCTCTTCGCAGCTAAATATTTCTCCAGAAACTTTTAGCATTTTAAATAATATAACTGCCCTCTCCTTTTGCATCATCACGCCGCTAACTTTTATTTTGGGGGTTCTAGGCTATACCCGCAAGAATGATTCCAGGTCCCTTTCGGTAATCGCGATTATTCTTGGGCTGATTCCCTTTCTGGTGGTTTTGTCACAGCTGGTTTATTCTCTTACCGCACGCTGAAAAACATACGCTTGTAGAAAAAACGCTGATTTTGCTTTTTTATCAGCGAAAATCAGCGTTCATTTGCGTCCCAAATAAATTCAGGATAAACAAGTTCCAATCAATACCTTCAAAACCCCCGCCCGTCCAGCGTGCTCAAACCCATTTACCACATCATCTAATTTGTATTCCTCCGCGATCAATACAGTCGGGTCCACTTCGCGTTTTTCCATCAGCCGCAACGCAGGCTCAAACGGACCGCAGCGTGAGCCGATCAAGTTGATCTCATCCACTACAATGGATGAAAAATTTACATTCATTTCGCCTTTATAAGTAGACTTTAACACCATTGTCCCGCGCGGACGAATCGCTTTTCTCGCCAGATTGAATCCATCGGGTGAGCCAGTGGCTTCCACAACAATGTCCCACTTGCGCGGCTGAATTTCGGCTTCTGTAATCAAATGAATTCCACGGGCAGTTAACAAGTTTTGTTGCTGCGCGTGACGAGCCACTACATGCAAGTCACAACCTGTCAGCGCCACAGTCTGCGCGATCAACTGCCCCAGCCTGCCTGCACCCACCAACAGCACCCGATCTGTCGGCCTAATTTGAATTTGTTGTTGAATCTCCAAAGCAGCGGCCAGAGGCTCGGTAAATACAGCCATTTCATCTGTAACAGAATCAGGCACGCGCAGTAAATTTTCAATCGGAAGCGTTGTGTATTCAGCAAAGACACCGTCACGGTTGAGGATGCCAAGCACCGTGCGATTCTCGCAATGCGTTGGGCGCCCATGCAAACAGGCTTCACATTTTCCACAGGTCGCGTTGATCTCCCCTACCACCCGCTGACCAATCCATGTTTTGTCTGCTCCGCTCACCACTTCGCCAACAAATTCATGCCCAAGAATCCCTGTGTATGGATAATATCCTTTCACCAATTCAAGGTCAGTGCTGCAAATGCCCATTTTTCGAATCTTGATCAACGCTTCGTTTGGTTTATTTGGCTGCGAAACGTCACGCAGTGAAATCTGATTATCTTCCAGCCATAATGCCTGCATCTTATTTCCTTTGTCTCACGGCTTCATAAGTTATGAGCGCAGTGGCAATTGAAACATTCAACGAATTTACTTTTCCCATCATCGGAATCAAAACCTTGATATCTGCGTTCTGCATCCAGAAATCGGTCAAGCCTGCGTCTTCTGTTCCGACTGCCAACGCGATAGGCTCTTTCAGGTCAACATCAGTATAGGACACTTCAGCAGAGGGTGTGGCCGCAAGCACGCGCATCTTTCTGGACCTGAGCCATGCCAGCGCATTCAGCGAGTCAACCGCGACGGTGGGTACTGTAAAAACCGCTCCGCGGCTGGCGCGAATCACATTGGGATTCCAAATATCCACCCGCGGGTCGCAAACGAGGACAGCGTCAACCTGCGCAGCGTCGGCTGTGCGCAAAATGGCACCCAAATTACCAGGCTTTTCCACAGACTCAGCAATGATGATAAATGGAGTTGCGCTTAATTTTAGATCATCAAGTGTGTTATGTGGAATTGGGAAAATTCCCATCCAGCCATCCGGGTTGTCACGGTATGACATTTTTTCGAAGATAGCGCGGGTGACGGTCAATGTTTCAGCATTGGCAGTGTCTATAGATCGGTTGGCAAGTTCGGGCGCGGTAAGAATCGTCTGCGGCTTGAGTCCAGCACTGAAGGCGAGAGTCAACTCATCGCAGCCTTCCACCAGCATTACTCCATCCTGCTGGCGTTGGCGTTTGTCTTCACGCAGTTTTACAATATATTTAACTTTGGGGTTTTGTAAACTTGTTATATCCACTTACTTTACCAATAGCAGGCAGGCAGCCTGATGTGTTTTACTCATGACAACGAACGGTGGATCGCTAACCTTGCAAGTTGTGAATGCAACCGGGCAGCGCGGATGAAAGCGGCAACCTGTTGGCAGGTCGATCGGGTTGGGAGTTTCGCCTTGTAAAATTATTCGCTCGTGACGCAAGCGCGGATTGGGGACCGGGATAACCGATATTAATGCTTTTGTATATGGGTGTTGAGGTTTTTCCAAAACCTCAAGCATGGTGCCTATTTCAACGATACGGCCAAGATACATCACCGCAACACGGTCGGCAAAGAAACCCACGGAACCTAGATCGTGCGTAATGAATATAACTGCGATTTTGCGGGTGATGCGCAGCTCTGCCAGCAGGTTAATGATTTCGGCGCGGATGGAAACATCCAACATGGAAACGGGTTCATCTGCCAGCAATATTTCGGGTTCAAGCACAAGTGCGGCGGCGATGACCACGCGCTGTCTTTGCCCGCCTGAAAGTTCGTGCGGGAAGCGCTTGAGGTACACCTCTGCGGGCTTCAAGCCTGAATCTTCCATTGCCTTTTTTATGCGTTCATCGCGTTCGTTCTTGTCAACGCCAAGGCTATGCACTACAAGAGGTTCGCAGATGATCTCTTCAATGGTTTGGGTTGGGTTCAGGGATTCGTATGGGTCTTGAAAGACCATCTGGATCTTTCGTCTTACTGCTTTACGGTCATTGTCGTTCAGATGAGTGATATCGCGGCCTTCAAATGTGATCACTCCTTCTGTTGGTTCTTCCAGCCCCATCAATAGCAATGCAAGCGTGGATTTTCCACACCCACTCTCTCCGACCAACGCAATCACTTCACTGTGATACAAAGTAAAGCTCACACCATCCACAGCATGGACATGGCGTGTATCGCGTGAGAATAATCCGGGACGGCCGGCATCAAAATATTTCTTTAATCCATTAACTTCAAGAAAAGAATCTTTGCTCATTTCGAAGCCTCAACGAGATGGCAGCTCGCAAAATGTGAATTCCCTAAATTATGAAGAAGGGGTTGTTCTTTATGGCAGCGGTCAAAAACGGCTGGGCAGCGCGGTGCGAACCTGCATCCTATGGGAAGGTCATCAAGGCGGGGCGGGTAACCAGGAATGGATGTTAATTTTTTCTTTGGTTTTGTGAGGTCAGGGAATGCCTTAATGAGTTCCTGTGTATAGGGGTGGCGGGGCTCATTATAAATTGTATCCACATCCGCATATTCGGCAGTTACGCCGCCATACATGACTAGAACCCTGTCACATATTTCAGCGACAACACCCAGGTCGTGAGTAACAAAAATAATCGCAAGGCCAAGTTTCTTACGCAGGCTGTCGAGCAGTTCAAGGATTTGCGCCTGGATCATTACATCAAGCGCCGTAGTGGGTTCATCAGCGATTACAACCTGCGGATTGCAGGCTAGTGCCATGGCAATCATTGCCCGTTGGCGCATTCCGCCGGAATACTGATGAGGATAATGATCCTTCTGATCTGCGGTAATTCCTACAAGATCAAGTAACTCAGAAACACGCTCAGGAAGTTTTTCGCGGGAGTAATCTGGGATATGTTTTAAGATGGCTTCACTGATCTGGTCGCCCACAGTACGAACCGGATTAAGGGCATTCATTGCACCTTGAAAGATAATTGAAATCCCGCTCCAGCGAACTGTGTTTAATTCATCCTCACTAAGTGCAGTCAGGTCTCTTTTCTTGAAAAAAACTTTTCCATTCACGATCTGGCCTGCAGAAGGAAGCAGGCGTAAAAGAGAAAGCATGAGTGTTGTTTTTCCACAGCCACTTTCGCCAACCAAACCGATTAATTCGCCTTCTTTTAAGGTAAAGCTAACATTTTCAACAGCACGGGCGGGCGGCTTTCCATCAGCCACATAATTGATGGATAAGTTTTGCACATCCAGCAGAATTTTCTCATCAGACAGCTTATTCGGATTTGATTCATCGCTTCCATTTTGGACAACAGGCCTGCCCGGTGTTAAATGGTGTGTATCTAATCTGGGGTTTAGTACCTGCTCAAGCCCCTGCCCCAAGAGGGTCAGCCCGAGGACCACCCAGACAATGCCAAAGCCTGGGACTAACAGCGCCCACCATGCCCCAATCGACATTGCACCTCTCCCAAATGCATAATTTAGCATCTGCCCCCACGAAAGAACCGAAGGATCTCCAAGGCCTAGAAATGATAATGTACTTTCAGAAAGGATTGCATTTGAAACCACTAGTACAGCTTGCACGACAAGGATCGGTAAAACGAGGGGCAAAATATGCTGGGAAATAATGTGACCATTCCCAGCGCCAATCGCTCGAGCACGAAGTACAAATTTACGAGATTTAACTGCCAAAGTTTGCGAACGGACCACACGCGCAGTTGTCGTCCAGCCGAGCAGTCCAACTACAATAATGATATTAAACAGAGAAGGCTTTGTCAGTGCTACTAGCACTACCAATAACGGCAGGTCAGGAATGACAAGCATCATATCAGTGAAACGCATGATGTAATTATCCACTCGCCCGCCGTAAAAACCTGCCACCAACCCGAAAGTACCGCCGATGATTATGGAAATAAACGCCGCAAAAAAGCCAACGATAATCGAGACGCGTGTGCCAAAAATAAAATTGGAAAAGACATCCTGCCCGGCATCGTCCGTTCCCAGTAAGTGTGCGGAACTTGGCGGGTTATAAATGTCACCAATTTGGGAGGTTTCTGTGGAAGATGAATCATAGGGAGCGAATACAGGTGCGAATATTGCCATGATGACAATAACCGCAAGCATGACAAGGCCCACCACTCCCATGCGATTTTTATTAAATAGACGCCAAAAATCGAAGAAACGCGCAATCCATTGATTTTGTTCGGGTATCTGTGTTGAAGATTGCATGAATTACTCCGTTTGCACGCGAGGGTCAAGATAAGTATAGGTAAGGTCGGCCAGGAGGTTGGCAAAGATCACTGAGACTGCGAGGAGCAGGAATGCACCTTGCAGTATGGGAAAATCACGCCGTGTGACAGCCTCAAAAATGGCTCCACCCAAACCTGGCCATGAGAATACCGTTTCGATCTGGACAGCACCGCCGACCGTAAAGCCAAGATTGATCGCAATCACAGTTACCAGGGGAAGCATTGCATTCTTAAGTGCATGGTCTTTGAGGATTTGAAAGGTACTTAATCCCTTGGCTTTTGCAGTCAAAATATAATCTTCTGAGAGTACATCCATAAGGGACGAGCGCATGATCAATGTATATTCAGCCATAAAGATGATCGTATACGTAAGCGTTGGCAGGAACATATGGCGGGCAAGATCTGCCCACTGTTGTAAAAGAGGATACGTGCTCGCTCCAGGAGTTGCTTTGCCGGCCAGGGGTAGGCCAAATTTGCTGCCCCAAAATAACAGAATTATTCCCAGCCAGAAAGTGGGTAAACTCCAGGCGATCAGACTTGAGATTACAGCAGCCCGGTCAATGGAAGTGCGGGCCTTCCATGCCGCTAAAATACCCAAGATCACACCAATAATAATTGCAAAGATTTGACCTGCGCCAATCAACAAAACGGTATTCCACAAACGTTCACCAAGGATTTCTGCGACAGGCCGATTCGTATGATAACTAACTCCCAACTCGCCCTGCAGCAAATTTCGGACATAAATAAAGAATTGAGTATCCAGCGGGTTTACATCGCAACTTCCCAGCTTAATCGGATTCAATGATTCGAAACAGTTTATCACTGGTTTATCCAACCCAAATCGGACTCTTAGCATTTCAATCGTGTCTGCCTTCAAGCGTGGGTCGCGAATCCCTGCACGCGCTGGGTCACCAGGCAACACACGGAAGATAAAGAAATTCAGAACAACTACAAATAGAATGGTAAAAAGAGCCCACGCTATTTTTCTAAGGAGGATGCGAATTCTGTTCAAGGTGCTCCTTGAAATAAAAATAATTTTTCGGGCGTGGAAGTACTTCCACGCCCGAAAGTAAATCTCTACTTGACCGGCTCAATTGCAAGCAATGATGAAACATCATCAAGTGCTAGTTTTGGCTGGTCGGTGATCCAACCTGTAAATGTATCAGTTCGGTATGCTTGGACCTGCAAATCATACGATGGAATAATGTAGACTACATCATCATGAACTATTTGCTGCATTTCCCAAACAATTGCCTTGCGGGCATCGAAATTCAACTCGGTTTGTTGCTTTGCATAGAGCTCATCATATTTCGGGTTTGAATATCCTGTCTCGTTTGAGCCGGTTGGAATGCCTTCAGAAGTATAAACATATAGCAAGGAGCTTGGATCGGGGTCAGAAACCCAACCCCAAATAATCAAATCAAAGTCGAAAGCAGGGCAGCATTGGGAGGTAAGAGCGTCCGGGTCCACGGCTTGCATTTCCAGTGATATGCCAATTTTGCTCCACATCTCGCTCAAGAGTTCGGCTGTACGGGGTGAGGTAATGCTGTCGCTCGGCCAGTTCAAGCGGAAGGTTAATGGGCGCGAACCGTCCGGCATATCGCGTATCTCGTCACCATTTGCGTCTTTGTAACCTGCATCATCAAGGATCTGATTGGCTTTGGCTACATCAAATTCATAATCTTTGATCGTATTGTTATACCAAACGCCTGTGCCTTCAGGGATAAGTGTTAACCCTGGGGTTCCAAGCCCAACCAAAACCAAATCAATCAACTTCTGCTTATCAGTGGCATAAGCCATCGCGAGGCGCACATTGCGGTCGCGCAATGCAGGATGCCCTGTACAAATACCGCCTGCATCAGTTGGACAATTTTCAGGCGATACTTGATTGAAGATAATATCGGTAACACCGGGAGATAATGGAGCGCCGACAACCAATTCAACACCTTCTGCAGTTTTTAACGAATCAGCAGCTGTGTTAGGCATTTCAGTGATCATATCCACCTGACCAGTCTTGATCGCCTGTACGAGCGCATCCTGATTCTGGAAAGTCTGGAAAATTACTTCGTTCACTTTGGGAGGAGTGCCAAAATAATCTTTGTTAGCTACAAGGCGTACAAATTCATTTTGAACATATTCGCCCATCTTGAATGGCCCGGAGCCAACCATTTCAAAATTTTCGTATTCAGTTTTGTTCACGGTTTCCCAAATATGCTTGGGAAGAATATACAAAAACACAAGCTGACTTTCTATATTGGGAATTGCCTCGGTAAGTTTGAGGACAATTTCATTTTTATCAGTTGTGGTGATCGAATCGAAGTAGGTTGTGTAATATCCATTCAAGTACGGATATTCAGGGGTGTCTTTATAAAGGTTGTATGTAAAAGCAACATCCTCGGCAGTGAGCGGCTTGCCATCATGCCACTTAATTCCATCCTTGATCTTATAAGTATAGGTAAGACCATCATCTGAAACCGTGACACTGTCTGCAATACTAAGCGTAAATGATCCATCCAGGTTCAGATCATACATGGAGTCATAAACCAACTCGAAGATTGTATAGGATGCTGCCAGGATCGCCATTCCCGGGTTGAGATTATCGGGGCTGGCTGCTTTTCCAATTCGAACAGTTGAAGTTTGGCCTCCTCCTCCGCACGCGGCAAGTAATAATGACGCAATCACAAGAATAATTAACAGTTTATGTTTCATGCTTTCTCCTCGTACGATGAAAATTTTTGTTCTCAAAAAAATACGCGCCATAACAGAATTATCTGCCATGACGCAGTTGTTTATTCGTTAAAAAACAACGAGACGGCGTTTTAAGCGTATCAGGGGAATGTCCACTATTCAGGAATTTTACTGTAATTTTGGAATTCGTGAAAGTGAAGATTGTTGGTAAAATTTCTCAAAGGCAGGTGAACATGGAAAACCCCATCAAGCTTATTGAAAAATACGAACGAAACGGCTGGCCCTCGCTAAAGAGACCTGACCTCAAACCGCCTGCGGGATGGAATCTCTCGCTTCTCACTTCCCTCGAGCGGATTCGGTCTCATGCGCTTTCATCTCAGGGTGACATTGTCTACATTAAGGATGGCGAAACACTTTCTGATGTATTCACGATGTCTGCAAATGGAGGCTGGCCCTCACGTGTCACTACGGAACGTCCGCTGGCAGCTTACTGGGACGATGAAACTCCTACATGGTCACCTGATGGCAATTGGCTTGCGTTTGGGATAAAGGGACATGTACATGTTGTCTCACGCGATGGCGGGCTGCCTAAGAAGATCACAGATTTTGCAGTCTCTGCCAGCGGTCCGCGTTGGATGCCAGATTCAATTGGACTCATCGTGACTGTTGAAAGAAACGACACTGATCAGTTACTGCTTACTAATTACGAAGGTTCCTGGCCTCGCGCGCTAACCACAGATACCATCGGCGATCACTGGGATGCGCGTCCTTCCCTCGATGGGAAATTTATTGTCTTCAACTTGCGCCGCTTTGATGATCTAAATCGACTCGATATTATTTTGCTTGAGATTGCAACGGGAAAACAAGTAACTTTATACGGAAAACCATTTACGCGTGCAGTGTCACCCAAATGGTCTCCAGATGGAAAATGGATTTCATTCATCTCACAGGAAACAGGCCGCGAAGAGTTATATCTCATCAGACCAAATGGCGAAGGTTTGCATCAACTCACCAAAACGGGTCAGGATATTTTTCAGTATGATTGGTCGCCTTCGGGAAACCAGATGCTTGTGGTGGTGAACAGAAGCGGCTCGTTTGAGTTAATGCTTCTCGAGACTGAATCAGGCTCAATCGTCGAATTAAGAAGCGAGGTGGGAATTCATTCAAATCCGAATTGGGCACAGGATGAATCTTTTATCACGTTTGAGTTTGAGAGTCCAAAATATCCACCTGATTTATACCGTATGGATCTTCTAGAAAAAAAGATGACCCAATTAACTTTTTCGACACCGCTTGCGCTTCAAAGAAATAAAGCGGTCATGCCAGAAATCGTTTCGTATAAAAGCTTTGACGGTTTGGAAATTCCTGCATTTTTATATCGTCCTGAAAAATCTAATGGCGCGGCGATCCTGTATCCACATGGCGGGCCGAAAGATCAATATGGCTTTGTATGGGATGAACTCGCGCAGTATTTCACAGCGAAAGGCTATACCTATTTGGCTCCCAATTATCGCGGCTCCACTGGTTATGGACAGGAGTTTGAGCGTGCAAATTACAATGATTGGGGTGTCGGCGATACCCAGGATTGCTTGCATGGAGCGAAGTATTTGCGAACATTCAAAGAGATCAAGCCTGATCGAATTGCAATTACAGGCGGGAGTTATGGCGGCTACATGACCGCAAATGCACTATCGCGTGACCCTGAATATCTTTTTGCATGCGGTATCGCGAAATATGGTGATTCAAATTTGGTCAGCTCGTGGGCGCAATGTGAAAAACGTTTGCGCCTTTACACCGAAATTTTTCTCGGTCATCCTTCTGAAAATCTTGGCATTTACCTAAAGGGCTCCCCCATCAGCGAAGCGAAGAACATTCAAAAGCCTATTTTGATTTTGCACGGCTTGCTGGATATAGTTGTTCCTCCTGAAGCCAGTGAAGAATGGGTGGAGGCGCTTCGCCGTGAAGGGAAGACCTTCGAATATAAAACCTATGATGATGAACCGCACGGCTTCCTGCGTCGCGAGAATCTATATGATGTATACGAGCGTATGGAAAGGTTTCTTGATTGGTATCTTCTTCCTAAATAGAAAAAGAGGAAATAAAATATGACTAATGGTAGATTGGCTACGCGCAATTCAGTACTCTTCAATTACGATGAAATGACTTGGGACGCTGTCGCGGGTTTACCGCGTGATACGCCGCTTATTCTTCCACTCGGATCAGGCTATGACCTCAACCTGCTCGCTGACCAATTGAGCAATCCTCCCCGTGTCGGCATCCTGCCAACTTTCCCGTTCGGTTGGCGTGGCAGCGGGCTGGAATTACCTGACGCCATCTTCACTCAATACATTATGAACTTGCTGGATAGTTTGCGAGATGACGGATTCTCAAGAGTTTATTGTCTCGCACCGCAAGGTTTTGACCCCCAATCATCTTTTATCAAAGAACTTTCATCATCGTGCTTGCGATTGCCTCATGCTTCACACGATTTACCGTTCATACAATTGCCGCCTGATAATGAACGGGGTAAAGTAATTCTGATTCCAATCGGTCATACAGAACAACATGGATTCCACCTCCCCCTCTCGGTCGATACGATCGTAATTGACGAAATAGCCAAAGGCACAGCATCTTTAGTGCCTATACGCAGCTGGACAATGCCCATTATGCCTTACGGAGTTTCCACACATCGTTCATCATTTGCAGCAACCATGAATGCTGGCGGACGTGCCTTTGAGGATTTCTGGGTTGCGGTGATTGACGTTCTTGCGGCACGCGGCTTTGATCGTTTTTACTTAATGAGTGGGCATGGCGGTAATAGTTCATTCCTTGTGAATATTGTTAAATATGCAGGTGAGCGTCATCGTCGAATCTTTTGTGCGACAGCTTTTCTGCACACATCAGGAAGAATCGGCGCTGAGGCTCTGGCAAAACATCGCACATCGCCAATTGGCGGCATGGGACACGCAGGCGAATTGGAAACATCCTTCATGCTTCATCTACGCCCCGATCTATGTCAAATGGAACGAGTTGTAGATGAAACAGATTTCGTTGCCACCCCCGATTATTATATGGATTGGATCGAAGGCGGCTCTCTGGTTGCGAATCCGCCGTGGGATGATGATACAAAAACAGGTGCGTATGGTGCGGGGAGTTTTGCTACTGCTGAGAAAGGTCGCTTATGGTTGGAAGCGGCAATCAAAGAGAAGGCCGATCATGTGGAACAAATCCATGAGCAACATGAGCGGCGGGAAAAGCGGCGAAATGAAGGGTACGGCTTATGGGGAAACTCTAAATAAGCCAGTGCGATAATTCTATTTCACAACCGTGAAGGTAACATTCGATTTACAAAATTGCTGACGGCCAACTTGCAAAGTCCAGGCTGAATTGTATTCACCAGCCTTTTTGGGCGCAACGAACAGAACCTGTACTGTCAATTTCCCCCCAGACGCCACTGTTGATGTTGTATCCTGTATAACTCTGCCGATATACTTGTAGCCGCCTCTATATACGAAGTCTATTGTATTGTTTGTCCATGTTTTCGTGCCATTATTCGTTACAGTCCAGTATAAAGAAAATGACTGACCTGGCGATACCACCGCTCCATTTGCAGGGTTCCTCCAGCCATTGCCAGCGCAACTCCACGGCATTTTAGTGATCGGATATGAACCGCTTGAAGAACCGTCCCCGCCCGTCGAACCTCCACTTGAACTTCCACTCTCGGTGCTAATTGATGGGTCCAAAGTTTCAATTACCACACCAGGAGTGGACGTGTAAAGAGAGAAATAAAATGTAGGTGTGGGTGTTGGCTGAGTTGGCGTTAGTGATGGCGTTAAAGCCAAAACTGAAGTCAAACTTGTTGGTGACGGCTGTAAAGTCGCAGTTTGGGTCTGAGCCGCTGACACAGTTTGTGCGACCATAGTCTCAAGCGCATGCGGCGGTTTCGGTTCTGAATTCTGAGTGGGTGAAGAAACTGCCGAAGGCGAAATACCGCAAGCAAGCAGGAACAAGACCAAAGACAACCAACTAAAAAATTTCGGGTGAAATTTATTATTCACTTATTCTCCTTTCTTTTAAAAACACACGTCAAAGCATATCAAACCTTATACTTCATTATAAACTCTTCGCCCCTTCCGATAAGCTCGTCATGATCCTCGGGGGCAAGCGCGGATTTAATCACATCTTCAAAGATCTCAAGTGGATAGACGTTGTTCATAAAGACAATCTCCTCAATACATT
>JAYVUA010000074.1:0-30810 GCA_043788255.1 Anaerolineales bacterium | reverse complement strand
TGCTGCTGCTCATCATCGGCCTCCTTTGGTCGTCAAGCAACCAAATTATGCCTTACTTGATGAGCAGTAGTAAATTTATATGTTCTGTAAGGGTATCAGAGTGACTATCTGATTAGTGCCTTCGGGCAAACAACGGTGACAGGGTTATCGGCATTACTGAATGATGAAGGACAGACATTGGGTGATCAAAGCGCATGGCGGAGTGTCTAATGAGGTGGGCTAACAAAGTCCATAATATGGGCAACATGATTTGGGAAACTTTACTTATGAAGCTGCCTACTGTTGAAAGAGTAGACACTCTGAAGAAAGCAGGGGATATTGAAGAAACATAACCTGCGGTAAAATACTTTTAACTATGAAGGAGAAAAAATGAAAAAGAAAACACGATTATTCAATTTTTTAATAATTAGCGCCTTATTACTCGGGGCCTGCAACCTGCCTTCCAAAAATAGTGAAGAGGCCATCAACACAGCGGCAGCACAAACCCTGGCAGCCGTTTTAAGCGCCACGCCAATTTTAGCCGCAACTACACCAACATTCACTCCACTTCCTGGCCTAGCCTCGCTTACACCTATTCCGGTGCCGGTATCTACAAATACACCAGTTCCCACGGCTACATCCAATTGCAATATTATGAAATTTGAAAGCGACGTGACCATCCCAGATGGAACCATTGTGACACCGGGTCAAGCTTTCACCAAAACCTGGCGCATCAAAAATATCGGCACATGCACATGGACTCCGTCCTATGCAATTGTATTTTCAAGCGGAAACTCCATGAACGGCCCAGCCACACAGGCATTGACGAGTAATGTCAACCCTGGGCAAAGCATAGATATTTCGGTTAACTTAACAGCACCGGCAAGCCCCGGTGATTACACCGCTTATTGGAAACTACGCGATGGGTCCGGTGTGTTGTTCAATCAGTTTTATGTACAAGTTAAAGTGCAAAACCCCGTGACAGCCACCAACACGTCAGCCCCTCTTTTTGCGGTTACAAGCGTCAATTATGTAGTAAGCACTTGGAATTCACCAGGATTTGTAAGTTGTCCAAAAATCACTGCGAACATCACCGCAAACAGCGCAGGAACAGTAAATTATCACTGGACACGCAGCGATAGCAGCAGCACAAACGGAACCCTGGTCTTTGCATCAGCAGGTACCCAACCCATTTCAGTAGAATGGTCACTCGGTTCGGTTTGGGCTCCAGCTCCAGATGAATGGATGGGCATCTACATTGACACTCCCAATAATCAGGATTTTGGGCATGTCACAATGCCGCCCTGTACATCTCCATAGAATTTCAGATAAGAATTTATTAACTTTAAGCGCCCGGGTTTTCCGGGCGTTTCTCTTTAACAGTATAATCATTTAGGTATATGAAAGGAAAAAAATGTTCAAACACACAAAACACAACCTATTAAACATAATCGTAATCGCATCGTTTATCGCCACAGCCTGTTCTTCTAAAGGATCACAAGATCCCTTCATTTCAACAGCAGTCGCACAAACTGTAGCCGCGCAAAATGCAGCTTCACAAACTACAGACACCCCCATTTCAGCTGCCACAGAAGTTACCCAAACTCCCCTGCAGTTCTCGCCAACGTTAACCCCGCTTGCACCCGCTGCTTCTCCAACACTCCCTGTTGTCACATCCAATTCGGAATGTGCAAAAGCCAGCCTGACTAGTGAAACCATTCCCGATGGGACGATTTACAAACCGGGCCAGCAATTCACAAAAACCTGGCAAATTACGAATACAAGTAACTGCGTATGGGACGCAGGGTACAAAATCGTATTCTGGTCTGGAGATGTATTGGGCGGCGCTTATGTTTACAACCTACCTCAGGTGACAGGCCCAGGCGGAACTCTACCCATATCGCTTGTCTTAACCGCACCAAAAGCAGATGGGACTTATAAATCCGAGTGGATGCTTCAAACCCCAGATAGCATTAATTTTGGCGTCGGAAGTTATAGCACCCCATTCTATGCGAAGATCGTAGTTTCATCAGCGGCAACTCCCGAATATGGAGTCACATCGGTGGAATATAACGTTGTCCGCACTCCGGCCACAGGCTGCCCAACGAACACAACCTATACGGTATACGCCACCTTTACAACCAATGGTCCAATTGAGTTTTCTTATATTTGGTTGCAAAGTGATGGAAATAGCCAGGACGGCAAGGGAAAAATAAAAATGAGTTCAGCCGGCTCCGAAACTGTTTCCCGCGAATGGAGACTTCACCTCGGATCTTCTGCCAACGATAATCGTTGGATGGCGGTTGCTGTGACAAGTCCAGTTTATACAGAATATCCTAAAGCAGGTTTTACCTACACTTGTCAATAAAGAAATAAGAAAGCCAGCTAGATCGCTGGCTTTCTTATTTCAGGAACTATTTTCCCATTCTCTTCGTCTTTAATCATTGGAAACCGATTATACGGAGAAACCATGTTAACTAAAAAATCTTCCCTCACCCTTTTTATTTCACTTTTAGTACTCGTCCAACTGGCCTGCAATGCAGCAACCGCATCGGCGACACCAGACACCTTTGCCACATTAAATGGACTTTACACCGAATCAGCCCAGACACAGGCAGCTGGCGGCACACAAACGAGTTTTATCGCCACTCCAGGCCTGCCGCTGCCAACTGCTACGGTCGGCAACCCTGCCATAGCGACGAATACACCTATTCCGCAGGCGCCAGTTCCATTGTCCAAATGTGACTCGGCGCAATTCCTCGACGATGTAACTTATGCGGATGGCAGTTTCGTCTCACGCAACAATACCTTCGTCAAAATATGGCGTATTAAAAATACGGGCACCTGCCCCTGGACTCCATCTTATGCACTTGTCTTTACAGGTGGAGACTTGCTAAATGGGCCGTTAGCTGTGGCCCTCGCCGGGAATGTCAACCCCGGCCAGTATATCGAAATCCCAGTGACATTTACCGCCCCGAATAAAGACGGAAATTATCGAGGCTATTGGAAATTAAGAAACACATCTGGTATTTTATTTGGCATCGGCACTCAGGCAGATACAGCCGTTTGGGTGGATATCAAAGTAACCGGACCTGGTTTTATTGCCTATGAATTTGCCGCAAATTACTGCGCTGCGAATTGGTCGAACAACAATGCATCTCTGCCCTGCCCGGGTATTGACGGCGATTCAAACGGCTTTGTCATCAAACTAAATGCACCTGTTATGGAAAATGGCGTAACAGAGAACGAGCCCGGTCTGCTTACTGTCCCACAAGATAAAAACAACGGCATCATCAGCGGGTTATATCCATCTTTCACAGTGCAAACCGGTGACAGATTCCGCTCCATTGTGAATTGTCAGCACAAATCAAAAAAATGCGATGTGATCTTTCGGCTTGATTATAAGAATAACGGACAGGTCAAAACTTTAGCAAGCTGGCATGAACTATATGAGGGTGATTATTATCCCATTGACCTTGACCTGACCAGCCTTGCAGGGGAAACTGTAAAATTTATCCTTGTAGTGGATGCGAATGGCGCAAACAATTCGGATAACGCCCTTTGGCTCAACCCATATATCATTCGCCAGGGTGCGCCACCGCCTACTGCCACATCAACGATCACCCTGACCCCAACAGTGACAGCCACACCGACTACCACATCGACTGCTACAATAACCAATACACCCACCTTGACAAGCACAGCCACATCCACACCGACAAGTACGCCGACTCCCTAGGTGCGTTATAATAAAGTTACTATTTTCGGAGGTTACAGATATGAAATCTAGCAAGTCAATTTGGCTGGTATGTACAACATTACTGGCTGTCACATTAAGCTCATGCAATTTAGGGGCAACCCCCGTACCCACGGAAGATCCAAGTGTCATTCAAACCCAGGCATTCGGTGCTGTACTGACACAGGTATCGGTTCAACAGACTCAAACTTCTTTGTCCATTCCACCGACCACATTGCCAACCAACACAGCACTTCCAACAGCTACGCTGGTTTTGGCCCCATTAAATACGCCTTTCGCATTCAATACACAGCAACCTGGACTGACTCCGATTGCATCCCTGGTTCCAACCGCAGGCGCTGGCCCGATCGGAGCCACAAAAAACGGCTGTAATGACGGCCAATTTTTGGCTGAGACCAATCCAAAAGATGGAACTGTCATGGCTCCTGAAAAGAATTTTTCAAAGGGCTGGGAGATTCTAAACACGGGAACCTGCGCATGGGATGAAGGTTACTCATTTACTTTTCTCGGCTCCCCCCCATCCACCGCAGGGTTTGAAGGATACAGCATAGTCTTAAAAAAGGATAAACCTGGAGACTATACCAAACCAAATTCATCTCAAACTTATATCGTAAAACTGACCGCGCCAAAAGCACCTGGAGAATACAAGGGTTACTGGAAGTTAAAGGATGATGCAGGCAACTTCTTCGGCCCGCTCGTTTCTGTTTGGATTGTCGTTAAATAATCAAGACATCAACACAGACAAAAAGAGGTCTTATTATGAAAAACAAACTCCCCATCGCAGCATTAGCAGGAATTCTCCTGCTCGCAGCCTGTGCACCCGCTACCCCCATTGAGCCAACACCTGACGTGCTCGCTGTTCGCACATCAGCAGCTTATACGGTGGTTGCAGAATTCACACTAACCGCTGCTGCCTTCACACCAACTTCGCAGCCTCCCACAGAAACCCCGATCCCGGAGGTGCCTACAGCGACCGCAACTGAAGCATTCACAAACGACCCCACACAGGCAGCCTTAGGCACTCCCGCCGCGTTATGTGACGATTACGACTGGAACGCATCCACCCTGGATGTAACCATTATTGACGGAACATTAATGACTCCAAGTCAGGAATTTGTCAAAACATGGAAGATAAGAAATACCGGGATTTGCACCTGGGGCGATGGCTATCAGCTTATCTTTTCCTATAGCAACCCACCGAATGTAAACATGAACGGACAACCCGTTCCGCTTACGGCCCTTGTCGCACCCGGCGATGAAGTTGACGTCTCTGTCAATCTCAAAGCGCCAACCACACCGGGCGAATATACCGGCTACTGGCAAATGGTAAATGCCAAAGGCATTCCATTTGGGAAGAAAGAGTTTATTGTAAGTGTAAAAATTGTCGTCCAATAGCTTGAAAGATCTCAAACAAGCCATCAAAGAAAAAGCGCGCCAGCTAGGGTTCACCCTGGCTGGCGTTACTTCTTCTGAACCCCCTTCACATTATTCTGCTTTTGAAACATGGCTCAATGCAGAAATGCATGGCACAATGAATTATCTGGCCGAAGAACGCAGCCGCACACGCCGTGCTGACCCCAAAGAAATACTCCCTGAGTGTAAATCGATCCTGGTTTTGGCATTACCTTATTCTCCAGTAAATTCTGAATTCAGAATTCTGAATTCAGAATTTAAGATCGCATCCTACGCCCTCGGCGATGACTATCATGACATCATCCCCCAACGCCTGAAACTAATTGTCGAGTTCATCGAAGAACAGCTCGGACACCCCTTCCCCAATCGATATTACACCGACACAGGTCCCATTCTTGAACGTGATCTCGCACAACGCGCAGGTCTCGGCTGGATCGGTAAAAATACACTTCTCATTAATCCTAAAGCAGGTTCCACATTTTTTCTGGCTGAAATTCTGTTGGGCATTGAGGTTGAACCCGATGAACCATTTCCCACTGATCACTGTGGAACGTGCACACGCTGCATCACAGCCTGCCCCACACAATGCATCCTCCCTAATCGCACCCTTGATGCGCGCCGCTGTATCTCCTACCTCACCATTGAACTCAAAGAAGATATCCCCGAAGAACTGCGCCCGCTAATGCAGGATTGGATTTTCGGCTGCGACGTTTGCCAACAGGTTTGCCCATGGAATCGATTCGCCTCTCAAGCAGACTCTGTTTTCGAGCCGAAAATCCCGCTTCCTGTCTTAACCTCAGACCTGACTCTGACATCCGTTGAGTTTAATCAACGCTTCAAGAAGAGTCCCATCAAACGGGCCAAGCGACGTGGTTATATACGAAATTTAGCCGTGGCGATTGGAAATACTGGTAACGAAAAAAATATCCCCATTCTCGAACAAATCCTGCAGGATGATGAACCCATGATACGAGTTCATGCAAAATGGGCAAAAGAAAAACTGGAACGCGGACTTTAGTCCGCCACTATAAAGACAGACTAAAGTCTGCACCCCGGGAAATATAATGAAAAAACTTCTTATTGCTACAAACAACAAAGGTAAAGTAATAGAATTACAAGACCTGTTAAAAAATACAAATTTTGAAATCGTCACTCCAGCAGATATCAACTTAAATCTCGAAGTGGAAGAAGACGGCACAACCTACGCCGAAAACGCCGCCAAGAAAGCCATCGCATTCGCTCAAGCCAGCGGACTTATTTCCCTCGCCGACGACTCCGGCCTTGAAGTAGATGCCCTTGACGGCGCGCCCGGTCTATACTCTGCGCGTTATCATCCCAAACCAGACGCCAACGATGCCGACCGCTGTGCTTATTTACTTGAAAATCTAAGAGATAAGCCACGCCCATGGTCAGCTCACTTCCATGCCACAATTGCAATCGCTCTACCCGATGGCGAGATCCACGTGGTGGAAGGGAATTGCTACGGCGAGATTATCCCCGTGGAACGCGGCAAGGGTGGTTTCGGTTATGACCCCATCTTCTTATTATCTGAATTAAACAAAACAACAGCAGAGCTGAAAATGGAAGAAAAAAACCGCCTCAGCCATCGGGCAAAAGCGGTGATGAATGCAATTCCAGTTTTAAAGAAAATTTTCTAGGAAACAGAATCAGCTGCCCCGTCAGGCAGGATGCGTTTCTTTTTTACTCTTCCACCCATCAGTGGAAGACTGTCAACAAATTGCTTCAATAAATCCTCGACGCTATCGGGCTTTTCCAGCATTACCATATGGCCTGTATCATCCAAAACATGAAGTTGCGAGTTGACAATCCCGTCCCGCAGTAATTCTGAAAATTTCAAAGGTGTCATCTTATCTTCTGCACCGCAAATAATAAGCGTAGGGGCATTTATTTTTTCAAGTTGGTTCGTTATATCAAACTCATTGCAGGCCAGAAAATCACCAAACAAAACGGGAGGCCGCATTGCCATCATATGCCGCTTTGAAAGCTCCACCAAACTCTTTGGGGCGTGAATACTAAAACAATTCTCATTGACCATATCCACTGCAGATTCAAAAGAGTTTACGTTACCAATTGTCTCAAGGATTATAGAAGCCACCCGCAGTTTTGCTCCTCCGCCAAACAAGCCCAACCCAAGTACTTTTTTTGTATACTTCAAAGCGAGTTGAAGGGCGATCGCGCTTCCCATTGAAATTCCCACCAACACTGCCGCGGAGATTTTCAAAGCTTTCATAAACGCTGCCACATCATCGACATACCCATCTATGGACTGCCTGCCTCCACCTTTTGATTTTCCGTGTCCGGGCAGGTCTATTGCATAAATGCATTGTCCATCCAAACAGCGAATCTGCGGAGGCCATGATAAATGATTACCGCCCGCCCCATGAATTAAGATCACAGGCGGGCGATTTTTATTCCGGTCTTCTGCCTCATAGGCAAAATAATATAAGTTTGCGGCTTCTGGCATTTCTATCTTGAACGCGCGTGATGCAAGCGGTCTGCGGCATCTTCGGTAAGGGGAATATAAACCTGCACTTTGGTACCTTTGCCGACCGCAGAATCCATTTGGAACAAACCATTTACAAGCTCGGCACGTTCACGCAAATTCACCATGCCAAGACTGCTGTTTGCGCGCTTATCATATTCCTGCGACATGGCTTTTACATCGAAGCCAACGCCGTTATCTACAATTTCCAACAAGGCAATCCCGATTTCCACCTGCCTCAAACGCACAGCAATCGTTTCGGCTGACGCATGTTTGCGAGCGTTGTTGACAGCCTCTTCAATAATATAAAATATTACACCCTGCTTGCCCATTTCCAACTGGGCAGTTACACGCTCATCAATGGTGACTGTCACTTTTTGAGTATAAGTTTCCATCATCTTATCAGACATGGCCTGAATTGCAGCGGTAAGACCCTGGGATTCAAGAATAAGCGGCCGCAGTGTAAAAAGCATATGCCGAATTTCTTTTGTGGTTCGATGGGCAAGTTCTTCAAGCTTAACAATTTCCTCGCCGGCAGCAGTAACATCCTTTGCCAGCATTCGCCGTGCTATATTGAGCCGCATCGCCATCGCCGCAACAGATTGGGTTGGGCCGTCATGCAGGTCACGCGCCAGTTTTTTGCGCGCTTCTTCATGAACTTCAATCATGCGCTCTTTTTCTTCGACAAGGTCTTGATACAAGCGCGCATTCTGAATGGCAATTACAGCCTGTCTGCCAATAATATCGAGAAGGCTTTGGCGTTCGGAATTGAAATAATCAGGGTCAGGATGAGCAAATAACAACACCCCGTACACATTAAAACCGCTGCGTAAAGGAAAACAATAGCCTGTGGTGCAGGTCCGAAGTGCAACCACGCGGCCAAGTTCAGGGTCATAACCAATATCCTTAAACAAAATTGGCTCGCCCTCATCAAGGGCTTTTTTGAGGACTCCCTCCGCAGCATCAAAGGTCACGCGCATATCTGCAGTCGTAAAACGTCTCGCTGATCCAATACGAAGCTTGCCGCCATTGAACAACATGACCACACCCACAAGAGGGTCGCTGACTAATTGCTCAGGGTCTGGGTTTAGCGCGGTAGCACTCATATCCAGCGCAGATTCAAGCACACGCTTATAACTCAATGTGGACGAAAGAGCTGAAGTCAACTCATAAATAGCGCGCATACGTTCGTTCTGGACCGCACTTCGTCTTTCTTCTGAATCAAAAAAAAGTGCGCGATTTTTCCGCATATGACTCATCATACGGCGGCCAAGGAAACCAAAAACAACACTTAATAAAACCAGAGATATTGAAACAATAATGGAAAGAGGAATATCCCCTTGTACCTGCACCCCTGAATAAATAACAAAGCCAGAAAATAACAAGGCAGCAATCAAACTACCAAAAAATTCAAAAAAGATGGCACCAGTTAGTATGGGTAATAGACCCGTCCAAAATGCGGGCCCATGGATACCGCCCTGTACCCAGAAGAATGACCCTGCCAGCACAAGGTCCACAAGAATATTTATATAACGATGGAGCTTCATGCGCACATTCAAACTTGCCAATGCGGTCATCGCCAAATTCCATGCGATCATAACCCCCAAGGGCAATGTAACGAATAACTCCAGCCTCCCGCCAAGGCCAAGCGAAACGATCAAGCCAACCAGCATGATCCATCGCAATGAAATGGCAAACCAATCTGCCATATAGGGTGTATCAAATTTTCGCATCATAGCTTTCCAATAATAACGAAAAACTTAGGGTTCCGCAACTTGCACGACGTTACAGCTAGGTTACACCTCATTACTCATCATAACCCATGTGTCCTAAATACATGCCTAGTTTCGCAGATAAAATTGATTTTTGCTCTTCATTATAAAATTCGCGGAATCGGCCAATTTTGCCTTTGTAGAAATGGAGCCCTTGCTGGCCTTCAGCCTCTCCAGGGCGATACTTCTCGATCACCGTTCGGACCTCGGGCCTGCTCCTGTCCAACTTGAGATAATCCACCAATTTGGTAGATTCGCCATCATAACTGGTCAACAAATCTTCATATCGTGCGGTAAGTACATTCTTCTCGGCCATCCATTTTTCCCAAATATGAACGTATTCCATCATAAAGCCCACACATTTTTCGAAATCATTCAAATATGAAAAAGCGTTGGGTCTCCCCTTCGTGAGAGCCCGCTGACCAAAGTCAAACGCCGAGAGCATGGCGTCGCGCGGGTCACGATAAATGTATGTGATGCGCAGCAGGCCCAAAGTCGAGAGAAGACGCGAAGCATTTGTAGGTCCCGCATGAGCCTTGATGACATAGGTGTTGCCCATTAATGCAGGTAAAGTCACCATTGCAAGTCTTCGAGCAGAAAGAACACCAATGTTGCAATTGACTTCTGTCAGGGTTTTTTGCAGGTGATATTTCTCGCGGATATCGCGGGCATCTGCACAACCTGTTGTTTTCATAAGGTCATGGATTAAATTGTAATGCCAGCCTGAGCCTGCACGCGGCATTCCCACAGAAAGAACGATCATTTGATTTCCTTGTACGAAGAATTAGAAGAATTAAAAGAGACCCCCACCATGATACCTGAAATTAACCAGATATTTGGTGTTGCGAGTGAATCTTGTGTGAAATTATAAAATGTGATCGCGAACCACGCAAACACTCCAGCCACGGCTGCAAAACGCGCCCACAACTCGTTATGCCGCAAAAGACCAAGCATTTCGCCAAGTATATAAAATTGAAAAGCTGCATACAAGAAAAAACCGATCAACCCTGTTTCGGCCAGCAACCGTACATAAAGATTTTTTGGGTTGGGGTATAAACGATTCTGAGGGCTTAATTGCTTGGCAATCTCGGGCACCGTAGTCAACGCCCAATCGGGCAGGTTCTGGTAAATATAAAAACCGCTTCCGCCCAGTCCAACACCTGCCCATGGATATTCTTCAAAGGCAGCCATTGCACCCGCAGAATATGCTCCGCGCGCGCCCGCATTAATATCGACCAAATATTCACTCAGGGTGGTGGCGTTGGTCTCCCATAAGCGGCGGAAAAAATTTTTCTGGCTGAGAAAAAGAAAGGCTCCCGCAAAAACAACAAACAATGTAAGGATCATCCCAACACGCAACGAGATATCAACGAAGCGTCCGCGAAAGCCACCAATGAACCATATCCATGCTGAGCGAATGATATCCCAACCAAAAAATAAAAATGTTAATCCCGCAGCAGCCACAGTCACCAGCAACCCGCCGCGCGAGTAGGTGGCCAAAAGCACGAACAAAGATAATGCCAGTAAAGCAGGTTCCAGCCACTTTAGACGGGTGAGGCGGAAATTCATCAACACAGCGGCAAATAAAAACGGGAAAAATATTGTAGCCAGTTGACCTGCAAGCCAGGCAGGTTCATAAGCAAGTCCAGAAATGCGGTTCGTACGCACAAGTTCTCGCATCGAAAAAGCCAACTGCCAATGTGTGATCATTTGTTTGTTCAACAAACCTGTATAAAAAGTGACAGCCTGCAATCCGCTCCAGGCAAGATCTAAACACAACCCCGCAAATATCCAACGGACTGTAAACCGCAGATCATCTTCATTCTTATTCATCCACATCGCACTTATAAAAAATGCCAGCCCGATGAGAAGTGTCACCAACGCACGAATGGCACGACCCGAATAGATTTGCCCGCGAAGAGGAATCGGATCAATCACCAGCCCGAAGCTGGTCGCTGCGATAATAAACAGCACCAACACTCCAAGCAGAATCAAAGCGCCTGACCAATTTAATTTTATTTTTCCCCGCCATGAATAAATCAACAAAAACGGAAGCAATATTGCCAATGGATACAGCGCAAGCGGACGAACAAAGGTCGCCTCGCCAAGAAAAGGAAACCAGCGAAAACTGGTAACAGGCAAGGTAAGCAAAGCTGCACCCCAAAGGATGCGCAATAGTTTTTCAGGTTGACGAAAATAGTCTTTCATTTATTTTTTGGCTGAACAAACAACAAGACAAACACAGCAAGCGTGAGAAAACCAACTGAGCCTGCTAGTAAATACACACTTAAAGTCAGGCTGCGCTTCACTGGCAGATTATCAGTTTGAGTTGCTTCAAGTTTTACGAATTCATTGATTGCGCCAGAATTAACTTCTGCCTGGGCTTTCGCAACAAATGCCTCCGCCCATTTTGAAGCAAGAGAGGCTGCAATCTTAGAGTCGACATCGTCTGCATAGAAATGCCAGCCAGCTTCGGCAGGTTGACTGAGCTGTAATTTATATCCGCGCAAGTCTTCAACGGGAATTGCAAATTCAGAAGATAACTGTCCCATTACATTATCAGACCAGGCGATCTCTTCAAGCTTACGAGATTCGCGCTCCAGATAATAGAACTGCTGGCGGTCTGTATCCTGCGGCCAGGCTTGCTCAAGATTGAAATCCACGTTGACTGTTGCGCGCGCACGAAACGGAGGCGGAACAATATAAAAAAACGCTGCACCAAGGATAGCGCCGAAAATTGTACCAGCCAACCAAAAACGCCAGGCTTTAAGCAAGCGGATGAGGTCATCCAAAGAGGGAGATGTGAGAATAAAATTCATTTGCCTTTTTCTTTATTTTTGTTTGATGCGCCGCTTCCAAAGCGGCCCGATTATTTTTCTTAGATAGTATTTTGCCACAATCAGTGAGAAAAAACCACCGCCATCACGATAATAGACACGCAGCATTTCATGCCAGCCGCGCTCATCAGCAATGTTGGTCTTGCTCGTGGTATGGATGCGAAAATTTGCCCAAACCTGCCCTGGCAAATATTTCAAGGGCGCTTTCGCAGCGATACGTGTCCACAAGTCATAATCCATCGCAAAATAAAAAGAAGGGTCAAGCGGGCCAAGCTCCTTCCAATATTTAGCGCGAAAGAACATGGTCTGCTGCGGGATATGAACATAACCTTGACGTAAAAGGTTCGCATTGGTTTGTGCAGAATTAAATTTTCCGATCACTTTGTCATTTTCGTTAATGAAATTACAGTCCGCATACACCAATGCCACATCTGGATTTTCCACCAGATATTTCACAGCAGCCAACACAGCACCTGGATTGTAAGTATCATCTGAATTAAGCCAGGCGAGGATTTCCCCATTGGCGCGATTAAATCCCTTATTAATCGCATCAGTCTGACCTTTATCCTGCTCGCTGACCCACCAGGCGAGTCTACCCGCATGCTTTTTGATCACATCCAAGCTGCCATCTGTTGAACCACCGTCTACGATGATGTATTCAATATTTGGATAATCCTGCCCCAATACTGATTGGATGGTTTTTTCAAGATAACGTGCTTGATTAAAAGATGGAGTGATTACGGAAACAAGGGGCAAGGTGGACATATGAGATCAACTACCATTCTTTATCGGAATAAAAAAGATGGGATACATCCTCCGTTATTTTACGGATGCGGGTAATCTCATCTGTGCTCAAGCGTTTTTTCCAATTATCCATATTGGCACGGCTGTCCAATTTCACCGAATGAACTTTTTTCTTTGATAATTCAGTTGGGTTTTCAGAACTGCTGGAGTTTAGAATGGTATCAATTACTTTCTCGGTGAAGCTCAAACCAAGAGACTCGTACAAGGCTTTATACCCTGCAACGGGATCCAGGGAAAGGTCTTCGTGGCGGACAATTTGAAATCGCGGGAACAGGCTGCGGGTCGAATGAACGAAGCGATAGATCATTCGCCAAAGTAAAGCAGATTGGCCGATGATATCGTCAGGGCTGATCGATTCCATATCCACACGATCAGTCTCCAAAAGATCATGCATGAGGCTCGGTTGATCCAGCAAGTTATGAAAATCAAAAGGCCAATTCAACTTTTTGAGGCTGCTCGCAAATGCGGCAGGATGACGAACCGTGATCACGATTTGACAGTGCAATTTTTGCTCAAACCATGGCGATGAAAAAACAGCAAATGGATCTTTAAGCAAAGGGCGCTGTTTACGAAGCGTACCATTTGCAAAAGCAAAAAAGTCACGCCCCATACGCATGATATCCCTGCGGGAGCGCAACGAGCTAATTTCTGATAAAAGGTGATATCGAAAATTTAAGAGTTCTTGAAAAGCAGGAAGATACTCACCTTCGTTTTCTTCAGTGATATATGTATACCAATGTTTAATATCGGCTCGGTATACACCGCGGCGGTGCTGTATATTGAGAGGTTCACTAATATAAGCAGTTTGTGGATTAGAAGCCAGCATTCGCCCCACCCAGGTTGTCCCGCTGCGATGCGCACCCGTTACAAGAATTGGAAGATCACTCATGGTCATTTCACCGTAATTGCCCGAATGGAATTTACGCCATAATATTGTGCCGCGCAACGATTGACCCAATGACTAGGACGAACATCCATTTCTTTAACACCATCCACCCCGCTGAGCTGGGGAACTGTGAGTTCGGTTTGACCCTGTTCGCGTAATAAGAAGATGGTTGCCTGTCTGTCATCCCATGCTTCTGCTCGTGCGCGATAGGCTGGAACATTAGCAGCCAAGGTTAGCAGCCCGGACCGAAGAGGATAAAATGCGGCGATTATCAAAAGTAATGCTGAAACTACATCAAGCCGCAAATTAGTAAAAGCCCATAGTTTGGGATGGGCAAGCAAAATTCCCAAAACAGCTCCTTCACTCATTAATCCAGCAACTAAAAATACCTGCCCCGCAAAACGAGCACGTTCGATTGGGAAAGCCTGTCCGTACGCACTTGGGGCAAAACTTGCAACAATCAACAGGTAGGAAAGTATGGGAATCCACAATAAGCTTAACCAGATATATTTTCGTTGATCCATACTTATACCCGCTGAGGCTGGGGAGACATATAAACTAAAGAAGATCACCAAGGGCACAGCAATAGAAAAGAGCGAAGGTAAAACAAGAGATTTAATGGAATTGCGCGCAAATTCAAATCCATACACAAAGGAACGCTCAAACACAACAAACAATCCCGGTGGAGTAGTGTGAAGCCGGATCGTATTCGCAGGCGCAAGAAACATTACAACCAACGCCGTTATTGCCCCTGCCAAAGTCCAAATTAATAAAGCGAGGTTATCCTTTCGAACAATGGATTTTGAATACAACCATATCAAGAATAATGCCAGCCCCAGCAAAGAAATCATTACAAGAAGAGGGGGCTCGGAAAAGCCTCCCAGAAAAAACGAGAAAAGAAAGCCAAGTAGATATAACCACAAAGGATGTTTTTTATTAGAAAAAGAAAACATGGAACGCATCAAAAATACTGCCATATAGGGCATAATGACCAATGGTGTGAAATGAGTGGCCAGTGATGCACGCCAATACAGGGTTTGAAATATATTGGGGGCTTCAAGAAGGGAAACAAAAGCCAAAATAACGGCAAGGCACAGCATCACTGCAGGCGGCCACTTTTGGCCGGCAGCCCGGCTGGCCTCATATATCAGCCACATCAATCCAATTACCCAAAGAATGATCATAAACGCAGGCAGTATCATAATACTGCGCGGCGAAATCAATTCACTTAAAGCGATGAGCATAAATTTTGTGTAACGATTGGAAACTGTCAGGTAGTTTTGCCAGAGAGCCGCGAAAAAATTCCCTCTAGTAAAAGTGACACTGCAATAATCATCTGCAATATGACGGCTGAACAAACCAAGATAGGCATAAGCTCCGAGGCCCAAACTGGTTCCAACTGCCAGCCACCAAGCTGAAAAACTAAAAAGTCTTGTTATTGATTTTGAATCTGAAATCGACATGTTTTACAAAAATCCTTTTATACCTCACCGTTCAAGTCAAAGAAAAGCGAGCTATTCATTTGGAATGCGGAGAGTATTGTAACGTAAAATTAAGAGGCGATTTGGGCATAAAAGCGCCATTTAATTTTTAAATCTCGATTCTCGTAAGCGAAGAATAAGTTCCCTTAGCTTCCCCAGCCCCAACAGGTTCAAAGCCGCCGAGAAAAATATATTCAACCTCGCCAGCGCTACAGGCGGATAAATAATAAAAACCCTCAACCACGCAGCCAATGCTGCCGCAGACTTCCCCCCATCAAGCAGGTAACGTGCATCCACACGATGAGCAGATGCGTGCGCACGACGATTAACCTTTGCGAGTATCGGCTCAAGATTTTTATCATGAACTGCATGATCCAAAATACGAAAAGCCTCGCAGCCAAACTCGGCAGCCTTGGCACGATTCTTGGCTTCAACATGATAACGTGCCGCAGCCCAGGTTTGGTCAACGTGCAAGATTCTTCCATTTTGCGCGATTTGTATCCAAAGTAGATGATCAAGTAAAAAGTGAAAAGTAGGATCAAGTCCGCTGGTTTTTTGCAATATAGAGCGGCGTATGAATACGGCGGGCTGTCCGATAATTTGGAAACAAAGCAACTCTTCCAAGGTCAATTGTTTGTAGTTCAAAGTGTTAAAAGTATTACTGTATTCGTCGACTGCCAGCATATTTCCATAGACCAATGCGACATCAGGATTTTCTTCAAATATTTTTACTACACTTGAAATTACATTCTCAAGATAATAATCATCCGAATTCAGCCAGGCAACAATATCACCCGCAGCTCGCGCAAATCCTTTGTTGATCGCATCTGCCTGACCTTTATCTTTTTCTGAAACCCACCAGGCCAGCTTGCTCTCATGTTTTTTTATAATTTCAATACTTCCATCTGTTGAAGCGCCATCCACAACCATATATTCAATATGGGGATAATCTTGATTCAAAACAGATTGAATCGTTTGCTCAAGATACGCTGATTGGTTATACGAAGGAGTGATAATGGAAACGAGAGTCATTTTATTTTGCAGGGTTAAGAAAACACAATAACCCTAACGTAAATCATACAAAACATACCCATCCCCTTCAGTGAGGATGGGATAGGTATCCAATATTTTTTTTAAACCAGGCTGCTTATCCAGTTGACCAAATGCAGTCACCAGAAAATATTCCTTGCCATTTGTCAGTTCGTCAAATTTTTCAGAAGAGTCGCTGCTGCCATTTTTTATTTCTGAAAGGTCCGTAACCAACGGCCACAAATCTACATCCCGCCAGCCCCATAACATCACACGAAAACCATAATCCTGAGTCAGCGCGATCGTTTTGCCTTCTGTTGGAATCTGCTGCCCAACACTTTCCCAAAACGCAGGTTCATGACGGAAATTCTCTGCCACCAAAACAGAGCGTGCCACCCAGGCCTGAAACCCAAAAACAGCCACGACCAATACGATGAAGGGAACGCTTCGCGCTGCGCCCAAGCTTGCCACGCTTTCAATGAGCGGATTCACCACAACGGCCAGCCCGAGCGTAATGATCGGGATGAGTTGAATATGGTAATAGCTATGTGTGTACATTTGAAAAGGCAGAGTCAACCCGTATAAAAGATAACCCACCCATAAACTAATCAATAACCAGCGCATCCGCGGAGCTGCGATTAAAGCACCAGCGAGGCTTAAAAAGATAACTGTCAACCCGAACAACCCGCCAATAAATGCCAGCCACTTGGTGTAAAAATCTGTGCTGGTGATAAGTTTAAGCAGAGGTACTGTCCATGCGAAGAAATATTCAGTGGAACGACCATGATTAAGTAAAATATAGTAAGACAAGGCTGGGACGATCATAATTGCCGCCATCGCCCACACTTGTTTTGATTTCCAGAAATCTTTTTTAAGCGTGAATAAAACCAACGCAACCGCAGCGCCGCCCGCAAAGAAAGCGATCACAATTTTGACGAAGGCCGCCAAACCAAGGAAAATCCCTGCCCAAATCGCCCATTTCCAAGTTTGGTTTTTGAAGTGCAAGAGCTTACTATCTAATACAGCAGCAGGCTCCTGCACTCCAGAGGTTTCACTCCAACGATAAAGAAAATAAATTCCAATAACAAAAGCGGACGTCATTAATGGGTCTGGTTGAAAGGAGCGGCTGGCTTGGACAGAAAAGGGAAGCACAAGATAATAAGCCAGCCCAAATAACGCAGCCCAGGGTGAAGTTGCACGGCGCATCAAGTCAAACAAAGCAATGCCTGCCGCAAGCCAGAAAAACACTTCCCAGATGCGGGCTACTCCAATAGTCTCGCCGCCTGCTACAAAATAGCTCAGCGCAACAATGGTCTCGATGACGGGCGGCTCATACTGCCCTACGGATTTGGCAAATGATTCCGTTAGTGCCTTTTCTTCACTCGTTGCTGTTGGCAATAGCGAGTAGTAAATATTTCGCGCCACCAGCGAATTACGCAGTTGACGCGAAGCATGAAAATCCAATGGCGGGTCGGTAATGTCGAGGAGGCGGAGGAACCCGCCTAAGGTGAGGAGAATGATCAGGGCGGCGAACCAGATACGAGTTTGCGAAAGATTCGTGTTTTTCATCAGAAGAGAGAATTGTAGTCCACTTTCGGGAAGATGTTCAGCTTGCCGCCAACGGTCGCGTCGATCACTTCACGGTCCGCTTTTTGGAAGTGTTCTCGCGCGAAGGCATATCCGATCTCGGAAGTATCAAGGTCTGGCAGCTGCCACTTAATCCCTTTGCCAAAATAATTGGGGTGGACATGATTCGGGTCATCGCCTTCCGACATCACAGTTTTGTTCGCATCACCTTTGGATGTGAAGTTATGATCCACACCAATTAGAACGACCTGTTCAATGCCCATGTGAAATGCAAGTTGCAGCGCAAGGTTTGTAACCGTTGCACCTTCCCAAACCCGTCCGCGGACATCATGGGAAAAACCTGGGCCGGTATAGGATGTGTAAACAAAAGTTGGAATATTTGAAAGCAATAAATTAGGATCAAAGTGGTGGTGTGAACGCCATGCCAAAAACTTCGGCATGGGAAGCGCAAGAATATCCTGATGGAACTGTTCAATGACAAGGTCATTAGTGGCGCAAAAATAAGTGGTATGAAATCCAAGCTCTGGAAAAAGCAAATAAATGCGATTCATTCCAAAGGTGATCTCATTTTTTAATTTACTAAGATCGGTCTGCTTAAGGCTGGGGCCATTACCAATTACAAAAGCTCGCTTGCCTTTATGGATATCCTTCAACTCCGCGAGTCGACGAATACTTTCACGCCGCCAGGGATGCAGATAAGCGCCAGGAAGTTGGGGAATGCGGCGAAACGCATCGTACGTATTCCGTGCAAATTGAAGCACAGGAGTTGGAAGAGCAGACTTGAGAGATTGTTTCATAATTTTGAAAGATAACTTTTACGAAGATTATAAAGCAGCCAAAGAGTGGCTATATTAATAATAAAAGAAATTAAATAGAAATTGTCCTGTACGTTTGGCAGGCATAGTATAAAGTTCAAAACTGCGACAAATACGGAAAAGTAATATGGGGATTTCTTAAACTTACCAAGCACAATTCCACTGGCGAAAAGAAAGATCACAATAACAAATGAAAAAACAGTTGCGATGTCTGCCGAAGTTAGATTTTTATTAACCACGGCCATGTCATAATATACATAAATACTATATCCGAGCCAGAATACCGCGTTGATAAAAAATAAAATTCGTACCATGTTCTTTCGAAATGGCTCACCAGTTTTATATCTTTGTTCGACTGTGTTAATTTTCTTCGGTTTTCTACTCATTATTCAGTACTCAATCTCGCTGTCGCGCCACCATCTACAACGAGCGCCTGACCCGTCATGAAGGAGGATTGCTCATTATCTGCAAGAAAATAAATTGCGCTGGCGATCTCTTCTGGTGTGCCCACCCGCCCGTTGACCGTTTTGCGCGCCAGGTTATCCAGACGAGCCTGTACATTTTCACCGCCCACATGTCCGCGGCCAAGGCCTGCGCGCAGCATGGGAGTATCCACTGCGCCAGGCAAAATGGCATTGACGCGAATATTATCTGGCGCGAATTCAATCGCCATGGCGCGCGTAAGTGCAAGCAATCCGCCTTTAGATGCAGCATATGCAGCAATGTTCGCAGAGGTTTGAATCGCATGGACGGAGGATACATTCACAATTGCCGCATTCCCTGCGGCTTTCATCAACGGATGCGCCAGCTTGACAAATAAAAATACTGAACGCAAATTGGACGCCATGACCGCATCCCATTCTTCAACAGTCGTATCAACCAGAGGTTTGGCAACTTGAACAGCGGCATTATTCACAAGGGCATCCAGGGTCGGGTGAAAGTCTTTGGCTTGCTGAAAAATTTTCTCTACAGAATTGGGTATAGAAATATCAGATTTGATGAAATGTCCGTTGGCTGGGAAATCATCGCCGAAATCAGAACGGTCCACGCCAATCACACGCCAGCCTTTTTCTGAAAAGTGGTGAATGCAAGCACGTCCAATTCCGCCGCCTGCGCCAGTAACCAAAACAGTTTTTGATTCAGCCATTACACATTCCTTTTATCTTTCTTTGTATTTCAGCCCCAGCCCTTCAACCAAGTTCTTGATCGTATTCCAATGGATTCTTTCCCATGCGCTGGGACTTGAGTTTGAGTTATGCGGAGCCAGCATGACATTATCCATTTTCAACAGCGGACTATCCAACGGCAGCGGCTCATGCTCAAAGACATCCAGCGCCGCGCCTCCCACCTGACCTGATTGCAGTGCGGCCACAAGGGCCTTTTCATCCACGATTGGGCCGCGGGCGGTGTTGATCAGGATAGCCGTTGATTTCATTTGTGCGAGTGTTTTGAAATTGATAAGATGATGGGATGTGGTGTTCAAGTCGCAATTGACGGTGACGAAATCTGAATTCGGTAATAGGGTTTCGATATTCGTCATTTCGATTCCTGATTCGCTGATAAAGACATGGTCAATTTCTATAATGTCTGTGCCAAGGACTTTCATGCCGAAAGCTTTTGCACGGCGAGTAACTGCTTTACCGATATTGCCAATGCCAATGATTCCCAATGTGCATTCGCTTAACGCTATCCCTGGAATCTTCTCCCATTCACCACGCTTCATCGCAGAATCCATCCAAGGGCCGCGGCGGGCGAAGGCGAGCATATAGCCGAGGACAGTATCCGCTACGGGGGTGGTGAAGGCATTTGGCGTTCGGGAGAGAATGATATTTAAACGGGAGCAGGCTGAGGCATCAATCGAATCGACACCTGTCCCCCATTTGGAGATCACTTTCAAACGCGGCGAACAAGCTTCGAGCACGCGTGCTGTATATCGGTCATCGCCGCAAATGGCACCGTCAAATTGACTTGTATATTTGAGCAGATCATTTTCTTCCATGCGCTCATGAACATCAGGAACGATAAGATCAAGATCATAACTTTCCAGGACAGGCCTGAAGCGATCTAAAAAAGGAAGCATATAAGGAGCAGTAAGGAGAACTGTATATTTCATTTAATTATTTGGGTAACTGCAAGGATGCGGCACTTCGCTGAAATCATAGAGATTTGGCACAGGTGAAAAATAGCTGATATCTTTGAGAATATCATATTTCCCGCCGAAGTAGGTATTGAACACGAGGCGGAAAATATTGACAGGTGAAATCGATGAATAAAGTTGGTCTTGATGACCTGGGAAATAAATCGCTGTCAGATTCCAAAACCGTTTGTCTTTGGGTTGAAGCCAGGGTCCATGGTCACCTTGAATGATAACGATCGGCGGCGTTTCAGAATTCGCTAAAATGGTATCGATGGCTTGCAGCATATTTTTGTTTAAGTACGGCAATTGATTTAAATAACCTTTTTCGTACAGGTCAGGCGGGTACTGACGCTGCTCATTCCAAAAATCAGGCGGATAGGTTGGGTTGCCTTCAGGGTCAAATACAAATGGCGGATGCGGCGAGATGATATGAATGTACGAAAAAGTGGGGGTCTTAATTTTTGCGACATCATCAATATGATTGAAAACATTTTTAAATCGGTCGCGGAAACCAACGCCCAATAAATAATCGGGATCAACCAATCCAAAGTCCTGCGCATATCGCGCCAGGGTCGTACGCATGAACAGCCCTTCAAACTCGGTCATCCCTGATGAGGCAGGCGGCGGGCTAAAAAAATGATCGGAATCAGTAATATCAAGCCAGGCAAAGCCTGTGTCAAAGGTTACCGTTTCATAACCCATGCTTTCAAAGTTATAACGCGTTGCATTATGTTTAAGCGAATCCCAAAGCACGCGGCGTGTGGTCGTATCAGGTTTAAACACATCATTGAGAGCCTGCAGATATTGCATATTAAGCGAAGAACCAAGAGAGATCTCAGTTCTTACATAATTGCTCTGGCTGCACTTGGCAACAAAAAAATCGCGCTTTTCCAATTCATTTACAAATTCACTATTATCAAATCCATAAGCCTGTTGAAGCAAATCTGCGCGGCCGTATGAATCGAGCAGGAAGAAATATACATCTGGCGGATTTTCAGGCTTCACGAGACCCGACTCCACTGGAGCATTGCCCGACCCTAAAGCATGGACGCTTCGCGACTCACCCTGAAAATTGGTCTGCACCACAGACATGATCAACAGGGCCAGCGCAACCGTATTCAATGTTGAAGCAGACGAAACAAAGGTCAACTTTGGACGGGTTGCCCAAAAAATTGACAGGATGAATAAAACAATCCAGCCAGCAGCAAGCCAAAGTGTGTAATTTGAATCGGGGAATTTTTCATCAGTAGCGATATAAGCATGTCCATATGTAAAAAACAGAGTCAACAAAAGCGTTGTCAGGAAGGCGGCTTTATGTGCCTTACGAAAGAACAGCCATACGATAAAGAACAAAAGTCCGCCAAAAATGACAGATGCGATCAACGGACGAATTCCCGCATCGAGCCGCACCTGGCCTGTATTTGCAGATAATAAAGCCAGCACAGGGTAAGCGCTGATTGCAATGGGATACCAGGGCATATCGAATACGCGGGTAAAAAAGGTTTTGATATTATTAAATCGAGACATTTTATTCACTCTTCATTTAAGATTATCAACCACCGGACAATAATATTTGCCTATCAATGCATTCAAAAACACACATGCAAGAATATTCCTTTGCATGTGTGAAAGCATCATTATTTACAAGTATTGGAGACTTCCTTGAAATTGTATATTTTGGGCACGGGCGAAAAATAGCTCACATCGGGGAGCATATCATATTTTCCATTGAGGTATGAATTGAAGATCAACCTGAATGTATTCACAGGTGAAATCGCGGGGTAAAGCCCGTCCATGTGCCCGGGCATGTAATAGGCATTGAGAATCTTGAATTGGTCGCTGCCTGAAGTAAATAACGGGGCGGTATCGGTCTGCAGAATAATGACAGGCGGGGTAGCCGAATTATTGATCAGCGTGGTGATGGTCTTTTCCAGCATTAGATTCACATAAGGGATTTCGCTTTGGAATCCCTGAATGTATTTTTCCTTTGTATAAAGATGCCTCTCGTTTATAAATGGCGACGGGTCAATTGGCGAGCCATCAGGAGCGAATACAAAGGGTTCGTGGGGAGCGATAATATGCACGAAAACAAATTTAGGCCCGGGCATCTTTGCTATTTGATCCATGCTGTTGAATGCCAGCAAAGTCCGCTCGCGGTAGCGTTGACCATCAATCTGGTCAAGGTTGAGCATACCCACACCCTCAAAATGAAGGAGAGGAGTGGTACGTAACAACAAACTCTCAAAATTGGTTAACCCAGAAAAGAAGGGGGACGGGCTGATATAAACATCCGCATTATCCAGCTCGCTCCAGGCAAAGCCAGTTGCAAATGCAACAGTCTTGTAGCCTGCCTGCTCCAGGCTTTGCATCACAAGGCTATATCGGATCGAATTCCAAATGGGTACTTGGTCGCTACTGGTGGCTTTAAAGTCTGGGCTTAGGTCTTGCAGGTAATTCATGTTCAAAGAAGAACCGAGGGATAGTTCAGATCGTACATAGTTACTCTGGCTGCATTCAGCCACGTAAAAACCCGTATCCTTTAGAAATTGTGTAAATTGACTATCGTCGATGTGAAAGGACGTCTGAAGAAAATCGGTGCGGCCGTAATCTTCTGGCATGATGTAATAAATATCGGGTGGAATCTGACCATCAGGTGTGCGTAAATCCTGAAGCGTTCCATAGGATGGCTCCAGCTTGCTTGCAGGCTGAACAAAGGATCCCTGAATTACCTGAAAGGTGGGAAAAACCAACAGCCAAAGCGAAGCGACATTCAAGGCCAGCGCCGCAGAATCGAATTTGATTTTAGGCAGAGCTGCTAATACAAAAACCAGAATGGCGAGCACAAGCCAAAATACCAGCATTAACGCAGTGAAATTAGGGATATTCTGCCTCGGCAAAATCAGATCATAAACCTGCCCATACGTGTAGAACAGAAGCGCCAGCCCGGCTGTAACAAATGCAGCTCTATGTATGCTGCGGTATAAAAAGCGCAGCAGAAGGAATAAGAGCAAAGCCATGACGATTGAAAATATCAGCGCTCTGATCCCATCTGTATATTTAACCTGGCCCAGGTTATACGCCAGAAGAGCCAGCACAGGGTAGGCGGCGAACATAAATGGATACCATGGTCTGGCAATCATATTTTTCATCAAAAATTATTTACTCCGTTTTGGATTGTTTCCGCTTCATCAAAAAATCGCAAATTTCGAAATCAAACTCTTCGTCTATATCCCAGGCTTCGGCGGCATCGATCTCAAACATTAATGGATGGTCACTGATGCGGTGACGCTTCGCTGCGAGATTGGCGCGCGTAAAAATATACATACAGGAATTCTCTTCATAGACTGGCGGCAGATCCTGGGTTTGGATCAACTCAAGTGGATTGTGATTGATGGCCTTGCCAAACTGATCGTAAAGGCGGGTCTGTAAACGTGTGACAGAGAAGAGTGAATCTTTCGCAGGATAATTTGCAACGAAAGATTGAATGCCGCGTGAGATCGTCTCTGCCTTCAACAGCGGATTTGTGGAATGGGTTTGCAAATAAAAATCAGCATTCACCTGCGCGGTGTCGTGCAGCAAAATTTCGTTCATGGGGACATCGTCAGCACGGAGATGCTCGGGACGTTGAATCAGCTTTACGTTAGGAAAGAAGCGGCGCACTCCATCCATTATCGGTTCGGAATCCGTATCCACCATAACCGTTTCGATTTCAGGAACAGTGAGAAGGGTTTCGATGATGTGATGAAAAAGAGGTTTGCCTGCGAGCGGACGATAATTTTTGCCAGGCACACGCTGGCTGTGATGGCGCATTGGGACAAGGGCGGCTAGTTTCATGCCCCCTATTTTATACCCATAACGGGCACTACGTTTTACAACTTCAAAGACATTTGCCATTGAGAAATCTCTGCGCGCTGCATCCCCGCTTGCTCAAAGACAAAACCCAATTCTTCTGGCAGCGTGGAAGAGACATGCCAGGTTTTATTGGGGAAGCGGGCGAACACCGCGCGGATCAATGCTGGACCCTGACCTGCCCCACCTGCCCCAGGCTTGACCAACACTGACGATATCCCCACGTGCTCAGCGGCGGCATCGCTGATAAGACAATAAGCATCTTGCAAACGAAATGCACGCGAAGGCGGTGTGTGATGTGAGATGGTATCTCCAGAAAGCTGCCAGGGTAAATCTTTGAGACCGTGTTCAGTGATTAACCCTGCCAGCTCGCGAATATCCACTTCTTGTAACTCATCTTTAGAATCTACTTGAGGGTTTTCAATTTCAAATCCAACCAGCCGTCTGATAATTTTGAAACCAACTTTTTGATACAGTTTCACACCCGCAATATTTTGCTCAATGACCTCGAGCAGCATTTCCCTGTCTCCTCGGGCACGTGCCTCTTCGATGAGACTTTGCATCGCCCAGGTACCTGCGCCGCTACTCCTCTGCTGAGAAATAATCCCCATCGCCGCGAGTCGACTCATCTGAAGCGAACCACGACGAGCAATCAATACCACACCAATTGGTTCGCCATCTTTTATCAGGAAGCGGCTTTCAGTCAAGTCAATGCTGTCACGGCGCAGCATGGTCAACATTACAGACTCGGTAATGTAAATGGGGACAAAATATCCCTCAAAACTGCGGGTCAGTAAATCTGCAATTTGAGGGATGGAATATTCGCTGGCGGGTTTGAATTCGAACGGTGACATACCGAATAACTTACAACTTCTTACTCATAAGCACATTTGTAGTTTCATATCCAATGGTTTCATATAACTTACGCGCCACGGTATTGGAGCCAAACACATGCAAATCCAATGACCCGAGTCCCATTTCGCGGGCTTTTTCTTCAAGCAGCAGCATGAGACTCTTTCCATAACCTTTACCGCGGAATTTTTCTTCGATAAACACATCATAGATAAATCCACTTTTTGAAGGCTGTTCTTTGACTTTCACCCAGATCATTCCGACAGCATTATCGCCATCGGCCAAAGTATAAAGGAAGTTAGCTTCGGTGTTTATTCCCTGCGGCAGTAAATCTTCAAATTCCTTGCGGGATTTTTCAAGGGACTCAGACTCGATCCAATTTCCCGCGCGGACGTGATCTGCTGCATATTCGGGAATTGACCTTTCAAGGAAGGCATCAAATTCAGTTTGGGTCATGGGAATTAGTTTAGGCATATCGACTCTATTCTATATTTCCAAACCATTCCAAACAATAATCTGCGACTTCTTCCCAGCCTCGTGAGCCGATCAGAAAATGGTCGCGGCCTGAAAATTCCTTGAAGTCCGTCACGGATGGTCCGCTATATTTTTTGTAATTTGATCTGTTCAACGAAGCAGGAATGATATGGTCGCTTGCGCCCGCTGTGATCAACAGTGGACGGCGCGGCTTGCTGAAATCCACTTTGCCCGCGGCACCCAGCGAGGAAGTAGGCACTCCACGGGATTCAGGAACAACATAACGGTCGTAGGCGGCGCGCTGTTCATCCAATGGCAGGGTGTTGACAAAAGCATACTGAAAATGTTCAAAGGTCATTTGCACAGGCTGACTCAACAAAAATGGATTGATGGCTGGGAAATTCGCTTTTAAGAAAGAGACCTCGGTGGTGAACACACCCGCGGGCGGCGCGGGGTCAATGGCAATGCCGCCTACTGCAACATCATCCTGCTGAAGAAGTAACTGTACCGCCAACCCGCCCATCGAATGACCGATAATGGCAGGCTTTTCATCCAAATCTTTGATGAAGGCAATCATATGGTCAACAATATGATTGAGTCTCAGCTTCGCCAATTCAGAATTGGGGTGTGACTTGCGAAGCTCCTCTACGGGCTTGTCTCGCCCGGGCCAGGCAGGCGCAAAGACGCGATAGCCTTTGGCTTCGTAATAAGGAATCCACTTCTCCCAACAAAGGGGAGTCATAAACATGCCGTGAATGAGAACGATGGTCTTAGATTTCATTTTGCGCTCCTAATTTTCTAAACGTGAACAAGGAAGACATGGAGTATTTATTTATAACCTACTGACACTAACTCGATCAGAAACTTCTCAATGGTCATAACAACTTCTTCACAGAAACCTTTCTTGATAGCAATTTGTTGATCTATCAAAAATAAAGTTTCTGTTTTTTCAACAAACCCACCCAAGACATCATCCTTTGCATTTAGAAAGCCGTCGTCATGCACAAGGCAATTTCTTAATTTGTTATATTTTTTTATTTTTTTCCATTCATCCGAATCGTCGAACAAATATATAGAGAGAGAGCCGTGCTTTATCAGAATGTCTTTTGCACTTTCCATTTTGCTGTTTTTCGGTATTTTTTCTTTTTTTACCTCGCACTCACTCATTAAAAATGCCTCTAAGTAACCATAAACCATGACAAAAAAAGATGTACGCAATAGAATAGGAAATATCTCCACTGATTCATGCTCACGATAAGCGTTAACGGCTTCTTCTGGTGGATCAATGTTTTTTGTAACCGCGTCATAAATTGAAACATGCGCCCATTCACCATCTTCGTGTTTATTTACTATCGATTCCAACTTATCTATTGATTCGGAAATAAAACCCTCTGTACGCTTTAAATAAAGCTTAAATAGCTCAGCAGTCTCTTCAACACTTTCAAGTTTTTTTGATTGATCAGTCATTTTACGAAATAAATTTTTTGATTAACAGTCTGACAGCCTATTCATTATACCGAATCGGCTCGACATTTCTCTTCTTTTCATCTTTCTTCTTTCGCTCCCGCGCATAATAAAAGGTCTCGCGTAACTGCGGGGTGACCAAACTCGTCTCGCGGTGTCCTATTCTTGTTCCGTGAAATTGCATATATCGAAACCAGAAGATGGAGGAAATATTTTTCAGCAAAACATGTTCGCGCGCGGCGTGCCATAGGTCACTTAAAATATTGGTAACCATCAGGCGCAGAAAATCATAAAAATTAAAGTGAGCTTCAGGATATATCTTTCGTAACGCCATCGCTTCACGGCGATAACGGTTATAGACTCCACGCGGCGTTTCGTTATGAACATGAATGATCTCGGCTTCGGCCGCATAAGCAATGTCATGCCCCTGTTGTTTTGACCACTTGGCCCAGGCCAAATCTTCAAGACCTGTCAATGTTTCTTCGTAATTATTTTTCATCCACAAGCTTTTTCGAATGGCTGCATTCGCATTATTGCAAAATGCCGTCTCCTGTTTTGGCTTGCTCACGTCGGGATACCATTGATGAAAAATCTGCTGTTCAGAATATTTGGCAAAATCAGGTCCGCGCTGCTTGCCGTAGGTGAGTGCAATTTGCTCATCTTCAAATGGACGCAATAGAGTCTCCAGCCAATCAGGATAGACGGGGTAGACATGCGCGCTCGCAATGACGACGAATTCACGCTTCGCTTCTTTAATCCCGTAATTGAGCGACCGCCCAAACGTAAACTCCGCTGACGGGATGCTCATGATCCGCGCGCCATGTGATTCAGCGATCGCAATTGTCGAGTCAGTCGAACCCGAGTCAACCAGAATCACATCCACATCCTTGATCGTTTGTTGTTTGATCCCCTGCAACAATCGGCCAATATATTTTTCTTCGTTATACGCGCGGATAATAATGGAGCAGTTCATCATCTTTAGTTATAATCCATTAATTGGCATGTTACTTTATAAAGCATGAACTGGAAAGCGTAATGACACAAATCGAAGTCAACAAGTTAACCCGCAGCAAACGCAGAACCATCGCATTGATCGTGGAACGTGACGGGACATTAACCGTCCGCGCGCCAATACGCGCCTCCCAGGTTTTGATCCAGCAATTCATTCACGAAAAAACAGATTGGATCCTGCGCACACAGCAAAAGATGAAATTAGTTGTGCCAACTGCCACTCATCAATATGTAGAGGGCGAAAATTTTTTATATCTCGGCTCTTCTTTTGACCTGAAACTGGTCAAGCCGCAAAGGCCTGCGCTTCAATTTGAGAATGGCTTCAGCTTAAGTCAAACCGCGCAAACGAAGGGTGAATCAACTTTCACACGCTGGTATAAAGCACGCGCTCACGAAGTCATTTCTGAACGGCTACAAGAGTATGCAAACAAATATGGTTTTACTCCCAAACAAGTAAAGATCAGTTCAGCCAAAACGCGCTGGGGATCTTGCAGCCCGGATGGGACGCTTAATTTCACCTGGCGGCTGGTCATGTCTCCGCTTGAGGTGATCGATTATGTCGTCGTACATGAATTGGCACATCTGCGTGTTAAAAATCACTCCAGAAAATTCTGGAGTGTCGTCGAGAAAATTTATCCTAAATATAAAAAACAAAGGAAATGGCTGCGGGATAACGGGGAAAAGCTAAGCTTATAGAAAATTCTCTACCGTACATTTTAGAATTAGGACGCTGACGAACGCAGAAAACGCAGATTTTTTTCTTTTTATCAGCGAAAATCAGCGTTTTTCAGCGTCCAAAAAAGGTTTGTACGGTAGGGAAATAGAAAATAAATTTGTAACTATTCAGCCCACCCGACGGTAAACCGTGCGGGCTACTCTTACAAAATCGGCTAAAGCCGATTAGTCTGCTTAAGCAGATTTCGTAAAAATAGCACGGCATCCTCGTGCGAGCTGAATGCGGATAAAACCGTACGGCTGAGTAGTTACATAAATTTAGCGTTTACGTTTATCCGGGAAAGAAGAAAACTCAATATATCCCTCCCCAACCTTGTCCACGATCTTTTCAATTCGCGCGGCGGTCTTTTTATTTAATGGGAGAGCCTGGTGGATATACAATTCACCATAGGGTGTCACTGCCAGCAGGGATTCAACTGACACAAACGAGTGATTGTAATCAGGCCCAGCCCTTTTGAAGGGGATAACGAAGTCATCATAATTATCATACATCATCTTGCGCCAGTATCTCTCAAATAAAGGATATTTTTTATTGTCCAGCAATTCGGCCATCAAATTGGAAAAATACGGCTTTGACCGAACCCGCAGCGTACGCCTGCGAAAATAATGAACATTGACCATCGCAAGTCTTTCAAAGCTATCCTCTTTGGTGAGTTCCTGAAAATTCGAATGCGGGTCGAAAATATAGCGCATCAGGTTATATCCGCCAAAGACATCCTTGGCATTATCCATTAAAGTAGTTGGCGCGCCATAAAAATCGATCAGGCAATAATTGGTCAGCAAAATATCACAAAAGGCGTCTGTAACGATTACCGGCAGGGTAATGCAGGCAATGTGCTCCCCGATTTCCTTTAGAAATACCTGGGCATCAAAATACTTTTTGTCACCATTATCTTCCTTGCGAACCGCTTCTAGCTCTGTTACCCCACTGGCTGCAAATAGAAATTCCTGCCTTTCCAATGAAGTCAGGTGAAAACCATCTGCCAGTTTCACAAGGATATTATCCTTTAGCAGGTTCTTCCTCGCGCCGCGCTCAATATTGCTGATCGCCGATACATCCACACCTGATTTTTCAGCCAATTCCAGTTGAGTCCAACGCATATCATCACGCAAAGATGCGACAAGTGCACCAAATTCAAATCGATTCATCCTGCTCCTTTGCGCAAAACTCTAAAAAATCTTCGAGAAAACTATTAAATTTTTGTTTTGAAAATAAAGGGATACAAGGGATAATTATAGCAAAATTATAACTTTTCTCCAAATATTCAGTAGGGCGATTGCATCTAATTTTGTTTGAAAAACTGCCAAATATTGAGTAGAAAACACGGTAGTGGGTCAAAGTATATGATTGTGAGTAATAGCCAAGTTGTATTCAACGATGAACCAACGGGTTACAAGATGATGCATATACTCCACTTTAGAAAA
>JAYVUA010000073.1:0-4707 GCA_043788255.1 Anaerolineales bacterium | reverse complement strand
TTTTCTAAAGTGGAGTATATGCATCATCTTGTAACCCGTTGGTTCATCGTTGAATACAACTTGGCTATTACTCACAATCATATACTTTGACCCACTACCTGGTTTTTATAAAGCAACCTGACCCTTTTTCACCATGTCTGCAAAACTCGTGCCTTTTAGTCTTCCCACAAGTTCCTCCTGCGCATCACACCATACCGGGCGCAAGGGGCAGTCATCTTCAAATGAACAAGTGCCATTATTACCAACACATTCGTTGAGCTGAATGGGGCCGTCAATCGCTTCAACCACCTCAAGCAGAGTAATATCTTTTGCATCACGAGCGAGGGTTACACCGCCGCGCGCACCACGGGATGTGTGCAACAAGCCCGCAATGGATAATTGCGAAATGATCTTTGCCAAAAAAGACGGCGGAATCCGCTGCTCTGCCGCGATCATACTTGTAGCAGTACGTTGGTCTCCAGTACGGGCAAGGTGTAGTACAGCTCGAACTGCATAATCAGCTTGACGTGTAATTTGCATAATAACCTCTCTAAAATTGAAACAGGTAAACTTTACCGACAATCACGATTTTATTGTGCAATGCGTTACAAGGCAAGTGATGTAGGTCATGGATAAAATATGACCTTTTGCTCCGAATTTATGAGGATTATAAAGCGCTCGAATTTCAAGCAGCGAGAACGGATCTTGCTCAACTGATAACTGCTTCTGGTTAAAAAACATTATCCACCCTGTGCAAACTATAAGTGAAGCGGTTCCACATCAATAGGCGACATGGAACCGCTTCACTATAATCATATTTCTATTTGGTCAAGGTTACATTCCCAGCACCGATTTCGATCATAAAGGTAAGGGTTGGACCTTCGCCTTTTTGCTCGTACACATCCCCGTTCTGACTCCACCCAGAGCCAGCGCTAACATTTGATACGCCGCCATCCACTGTGACTACCGCATTCACACCTTCGGGGACGACAATAATAATATTGCTAAGTCCGCTCGAAATTTTGACCGAAGCGTCACGCTGCAATTGACCAGAGAAATCCAGAGTGTAATCGCCTGCACCAGCTGAAAAATCCATCATGCTGAAATCGGCGTTTGCCAGACCAGTCATCTTCACATCAGATGCACCTGTCTCATAATGCAGCACAGACATCTCAGTTAAATTCGGTTCTGAAAAAGCAAGTTCAACTTGCGCGGCTCCGTCTTTAACGGTCAGGTTGCTCAACGCAAGTCCGCCAAATTCAAAGGTGCCCATATACGCACCTGATTCAATGCTCAGATTCATCGGGGTATTTCCCAGTTTGAGATTCCATACATTTTTGAGCTCTTTAAAAGTTGGAAATGAATGGATGTCACTCATCTTGATCTGTACATCACCGCCGTCAATCTTGACCTCAGGTTTGAAAGCCGCATAATTGTATGTGGCCGTCCCTTCCACAAGTTGACTCGCACCGGGCGCAAGTGTCATCTCGCCTGCTCCGAATGAGAGACTCAAGTTCACGTTATCACTCGTGGGAGTTGGAACTGAGATTTTATCTGTAACGTCGGGTCCGGGGGTGGGCGCTTTGGGCAGATCAACGTTAAAACCGCAAGCCATACTGGCCAATGCGAGGATCGCAATAAATAAAACTAATTTTCGAAACATGGAAAAAACCTCCTCAGGTAAAAATGTGTCTGAGAAGGTATACGGATATTTTTTTATTCGGTTGCAAAGTTAATCGGGTTTATATATTTTGCAGCCTAGTGACCCTTCCCCAACACTGTCGTCAACGTCCAATTCAATGACTTGGCATCGACAACCTCAATTCCGAACTGACCTATAAGTAGAAGAGTGAAAAAGCATGACAAACTACACCGTAATATATATATTACATTCGCCACTTGTAATCGCCGATATTGCAAGTAATATGAAAATATAGAAGAGGAGTCTATGTGTTTAGAAAAATTGTGATATTAATTTTAATATCTCTATCTTTAGTATCTTGCAACACGAACTCTGTTGCGCCTCAAGATTGGAAGGGAATTCCGATCTATCCTGAAGCTACTAATTTTTCCACCCTCAAAGGGTACCAAATATATGTCTATACAGTTCAAGCTTCTAGTTTTGAAGGGCGTTGGTGCATGAAAGGTTTGAGAAAAAGGGCGCGACTGAGTAAGTTTGGTTTATGCCTAAACAAAAGAATACACAGCCACGCCCAAAAACATTATACCGTGTCAAGAATTGGTCTGAATACGATAAAGCCTTGGTGCAACGCGGCTCAATTACGTTCTGGATGTCCGACGATTTTGAAAAGACATGGATGTACACTGGAAAAAAACAACGTGGAAGTCAGTTTGATTATACGGATCAAGCTATTCTGGTTATGTTGACAGTCAAAGAAGTATTTCACCTGACCAATCATGGTGTGGAAGGCTTTGTACGGTCATTATTTCGAATGATGAAAATCAACTTGCCAGTACCAGATCATTCGACATTGTCCAAACGCGGCAAGGATTTGAAGGTAAAGCTACCGAAGAGAACGGAAGGTGCGAATGCACGGCGTCTCTAAACGGCGTACCTGGCGTAAGCTGCACGTGGGCGCAAACCCAGAAGACGGTGAAATCCAAGCGGTACTCTTGAAAGAGAGCAACGTCAGCGATGATCAGGCGGTAGAGAAATTGTTGGATCAAATTGAGCAAACCATCGTTGATTTCGCGGCGGATGGAGCCTATGATAAACGCAAGGTATATGACAGTCTCAATGCACACTCACCTGATGTAAACATCTTGATTCCACCGCGCAAGAATGCGCGCATCTGGAAACACGGCAATACCAAAACAGAACGTCTCAAGCGAGACGAGAATTTGCGTTCCATTCGTAAAGACGGGCGTAAAGAATGGAAGAAGAATTCTGGCTATCATGTCCGTTCATTGGCGGAGACAACCATGTTTCGCTTGAAAACCATCTTCGGCGATAGCCTCTCGGCGCGTCTGCTTGAAACCCAGACAACGCAAGCATTGGTTCGCTGTGCCGCTCTTAACAAAATGACGCACCTCGGTATGCCCCAAAGTTACAAAGTGGCATAACTTTTCTCTCCCGACAAACGGTTTGTGCCTACTTTTTGATTTATGCACCAACGCCAAATAAAATTACAAATTGCACATGGTGGGTTATATGTATGCCCCGTTGGATCATTAAAGTTGACAGGGTTATTCCCCACATAACTATATCGATTCCACGCCTGCAGATTGGACGGATCGGGAATCAGCGTATCAGGCTGCAAAAAGTGGTTGATATAAGGCGAACTCGACTTTTTATAGAAAAGAAAAATAAGTTATTAAGGTATTTTCTACTTCGTTATACAAAGTGAACTCACATTTTTGATGAAAAAAAGACAGGTTGTTAAAGTTCAAATAAAGACATTTTGGTTTTAAGCTACAAAAAAGGCGACTCGGAGACCTACAGTCATTTCTTGGCGGGAAAAAAGTCCCACATCGAACAAAAGGTCTCGTGAGCCTATTGATGATTTCTCTAGGATACTCACAACAAGCAAGAGTTTAGAATAATTTTCTAAAGATTTCTTGAAGTAGAGTAAATAAAAGGTAAATCACCACTCCTCCTGATACCACAAGCCCGACAGCTCCTTGGAAGACAGCGTATGCCCCCTTTATGCTGCTATTCCAAGGTCTGGGAATTTCCCTGCGAACAATTACAACAAGGCTTGTAATAATTATCCACGGAAAACCTAGTAGCAGTACTACCCTTACATAAGCATCTGATGGCAATTGACCATAAGGATGCTCACCAATGAGCATCCCAAAAATTACTATGCAACTGCCAATTATTAATGAAGTGTAATACAAAAAAGATGTTTCAAGTAATTTACTATTATTTTTTTCTCTCATTTTACGCTTCCTTAAAATTATGGTGTTATGCCTAAGCTTTCGTTTAAAGGATCCCAATACATATAATCCATTGAAGCAGTAACAATTACGTTTTCTATTGTATATCCTGCAATACCACCCACAATTGCCCCTGCTGGGTGACTGGTAATCTCTGCACCCAAGCCAGCACCAAATCCGGCTGCAAACGGCACTCCAGCCATGGCAACTAAGTCTGTAGTTGCGTATTCCATAAAAATAACGGATGCACGACCAACTTTTTGTATAGGAGATAAGTTAGGGTTTTTGGCATCGTGCGAAATCTGAAGCCCAAAACCAATAGCGCCTTCTACAATTGGAGTCATATTACCAAGCCCTCTTAATTGTTTATAAACTGGCACCCCATAATTTTCAATATGGAGCAAAGCTTCAAATAATTCTTTGCTGTAATCGGCAACTTTTACAAGTCCTTCTAACGCACGGTCTGTAAAGTCTGTTTGAACCTCTTTCTTTGGTGCTTCCTCCAAGTATCGTCTTTTATCTAGGCATTTAATTGGTTCTTTGTCACCACATTTTTTATCCTTATCAATAGCACGCAAGTTGGTCAGATTTCCATTGCAGTCAATAGCTTCATCTTTGCCACACGCTCTATGCCCTGTAGGATCAGAATATCCAATTGGATTATTCCCCACATAGGAATACCGATTCCACGCCTGCGGATTGGACGGGTCAGGAATCAGGCTGTCGGGTTGCAAAAAGTGGTTGATATAAGGCGAATAAAAACGAGCCTTATAATCCATTAATCCACCCATGCCAGAGTCAAGTTTTCTTTGGCCGGTATATCCATAA
>JAYVUA010000072.1:0-48068 GCA_043788255.1 Anaerolineales bacterium | reverse complement strand
ACCGCTACATGGCCGTCACTTTCCACAGATGGAACTCGTCTGGCATACAGCGTGGAAGATGGGATACATATTCACAATCTTTCAAGCGGGGAAGACTATGCAATTGGCTCAGACGGTTATCGTATCATCTGGTCGCCGGATAACACGCGCCTGATGTATACAAACGCTTCCAATCTGTTTATTGCCAATGTAGATGGTTCTGGGTTGCAAAAAATTGATACCGGCTCAGCCCAGGTGATTTCTCCATCGGGCTGGCTGCCTGATAACCAGACGATCATATATTCTACAATGGGCGGAGATGGGTTTACCTTCACGACCCATAACCTGCAAAGCGGCGAGACAAAAAAACTGTTTACGATCCAAAACAAAGCAGGCTTCGGTGCCATCTCACCAGACGGACAGTGGATCTCTTTTGCTGATAGAACATTTGGCGCAAATAATTGGGGCATCTTCATCTCGCGGCTGGATGGCTCGGAACGCAGAATGGTTGCAGAGCCAGAAGTTCCAACAGGTTTTGCTTCTGTGTGGAGTCCGGACAGTCAATGGCTGGTTGTCACAACACTGAAAAATGATGGAACGCATATTCCTGTCTTGGTCAATCCATTTACCTGTGAAGTTGCACAGCTAAATATCAACGGCACTATCGAGGGCTGGAGTCCATAAATGGCTGGCGTGGAAAAGAAAAATTGCATCATATCTGAATTTCGAAACTGCCGCCTTTGTTTATTGGCGGCAGTTTCATTTTCCCCCCAACCTTTTCGCTTATCATTCAGTATGGTTAATGTGAGCGCCCACACAACGGAGAAATTCATGGATGATTTGGAAGCCGTTCGCCGCCTCAAGCGCGGTGACATTAGCGGGTTGGAAATTCTTATTTCCCGCCATCAAAGCAAGGCAATTCGTGTCGCCGTTCTGATCGTTGGCGATGAACAGATTGCCGAAGATGTAACACAGGATACTTTTCTCAAGATATTCAAGCATATTGGGCGCTTTGACGAGTCCCGCCCCTTTGAGCCATACCTCATGCGGAGCGTGGTTCACGCAGCGCGGGATGCTGCTCAAAAAGCTTCAAAATGGCAATCTCTGGATGTTGAGGATGGCGAAGGAACCATTGAACATCTGATTGCTCATGCTGAGTCAGTCGAATCGCAGGTGGAACAAAAACAGCTCGAAGGCGAAATGCTTGAAGTGTTATTCAAAATTTCTCCCCGCCAACGCGCGGTCATTGTACAAAGATATTATCTTGGATTAAGTGAAAAAGAAATGTCTGAAGAAATGGACATTGCGCCAGGCACCATCAAATGGCTGTTGAATGCCGCACGCACCCGCCTGCGTGACCTGCTTCGCTCAAAGAGGAGCGTCGAATGAACCATCAAATTGAATCTTCCCACTTGCTTGAATCTGTAGCGCAAAGCCTTGCGCCGCACAATACGGACTTATTGCCGCGCATCCGTGCAGCCTATCAAAAGGAAAAAAGAATGAGACCTGTCCGCAGGATTACTGCTGCAATATTAATAGTTTTGCTTGCCTTCACAATTTTATTTTTGACCGTTCCTGATGTGGCTATGGCGATGCGCCGCATTTTCGGATTCATCCCTGGCGTGGGCATCGTTGACCAGAGCGCCGCGATCCGCGTCTTGGCAGAACCTGTCAGCATGACTCGTGATGGAATTACCCTAACCGTGGAGCAAGTCGTTCTCACCTCGGATAAAACCGTGATTATTTATAAGACTGAGGGCGTTCCACAAGAAGCGCGTCCCAAAGGAGAAAGCGGGTTTGCTTGTAATCCATCGACGCCAACTTTGCTCCTGCCCGATGGAACAAAATTAAACATAAACGGCGGCAGTGGAACCGATACTCAGTTTAACTTTTATTTACCGCCCATTCCTGCCGATGTGAACACCGTTAAATTCCTTTTACCCTGCCTGCTTGATGTTGCGCCAGCCGCCGCGCCGCAGGATTGGGAATTGACTCTACGATTTGTGTCAGCCTCACCAGATATGACGGTTGTGCCTGTCATTGAGATTGCCACCCCGCTTCCTCTTCCGCTCGTGCCTGATTCTGTTTCAGTAGCAGAATCCGACTCTTTTATGGGACTGACCTATCACCTTGAATCCATGCAACGCACTGAACAAGGTTACATTCTTGAAACCAGCATTCAATGGGAAGCAGGACTCTATGCCGATTCTGGCGTAGGCACGGGCGCGGATGTTACTCTAACCGATGCCAACGGCAATGCCATTGATTTAAGTTTTTTACAGGATCAAAAATATAATCTTCCTGTTAAACCTCGTCGCGGTTTGATGGGATACAGTATTAACAATGAGCCGTTTACCGCTCCGTTAACTCTCACCCTCCCCTGGGTTGGCGCAAACCTGCCATTGGATAGCAAGCTCCAATTTACGTTTGATCCTGGCGCAAATCCGCAACCTGGGCAGGAATGGAAAATCAACCAATCAATTGACGTACTGGGACATTTGGTAAAAATTGTTTCAGCCCGCTATGTAATAAACGACGACCTGAAAGACAAAGACTGGATGCGCTTCATGCCCGAAGAGTTGTACGGCTTTGAATTCACGCTTGAAGCTGATCCAGCCTTTAGAAGCATCGCGCTTGCAGTTCAATCAGGCTATTCAGCAGATGGAGTTGGAACCAGCGGTTCGCCCACCGTCCGCGATGAAAATGGAATCATCAAAGCGTATGCGCTGCTGGGCGGAAAGATTATCTCTCCGCTTGTGATTGATATTCCCTACGTGGATATTTCCTACCCGTGGCATATTACTTTCGACCCCGCGGACATCATGACAGATGTTCCCATGTCCACTACGTCATTTCTGGATGCCGCGCTTCAAATTGAAAAAGTCATTCCAATCGACGATGGCTATTACTTGATTGGAAGAACAGACTGGAGCGACTCCCGCCTGTCGGATGTCGCAATTGGCGGTTTCGATGCAAGGCTATTGGACGCAAACGGCGCGGAATATCCAATTGAGCCTGTATCCTTCGATGAAATTGGAATTACGGATGTCCAGCCAAATCAATGGGCATACAAGGTATATAGCAAAGCCTTGCCTGCCTCTCTGGCTCTAAAGACAACTCAGGCAACGTTGCAATTTATCCAACCTTATTCTTTCACCTTTGACCCTGGTGCGAATCCGAAGCTTGGGCAGGAGTGGCAAATTAATCAGACGATTGAGATACTTGGTTATAGTGCAACTATTCAATCTGCTAAATTTATTCAGCAGGGAGACTTGCGCGGCTTTGAGTTTTCCCTTGCAACAGACCCCGCCTTGCAGAACATTCCATTCAACCTGGAAAGCGGAATTACTGGAGGATACGGCAGCGGCGGCGGATCTTCGTCACGGGACGAAAATGGCATGATGAAAGTCTATGCGTTGAGCGACGGGCAGTACACTGGTCCGATTTTGGTGACTGTACGAAGCGCTGTTCTCGAGGGCAACTGGCAGACCACTTGGAATCCGCCTGCGGCTGAGGCTGGAGCAATGTCCGTGTTCATGCCTCAAGCGTGTATCACTCTTGATAAATGGAAACAGGCTGCGGCGAGTCCCGATGCGCTCCCTTCCGATTTTCCGCAGAAGGTTTTATTGTCACGCGGCGCGATATCACCTGACCCCTCACTTTTTATTTCGCGTCTGGATGGCTCCTCTGATCAGGGACTTGTCTTTGGGCATGGGTCGCTTTCACACGATGGAACGAAACTCGTTTATAACGGCACGGAAAATGGCTTGAGGCTCCTTGATATTTCGAGCGGACAAATTTCCACGCTGATGAATAGCGCGAATGATTTCAATCCATTCTGGTCGCGGGATGGAAGTCAGATCGCGTTTACACGCCAGACCGATAAAGGCCCGAATATTTTTGTGATGGACGCAAATGGGCAAAATGTACGCGCGTTGACAGACACCGCCGATTCGCGCACATTGATTGGGTGGATGCCCGATGGCCGTTTGATGGTTAGTGTAGATCAACAGAATGTCATTCTCGTTCAGTCAATGGATGTGGCAAGTGGAAATATTGAGACGCTGATGACCTTATCCCAGACATACAATGGCAGTATTTCCGTTTCGCCGGATGGCGCGTGGATTGCCTACGCTGATAAGGTGATTGGAAAAATGTACCCTGGAATTTTCATCTCGCGGATGGACGGCTCTGAGAAAAAACTACTCATGCAGTTGGAAGGTTGGATAACAATGGCCTCTGTCTGGAGTGCCGACGGCAAATGGCTGACGATCAATGTGACAGATACGAATCAATTCCAGCCGATCACTGTTCCTGCGCTGATGAATGTGGACACCTGTCAGATTGTTCCGTTGATAAATTTGAATGGTGAGATCGTGGAATGGGTAAAATAGACTCAATCAGTTCTCGGCTATCATTGATAGATCGTTGACAAAGATTCTCGGAGGGTGCCATGTTTCATTACAAGACACAAAGGATGTGGGCGGGATTGTTCGGCATCATTTTCTTCATCACCGCCTGCGGACCCGTTACCGCAGTGCCAGAAGTTAAGCCAACTCTCGTTATTACCCCACCGCCCGCCACGCTCGAAGTAGATGGTCTAACCCAGATGGCGGGGATCGGTTCATATTGTTGGTCAAGCGGAGGTGTCATTTCCAAAAGCCTTTGCGCCGATATGGCAGGCATTCCCACCACCCGTGATCCGTTGATATTAACTGAATTTCCAATCAATGCGCAATTTCACTTTGAAATGGAATTTGCGCCAGACGATGTAACGATATCTGTCATGCCAGCCAGATTAGGACAGGAACTTCTTGGGGCAGACAGTGCCCATCGTCTTTGGAATCCGAGCGAAGGGTGGAGCGGATCGCTACCGCCCAAATCCAGTTTTGAGTATCCTTTTCAGGAAGCGGAATTCGTCAACGGGGATGGACTATACGTCATCTTGATCAGTGCATCTTGGAAAGATCGGGGCGATGCTTCGTATGGTTTTTTGATTCAGATCGGCGCAGGAAATCAGCAAGTTGATGCAACACCCGCAGCATTCACCCCGACCCCAGAACTGGTCTCGTTACAGACGATGAATCCTGTCACCCAACTGGGCAAAGGCGCAGCCTCGTCGTTGGCGCTTTCAGCGGATGGAAAATGGCTGGCGGTAAACACCCCGCTAGGCATCTATGTTTATGAAACCAAAACGCAAACTGAGATTTGGTTTCTGTCTTCAAGAAATCAATGGTGTATGCTGGATTTTTCGCCGGATGGCAAGCGACTCGCAATCGGCGCGCAGAGAGGCGGCGTGTTGGTGGTGCGCTCGGACACTGGCGAGACGCTTTATCACATTGCAACTGAAGAAAGCGGACAACCCGATTGGTCGCCGGATGGAATGAAACTGCTTACTGGCGCGGGTTGTGAGGAAGTGCGCGTATGGGATGCCGACAGCGGTGAGTTATTACAAACTGTGCAGGAAGTGAAGTGCAACAACGTGGTGCCGGGCATTGTGCGCGCAATCTGGTCGTGGGATGGGAAAATAATATACGTCAGTCCAGGCAATGGCTATGTGCTGGCGTATGATGTGGAGACCAATCAACCGCTAACAGGATATGCGCCGCATCCGCCTGAATATGGATTTAGTTCGAATATTATTTCCTCGCCAACAGAAGACTTGGTTGCGCTCGAAAATGGTTTGAGCATCGCCATTCTGAATGGCAGGACTGGAGAGATTACCAAACTGCTGGAAGGCAATAGACAGGATATCCCGCTTGGAGAAATTGCCTGGTCGCCAGATGGCAAACAAGTAGCCGCTGGGAACAATGGCGAAGTGATTGTTTGGGGCGTGAATACTGGACAGCAAATTGACAACATTGCAGGGTGTCAGCCGCTTCCTGGTTTAAGCTGGATGCCTGACGGAGAAACGCTGGTGGGTTTATTATCTCCAGACGGCAGTTTGAATGCAGTGAACTTTGATGGAAAAATTGTCTTTTCGCTTTACGGCTTTGGGATGGTGAATGGCTATTCGTCCACTTTCTTTTGGGAGGGAAACCAGTTACTCACTTATGAAGGCACACAAGTCGCCTATTGGGACGCGCTTTCAGGGCGGATTTTGAAACAGCAGCCAACGACGACTCAACCTGCATGGGCACTAACAGATGGTTACGCCCTTTCGCCAGATGGAACACGCGCGGCATCCCCGGACGCTGTAATGGATTCTAAAAACTTCAAGGAAAACGCCCACCTGATTGACAATCCCGAACATGGGCGCGACAAGGTAGCCTGGTCGCCCGATGGAAGAACGCTGGCTTCGGGTGACTCTTTGAATATCTCGCCAATCATTATTTGGGATGCGCAAACCGGCAAACAAATACTGACCCTTCCCACCGGTGATATCTCGCTTTATTTGGGCGGGCTGACATTTTCTCCGGACGGTAGTCTGCTTGCGGCTGGCGGCTCGCTGATGGATCCAGCAAACGGGTTGGACAATGGCGTCTTGATTTTATGGAATGTGAACAGCGGCGAACGCGAACGTATCATGACCGCAGGCATGTCCAGCCAACGGATCATGTCCATCGCTTGGTCGCCAGATGGACATTGGTTAGCCGCCGGAACTTATAACGGGCGCATCATCCTTTGGGATATGCTTGCTCTCCAACCCGTTGCATCCCTTGATGGTCATGCCGATCAGGTATTTGGATTGAGTTGGTCTGACGATTCCTCATTGCTTGCATCTAACTCAATAGATGGAACTGTGTTAATTTGGAAATTACCGTAGAACGACCAAACACTCTATTCTGAAAGGTAAACCTTGGAATGCTTGATTTTGACATATTGACATGGTTCATCGGTATTTTGATACTCGTCCTTTTGCTTTTCATTCTGTGGAAACAAAAGCGCACTCTCTCATACCTTATCTTTTTCTCTGTGTTCTGGATCTATCTTTTGATCCTTGTCAGCGTGACGATTTTTCCAATTCCGCTTCCTGATGCAGGAACGTTTCTGACAAAACAACAAATAACATTCGTTCTCTCGCATGTAAACTTTGCGCCCTTCAAATATCTGAGCGACCCTTCTGCCAATCCCCATATTATTTTTCTGGAAATCTTTCAGAACGTCCTTTTAACCATTCCTTTCGGTTTTGGAGTTTCTTTTATCTCGCAACTTAAGGCAAGAGACTTCTTTGGCTGGCGATTGTAGTTGGGCTTGCCATCGAGATTACTCAACTTGTGATTTCTCTGTGCGTAGGCGTCTATCGCACTGTTGACATTACTGATGTATTTCTGAATGCCACGGGGATTCTGCTCGGATACCTTTTATTCAGGGCTTTTGCCTGGCTGGTTTCAAAGATGACCCAGTGATTCAGAATCAAGCGCTCGAGTTTTTGGGCTTATGTTCAAGATGTTGCCAGTAAGGCGTAACAACTATTAGCTTGGTACATTTGTTTTAGGGTGTAATACTTTTCAATTTCGATTGTATACATTCATAGAAATCTCTGGTGTGGAGGTCTTTTTTGAAGTTGTTCACAAAAACAAAAGTTCAAGAGTCTGTTCCCATCGAACAAGCTTTTGAGCGTTACTACCCTGCCATCTTTCGCTACTTCCGTTATCGCGGCGCGGACGCGGATACCGCCAATGACCTGGCCTCCTCCACTTTTGAGCGCGCCTTGAATGGACATTACGATTCCCGCAAGAGCCAAATTCAAACCTGGTTGTTTGCAATTGCGCACAATGTTTCCATCAATCATTGGAAATCAGAATCCATCCGCTCAACTGAATTGATTGATGATGACTTTCCCGATCCCAATCCTATTCCCGTGGAAGATACTTTGATTTTCACCCAGGACAGGGAAAAGGTTCTGCTTGCTCTTCAAGCCCTTGATAGCCGTGCCCGTGAAATCATCGCTCTTAAATTTGGCGGACCGCTCACCAATCGCCAGATCGCGGGACTCACCAAATTAAGCGAACAGAATGTAGGCATCATCCTTTATCGTTCCCTCTTGAAATTACGGACTCTGTTGGAGGCGCGCCATGAACGCTAAATTTATTGCTCAATTCAATGCGCGGCTGGACGAACTGCTTGGCTTGAATCCAGGTGTATCAAAAACAAATGAGCCGCAGATTGAAATCGCGCTTCAAGTTGCAGGTTTGCTTACTGAAATGGATTTTGACGCAGAAACCTCACCTCGGGCTGACATCCGCTCGAAGTGGATGCAGCAGCCCCAAAGGTCAATCCCGAATCGTTCCCCCCGACAGTTGTCTCTGTCTCGATGGGCATGGGTCTTCATCCTCGTCACCCTCTTCGCATTGCTGGTCGCGTTCCGCCAGCCTGTCTTTGCCGCAGTCAGCCGCATGTTCGGATATATCTACATTTCAGATGTCGGCTTCCTTCCGATGGAATCGACTCTCATGCTTGAACAACCCATCTTGCAGGAACACAACGGACAAACTGTCACGGTGACACGCGGCGTGGCGACTTCGGAAAATACTATTGTGTTTCTTGACTTCAACGACATCGCCCGCCCTGTGGACGGTGCCTGGCTTGAAACATCTGCGGGAGAAAGACTTGAACCTTTAGAATGGCAATATTCGCCGAACGCACCTGCTTCACGCGGCATTCAAATAATCTTCCCGCCATTGCCTTCTGGCATAACACAAACCACACTTACGCTTCCTGAAGGCTGGCATTTACCGCTGACGTGGATACCCGCCTCGCAATCCAACCTGCCCGATGTGTGCGCCGTGCCGTATGCCGAACAAACACCAGAGCCGCCTAATCTTTGTGTTGAAAAGCATGGTCTGAATCTTTGTGTACTCGCTGCGACAACTTCCATTGAAAACACCTCTGTATTGATACAGACGCAATCCACCAACCCGCAGTTAATTCCTGGAATCACAATGCAGGGATTGACCTGGCAAACGGAGACCGAGCAAACCAAGCTGACGGATGAGCAAGGCAATACCTTTCCAATGGACAGCGAGCAAAATGGAACGCTGATTTTTCCGCCTCTGGCTGGTAATCAAAAAGTGACGCTTACCGTTCCCGCCCTGCTTGCCTCGGTGGATATTCCCGAACAAAGTATTATCGTGGATGTCGGTGACAACCCGCAGCCCGATACCATCATCCCGCTGGATGTCAATATTCAAGTTCTGAATACAACCGTTCATTTCAGCCAGGCGACTTTTGTTGGCGACGGCGTCAACAGCCTGCGATTGACCTTGAACGCGGATCAACCCATCCAAACTGTGGATGGACTTACGCCCGCCTCGCTTGAGTTGGGCAAACCCGACCGTATAAATGATTTGTATGGAACGGGAATGCTTGCTGGAAGCAAGGATATTTTCATCGAGATCATCCGCCCAAATGAAAAAATCACAGGTGTGATTACCATCCCGATTATTGGCGCGATGGTAATTGTGGAGGGTCCATTTGAATTCACCTTCAACCTGACAGCCGCCTCATCTCCCGTCCCGACGCCTGCCGAAGCCGACCCAAACATTTTCTCCCCCGAGCCGACTCCAATGCCGATTCCGCTGGATGACTATTTCTACAGTGGGCTGAGTCTTAATCCAGATGATTTGCTGTATACCATTTTGGATGGCGATAACACCAATGTTTATGCCTTCATGCCGAATGTTGACCAACAACCCCGCCTGCTGGCGACTTTGCCTGGCTCTGTGTCGCAGGTCTATGTTCACCCCGACCGCCTCGGCATGGATTATCTGGCGGGGTTACATAAATTTCGAGATGATACTTCTTATATTGATAACATAAGTCTCTACGCCGTTCGTTTTGATGAATCAACGCCTCATCTGCTATACAACTTCCCCCCGAATCCTGAGAATTCAGTGGGAACTATAGTTGCAGGAGATTGGTCGTATGACGGACTCTACTCAATATTCATGTATGCAAAGCCAATCCCTGGAAATGATTCGTTGAAATATCTCGTTCTCGATATGACCTGCCGCGTGAATGGAAATTGTGTACCGCAAGAAATTCCACTCTCTTCAAACCTGGCGTTATTCAAAGCCTATTTTGCTCCCAACGACTATCGTATTCTATTCACTGGTTCTGATTATTCTGGCACAGGCAAAACAGACATCTTCCTGTTGGATTTTGACCCTGACCATCCTGAAAAACAGCCCGTTAATTTGACCGCTTCCGTCTCGGTCGGAGACGCCATTACAGCGGCTATCTGGATATCCAAAGAGAAAGTTTTTACCTTGTGTTCGGAAATACTGGATACCGAAGCCACTGCTTTTTGCTGGCTTAATCCACAGACGGGCGATATGAGTTTTGTCGAATCTATCAAACCTAATTTCGATGGGATGCGTTTATTCGGCAGTTACTGGCTTTCACCATCTGGTGATAAATTGGCTGCCATTCTTTTCCCAGAGAACGCGCTCTGGGGTGACGCATTGCCTGAATTGCGATTACTTGATTTGAATGGGCGTCCCAGCATTGTGCTGTCACAATCTATGGGATTTAATTATGTGAATTTTTCCCCATCTGGGAAATACATTGCATACATTAGCATGGATAAAGCGCACCTGGAGATCTACAACATGCCCACCGATACAGGCATTCCTGTAACTACCATGCCTGAGATATCCTCGTTCTCATGGCTTGGCTGGGTACGCTGACCCGTTTTGCATTACACTTAATGTATGAATCAACATAAATTCAGTGAACGCGAAAGACAAGCTATCGAACTGCTGATTCAGGGCAGGAGTAACAAACAGATTGCTCTTGCCCTCGGTGTTTCCGTACGCACAGTGGAATTTCACCTGAGCAATATTTACGTCAAACTGGGCGTCAATTCACGAACCGAAGCCGCGCTCAAACTAACTGAAACCTCCCTGCGGGAATCCACAGGCGCGGAATTGCGGGAGTCCACAGTGGCTGAAATGGAAGAACTCACCGACAATGGTGAGACATCTATTTCAACACGGAGGATTCCCATGAAGAATTTTGGCTATATCATTGGTGGCTTGTTCGCCACTACACTGATTGTCATGCTCGTTGTTTTTAATTTGCCTGCTAAAGTTGCAAATATAGCTCCCGCTATCGCAACATCTACGCCAACCGCAACTGTAACGATACCGACTGAAACACCCACACCAATGGTTTCGTCCAAAGAGCACATCCTTGACCAGATTCGTCAACTGGTTGCTGAATACGATCAGGCGGTTCAGGCTGAGAAGAAAAATGGCAACGTGGAATTCAGCAAAGACCCAAACACAGGCGAGGATGTTTTTCTATTTACAGGAGAATCATTTATGCGCGTTTGGGAATGGGAAATGAAACTCTCGGAAAACATTAATCACCTCAACGCGCTTTATGTTCAAATTTACAGAGATGAAATCAAACCGACGCCATTTCCGACAAAGGGTTCTGCCGAAGAAAGCAGGGCGTATTACGAGACCCTTTTAAACCAGACTGAGGATTTTTGTGCGCACGCCTGGAATATTGAAGTAAACACAGCTACCATCATGGTTTACAGGTCAGACGAAGGCAAATACTTTCCGCTTAGAGTTGGCGATGGATATGCCCGTTGTGAAACCTACGGACAAATGATTGAAGAATGGCGCACAGCCCCCATGCTTGCAAAAGTGGACAAAGACGCAGACATGGCGCTGATTCGTCAGATCATGGGCAAGCCAGATTTGAAATTAACTTTTCAATCCATAACCAATATTGACAATGCTCCCTGGCAAAACGCCGCGCTTTATGCCGACGAATTTGGCGCAAAATATTATGTGGATATCGAAACGTCCCGATTGGCAACCATAGATCCAAATTTTCAATCACACCCAGAAATTCCTTCCAATGAAGTAAAAAGCATGGATGAACTGCGCGGAATTGCAAGACAATTTGCGAATACAAATTCACCACGCCTCGCCGAGTTGGAATCCCTGCTCCTCTACGAAGAAAACTGTAAAATGGATATTTGTTTCTTCCGCTGGGATTATCGCAACAAGGATTGGAGCGGAACAGACTGGGCTATGATGCCTCCCTTCCTGCAAGTGGCAGTGCTTACCAACGGGCAGATTGCCACCTATATCAACACACTCGACCTGTTCCAATAACTCCTGTTACTTTTTTGCTCCTGCCCCGATACTATCTATAGATGCAACCTCCCGACGAAGCAGCCCTCATCGAACGCGCCCGCCGCGAGCCTGATGCCTTTGCCGCGCTCTATCAGCGTTATCTGGCGCGGGTCTATCGTTATCTATATCTGCGCCTCGGCAATCAGCACGACGCCGAAGACCTCACTTCGCAGATATTCATCGAAACACTCGAAGGGCTAAGAAAAAATCGTTACAAAGAAAACGGTTGTTTCCCTGCCTGGCTATTTACCATTGTCCGCCGCAGGCTGGTGGATTTCCAACGCCAGCGCGTTTCTGTTCCATTGGATGAGCACCCATCTGCCGACCCTGACTTGCTCGATGTGATTCAAGCAAGCGAAAACGTGGCGCGTTTATCTCATCTGATTTCTCAAATGGGCAGTGAAAAACAGGAACTTCTGCGCCTGCGTTTTACCGCAAAATTAAGTTTTGCTGAAATTGCCACGCTTGAAAACCAGAGCGAAGCCGCAGTCAAGATGAGCGTTTACCGTATCATTCAATGGCTTCGTGAACATTGGGAGGTCGAAAATGGATGACATGAATTGGACTCTCCCGCCCGAACTGGAATCTGCGCTGGAGGATTACCATTCCGCGCCCCAGCTTGATTCAGCCTTCGCTTCGCGCCTCGACCTTGAGCTGCGTCGCCGTTTCGACGAAATTTCCCTCCCCTTGAAAGTTGAAAGGATGTCCTTCATGCAAACTCTTCGCGCCCGTCCGCTTGCGGCAATTCTTGTTGCCATCCTTGCCCTGCTCCTACTCAGCGGCGTGGCGTATGCCATCGGCAGGTTATCTGGCTACATCCCTGGCTTTGGGTTCACGTCAGATGCTGGGGCTGTGACCATGCTCAAGGAAACCGTCAGCGCCGAAAGCAACGGGATTACCGTCAGCGTGGAAAAAGCCGTCAGTGACGGAAGCAGGTTCTGGGTCGAAGTGAGCGTGCGCGGACTCCCCGCAGGGCAGGATTTTCCCGCAGGGCAGGCGTTCATCCTACTTCCAAGTGGAGAAAAAATCCAAGTCCAAATGGGTAATACAAATTCCGATGCGGGTGAGATGCGTATGACGTACATCTTCCCTGCCTTGACAGGCAATCCCCAGCGCGTCACGCTGTTAATCGAAAATCCTGGCGGAGAAAATTTCAGCCTGCCGTTTGAACTCCGTCCGATTCAGGCGGGTGAAATTCTGCCCATCCCGCCAACGGAATCTGCACCCCTGCAAAGCGAAACACACGATGGATTGACTCTGGTCTTGGATAACGTCGCCCCCGATAAAGACAAGACCGTTTTTCAGGTTTCTCTTCGCTTCGATGAAGAGGGCGTGTGGCTCAACAGTGATTGGAATGTTACATTAACTGATGCGGATGGTGGAATCTACCCGCTAACCGATGTTACACCTGAGACGCTGGCTTCGAGTGGAACAATGAAAGTGTATGCGACCGCGCCTTTTAACGGTTCTGAGAAACTTACTCTTTCTTTGGCAAGCTTTCCCAATTCTGAAAAATTGCCGATGATGAAGAATTTCCCTTTGGATGAAGCAGGATTTGCTTTTGACCCTGGCACAAATCCGCAGGTAGGGCAAACGTGGCAGTTGGATGAGACTGTGCAGGCGGGAAGGTACACGCTTCATGTGGCAGGCGCGCGACTGACTGCTCCCAATGAATTGTTGTTCGAGTTTTCTCCCAGCGAAAATGTGACGGGCGTGATGCTCTACTCTCCACTGGCGAGCGGCTCTTCAGGCGGCGTGCCAATGGCGGAGGGAAATTTTTCAGCAAGCATGACTTTTGAGAAAATTCCCACTCAGTCCTTTATGGTGTATGTGTCGAATGTGTATTACACGGCGCGAGGAAAATGGGAGATTCACTGGCAGCCCTCTGCTTCACCCGCACAAGCTTCGGGCTTGCCAACATCCACGCCGCTGCCCACGCCTGCGCTGGTTGCCATGCCAACGATTGTTTCATCCGACCCGCTAGTGTTGGAGGTGCAATCGCTGGCGCAGAAATTTGACGCGCCATTTCAACAGGGAGCAGGCTGGGTGCATGTGATTTGGGAAAACGTTAGCGAGAATCCGCAAGCTGGTCAGGTTTATCCGCCGCCATATTATCAAGATGAACAATGGTACGAGATTGACGCGGACGGCTGGGTTCTCCGCAACCTAACAACACACCACGATGCGAATGGAGTAATTCTCCAGCAAGCAGCAACGATTGGAAATTATTCAATCAACTTCACTACAGGAGATACGTTTACAGATACCCCACTTTATCGGTTTTCGTTGGATATGCTGACCCAAAGTTTGGCGAACGCCGCGCAATACAACACACAGGTTCTGCGCGAGGAGACAACATGCGAAGACGGCTCGCCCTGCCTGCTGATTACACTGCTGGATTCTTTTACTCAGCCCGTGCAAAACCCTGACAAAGCGCAAGCCTTTGGCGGTTCGGGCAACAGGATGTGGGTCAACTTACAAACAGGGCAACAGGTGAAGTTTGAGTCGTTCTATGTGTTGGCAGATGGTCAGGAGCGGGTGGATTTTACGCAACGAACGCTGCTGGTGGAAAAGGTTGTATCCCCGCCGCAGGAGGTTTTGGATATTTTTGAAAAGGTGGTTGCGCCTTGATACTCGGGGATTGTATGAGAGCCTCGGTATGCAAGGATTAATTACCTACGTATAACTATGTTGGCTGCGTAAGATAGTTTTCTTGACCGATTTGGGTTTGTACAGTAGCGATATGAGTTATGAAATCGCGGGTTCGTACAAAGATGCCCGATAGACGAACCCGCGGTGCGTAACTATTTTTCACACTAAAATTAGCAAAAAACAAAAAAAACGACCTTTTAGGGTCGATTCTCTTGTTTACCATTGGCGGTCCCGACGGGATTCGAACCCGCGATCTCGGCCTTGACAGGGCCGCATGTTAGGCCGCTACACCACGGGACCAATTAACTAAGCGGGCGCTAGTTTACCATGATGATATAGCGATGTCAATACGTAACACCCAATGTTAATTCTGTGACTTCACAAAACTTTGTAACAGATATTGTTGGATATAGAAACTTTTGTAACAGTTCACGACTTTAATAGGAAAAGAGTGTTGTAAGAAGCATGATATCAGAAACGGCGAGGCTAAAAATAGATGAGTTATCGCGCGAAGAACTGATTGCGCTGATAACTGAAATGGTGAAAGAGATCAACGAGCTAAAAGCAGAAGTAGGGCGTTTGAAATTGTATCCAACGACATCAAAGAATTCATCACAGCCGCCCTCGCGAGATTTCAAGAGTGAGCAAAAGAAACGCAAACGAAGCAAGAAAAAAGGCGCACAACCTGGGCATGAAAAGCAAGAACGACAATTGGTAGAAAAGCCAAACAAAGTAATAGATGCGTATGTGTCTAAGTGCAAGAATTGCAATCAGAATTTGTTGGATCAAATTCCAAGTAGAGGTGGTACGGCGTCAGGTAACAGAAATACCAGAGATTAAACCTGTGGTAATTGAGACCAGACAATATGTAGTGGATTGCCCATGTTGTGGCGAACGGCAACAGGGTAAATTGCCAGAAGGGCTAGAAGCGGGACGATACTTTGGACGACGGCTGGAAGTGATCGTGACAAACCTGCATCATGAACATCATGTTGGATATAATCGGTTGCGTCAGATTTGCAGCGAGTTGCTTGGTTTAGAGTTGAGCGCAGGTGGAGCGGTGTCAATTGTAGAGCGAGCAGGTAAGACAGCCATAGAAGAAGCAGAAGTAATAGGAGAGCAAGTACGCCAAAGCCAAGTAATTGGCAGTGATGAAACCAGTGCGCGGGTACATGGCAAGAATTGGTGGCAATGGGTCTTTGTAGGCAATAATCGCGAATACCATGTGATTGTGCCAAGTCGTGGATATGCTGTCATTGAAAATTTCATGCAAGACTGTAAAGCCGAAGTCTGGGTTTGCGATTGCTGGAGAGCGCAGCTACATGCGCCTGCAAAATTGTGTCAGATTTGTTTGTCTCATCAGATACGAAACTTGCAAGGATTGATTGACAAACGCCCACGTTTGGCTTGGGCTAGAGAAATGCAAACCTTATTTCGAAAAGCCATTCATCTCAGAAATCGGCAGGAGAAAATAACAGAAAGAGGTTACAAAAGGCAAGCGACAATGATCAAGAAGCGATTAGCGCAACTGCTAAAACAAACATTCAAAGGTCTGGGCAGGAACCTGTTGGACCGCTATCGAAAATATCGCAATTCGCTTTTCATCTTTTTGTATCGCACAGATGTGCCTGCTCACAATAATGCCTGTGAACGCGCCTCCCGAAGGGGTACGTCCGTAATCCATCGCAAAGTCCTGGGGAGTTTCCGCTCTGATTGGGTGCTCAGGCTTACGCTTCTTTAGCCACCGTTTTGAATACTGCGAAACGAAATGGGCAAAGTGCATTTCAAAAATTAATCCAGTTGATGGGTACTCCCGTTTTGCCTTTCCTGTCACAGACTACTTGCGTGTGAACTGTTACAAACTTTTTATTTAGCCATTATTAGCTTACTGTTTTGCAAACTGCAAATTGCCGAACTTGACACAATGAATGCCATGTTCTAAAATAGTAACTCTACTATGAAATCGTTGCCTTGAAATAACCGAGGCTTTATACCCCCTAGGAGGGCTGGTTTGACTAAAAATCGTACGCAACAAATGGTTGATCGTCTGCGCGAACTACAGGCTTCCTCACCGGATATTGAGGCTTCAGCCGTAGTTAGTGTTGATGGACTTAGTATCGCATCAGCTTTACCGCAGGGTGTTGAGGAAGACCGTGTCTCTGCCATGTCTGCTGCAATGCTTTCGCTAGGTGAACGTATTGCAAGCGAATTAGGACGTGGTTCCCTTGAACAAGTTTATATTAAAGGTTTGAAGGGATATGTCGTATTAATGTCTGTCGGTAGTGAGGCAGTTCTTACCGCACTGGCACGTGAACAGGCCAAACTAGGCTTGATCTTCCTTGATATGCGCCGCGCCGCCGAAGACCTGGCGAAGTTGATTTAATGGAGTTGCTATGAGCCCCCTTCAAAAAAGTGGTTTGTATTATCCTAATAAATTCGGAATGATTACCATCAAATCATTGGAAGAGGTGATGGGTAAGAATGGTTTAAATGCCATCTTGAACTTGGCAGGTATGAATAACTATATTGAGAACTATCCACCCGATACACTTGACAAAGGATTCGATTTTGCCGAGTTGTCTGCGATTGGTTCGGCGTTGGAAGAAATGTACGGACCTCGCGGTGGACGAGGACTTGCCCTTCGAGCGGGACGTGCCACATTTTCAGATGCCCTCAGGAATTTCGGAGCGCTTGCTGGTGCGGCTGACTTGGCTTTTGTTGTTCTTCCGCTTCAATCTAAACTGAGAATTGGGCTGCCTGCATTCGCCAAAATTTTCTCCCAGCTGAGTGATCAAGAAACCATCGTTGAAGAGAAAGATACCGAATGGATCTGGACAATTAAGAAATGCCCTTGCTGTTGGGGACGAACCGGTGCAGATAAGCCAGTTTGTTTTGTTTCTACTGGTCTTTTACAGGAAAGCCTTAAGTGGGTTTCTGGCGGTAACGAATTTCGTGTGAACGAATCAAAATGTTTTGCAATTGGCGATAATGTTTGTGAATTCATTATCCAAAAAGAACCCATTTCGTAACTCAAAACAGTGAAGGCTGGCGTGACAGACATCAAGCCCAAAATACTCATCATCGAAGACGACCTTGACGTAGCTGAAATGCTAAATGCATATTTTCGCGTTCAAGGATATGAGGTGTTTACGGTTAATTGGGGAGAAGATGGTGTTCGTTCCTGCCAAACGGTTCATCCCGATTTGGTCATTTTAGATATTCGTCTGCCTGATATTGACGGATATGAAGTCGCCCGACGATTGCGGGGTGACCGACGAACATCCGATGTGCCAATAATTTTCCTTACAGAGAAGAGAGACCGCTCCGACAAACTGCAAGGTTTGGAAATTGGAGCAGATGATTATATAACCAAGCCGTTTGATGTACAGGAATTACGCTTGCGAGTTCGGAATGCACTTAAACGTGTGAGCCAGGGTTCGTTAACTAACCCCGTTACGGGGCTGCCTGAAGGCACTTTGGTAGATGAGAAATTAACTGAGGTGTTGGGGAAAGATGGCGTTGCTCTCCTGTTTGTTTCAATAGAAAATATGGATGCTTTTCGTGAGGCTTACGGATTTGTTGCCTCAGATGACGTTTTACGAGCAATTAGTTTGATGATAGTGAATACCATGCGTGAAGTTAGCAAGCCAGAAGATTTTCTTGGACATTTGACAGGGATTGATTTTATCCTTGTGGTTTCTCCTTCAACCGTTGCCGCCCTTAGCGAGAAACTTCGCGCCCGTCTTGAACAATCTGTGGAATATTTTTATCCGATTAAAGACCGCGAACAAATGGCTGCTCGGAAAGACCGGCTTGGCGCACAACTAGCCGAAATTACATCGCTAAACAAAAGTCAGTATGCAACATTAGAGCAAGTCAAAGGCGAATTGTTGCGGCTGAAGAAATAGGATTTCATTTTTGCGTATTGCCATAGTCATACCGACATATAACGAAGCGGAGAACCTGTCTAAACTGGTCTCCGTTTTATTTTCTCTTCCACTTGATTTAAATATTTTAATTGTAGACGATAATAGCCCTGATGGTACAGGTGTTATTGCAGATAAATTAACAGCCCAATTTCCAGGCCGGGTGGATGTATTACATAGACCTGGAAAAATGGGATTACGCTCAGCATACCTAAACGGTTTTCAGAAGGTGATGGATGGAGGTGTGCAGGTCGTAGTTCAGATGGATGCTGATTTTTCTCACGACCCGTATGCACTTGTGGAAATGGCAAAACTATTGGAGTCCTTTGACGTTGCTCTAGGTTCACGGTATGTAAGTGGTGGCTCTGTAGATGCGAATTGGCCTGTTTGGCGTAGGGGACTTTCTGCTTTCGGAAATTATTATGCACGAACAATTTTGGGCTTACCTTTACATGATGTGACCACAGGTTATCGAATGTGGCGCCGAGAAACTTTACAGAAAATGCCGCTCGAACGGATTCAATCAACAGGCTATGTTTTTCTAGTTGAGATGTTATACCTTGCACACTGTCTGAAATTTAAAATTAGCGAGTCCCCGATTTATTTTGCAGATCGTCGAGTTGGCAAATCAAAGATGTCGATTAAAATCCAAATGGAAGCAGCGTTTCGTATTTGGCAGGTGTTATGGGGATATCGTGATTTGAAGAAAGCTGGCCTTGCAGGGAGGCTTTAGCCAAGTGTTTATCAAGCAGCTTTTTCTTCGATAGTTTCTTTTAAGGGGATAATCACTGTAAATGTTGAGCCTTTTCCTGTCTCACTGCTTAATTCAATTTTTCCGTTCATGATTGATGTCAATTTCGCAACGATTGATAAGCCTAGTCCAAATCCATTGTGACTAGAGTTGTCAATACCATTCACTTGTTCAAAAGCCTCAAAAACCCTCTTTTGTGCCCCCGGGGGAATGCCAACTCCCGTATCAATAACTTGTATTGCCAGATAACTCTCTTCATATTTTATAAAACGCACGGTTACAGACCCTTCCTTTGTAAATTTGACTGCATTATGCACTAGATTCATAACGATTTGTCTTAACCAGAATTGATCGCCAACAAGTTTCTTGGGAAGAGTAGTATCAATGAATTGATTAAGGATTATCCCCTTTTTATGCGCGTGATAATTTAGTGTTGATAACAAAGGGCCAATTACCTCTTCTATATCAAACGGGTACTCTCGAAGGATAATTTTTCCTGTTTCTATCTGTGCTTGTCCAACCATATTGTTGATAAAAGATAATAGTTGGTTCGAGGCATCGAGAATTTCAGCGGCCGCCTTCTCTTGGTTTGTACTCATCACACCAAACGAACCATCTTTTAGCATTTCCGCATATCCTATGATGGCGCCTAATGGTGAGCGAAGATCATGTCCGAGATTCGCGAGTAATTGACTCTTCATTCGGCTGGCAGTCATTAATTCTTCTTCAGCACGTTTTTGGATTGTGATGTCACTTATGAGAATAATACGACCATTTAAACTGCTGTTGGTGCCCAAAATGGATGTTGTTCGTAGACTGAAAGTCAGATTTTCACCGCTTAGATTTATTCGCAGTTCCTGATGTAGTTCGTTGGTTGGGTTTTCGGCTTGCCATTCATCCCAATTTGGGAATATATAGGCGATATCTTTCCCAATATAATGTCCCTTATCTCGAAATAAATTCAAAGCAACGGGGTTGGCTTCTACAATACGCTCTTTTTGATCTAATACAATCACCCCATCTTGCAAAGCATCTAAGACTAGGCTATGTGCGATTGGTTGTATATCCATCATGTGATACCGCAGAAAACTGATGGATAATGCTATATTAGCTAAAGTAAGCGCAAGCGGCGTGAGGTCAATTTGAGGGAATGGATTCAGATTGGTCACATAAATGATATTTGCTAGCCATGGGAAAAGCATGCCTGCCAACATAATGCGTGATTGATTCCGATAAATATTTTGCCCATGTATCGTAATCTGGAAAAAGATGTATGTTGAAATGAGAATTAAGGCATATTGATATGCAACGAAGAAATAGAATCCCATTCCATGTGTCAAAATAAGTGGTTCAAAAGTGCTCCCATTTGCAAGTTGTATTTTTACCCATATTATTTTATGTAATTCATTTGTTAGCGCTGCGATAAAACCAACTGCAGAAATTGTAAGGAGTGACCATACCTTTCCAGGAGTTAGCCATTTGCCATGCCCGCTGTAATACATTGCAAACAAGAACACACCAGGAGCTAGAAAAGCTATGCCAAGATATTCCAGCTTGGCCCAGATGAGTTTTGTAGCAATCTCAGTTGCTGAAATTTCCAATATGTATGTGAGTGACCATACAATGCCGCTAAGCATTGCTAAAAGCAAGCCGTAAGAGCCTGGTACTGACCGAAAACCCCAGATTCGAACTATGAGTAAGAAACCTACTGCACTGCTCGTGAGTAAGGTAATAATATATCCGATGTAATAGGCTGTAGTGTTCATAAATTGATGTTCTGTGTTGATTTTATCCCTTTAATCAAGATTTTGATATTTCATAAAAGTTGCTGAAATAATAAGCCGCTTATTTGGATATTTGTTTTCAAATAAGCATGCATTGCCTGTATGGAAGCCCTATCCAAATCTTAAACAATCTGATAATATACATCCTGCACGCCGAACCACTGATTTCAAGCCCTCGGCCCTCCCGTCGGGGGTTTTTGTGTGTCTCACCTGTGACATTAGAAAAAAATATTGTCAACCAACCAACTTATAAAGAGAACCCTATGCTAATCGAACGAACTGATCTCAGAAATATCGCTATTATCGCACACGTTGACCATGGCAAAACCACTTTGGTGGATGAATTGTTGGGCCAATCCCACACTTTTCGCGAAAACCAGCACGTTGAAGAGCGTGTAATGGATTCAAACGATCTGGAACGCGAGCGCGGCATTACTATTCTCGCAAAGAATACAGCCATTTCACTAATTGACCCTGTTACCAATACACCAGTCAAAATTAATATTGTTGACACTCCGGGGCATGCTGATTTTGGCGGCGAAGTTGAACGAGTTATGAACATGGTTGATGGCGTTTTATTACTCGTGGATGCTGCTGAAGGGCCAATGCCGCAAACACGCTTTGTATTAAAAAAAGCCTTATCCATGGGACACAAAGCAATTGTAGTTATTAATAAAGTTGATCGTAAAGATGCCGAACCTGCTCGGGTGCTCAATGAAACATTTGACTTGTTCATTGAACTTGGCGCTACCGAAGAACAGGCAGACTTCCCGGTAGTTTATGCTCAAGCAACGGCTGGAAAGGCGGGTTTAACTCCGGACCTCAGCCCTGATCTACAACCTATGTTTGAGACAATTCTCAAACATATCCCTGCTCCCAAGGTCGATCCTGATGTTCCTTTACAAATGCTCATTACTGCATTGGGCTATGATGATTACCGTGGTGTAACTGCTATTGGACGTGTATTTGCAGGAACAATAAAAGCGGGTCAAAAACTGACTCGTATGAAATTAGATGGTACCAATTTACCAGAAACTGCACGCTATCTTTATACGTTTAAAGGCTTGAATAAAGTTGAAGTAGATGAAGTAAAAGCAGGTGACATTGTTTCCCTGGCAGGTCTGGAAGGGATTGCGATTGGCGAAACCCTCGCTGATCCTGCAAACCCTGTAGCATTGCCAACCATAAAAGTAGAAGAGCCAACTGTTCGCATGACGTTTGGTGTGAATACATCACCTTTTACTGGTAAAGAGGGTACATGGAGCACCTCCCGCAAACTGCGTGAGCGCTTATTTGAAGAACTTCGTACTAATGTTTCATTACGTGTGGAAGAGACCGAATCGGCTGAGAACTTTTTAGTCTCCGGTCGCGGTGAATTGCATTTGGGCATCCTTATTGAAACCATGCGCCGCGAAGGATATGAATTTCAGGTATCACGCCCTGAGGTAATTTATCACAAGGCAGATGACGGTGCTTTGCTTGAGCCTTATGAAGAAGTGCATGTTGAGACCAGTGCTGACACTGTCGGTGTTGTTGTGGAAATGCTCGGAAGTAGACGTGGCAAAATGACCGAGATGCATGATGCAGGTCAAGGAATGACTCGCATTGTTTACATTGTCCCGACACGCGGTTTGCTTGGCTTCCGCTATCAATTCCTGACATCCACCCGTGGCGAAGGAGTTATGCATACTGTTTTCCGCGGTTATGATGAAATGGCTGGACCGATGTCCTCACGTTCGCGAGGTTCCATTGTCGCTTGGGAGGCAGGTTCAACTACTGCTTATTCACTAAAAAGCGCGGAAGAACGCGGTGTTTTGTTCGTAGGGCCAGGCGTAAATGTTTATGAGGGCATGGTTGTTGGTGAGAATGCCCGCGGCCAGGATATCCCGATTAATGTTTGCAAGAAGAAACATCTTACCAATATGCGCGCATCGGGTGGTGATATGGAAATTCGCCTGACGCCGCCACGATCAATGAGTTTGGACGAAGCAATTGAATATCTTTCAGATGATGAATTACTTGAAATAACACCTGAGAGCTATCGTATCCGCAAGCGTATTCTTGCAACTGACGAACGCGGCAGGCAGACTAAGAAAGTGAAAGAGCAGACTGGCGAAGAGTAGGTGGAATTAAAAAGATGAGAGCTAATAAACAGCTCTCATCTTTTTTTATTAATCTTGATTAGCAATTTAGTTTGATGACCGAACTGTTTGTAGAGCCGATTGTGTTGAAGACGATTACGGTGTATCCAACACTTTGTCCTGATAATAAGGCAATTGTCTCCTTAAATTCCGTGGAATTTGCAGGCAATTCAGCAATGACATCGCCATTTCGTGTGACTCGATATCCAGCTTCATCTTCACTTTTATCAGACCACCTAATGGTTACATTTGCTGATCCAGTTTGAAAATCGCACAGAATATCCCATTTTTGCAGGCTTACACTTTGAGGGGCGTTTCCTTCAGGTGTGGGCGGCGCAGTGACCGTTGGAACAACTGCAAAACTGCCAATGGGTGTTGCGTATTGGCCAGATAACCAGCAAGCACCTGCTTTTGTTGAGACGATCCAGTAATTAGGTGGGTAGAAGCCTATAATGTCGACTGTTTCATTTGGGAAGATCTGGATCACACGTTCGTAATTTGTACCCGGGCCTGTACGGCAATTGGTTACTTCACCGACACTTGCGATTGGTTTGGAATATGTTGGTGTTGCTTCGGTTACAGATGTATCGCCAACGGTGGTTGGGCTAGACAAAGGAGTTGGATTTGGGGTGACATTAAGTGCTGCTTGTACTGTAAGTGCTGCGGCAGTAGCAACTTGAGTATCAGTTTGCCCTGCTGTGGGTAAATTACAGGATGTGAGAAAAACTCCAATTATAAGAAATACTGCCCAAGCTCTTTTCATATTTTCCTTTGTCTTTTTAATAATTCAGATAAATAGCCTAAAATCATTCCCCGTCGCCATCCAGCCAGGTGGACATATATTCAGGTTTTTCCATTTCAAGTGCCTGTTTTGTCAATTGTAATGGATGGAAGGTATCCACCATGACAGCCAACTCTTGAGTTTCAGTTTTGCCGATGCTGGCTTCGGTCATGCCGGGTTGCGGACCATGTGCCAATCCAAATGGATGCAGACTGATGTCGTTTCGGTCAATACCTTTGCGGCTCATGAAATTTCCTTCAGCATAATAGAGTACTTCATCCGATTGAATATTGGAGTGATTGTATGGAGCAGGGATGCCATCGGGATGGTAATCAAATAATCTGGGAACGAACGAACAGACCACAAAGTTGTGACCGTCAAAGGTTTGGTGGACTGGCGGTGGCTGGTGAATACGGCCTGTGATCGGTTCAAAATCTTCGATGTTGAAAATCCAAGGATAAAGATATCCATCCCAGCCAATTACATCAAAGGGATGATAGTCAAGAATATGGCGGGATAAACGATCTCGCACCTTTATGCGGACCTCGAAACTGCCTCGCTCCGTGTGCGTTTCCAGCTCTTCAGGGACTCGGATATCACGTTCACAATAGGGAGCATGCTCAAGCATTTGCCCATAATTATTGCGATATCGTTTTGGCGGCTCGATCTGACTTGGATTCTCAATCGTGAAGAATTTACATTCTTCGTTCAATTGCATTTGCCATGTCGTTCCGAAAGGAATGACAATGTAATCGCCTTTATGAAACGGTAAACTGCCAAATTGGCTTTTGAGTACGCCGCTGCCGTCATGTACCCACCAGGTTTCGTAGGCCTGTGAGTTTCGATAGAAATAATCCATGCTGTTCTTGGAACGGGAAACGCCGAGGACAACATCACTATTGCCGAGGAGTGGTATCCGCCCGGTGACGGGATCAGGCCCGAGCGGGGTTTGGGCCGTTTTGAAGGCGCGATGTCTTATTGGGCCAAAGTCTACAAATTCAGGTTTGGCAGGTCCCAGGTCTTCCAGTTGTTTTACGCGCGGGGGTAAAAAGTGATGATAGAGAATCGATTGAATGGAAGAGAATCCCTCAAGCCCCATCAACTCTTCCCGATAGAGTTTGCCATCCAGCTTTTTGAATTGCGTATGGCGTTTGTGAGGAATACTGCCGAGTTTATGATAAAAGGGCATGCTGTCTCCTTGTTGATCAATTGGTGCTGACTACAAAAGTATTTGGACCTTTAAGTTTGGATTGCTTAAGTGCTTCTTTGGATTTCTGAAAAATATCATCCATGGTTAAAGGTGAACCACTAGGGCAAACGGTTGCACCGATTTGCAAAGTGAATGCCACAGGACCGCTTGGGGTATCAAATTTGTTTTTGAAAACAGACAACAATCTTTCGCAAACGGTTCGAGTGCCAGGTTCATCAGTGGCGGGAAGCAGGATTCGAAAATCACGCCCTACACTGGATGGGATATCGACAGAGCGCAGATGCGTATTCAATGCAGTAATGAAAACAGTGGGTGCGGCACTCAGCGTTTTTTCATCGGATGTTGTTGGACTCATTTCGATGTGGAGTAAAGCCAGTGGAGCAGGGGTACGCTTGGTTCGGGTAATTTCATAATCAAAGAGGATCTCGAATACATCACTGCTATATACTTCTTCACCACGCGATGTCATTTTTCTCATTGGTCTCTCCAGATTGTTACAGATTTTAAATAATAATGGGCTCGCTAGGGTGTTTCTTGAAATAACGACAATTATTATTTTTCTTCATTCATGAAACCCTATTGCGATTTGATATTGATCGATTGAATCAATAAATCCAGATCGATTAAAAATGGAGTGAAAGCATTGGGATCAGTAGCGTTTAGTTTTTCCTTGACTAGTTCAAAATGAGCGGGGACATTCTCGAAGTTGTTCCAGTCGAACGGCACACCATCTGCTGGCAAAACTGCTTCAGGACTTCCGTCTACTGGGAGAAAGGCGGCGTTGATCGGCAGAATAGCCGAAACATAGAAAATCCCGTCGCTGGTTAATCCTTGATATGTGTAAAATAAATCCTGATTGTTTGCAGGGTATGGGGCTTGTGCATATTGAGTTAAGAAACGAATCCCTGTTCCATTTTGAAATTTTATTATCTGTTCGTTGGAGTGAAATACCTGCCCTGCATTGAATGTCGGCAGGAAAGGCAGCTTTTCAGGGAAAGGCTGACCTGAGGAATTAATAATTTCTTTGAGGTTTTCAACAAGGGCAGCAACATCCGCGTTCATTTGAATGTATTCATTGACGGGAAACACATAAATTATTGGCTTATGAAAAGTAATGGGCAATAAATATCCCTGGATCAGATATTTATTGTAAGCAGGGCCAATCTCCCACCAAGGCATATCGTTAGAAGGGGGAGTTGCTTTGATGGTCTCGACTTGTGCACCATTGCCAAGTCCTGTGGGGATAAAGAACGAAATATTATTCACCGCAACAACGGTTCCATTAATTGGGGTTTGTGTTGCTGGGGCAGTTGACGTGAGTGCTTGAAATGTTGCTGCAACAACTGTTTCCACGCCAGGTTGAACAGGTGTCATTGGAGAGGTTATTCCACAGGCAAGCATCATCATTAAGATTCCCGCCCATCCAAAAATTTTCGTTTTCATTTCTTCTTCTCTCCAACTATATTTTTTAGAATTCCAATTCTCTCAATTTCCAATTCCACAATATCACCTGCTTTCAACCACGGGCCTTCCGCCTTGGTTAATTCCAATAAGCAGCCTGTGCCAACTGTGCCAGAGCCGATCACATCGCCAACTTGTAACTCGCAGGTGTCTGAAGCCCTTGCAATGATCTCGCCGAATGACCAGAATATATCCTTTAAATTTCCTTTGGACATTTCAACACCGTTGACTTTTGCTGACATAAAGAGATCGTACACGCCCGGTCTGTTTGCTGTTCTATCAGCAAGCGCTTCGCTCGTCACGATAACAGGTCCTAAAGACGAGGCAAAATCTTTCCCCTTGGCTGGCCCCAAACCGATCTTCATTTCTTCGCGTTGTATATCCCGTGCTGACCAGTCATTGAATATCGTGTAGCCAAAGACATGGTTGTGTGCATTTTCTGGTTTGATATTGATACCAGGTTTGCCAATTATTACTGCAACCTCAAGCTCATAATCCAATGCTCGAGTGTAATGTGGATATGGAATCTCATCATCTGGCCCAAAGATACTAGTTGAATTAGTGTAATAGAAAGCAGGGAATTTGTACCAGCCTTCAGGAACTTCCCGTCTGCGGTTTTGGCTTGCGGTTCGAACATGTTGTTCGAAGGCGTATGCATCTCGTAAAGAGGTTGGGCGAAGCGGCGCATGGAATTTCACTTCATCCATTGCATGGGATTCATTTGAAATTTGTTGCGCCGCTTGTTCTGCCCCTGCATGGATAACAGCATGCATATCTGCAAATGGTAACGGGTAGACTCTGCCATTCGAAACCAGAGCAGGTTGGGGTGAAGCATGAAGCGCGCTGATCGTGGCGAAGATCATCGTCGGCTAGAGATTTCCGCGTCGCTCTTGTTCCACTTCAATGGATTCAAATAATGCTTTGAAGTTTCCTTTGCCAAACCCTTGCGAGCCGTGGCGCTGAATTACTTCAATAAACATAGTGGGGCGGTCTTGAATGGGCTTGGTGAAAATTTGAAGGAGATAACCTTCATCATCACGATCAACCAGAATGCCAAGATCATGAATGTCTTTCATGTTTTCTTTGATGCTTCCAACGCGGTCTGGAAGTGCTTCGTAGTATGTGTCTGGCACACGCAGGAATTCAACCCCATTTGTGCGGAGCTGCTCAACTGTGCTGAGAATATCGCCTGTGATGATGGCGATATGTTGTGCTCCGGGAGAAAGATAGTAATCAAGGTATTCTTCGATCTGACTCTTGCGGCGGCCTTCTGCAGGTTCGTTAATAGGAAACTTAACACGGCCATTTCCATTTTGCATCACCTTGGACATGAGTGCGGAATATTCGGTTGAAATATCCTTGTCGCTAAATCCTTGAAGCTGGCGGAAGCCCATCACCTGGTGATAAAAGTTGACCCATTGATTCATTTTGCCAAGCTGTACATTGCCAACCACGTGATCTACAGCCGCCAAACCTGTGGACTGTGCTTCTTTATCTTTGATGGGGCGATAGGTGGGTGCAAAGACTCCCTTGTAATCACTGCGGTCTATGAATACATGCTGGGTTTCTCCATAGGTGTAAATGGCAGAGGTGCGGTAAATGCCGAAATCGTCTTTCTCTTCATGCGGCGCCCAAGCAGATTTACCTCCGCGCGAAGTGGTGGCTTGCCAGGCCTTCTCTACATCATCAACTTCCATGGCGATGACTTTCACGCCATCTCCATGAACCATGTGATGCGATGCAATCGGACTGGATGGGCTGTATGGAGCAGAAACAACAAAACGTGCCTGTCCAGATTCGAGTACGTAGGAAGCAAATTCACGGTTGCCTGTTTCAAGGCCTGAGTATGCAATTGGCTTGAAGCCAAAAGCCTTCCACCAGTAATACATGGCTTGTTTGGCATTGCCTACGTAAAAATGAATATGATCAATGGACTTGATTTGCAGAAAATCTGCTTCTTCAGTCATTGGGCGGGATTTGATATTTGTTTTTATGGTCATTTTTTCTCCTTTGGTAGGTTAATATGATTTTACGATAAAGGCTGTTCGTACGCAATAAATAAATAGTCCTAGAGGATAAGCCTTTAGGACTATTTACCTTAAGTTGTGATTGCCTGTTTTGAAGTAAACCCTTTTATTGTTTTGGGTGTGCTGCAAAAAAATCCCAGATCAAGGTTGTCGCAGATATGGATTGTACGGGCTGATCTCCGCCTGGCCCAGCTGGACCAGCGCTCCCCGGCCAGGCGTGTTTGCCGCCGAAGATGGTGTAAAGCTCTATGGTTGTCCCATCAGTGCAATTGGCATATGTATCGTGTTGAAAATCTTTGTTCGATTCAGTTTGTGGGGAGGTAGGGCACTGGTCAAAATTTACCCAGAAATCGATCGAGTCTTTGACCGATGCAAACTGTACTCCCGCAATGGATTTTGGCCCCGACCCGCCGTTGTAGGGAAGGTTCTCATCATCGGTGCCATGAAAGTGAAGAAGTGAAACTGGTTCGTTTGGTTTACAGCGAAGATAATTTTGAGTCCCTGAAACTGGCGCAATGGCTGCGAAGATATCAGAAGCGTCACAAGCCAGCCGATAAGCAAAGATTCCACCATTGGAAAAACCTGTTGCGTAGATACGTTTCTGGTCAATATTTGCAATGGACTGTATATCTGCAATTACGGCGCGGACAAAAGCAACATCATCTATTTGATTTGCAACTGCGTAGCCGCAACAGGATCCGCCATTCCAGGTAAGCAGCTTGTCTTCCAGTCGGCCAGTCCCATTTGGATAGGCCACGATGAAACCTTTTTCATCTGCCAGTGGATCGAAGTTGCTGACACGCATTTCGTTTGCAGCATTTCCACCACCTCCATGAAATGAAAGTACAAGAGGTAACGCAGTTTGAGTATTGGCAGCAGGAGTTGGGATATGAATAATATAAGCACGTTCGATGTTGCCCACATTGATGGTGCGAACTGAGTTGTTATAGGAGGGCTGAGATGCTGATCCGCGTTGGGCACAGGCGAGCAGGCTGAGGGTCAAGGCAAGAAGCGCGGATAAAACCCTCTTCATGGATTTTGTTCCTCTAGGTTATCGTCAAAGAATTTTTGCCAAACGGGATATTGAGCTGGATTCCAGACGCGCCGTAAATCCTCAAAAGCATTTTCTTTTTGCCAACCCAAGCGAAGGATGCGATCCAAAGTGATAAAGCCTGTTGCACGATAATTGGCCTGGCAATGGACAAGAATATTGCTGTTGTTGTGGGCATCCATGGCTTTGATAAATTCATCAAGATTTTCGCGTGTAGGGTTATCCCATAAAACAGGAATGTTGATGTACTTCATACCCAACAACGTGATTATTTGTTCTTCATCCTGTAAAGATCCAGTTGAAGAGTGTGGAGCTAAATTGATCACGAGTTCAATGCCAGACTCGGCAACTGATTTTAGTTGACCTTCAGTTGGCATGCCGCTGCAAATTAGTTTTTCGGAAAGCCGCAGGAAGTTTTTAAGCTCCTCAATCATGGTTTCACCTTTTTTGTTATTCCATTTGTCATTTGTTGTAAGTCAGATGGGGTTAGTTCAAAGATGGCGTTGGGTGTACCTGCTGCTGCCCAAACCGCTAAATATTGCTGCAGGTCTTCATCCAGATAGGTTTCCATTTTTTGATTATGGCCGATAGGCGGCACGCCGCCAATTGCAAAGCCCGTGACTATTCTTACAAAATCTGCATCTGCACGGCGGATGGGTTCGGCTGCATATTCACTGATACGTTTTTCATCCACGCGATTGGCGCCGCTGGTTAAGACCAAAATAGGTTTGCCGCTTGTTTTTCCCTGAAAGATTAGGGATTTAACGATTTGACCAAGCTCGCAGCCTGCGCGGTCTGCGGCTTCCTGTGCTGTGCGCGTGGACTCGGCGTGTTCAATCACGGTGTATTGATATCCAAGAGAAAAAAGCAAGTCTTGTATTTTTTGTGCAGATGATGAGAGTGTGGACATTCACTGATTATAGCGGGTTACTTTATAATTTATGCATGCCTACACAAGAAGAAATCTATAAAACCGAAGGGGACAAATACGAGGCATTGATTGCCCGTGAAGATTATCAAGGAAATATCCTGCGGACTTTCCGCGAGATTATTCCTCTTGATGGCCGCATCGTTTATGACCTGGGTGCTGGGACGGGCCGCCTGGTCTGCATGCTTGCTCCGCTTGTCGCTCAAGTGCGTGCTTTTGACATTTCTGAAGAGATGTTGCGCGTGTGCCGTCAGAAATTGGTCGCCAGCGGATTAACCAATTGGCGGGTGGATGTTGCCGATCATCGTCAATTGCCTGTGGAAGATCATTCTGCTGACCTTATCGTTTCTGGCTGGAGTTTGAGCTATCTCGCTGTATGGGATTCTGAGGGTACTTGGAAAACTCAGCTTGAAAAATGGCTGATTGAGATGAAGCGGGTTTTAAAACCTGGCAGCACCATCGTTTTGTTTGAGTCGTTGGGTACGGGAAATGAATTACCGATTAAGTTGGAACATCTAAAAGATTTTTACCCCTGGCTGGATGAAGTTGGTTTTCAGAATAAAGTGATCCGCACTGACTATAAATTTGATTCGCTCGATGAAGCCGAATATCTATCCCGCTTTTTCTTCGGCGATGAATTGGGAGATAAGGTAAGGCAGAATCATTGGGTGATCCTGCCTGAATGTACGGGCGTGTGGTGGAAGGAAGTGCAAGGATGAAAGATGAAGGATGAAAAAGGCCGTCTCATTGAGACGGCCTTTTTGCTTGGTTTTATTTCTGAATTCAACTGTTTCCGAAATTCAACTATGGTGGAACAGTTTAATTCTGTTTCTTGAATCCGTTCTTGATCGCCATGACAAGCCCCACAAGAATTAATAAAATACTCGCGCCTGCAAACGCCCATTTGACTGTACCCAGCACGATCAAGACCCAGGCGAGGCCAGCGGGTTGGGATGGGTAGATCGAGAGCAGAGTCACAATAAAAATGTTTTCAAGCAGGTCGAAGAACCAGGCGCCGAGCGGCAGGATGTTGAATTTGCGCATGGGGCTTGTGGAAGCAAAGCCGCGTTGGAACAGCCAAGAGATCAGCAGGCCGAAAAAGAAGAGATATACGATGGGGTAGATAATATCCACCGTGAGCTCCACATTACGGTAGAACATGCGGTTAGCTTCGCCGTATCTTTCGATCATGCCAAAGACCTTATCGGGTGTGGCGAACATCATTAGATCGAGCGGTTGTACACCTCCCTTGTCGTCCTGCATCATACCTTGAATGAGAGGCAGCAGAAACCCAGAGAAAAACGCATCCAAAATTAACAATACAATAACAAGCCAGCCTTTTGTCCATTTGTAAAAACGATCTGAAATATTTTTAAACATATTGCCTCCAATAGTAAAGTTTAATATGAGAACACTGGCTTTATATAATAGTGGCGTTATTTCCCTGTGCTAATTAACTCTGAAAGATTTACTTTATCAGTGCATCTCCGCCGAGAAGCGCATCTTCGACTCTGCTCTTGTGCTGACCATGCATGGGCATGGTTTCCATTTCAACTAATGAGTAATATCCCGCCTCGGTTGTTTCATTGCTCAAGCCCAACTCACCAGAGATGATTTCTGCTTCAAAACTTAAAACTACCATGAAAGCTTTATTTCCATCGTTGTAAACCACTAATTGATCAGGATTGCTGTAGACGCCAATCAAGCGCATCACGCGGACCTTGAGGCCTGTTTCCTCCCACACTTCGCGTTCACACGCCTCGGCCGCACTCTCGCCCGATTCCATACCGCCGCCTGGCAGGCACCAGCGTCCGTTATCAGTGCGGCGGGTGAGTAATACTTTTTCACGTTTCGCATCAAAGATTGCGGCGCTGCATCCAACTCGTATCTGACCTTCCTTGCCAAGACGTGGTCCATATAAAACCTGAGACATATTTACAAACTCCTTTGATTTCTCTGTATTTTAAAATTTATAGTTAAAGTATAATCGTTGCCATTAAGAAAATCATTGTTTTATTTAAAGGAGAGAGAAAATGAAACGCACAAGAGTAATTCCATTTTCATTGCTGGTTTTATTGACGATGTTAGCCTGTTCCTCTATTTCCAATTTTGCGGCGACGCCAACGCCTGCCCCAACTTTTACGCCTGTTCCAACGTCCACGCCGCTTCCTTCACCTTCACCTTCGACTGCCCCTGATTCTGTTTTGTTTGAAGACAGTGAATTTACCCACTCCTGCAGCACAAAAACCACCTCGGATGTGGAGAGGCTTGCGGAAGATGGACAGTTCAAACTCAACATCATAACTCCCAACTATGTTGGGTGGTCTGAATGTACCAAGGTTGAGTATTCCGATGTGATTGTGGAGGCAGATGCAACGCAGCTCGCTGGGCCAGACAATAATTCATATGGAGTACTTTTCCGTTATGGCCTTGATGGAGATGAATTCTATGTTTTTGCGGTCAGTGGCAGTGGATCTTACTTTCTTGGCATAGACGGTGCGAAGCATGCCAACCCCGACATTATTGTTGATTGGACAGAGTCTTCTGCGATCAACAAAGGTCAACAGTTGAATCACATCAAGGTTGTTGCGGTTGGAGGGAACATCCAATATTACGTAAATGACCAACTTCTGGGGGAAGCAAAAGATGAACGCCTGACAACAGGCACGGTAGGTTTTTTCGCTGGCTCAACGGATGAAGGCGGCGTTCAAGTTTCTTTTGATAATTTAAAGATTTCCAAACCTTAATAATGCCACGAATTAAATAAAAACAAGGGCGCATAATGAACTGACCCCGCAAAAGTCGACAGGAAAAGAAAGCACCTCATGTGAGAAAATTACATAGGAGGTGCTTTTATGTCAGGAAGAATAGGATACAGCCGCAAGTGCGTTGAGATCGTCCTGTTTGGTGTCATCCGTAAAATGATCAAGGTTTGGTTTTCACCGTTGGTTAGATATCCTTCCAACGGTTGCAGAAAGACCTCTGGAAAATTTGTTAAATCCACAGACAGGTTTTTCTTTTGGAAGGAGATATGCAATGAGCTTTTAAGGGCCGATTACCAGCCAGCGTGATGGGTCATCCCAAACTCTGCAGTTTGTTTCCCGATCATCTGAAAGATATAACAACCTCTCAAAGATAAGTGTTTTTTTCTTTGTATGAAAAAACTCGCAGGGATGGCAATGCTTTTTGTGTTCTCGGCAATTTTAATGGTCCGAAAGGAGGCGACTTGCAATTCGTTGGGCGAGATCGTAAGGGAGGCGTGTGCAAGATCCAGTAACTCACTGCCTACAGCACACAAAACAAAAATTGGGATAGAACTAGGTTTGGGTGAGAGTGCAGGATAGCACATACTTCAATGCCGTCAATATCTGGCATTATTAGGCCAAGCAATATATAACGGACAGCGCGGTGGGCAACGCATTAATACTGTTGTAGACCGCGCTTGTTTCATATTATTCCCATAAAAATAATTCGCATGATGGCAAAATAAAATGCGGCAAGTCGGAAGTTGTCTACCTGTATCGTAAAAACTATTAAAACAGAAATCACCCATCAAATGAAAAATTGATGGGTGATTTCTTCGATGAAGTTTATTTAAGATTGCAGCATAAATCTATTTAGGTTCTTTTACAAACTCTCTTATCTTTAAAACAAGCTCGTGCGGATGATAGGGTTTGGTAATATAGTCTGTTGCTCCCGCGCCATAGGCCACGATCCTGCTGTCGTTATCGCTTAAGGCGGTAATGATGATGATAGGGGTGTGGGCAAATTCTCGGTCTGCTCGAAGCAGTCTACATAATTTAAAACCGTCAATTTCGGGCATCATGAGATCGAGCAGAAATACATCTGGATGCAACAAACTTGCCTTTTGAGTGGCTATTGTACTGTCGTTGACTGAAGTGGGTACATATCCTTCCAGTTTGAGCAGGCTTTCTAATATGGTTGTAGCTTCTACATCGTCGTCCACGATCATGATTTTTGTCATAGGTATCTTCTTTTCTAGCTGTATTTGATTTCCTGTTATTATACCGCTTTGAAAATGAAATTCGGTTTCCAGTGTTGATACAAGGAAGGGAGTCCTAAAACTCCCGATTGCCAAAGCCGACATTTTAGCCCGTTGTTCTTTCTCATATAAAAATGAGGATATACGACAGATTGAAAAAATATTGATTTGGACTAGAATAAATATGGAAATGAATTTACACTCATAAGGAAATATGGAATGCCTAAATCACATTTTGAGATACATTATGCAGATCGGATCGGCTGGCTGCGCGCGGCTGTTTTAGGCGCCAATGACGGCATCGTTTCAACGGCAAGTTTGGTTGTTGGTGTTGCAGCAGCCAGCGGACTACGTAATGATGCGCTAGTTGCCGGGATCGCCGGCTTGGTGGCGGGAGCCATGGCGATGGCGGCGGGGGAGTATGTATCGGTCAGTTCTCAGGCAGATACAGAAAAAGCGGATCTGGCGCGCGAGAAAAGGGAACTTGAAACTGACGATGCCGGGGAACGCGGTGAGCTTGCGGGCATCTATGTAAAGCGCGGACTAGACCCCACACTTGCAAAAAAAGTGGCCGACCAGTTGATGGCGCATGATGCCTTGATGGCGCATGCCCGCGATGAACTTGGATTAAGTGAAATCCATACTGCCCAGCCCATTCAAGCTTCTCTTGCTTCAGCATTATCTTTTGCCATAGGTGCGGCATTGCCTTTGTTGGCAGTATTACTTGCCCCAACAAGTTTAATGATTCCATTAGTGATAGCTACTTCATTATTTTTCCTGGCAGCCATGGGTGTTTTGGCGGCATACCTTGGCGGCGCGAATATATGGGTGGGCGCCCTACGCGTTACATTCTGGGGCTTGCTCGCTATGCTGGCAACCGCTCTGGTAGGAAAATTATTTGGAACCAGTGTTGCGGGATAATCTGTTGGATTAGACAATCAGGTTTGCTTGTCTGGTTAATTTTGTGCGCTACTTTTCAAATGGATATTTCAACCCGATTTGCGCGCGGATGCCGTCCATTAATTCCATGTTTGCCAGTGTGTCGGCGTGACTCATGCCCGGGCTTTCAAGTAAACCTGCGCGGAGGCAGCGCATGGCTTCCTCGGTTTGATATTCGAATCCGCCAGCGCGCATCGGTCTTGAAATAGTCTGCTCCTGATCGTTGACAATTAATGTCGCTTGGGTGGATGCCCAAAAGGCGGGGTGAATGCGGATCGTGCCTTTGCTGCCATAGATCAAGAAGTCGTTGACGTGGTTGCTCAGAAAACTGCTGTGCGATTGAGAAATTGCGCCATTCTCGTATTGGAGTGAGAAGGTAGTTAATTCATCCACACCTGTGCTTCCGATATGGGCCATGGCGACAAATGATTTTGGCTGAGCCTGCATGACCCATTGTGAAATCGCGATGGGATAGATACCCATATCTAGAAGCGTGCCGCCTGCGAGTTCGGGATTTTGCCAGCGATCATCCTTCTCTTTGGGTGCATTAAAGCCAAACGTGCCAACCATGAGACTGATATCGCCAACCGCTTTATCATCCAGCCATTGGCGGATGACAGAATAGATCGGTAGAAAGCGGCTCCACAATGCTTCCATCAAGAAGACTTTATTCTTCTTGGAAGTTTCGATCAGCTTTCTGGTTTCGCCGGCGTTGACCGTCAACGGTTTTTCACATAAAACCGGCTTGCCCACGTTCAAACACAACATCGCATTTTCAAAATGAAAACGATGCGGTGTGGCGATGTATACGCCGTCCACCTCGGGGTCGTTGACCAGTGCCTCGTATGAGTTGTAAGTTTTTGCGCCGCCGTATTGATCGGCGAATTCCTGTGCGCGTTCAATTTTGCTGCTGGCTACGGCATATAAACTTGCATCGTCAATGACTTGCAATCCCTGTGCGAAATTGTGCGCGATGCGGCCTGGACCTAAAATACCCCATTTGAATTTTTTGTCTGTCACGTTTATCTCCAATGATTAGGTTGGCGCAATTTTTCCACTCTCAACATCCGCTTGTATGTAGGATGAGATGCGTTCGTAACCCTGGCGTGCGGCTCCTTCCAGAAACTCACGAAACCCTGGAGGCGTTTCCTGCTCGGGTTTGCTAACGTACATCCCGAACTTCGTGATTGCCCCATCGGTATCCAAACGAATGGTGCGATAGTATTCAATACCGCCCGCCATATTTTGTTGGGTGGTGTAATAATTAAACGGTTTCCAATCCACGATCTTATTGAAAAAATCGCCACTCGTATGTGCGCAATGGAAACTTGCACCGGGCCGCGTACGACCACCTAGTTCGTCAATACGGTTTACGGATTCCAAGCCGAGGATGGGCGCTTCCAATGCGGGTGTGGTGATGTAATCCCAAATCAGCGAAGGCGGGAAGGGAATGTCCAATTCAATTTTGATCCACGCAGTTTCGGGGTTGACGATGAGGCGCATTTCGTCCAAATAATTTTGCCAGGCGGTTCTTAAGTCATGCACATGGATTTTTACTTCGCCAATGTGTTCGTAGGTTTCAGTATGCGGGATGAGCGGGCTGCAATAATTTTGCAGGTCAAGCTGTTGCGCAGCGGCATCTGAAAATATGGCATACGACTTGACGCCAGTTTTCTCGATCACGTTGTTTTTTAACATCCTGTGCGGAACGATCACATCTGCGCCGAGCAGTTCTTCACGGTCGCCGAGTTTTTGAATTAGATACTCCCCGTAATGGATGCACATTTTTAAATCCAACAAATTCATGTTCTTGCAGGCACGACAGATGCAGGTGGTGTTGAATTGCATTTGTTGCAATGTCTCTGAAAAAACGATGTATTGATTTTCAAGTGTTTCCAACAAACTTTGCGGGCTGAGAAAATCGGTCTCGGGCACATACATAAAAATCGCATCTCCGCGAAAGCCTGAAATGTGCAGCGGAAATTTTATGTGCGCCAGTTGCGCATCGAACAAACTTTGCAGGGTTTCATTGGCATGATCCAATTCTGATTTGGTGAGGTATTCGGTATAACCTGAAATATCTGTAATAATAAAGTAACCTTTGGTTGCCATTGACACCTCTAAAGGACTGCATATTGTGCTTCCTTAAGTTTACTCCAATACGAGCGGATATTTTATAAAAACCTCTATTGCTTTGACGCAATTGCGGCGGCGATCTGTTTTGCTTTGATGCCGATCTCACGCAACATGCCCGTGGGCGAGACGTAATAACCGCAGAAGTATAACCCTGCAATCGGAGACTCTTTACCGTTGGTTGTAGGTGCGCCATTTTCATCGAAAGCGGATGAAGCATCATGCAGGAAATCATTCACCCGCGGACGATACCCCGTTGCTAAAATAACAGAATCAAATTGCGCTTCCTGACCGTCATCGAACCTGACTCTGTTTTCTGAAAATTCTGCCACACCTGAATAGACTTTAATATCCCCTGCGCGGATCAATTTCATCGTGCCGATGTCAATTAATGGGATACGTTTGTCCTTGCTGATTTGAGTCGCAGGTCCGTATGGCAGTTTGCGCAGACCATACTTGGTAATGTCGCCAACTACCGCGCGCAGAATCGGCGCATTGACCGCATCCGCGAGCCACGCGGGCATTTTATTTTGCACAATGCCAATCGACAGGATCGGAATCCCCGCCAGTTCACGCGGAATGACGTTGACTGCGTTGCGCACTGCAAGGCTTGGCTTTACACCATTCTCATACAAATCGATCGCGATCTCGCCGCCTGAATTTCCAAATCCCACAACCAAAACATTCTGTCCTTTAAAGGATGAACCGTTCTTATATTCCGAACTGTGGATAATTTTCCCTTTGAAAGATTCTTTTCCCTTCCACGCAGGGACCAGAGGCTCGCGCGCATATCCCGCCGCGATGACCAGGTTGGGAGCTGAATATTCTGCATTCTGCGTTTCCACTTTCCATTGATCGCTTTCCTGTCGCGCAGAAGTCACTTGTTGATTAAAACGAATATCCAACCCGAATTTCTTTGCGTAGTTTTCAAGATACTCCACCAATTGATCGCGTGAAGGATATCTAGGATATTCCTTTGGAAAAGGCGCAAACGGTAATTTTGAATTTCTCTTATCTGTATGCAAACGCAAACGGTCGTAATGACGACGCCAGACCGAGCCTACTCTGTCATTCTGTTCCAAAATAATGGACGAAGTGCCTGCCTGCTTGAGACACGCGCTGACTGCCAATCCCGCCGCACCTGCGCCGATGATGATCGTGTTTGACATTGTGTATTCTCCTTGTCCATTATCACCCCGTCATTAAATCATCCACTGCATTCGCGAGCTCGCGCAAATTGCCAGCCTTTAGCACAGTACTGCACAGCGGCGCATACTTCGCCATGTCACTGTCGCCGTTCCACATCAACGGCGGTTCGGGATTCAGCCAAATCGTGCGCGTGGCGCGGCGGCTCATTCTGGAGAAAATATCAATACATGGATCATTGTAATTATTGCGTCCATCTCCAACAATGATGAGTGTTGTCCCGCTGTTGAGTGTGTCCATAAATTCATCGTTGAAATTATTTAAAGAGTAGCCAAGATCGGTATTGTAATGTCCGCTGGGCATACGCCACAAAATAGACTGAATTGCCTTATCCGCATTGGAGCCGCTGAAATCCTCCGAAATGGATTCAAGATGATCAATGAACGCGAAGGCGTGCGTCTTGCGTACTTGTCCCTGCAAGGCAAAAAGAAAACTCAGCATTAACTCCGAGCAAAAACGCATTGATGTGCTTACATCACAAATCACCACGATCTTCGGCTTATGAATGCGGTTGCGGAATTTAATTTCCATCGGCACGCCGTTATATTTCAAACTCGCGCGGACGGTCGCCTTCGCGTCCATCTGTCCGCTTTTGGCGCGTTTTTGTCGCAGCGCAATCCGTGTGCGTAATGCCGCCGCGAGCTTCTGCACTTCACGCTGCATCAGTTGTTTATCCGCATCCGACAACGCCTCAAACGGACGGTTCATTAAATTATCAATAGTATCTCCGCGCGGCTTCTCGCTTAAATTTTCAGCGATTCGTTCGCCCGCGAATTGATTCATCTGTCCCTGCATCGCCTGCATATTTTGCTGAATCATCTGTCGGATTTGTTCGACCCGCTCACGGCTCATCCCCATCTGCGCCAGTTGTTCCATCAATTCCCGCATCGCCTTCTGCACTTCGGGAAAGGCCATCGCGCGTTTCATGCGTTCAGCCATCCAGTTTTGATAATTGAGGTTATCTGCCTGATTTAATCCGGCCAATTGACCCAACGCTTCAAGCTCCGCACGGGACAACTGCTCGCCGCTCATCAGCCTTTCCATCCGCTGACGGAGCTGCTCCGCAAATTGACTCAACGCCTCAGCCAGTATCTGCGCTTCTTCAGGCGTCATATCTTCTGACGGATTTCCGCCCATCATCGGCGGCTGTCCCGAACCGAAGAACAACGGAAATAATTTCTCAAATGTAGAGAGGTCTTTCACATCTTTAATCAGGGTGGCGCGCAAAGACAAACGAAATTCTTCGCGGTTCTGAATCCCCATAATATCAACCGCCAAAAACGACTCGGCAGACTCCGCAAGAGACACGCGCACTCCGCTGGCTCGTAATGCTGCAATTAATTGTAAAATGCGAGATTCCATAATTCAATTTCTTGTAGGGGCGGGGACAAGCCCCGCCCCTACATAACCACCAATTCTTTCCGCAAATCCTCATATGAATTCAAGCCGAATTTCAAGGCGATCTCTTCACGCCAAATATCATCCAACTCTTTTTTGATTTCATCAGGTACAGCCTTTTTTGACTCGCCGACCTGTCCGCTTCTCACTTTATTGGCTTTTCCATCCAGCGGCAGTCCCATGGCGGGACTACGCTTCTCGTGGATGATATGGTCTTCAAATTGATCGGCATACATTTGCATAAATTTTATGTCTGATTGTTTCAAAACGATCTCCCGCAGCTCATCGTCAAGCGGAATGCCGATAAATTCTGCGACCCGTTCAACCGTGCCAGACAGATCTGATTTCATGTTCTCAAAACATAAAGGCAGAACATCCTTATCTTTACGTCTTCCCCATAAACCCGTAATATGTTTGACAATATCACGCCCGGGCATGTAATGTCCTCTCGCAAATGTGGCAATATCTATAGTGTCTTTCTCAAAGAAAAAATCCTCAAAGAAATAATAATGTGAAAGAAGTGCGTCGTATGGGTCACGCAAAACAACAATATACTTTCCGCCTTTTGGGCATTCGTTCAAGGGGGTATGTGTTTTGAAAGCTTTCGGATTGGCAACTTGTGGCGCATGAATGTCAATACCCATGTCGTGAGCCATGTTGATCCAGGGAACAACACCCGTGATATCGTGAAAATCCATCGAGCCGCGTGTGCGTAATCCATGCACGATCTGTTGCATCCATGTGGTTCCGCATTTGGGCGGCGTGACGATGAACACATCGCTGGAGTCAGGTTTGTAGTCAAGTCCCTTTTGCCAGCCTTCGGGCGTCGAAAAATATTGCATACGCTCGTGCATTTCTTCTATGGTTGTAGGGCGTTTTGGTTCTGTCATCTCGAATACCTCTAAAAATAAATATTATTATGAGCCCGTGTGGTTTCGATACGGCGGAAAAACACCGCCTACTCAACCATCGGATGCAACTTTAATTTCCAGAAAACTTTCCAAAATCATCAGGTGGTCTTTGCCTCGGTTGCTGTGGCGGGGGAGCCATCAACTGTCGCTTCGCCTTTTGCAAATCTGCTTCGTGTTTTAACAACACCGATAATGTATCTTGCAATGTCTCTTTATCCAAATTGGATGCATTCAATGCAACGAGCGCATTCGCCCAATCCAATGTCTCGCTGATCGACGGTGACTTACGCATATCTGCTTTGCGTAACTTCTGCACAAATTCCACGGCCTGCTGTGCCAGCTTGGGATTCAAGTCTGGTACTTTTAATCTCACCACTGCAAGTTCTTCCTGCAAATTCGGATAATCAATAAATAGATACAAACAACGCCGCTTCAACGCTTCGGATAGTTCTCGTGTGTTGTTGGATGTTAATACTACGAACGGTTTGTGTTTTGCGGACAATGTCCCCAACTCAGGCACAGATACTTGAAAGTCACTCAGGATTTCCAACAGGAAAGCTTCGAACTCTGCATCCGCACGGTCAATTTCGTCGATCAATAAAACTGTTGGCTTTTCGCTCAAGATCGCCTTCAACAGTGGGCGTTGCAGCAAAAAGCGATTCGAGAAAAAGACATCTTCCTCTTTTGCCAGTTTGTCCGCCGCTTCAGCCAACGTCTCCGCTTTGCCAAGTGTGTCATTCAACTTATCACGTAATAGCTGCGTATACAGCAATTGCTTTGAATATTCCCACTCATACAACGCTTTGGATTCATCCAAGCCTTCATAACATTGCAAGCGGATCAATTCGCGTCCCGTCGCGCCTGCAATTGCTTTTGCCAATTCAGTTTTCCCCACGCCTGCGGGACCTTCCGCCAAAAGCGGCTTGCCCAGTTTCTGTGAGAGATATACGATCGTCGCGATTTCATCGGACGCGATATATTTTTGATTTGATAATTCAGATTTTACAGTTTTGGTTGAGTCGAAGAGTGTTGTCATGTTTCTCCTTATGGTCAAGGGTTTGTGATCTATTGTCAAATACTCATGTAAAACACTTTATGAAATTCAACTTTTCCTTCAGGCACTTCGTCGTAAAAAGGGAATGCCATGAAATACTCTGGTGTGGGTGCTCCTTCATAGAATAAACCCGGATATGTCTTGAAGCCAAACCTTTGATAATACGCAGGGCTGCCTTCCAACACACAACCCCGCGCGCTTTTTTCTCGAATAATGGATAAGCCTTCCAAAATCAGTTTTGAACCAATGCCTTGTTTTTGCAATTCGGGCAGCACTGAAATCGGGCCAAGCCCAACCCAGTCTTTGTCTTCACCGTTGATGGTCACTGCAGAAAAGGCAGCATGGCCAACAACTTGTCTGTCTATTTCGGCCACCAGTGAAACAAACATTGCGCCCGCTTCGCGCAGACGGTTGACGATCAAGTGCTCAGTCTGGTCGCTGTAAAGTTTACCTTCAAATGCAGCGAAGGTGATTTTCTCGATCTCAAGAATATCCAAGGCATTTTCAAATCTAATTTTCATGATATTTGTATACTGATGGCTGTAACAGGCAATCCTCTTACTTTTTAAACCAACCTGGCTGGGTCAGGTTTTCGGGGCGCAAAACTTCATCCAATTCTTCTTTTGTTAACAAGCCGCGCGCCAGTACGATTTCGGCGACACCTTTTCCAGTAGCATATGCTTCTTTTGCAACCTCAGTTGCATTTTCATAACCAATAATCGGATTCAGTGCGGTCACAATCCCAATGGAATTATTTAACAATTCGGTCAGATGGTCGCGGTTGGCTGTGATGCCGCGTACACAGCGTTCTGCGAGAGTCAAACAGCCCTGACGCAGATAGATAATACTATCGAATAAACTGTGCGCGATGATTGGTTCAAACGCATTAAGTTGTAACTGTCCCGCTTCCGCAGCGAAGGAAACTGTCACATCGTTGCCGATGACTAGAAATGCAATTTGATTAACTACTTCAGGAATTACAGGATTCACTTTCCCTGGCATGATGCTCGACCCAGCCTGGGCGGCGGGAAGATTAATTTCACCGAATCCAGTTCTCGGTCCAGATGAAAGGAGGCGCAAGTCATTGCATATCTTCGAGAGTTTTACTGCCACTCGTTTTAATACTCCTGAAACTTGCACAAATGCGCCTGCGTCCTGAGTGGCTTCCACCAGGTTTCCAGCAGTGACATATGGAATGCCCGTGACTTCACTTAAATGTTTGCGAGCCAGCGCGGCATAATCAGGGTGTGCATTGATACCTGTGCCGATGGCCGTTGCGCCGAGGTTGATCTCGCGAATCAACAAAGCCGCTTCATGCAGGCGTTGCTGATCTTCACCGAGCATCACAGCATAAGTGCTGAATTCCTGTCCGAGCGTCATGGGTACGGCATCCTGCAACTGGGTGCGTCCCATTTTCAAAACATCTTTGAACTCAGCAGCTTTATCTGCAAATGCAATTTTCAAAATTTCCATGGCTTCGATCAACAGGTCAATTTCAAAATGCAGCGCCACTTTGATGGCAGTTGGATATACATCGTTGGTGCTCTGGCTTAAATTCACATGCTCAAGCGGATGTAAAAATTTATATTCACCAAACTCATACTCCAGAATTTCCAATGCACGGTTCGCAACCACTTCATTTGCATTCATATTGGTTGAAGTTCCCGCGCCGCCCTGGATTACATCCACAACAAATTGGTCGTGAAGTTTCCCACTGCGTATTTCTTCACAGGCTTTTACGATCGCATCTGTCCGTTCGGTGTTGAGTAATTCCAATTCATGGTTTGCCTGCGCGCAGGCTTGTTTTACGCACGCCAACGCCTTGATCATATTGGGATATGTGCTGATTGGAATGCCACTGATCGAAAAATTTTCCAGTGCGCGTAATGTATGCACGCCATAATAAGCATTTGCAGGTACATCACGCTCGCCGAGCAGGTCATGTTCTGTTCGATAATTCATATTCTTGATTTCCTTTCAAGATTTGAGCTCAGCTAAATCTGAAATGGTCTCTTTGAACCGCTCCATTCTGTACTACCCTTTGACGTAGGAAAACTTTTCACAGATGAGACCTTCCTTCACTTGAAATATATCAACTCCTCGGACATGTCCTTTTTTTTCTCCGTCCACCCATTCATATTTCCAGCGCATAATGCACCGATTCCCAACTCCAAAAATCTCTTCGATTTCGATGTGGGCGTGAGGTGACTCGCGGAAGAATCCCCGCCAAAACTGAGTTACTACTTCCTTGCCTGAGTACACAGTTCCATCGGGAGCCGGATCGGTGTTTTCAAAGACACAATCGTTGTTCATTAGCTGCATCATCCCTGCGACATCATGATGGTTGAAGGCTTCATTGAATTGAAGGACGATGCGGACCGCCGATTCTATTCGTGACATGCGGATTGGACTCATAAAGATAGTACCTCCAATTGCCAGGCTGTTTATTTGACCATGACTATCACGCCCAGCAAAGCAATTATATGACTAATGCTTTACAGCTTATTCAGTAATGGTTTCTTAGAATTCCATCACACTGTCTAGCCCACGGTGAACGCCAACCAATTTTTGTACTTCTCGAATTGCCAGGAGGGCTCCATGTACGTATGGCTTTGCACTTGACCCTGACTCGTGGCGCAATACTAACTTCTGATCGGGCATTCCAAATATTACATCCAGTGAAATAACATATCCTGGAAGTCGTATCGAGTGGACTTGGGAGCCGTGCAATCGAACGCCGCGACTTTCTTTTGGTCCTTCTATTTCATTCAGGGGAACATCAAGTTGTGACGCTTGTATCTTGGATAGTCGATTTGCCAACTCTCGCGCAGTTCCGCTGGGAACATCTTTCTTTTCGGAATGAGCATAATCAATGATCTCCCAGTGAGGAATATACCTGGCTGCCATTTCGGCAAATTTTTGAAGGAGAACAACGGTGAGTGCAAAATTTCCAACTGCCAAAACTCCACGTTTGACTTCTCTTGCAACCCCATCTATCTCTTGATAGGTTTCATCACTGAGCCCAGACGTGCCGATTACAACATGAGCGCCGCACTTGAGCGCAGACAAAACATGCTGTTTCGCTGCATCTGGTTTTGTATACTCAACAAAAACATCAGGTTTGATTTGGAGTGCATCTTCTACTGTCCCGAAGATGGGTGTAGTGAGTCCTTCAATGCCAATCGCTTCTCCAAGGATTTTTCCTGTACTGCTTCTGGAAATGGCGGCGACAAGTTCCATATCGGAAGCATCAAATATTCCTCGAGAAAGTTCTGACCCTGCCCAGCCTGTTGCTCCCGCTAAACATACTCGTATATTTTTCATTTGATCTCCAATACCTTCCTATTTCTTTCCGCCAAAATACCTGTGTGTCTTTTTCCTGTATTCGGATGCAAACATTGTGTTGGCAATTGTATCAACCAAATACATGAATTTAGGAATACCAAAAGGAGGTTGTTTTCCTTTTGGCTGAGGAGGAGAATCTGACAGGGTCACATCACTTATTGCAAAGCCTTCGATGTTGGGCTGAACAGACTGTAAAATAGTTCCTGAGTTATCAGCAATATAGGTTTCATTGAAGTACTCTGCTTCTATGCGGACGTGGTTGAATTGGGATTTGTGTTTCCATAAGGATGGGTACATAATTGAAAAAAAAGTCAAAAATGGTTTGGGATTTGGGATGAATGAACTAAAAATCCCTGTGCTTGTTGAATGCGCGACTGGAACTCCCAGAAAACTGGCCTGCCTGCGTAAATATTCTCCAAATGTATTCTCAGACGCACGCTTGCTATGTTGGAAAGAAGCACCTGTATTCTCACTTATAACCCGCTTTCCATCTGGTAAAACCAATGTCAAATCAAGTGCCTTTGGCGGGCAGCTGCTTACTATCATTAGATCAACCTTGCCAGAGTATTTTTGCCACAATTTTGGGTGGGCAACATCCCAACAAATAAGAAATCCGATCTTTCCTAGTTCAGTATCTGCAATGGTTATATTTGTTCCCTTTTGAAAATATGCCCGTTCCCAAAGCCAGGGATAATTTTTGTCATAGTGCCAATGACGACCATCTGGGGCAGCCAGAAGCAAGGTATTAAATATGGTGTTTTGCTCTCTGCGAAGAAATGACCCTGCCAGGTGAACATGATAACGGGCCGCAGTTTTTTTCATCCAAATAGCAGTTACATCATCAAAAGATTCTGCTTGTAAATAGTTTTGGTCACTATACTCATAGCCAGTATTGAAAACTTCTGGCAAAACGACAAGATGTGCGCCATTTTCAACACACTTGATAACAAAACTTTCAGCCTGCGCCAACCTTTCTTTGATAGATGAAGGAGAGGCTTTCATTTGAACAACTGCGATTTTGGCGGATTTTGTCATAGGGTTGCCTGGTAGATCAAGGCAGACGGCCAACTCTTTGCGTTGACATTGCTAGAAAACAGATTGTGAAGAATGTTAGTGCGCAAAAAAACACTTGAAAGTTTAGTAACTTTTAAGACAGTTGCTGCACGCTTTGTTCGGCGGCACTTATAACCCATACTTAAGAGACAGGTGTTCTGTTAACCAAGACAATACATCTTTTTCTCTTATGAGTTTAACAATACGTTGCCAACTGCATTTTCGTAGCATTGTTGGTTCTTGCAATGCTTTTTGTACTTCCATGTAAGCAATCAGCCCATCTCCATTATTTTGAAAGGCTGGATTTCGCTCATCATAAATTAGCACTACATGTCCATTATTAAGAGATACAGTTCCATCAGACTTTACGCCTGCCGCCAAAATATTTCTTACCAACTGATAGTTTTTATTCAGCGGACATGGATTTAAGTCACCATCAATTTTCCACTTGAATAAACTTGGAATATGATGCCAATATAAAACTCCAACTTCAGTCAATGAACATCGCTCTTTTCTTGCTCTTTGGATTGAATAAGTACTGTTGCAATGCTCACTCTCATAATTCGAATCGGCTGGTGTTAATCGTGGTCGTGAACAAGTTCCTACTTCTGCTTCTGTAAACTTACACTCAATTGCTATTTGATAATTTCCAGAAATATAACCATCAAGGCTTGTGCGGCGTGGCTCACCAAGATAATCTATTTTATGCTCCATTTTGAAATTATCTGATGAAAGTTGTATTTCACCAAATAATGGTATTCCTGAGTCATCTTTTAGTTCAGACAGGTGACGCAAAGAATCGTATATTGCCAAATTGCCCAATACACTTTGCGCCAATGCTTGCGAACTGTTCATACTACCAAACCATTTATGTCTTTCCCCGTTTGGTATTAGAGCAAGTAATTTATCATTTTTCTGCTTCTCTGCAACAGGATTGATAATGACATTTCGCCATGCTTCATCTCTAATAAAAACAGGTGGACGTCCATCTGGAGCGTATGGATGTTCAAAGAAATCTAGCCCATTTGAGAATTGAGATTTTTGATAATCCCAATATCGTTGATTCAAATCCGCCTTGTAATCAATCATTGGTTTTTGTCCTTATCTATCACGACTTATTTTTATGCCGCCGAACGGTTTGCGTTACCCGCGCTGGGGCGGGTGGACGGAACGCCGTCCGAGCGGGAAAATGATAAGGCGTAGAAAAAGGCTTGGAATCGCGCCAGAATCCCCAGCG
>JAYVUA010000071.1:0-152193 GCA_043788255.1 Anaerolineales bacterium | reverse complement strand
TATCCTGCGGATTTCTTCGACTTCATCGTGATCGACGAGTGCCACCGCGGTGGCGCGCAGGACGAAAGCAACTGGCGCGTCATCCTCGAATACTTCGCTCCCGCCGTGCAGCTCGGTCTCACCGCCACGCCGCGCCTCGATAACAATCTAAACATCAATACTTATAGATATTTCGGCGAGCCTGTCTATGTTTACTCGCTCAAAGAAGGTATCAACGACGGCTTCCTGACCCCGTTCAAAGTCCGTCGCATGAAAACTTCCCTCGATGAATACATCTATACTTCGGATGACCAGATCATTGAAGGCGAGATCGAAGAAGGCAAGGTCTATAAAGAAGCCGATTTCAACCGCATCATCGAGATCAAAGCCCGTGAAGCCAAACGCGTGCAGCTCTTTATGGATGAGATCAATCAAAATGAAAAAGGAATTGTCTTCTGCGCCACACAAGACCACGCCGCCGCTGTCCGCGATTTGATTAATCAATATCGTAACTCTCGCGCTGAGCGGAGCGGTAGCGCAGTCGAAGCGCAGCCAATGTATTGCGTCCGTGTCACTGCCAACGACGGCGCGCTCGGCGAAGAATATTTGCGTCAATTTCAGGATAACGAAAGAACCATTCCCACGATCCTAACAACTTCCCAAAAGTTATCCACGGGGGTGGATGCGCGCAACATTCGCAACATTATCCTCATGCGCCCGATCAATTCGATGATCGAATTCAAACAAATTATCGGGCGTGGCACACGCCTCTTCGATGGCAAGGAATATTTCACCATCTATGATTTTGTCGATGCACATCATCACTTCGCCGATCCCGAATGGGATGGTGAACCTGAAGAACCAGTTGAAAAACCACCTGTCAGCGAACCGCCTCCTCCTTATGAGCCCAAAGAGCCTCGTGAACCGAAGGTCAGAGTCAAAGTCAAATTGCGCGATGGCAAGGAACGCGAAATTCAACACATGGCGTCCACCCTGTATTACAGCGCCGATGGCAGACCCATTTCCGCACAACAATTTTTAGAGAATCTATTTGGTCAATTACCTGCATTCTTCAAAAGCGAAGAGGAGCTTCGCAAAATCTGGTCAAATCCCATCACACGTAAAGCTCTACTTGATAGCCTCGAACAGGTTGGCTTCGGTCACGAAGAATTGACCATGATGCAAGTCCTGATCAACGCCGAAAACAGCGATCTCTTCGATGTGCTGGAATATGTTTCATTTTTACAACAGCCGATTACACGGGAAAAGCGTGTGGCAATGGCGCAATCCAATATCTTCGCCTCGTTGAACAACGAACAAAAACAATTCGTCGAATTTGTTTTAACCAAATACATCGAAACAGGCGTGGAAGAGTTGGATCAGGAAAAACTCCCTCATCTACTTACACTAAAATATCAAGCGCTTGATGACGCAAAGGCAGTTCTGGGCAGCGTGGAAACCATCCGAAACATCTTCATGGAATTTCAGAAATTCTTATACGATCAAACAGTAACTGCAACCTAATCATAAAAACTCTCAACCCAGTAACTATCATCTGGCGCGGGGAGTTTTTTCATCCTTCACCCTTCATCATTCATCCTTCATCATTCACCCTTCATCATTCACCCTTCATCTTTCTTCCACCGTGTATAATCCGCCCATCCTATTCCACGGAAAATCAATGAAAAAATATCTCCTCTTCACAGTCTTCGTCTCTGGTATGACTACCCTCGCCGCCGAACTCGCCGCGGGCCGTCTCATCGGCAATGTCTTCGGCACGAGCAATTTGGTATGGGCCAGCATTATTGGATTAATCCTCATCTACCTTACACTGGGATATTTCCTCGGCGGCAAATGGGCCGATGCGAACCCAACACCTGGCGCCATGTATCGTATCCTTGCCTGGGGGGCGTTCACGATTGGCCTCGTCCCCTATATCGCTGGACCAGTCCTCAAGTACGCAGCGACCGCGTTTGAAGCCTTAAGCGTCGGCATCATGGCAGGCTCATTCATTGCCGTGTTAATTCTGTTCAGCGTCCCGATCACATTGCTGGGCGCGATCTCTCCCTTCGCCATCCGCCTCTCTGTAGACGATACATCCAAAGCGGGCCAGGTCTCAGGGCAAATTTACGCCATCTCAACCCTCGGCTCTTTCATTGGGACATTTATTCCCACCCTCGTCACCATCCCAACCATTGGCACAAAATTAACATTTTTTATATTTGGGTTATTTTTACTCTTCGTTGCTCTGGCTGGCTTGGGAAAATTTGCAAGCAGACAGGAAATGTTTAAGCTGATGTGGATGCCTGTTGTCCTTGCACTTGTCGCCGCGCTTTCTGCGGGGCAGTCGCTCAAGAGTAATACCGGACAGGTCTATGAAACCGAGTCCGCGTATAACTATATTCAAGTGCAAAAACTTAGCGGCTATACCGTCTTGCGTTTGAACGATGGCGAAGGCATCCATTCCATTTATCATCCAGACACATTGAATTACGGCGGCCCATGGGAAGAGTTTTCAGTCGGCCCGTATTTTTACGCGAACCGTAAACCTCAGGATGTCAAACGCATGGCCATTGTCGGCCTCGCCGCAGGCACAGCCGCGCGTCAGGCCACAGCAATTTATGGCGCCATTCCCATCGACGGTTTTGAACTCGATGGAAAAATTGTGGAAGTCGGCGAAAAATATTTTGGACTCAATCTGCCAAACTTAACTGTCCACATTGGCGATGGACGCTTGAATTTGGATCGCAGCCCATATAAATATGACATCATCGCTGTTGACGCCTACCGCCCTCCATACATTCCCCCGCATATGACCACTCAGGAATTCTTTGAGATCACCGCATCCCACCTGACCGAGAACGGGGTCCTGACCATCAACGTGGGTTCAGTCCCCGGCGACCGACGCCTCATAGACGGCCTCGCAACAACACTGGCAACAATCTTTCCATCCATTCACATTATGGATATCCCCGGCACACTCAACACCATGATCTTCGCCACTATGCAGCCCACCACCAGCGAAAACTTTTCATCCAATTTAATCGCCCTCGCAGCAGACCCCACCATTGAACCTTTGCTGATCACCACCATGTCATCCACTTTTGCCAACCTCAAAGATGGCTACACAACCACCACCGTCTTCACTGATGACCTCGCTCCCATCGAATGGATCGTCAACAACATGGTCGTCAGCTTTGTCCTCAAAGGCGGCCTGGATTATTTGCAGTGATAATTTGATGTCGTTGCGAGGGCGGTATTCTTCCGACCGAAGCAATCTCCAGTTATCCAAGAGAATCCTATCGAAGAGTTTATGCTGATTAATTGGGAGATTGCCACGCCGCTAAAAGCAAAGGCACGGCTCGCAACGACATATAAAACGGAAACCCATGAAACTTAACCCCATCCTTTCCTATCTCACCTCCTTTCTCGTTCCTCTCGCACTCATTGGCACAGCCTTGCGCATTTTGCTCAGCCCAATCTTCGTCAGTGTTGAATATAGAATGCCCTACTTCCCCGCAGATGACTTTGGCTTCACCCAACAAGACCGCTTGCATTGGGCACCTTATGCCTTGGAATATCTCGTCAACAGTTCTGATATTTCATATCTCGGCGATCTAAAATTTGAAGATGGCACTCCGCTTTATAACGAGCGTGAGCTTAATCACATGGCCGATGTAAAAAATGTAGTGCTTGGCGCGCTACGCGCCTGGTATATCTCACTCACACTTCTGGCATTGCTAGCATTCTTCGCTTACCGTCAAAAATGGATGTATGAATACATCAACGGTCTTCGTCGCGGCGGGATGTGGATGATCGGCCTGGCAATAGCTCTCGGCTTGATCGCAGGCGTGGGCATTGTCGCAAACCCCGATGTATTCTTCGAGTTTTTCACACTCTTCCATAAAATCTTCTTCACTGGTAATTCCTGGCTCTTCTATTATTCAGATACCCTCATCCGCCTGTTCCCCATCCGCTTCTGGGAAGATGCCTTTCTCTGGGCCGCAATCCTCGCACTAGGCGGCGGCGTGGGATTGGCATTTGGTTTGAAACCAACTAGTCACACAGAACAGAGTGTATAATTCCATTTATCATAATGTCGTTGCGAGGAGGGTATCCTTCCCGACGAAGCAATCCCCTTGTATTAGGAGATTGCTTCGGGCAAAGAACAAAAGCTCCCTCGCAATGACATAAAAGGAATAAAATTTCATGCCATTGTCATTAGAAAACAAAGTAGCACTCATCACCGGCGGCTCCCGCGGAATTGGCCGCGCCATCGCCTTGGAATTCGCAGCACGCGGCGCGGCAGTCGTGGTCAACTACAACAAGTCACCTGAATCTGCTGAAGAAGTAGTCAAGCAAATTCAAGCTGCTGGTGGAAAAGCCGCCGCCCACCAAGCTGACGTTTCTGATTTCAAACAAGCTGAAGCATTGGTGAAATTTACCGTGGAAACCTTTGGCGACCTCAGCATTCTCGTCAACAATGCTGGCATCACCCGCGATCAGTTAATTATGATGATGCCCGAAGCAGATTGGGATGCGGTCATCAACACTAACTTAAAAAGCACATTCAACTGCTCGAAAGCCGCTGTCAAACATATGATGCGCAAACGCGTGGGACGTGTGATCAACATGGCTTCGGTCGCAGGTCAAACGGGCAATGCCGGTCAGACAAATTATTCCGCATCCAAAGGCGGGCAGATCGCTTTCACCAAAGCTCTCGCGCGTGAGGTTGCATCACGCAATATCACGGTCAATGCCATTGCACCGGGATTTGTGGATACTGAAATCCTAGCCGACATGACACCCGAAACACTCGAAGCCGCACTTAAGATGGTCCCATTGGCACGCAAAGGCAAACCTGAAGAGATCGCATTCGCCGCAGCTTTTCTCGCGTCAGACGAAGCCGCTTATATTACCGGCCAAGTCCTCGGTGTGGATGGCGGCATGGCGATGATGTAACAAATTTATGTTGCTACGGCAAAATATCCTCCGCAGCGACAGGAGAAAATATATGGCAGAAACCCCGCAAGGTAAAACAACTGTCTCACCTGATGTTCTCACAACCATAGCCCGCCTCTCTGCATTAAGTGTGCCCGGCGTAAGCAGCCTCGCACCCGTCTCCGGGGGCGTGAATCGCCTCTTTAAACGAGGAGCAGGCGATGGGGTCCGCATTGAAACGGAAGATAATACCGTCTATGCAGATTTACATCTCATCCTCGAGGAAAATGTAAATATCCGCGAGGTCAGCCGCAATGTCCAACAAAATGTGGCGCGTGCCATTCAGGAAATGGTCGGCATGGATGTCGGTCACGTCAACATACACATTGAAGATATAGATTACGAGGATAATGAGGCCTGAAAGCATGAAACCCCGATCCAGAGCGCGCGGCATTGCTCTGCAAGTACTTTACGAAACTGATATTGCAAATAATCATCTTCCAGCCGAAGTGCTCAAAACACGGCTGGAAGAAACTTTGCTTCCTGATGACCTCGCCGAATTTGCCAGGAAGATCATCTTTGGTGTGTTACCCCTCACGCAAGACCTTGATCAATTGATCGCAAAATACGCACCCGAATGGCCGCTGGACCAGATCGCCGCCATTGACCGTAACATTTTACGTATTGCTCTCTGGGAATTTGCCGTCTATCGGGAAACCCCTGTGAAAGTAGCCATCAACGAAGCGGTGGAGTTAGCCAAATTATACGGCTCAGATACTGCCTCGCGTTTTATCAACGGCGTGCTCGGCACATTGGTCGATCACGAACATGAGATACATCAAATTATAAAAAATAGAATTGATCGCGAAGCAAATTTGGAAGCATAATTATGGAAATCCTTGGCATTGGTATGTCTGAACTTATTTTCATTGTTCTCATTGCCTTGATCGTGCTTGGCCCCAAAGATATGCAAAAGGCAGGCAAGACCATTGGCAAATTCCTCCGCAATATTGTCACCTCTGATGGATGGAAAATATTCCAGAAAACCTCGCAAGAACTGCGGACGTTACCCAACCGTCTGATGCGCGAGGCGAATGAAGATTTGAATCAGATCGGAAAAGAATTAAACAACGCATCCAACCCGACCGTTGGCAGGCCCGGCGCTCCAATGATTTCCCCACGCTCTCAGCCTGTCCCCGAAAACAAGATCATACCGCCAACCCCAGAAGGCAAAGCGGACGAAAGCGAACCAAAAGAAAATGCGTAACTTGCTATCAGTGGTATGGAGGGGCATTACATTCCCCTTTCGACTCATCTACAATATTCTCGCTTTCCCATTTCGAAAAATATCTCAATTTAATAAATTCCTGAATACTGAACCGGAAGAACGCCCGCTCACGGAAATTTTTGTTGAACTGACCACGAACCCCGATACTCGTCAGATGCTATGGGACCAGATCGAAGCGTTGCGCATACATCTCCTGCGTGCTGTTCTGTCGCTTGTGTTGACCGTAGGTGTCTCCTTCCTTTTCACGCAGAAAGTAATCAGTTTTCTCGCCCAACCCGTTGGCGGACTCGATAAGCTAAAAGCCATCGAAGTCACAGAGACGGTTAGCGTATTTATGAAAGTAGCGTTACTCTCAGGTGTTGCTCTGGCCATCCCTTATATTGCATTCGAGTTTTGGTTATTTGCAGCTCCGGGACTTCGGCCGCGTGAACGGAAAATAGGGCTGACGGGTATTCCATTTGCAACGCTTTTCTTTTTGGGCGGCGCAGCCTTTACATTTTTTATCATGCTGCCTGCGGCATTACCCTTCTTAAATAATTTTATGGCAATCAAGACCGAGCTGCGTCCGCAGTCTTATTTTTCATTTGTCACAGGGTTAATGTTTTGGATCGGTGTGTCTTTTGAATTTCCGCTTGTGATTTATGTGCTGTCTGCGCTTGGCATTATTAAGCCGCAGATCCTTGCTCAACAATGGAGATTAGCCATTGTAATTATTTCCATCGTTGCCGCCATTATCACACCCACCATTGACCCGGTCAATCAGGGTCTTGTAATGGCACCGATGATATTGCTATACTTTATCAGCATTGGTTTAAGCTATATCGCCTACGCCGGGCGACAGCGGGAAGAAGCCAAAAAACAAGAAAAAGCCGACGAAGCAGCAACAGGCTAAAGCGTCGTGCGACGCGTGTTTTTATTCGAGGAGAGAGAATGATCAAGCATTCAACGATATTATTTCGCCGCATCCTATCTGCGTCGATTATGCTCGCCCTGGTTGGGCAGGCATGCACACTTTCACTGTTTCAAAATCCCATTAATTCAACGCCGGCTACGCAGCCAGCCGGGGCTACAGTTCCGGCACCTACCCCACAGCCAGTAGCGCAAACAAATTTTGTAGTGACTTTACCCGAACCACTCGCGGCCAATGAAACGCTCGCGATCTCCATCATGGATGAGGTTACGGGGTTGTCATTGAACTCCGTTCAATATCCAATGAGTGCGCGTGATGCGCTGACCTATACTGCTGTTTTGCCTTTACCTTTTAACTCTGTGGTGAAATATCGTTATGTGCGGATTGGCGCTTCAGCAATATTGGAAGATACCAGCCTTGGAGCGCAGATCCGCTACCGTATGTATTTTGTAGCAGGCCCAGGTGAGGTACAGGATATTGTTGCAGACTGGGGTGATAAAGCCTACGCCCGCCCAAGCGGTACGATTCTTGGGCAGGTATTCAATGCAGATACAGGCTCGCCGCTGCCAAACATGCTGGTGAGTGCCAGCGGAACACAATCCATTACCGATTCAACAGGACGATTTGAACTGATTGGCCTGCCTGTTGGCACACACAACCTGATCGCGTACAGCATGGACGGGAGATATCAAACTTTTCAACAAGGCGCGGCAGTCGCTGGAGGGAATACGACCACGGTTAACTTAGCTGTTAAGGCTGTTCCATTTGTAAATATCACCTTTGTTGTTTCTGTCCCACCGGCCACGGTACCCGGTGTGCCAGTGAGAATTGCAGGAAACATCCTTCAGCTTGGCAACACCTTTGCAGACCTTCAAGGCGGAGTAAATACCAATACAGACCGCATGCCAGTTCTAAGCTTGCAGCCAGATGGCCGCTATGCAGTTAATCTTGGGCTGCCTGCTGGAACTCACATTCAATATAAATACACTTTGGGAGATGGCTATTGGAACGCAGAACGCAAATCGGACGGCCAATGGAATTTACGCGAGTTCATTGTCCCGGCACAAGACACTACACTTCAAGATACGATTACATCATGGTCTGCCGGCGATTCGTCTCCGATACTTTTTGAGGTCAGTGTCCCATCCGTCACGCCGCCCGGCGACATTATCTACATGCAATTCAATACCTTCGGCTGGATGGAACCCATTCCAATGTGGCCGCTTGGCAATAACCGCTGGGCATACAAACTCTACAGCCCGTTGAATGTACTTGGTTCATTTTCCTATCGCTATTGCCGTAACGGACAATGTGGCAGCGCAGACGATGTCCAAACCATTGGGTCCGCACCTGTTGGCAGGCAGGCTGCCACAAGTCTTGTGGGCCAGGATATTCAAGATACGGTCAGTGCCTGGAAATGGTTTGAGAATCCAGAACCGGTCACACTGGTTGGGGCCAGTATTATTCCGCGTGCTGGCTTCAATGCCGGCATCGAATTCCAACCTACTTACCGCCCGAACTGGTCATATTATGCTCCCCAGGCATTTGCAAATGTCCAGGCTCTTGGCTCGAATGATATTGTTCTGACACCGAGCTGGACTTACACCAGTATTTCACCGTTGGGTTTTTCACCGGTAACCGGGCAGGATCCGTTGTGGATCGACTCAGCAATCATGATCTCTCAAGCCCGTGCATTGGGATTGAGTGTATCCTTATTCCCGACTCCGAATTTTCCCGGGGCATCCAATCCTTCAAACGCACTCAGTATGAACTTTTGGCTGGCTGCGCCGCGAGATGCACAGTGGTGGCAGACGTGGTTTACCCGCTACCGTGCCTTTGCAATCAATTACGCAGATCTAGCAGCCCAAACCGGCTCGCAAACTCTCATCCTTGGCGGCGATTGGGTGACACCTGCTTTGCCAAATGGAAAACTGGCGGATGGCAACCCATCCAATGTCTCAGGAGATGCGGAAGCGCAATGGAAATCGATCATTGCGGAAGTACGTGTACATTTCAAAGGTCAACTGTTGTGGGCATTGCCTTATACAAAATCCAACATTGAAACCCCCTTGAATTTTCTTCAAGATGTTGATGGCATTTATTTATTATGGTCTGCCTCTCTTTCTTCAAATCCAAGCGCCACAAAAACAGACTTTGCAAACGAAGCCGGTCGATTGTTGGATAATGAAGTTGCACCGCTCGCCAATTTATTAAGAAAACCGATTGTGCTTGCTGTTGCCTATCCATCTGCAGCAGGTGCGGCAAATGGATGTGTGGCAAATGGGCAGGGCGGCTGTCTCGACTGGCCTGCACTTAACCGTCCTAATGCCGATCTCGATGCGGTGACCTTAAGCCTGCAAACACAAGCCGATATTTACGAGGCCATGTTGAATGCAGTCAATTCTCGCAATTGGATTTCTGGTTTCATTAGCCGCGGATATTATCCGCCAGTATCATTGCAGGATAAATCTGCTTCCATTCATAGCAAGCCGGCTGCGGATATTTTATGGTATTGGTATCCGCGCATGCTGGGAGTCATTAAATAGTCGAAGTGCTAGATCTAAATAATAAAATACTCCCTTGGGCCTGACTGGCCTAAGGGAGTAAAACATTTTCAACTCGGAGGACAAATGAAAAAAGCAGGCAAGATCATAGGTCGTGTTCTGATCGGTATCGTTATTCTCGCGTTGATCGCTGGCGCGGGAGGAACATACTATTTCAAGAGTTATATTCCAAACACCGTTGCGCCAAAATCATTTCCACAAATTGATGGTGAAGTCAAAGTGCCCGGCCTCGATGGCAAAGTGGATATCTATCGAGATAAGATGGGCATCCCTCACATTTATGCATCCACATCGCATGACCTATTCTTCGCGCAAGGCTATACCCATGCGCAGGATCGCTTCTGGCAAATGGATTTTTGGCGGCACGTTGGTTCAGGTCGCTTGTCTGAAATGTTTGGTTCAGGTCAAGTAGATACGGATTCTTTCCTGCGCACACTCGGTTGGAGACAAGTGGCAGAGAAAGAATACGAAATGCTCGGACCCGAATCCAAAGCCCTTCTTGATTCCTATACAGCAGGTGTAAATGCTTATATTCAAGAACGCGGCCCTGTTGAACTCAGCCTGGAATATTTAATTCTCACAGGCGTATTGAATCCTAGTTACAAGATCGAACCGTGGACACCCGTCAACTCGCTGACCTGGGGCAAAGCCATGGCCTGGGATCTAGGCGGAAACATGGACGATGAAATACAACGTGCCATTCTGCTAAAGACTCTTACTCCAGAACAACTTGGCGAGCTTTACCCTGAATACCCAGCAGATTACCCGGTAATCGTCCCAACAATCGGCGAAAATGTGAAGGACATTGAAGGTCAAGTTTCACAAACCCTTCCAGACCTAACCTCGATTAATTTAAATCTGGAATCACTCAAAGAGAAACTCGCATTGATGGAAAGCACACTCGGGCCTACGGGTCCGGATATTGGTTCAAACAGTTGGGTTGTTTCCGGTGCTTTAACCACTACCGGCAAACCACTGCTTGCCAATGATATGCACCTCAGCATTCAAATGCCATCCATCTGGTATCAAAATGCCCTGCACTGTCAACCGAAATCAGATGCCTGCCCCTTTGAAGTAACAGGGTTTTCCTTCGCAGGCGTGCCGGGTGTCGTTGCCGGACATAATGATCGCATCGCCTGGGCTTACACCAACCTTGGCCCGGACGTGCAGGATTTGTTTATTGAAAAAGTTAATCCAGAAAATCCAAATCAGTATGAAGTGGATGGCAAATGGATAGACTTTGAAACGCGCAAAGAAACCATCAAGGTCGGCGGCGGTGACCCAGTGGAAATCACCGTTCGTGTTTCGCGCCACGGCCCGGTAATTTCAGATACTTATGGTTCGCTCAAAGATCAAGTGGATCCCAAAGAAAACCCCGAAGCCACTCCTTTCAAAGACAAGAGCGGAGTTGAACTTCCTGATAATTACGCGATTGCTCTGGCATGGACCGCGCTTACTCCATCGACACCCTTCGAGGCAATATGGGGGTTTGATAAAGCCACCAACTGGGATGAATTCCGTGCTGCAGGCCGTAACTTCCATGTACCTGCTCAAAACCTTCTCTATGCCGATGTAGATGGAAACATCGGCTATCAGACCCCAGGTGATATTCCCATTCGCAAACAAGGCGATGGAACTTTACCAGTCCCCGGTTGGTCGAGCGAATATGATTGGACTGGTTTTATTCCCTTTGATGAATTGCCCTATACTTTTAATCCACAAAGCGGGTTTATTGCCACAGCGAATAATCAGGCGAACCCTCGCGATTATCAATATCTCATCACTAAAGACTGGGACTATGGTCAACGTGCATCTCGCATCGTGGATATGATCCAGAATGCGCCTGGAAAAATTGACGCTAACTACATCCAAAGCATGCATGGCGACTCGAAGAGCCTCAATGCAGAAGCTCTTATACCTGTGCTGCTCTCGGTCAAACTGGACCCGGAACTGGCTGCCATCCGAGAACAGTCTCTCAGCTCATGGGATTACCAGGAAACCGCCGACTCAAAAGCAGCCTCTGTCTTCGAATGGTTCTGGTCAAATGTGCTTACAGATACTTTCCAGGATGATCTTCCCAAGGATTCATTACCTGAAGGCGGGGGGCGTTGGTATGTCGTTATGCGTTCTCTGGCGCAACAACCCAATAGCCCATGGTGGGACGACAAAACCACAACTGATAAAGTTGAAACCCGTGATGATATTTTCGCTCGCGCTTTCGGCGAAACCATTTCTCAGATTCAAAAGGAGTACGGAAAGGACTCTGCCAAGTGGCCTGAGTGGGGCAGCTTGCACACCTCCACTTTCCGAAATGGCACCTTGGGCAAGTCAGGAATCCCGCCCATAGAAGCTCTTTTCAATCGCGGACCATTCGTCACTGGCGGCGGCAAGAGTGTTGTCAACGCTACCGGCTGGACTGTGGGCGAATCCTTCGAGGTTAATTGGCTGCCCTCAGAACGTGAAATTGTTGATCTGGGTAATTTGGATAATTCACTGGCTGGTCACACAACAGGCGAGTCTGGTCATGCATTCAACCTCCACTATGATGATATGACTCTCATGTGGACCAAAATAGGCTACGCCCCAATGTGGTGGGAGCAGGAGTCAGTAATAAAAGACAGCGAAGGGCATTTAATTTTGAAGCCTTAATCAACAACTGAGTAGTAGGTCACGCTTTAAGCGTGACCTACTTTTTTAACTTCAAAGCAGCAAATCCCCCAAAGATCACGCCCAGATAACTTGCCGACAAATCTATCAAATCAAACGTGCGCGATGGAAAAAATTTCTGCGAGAACTCTTCAAGCGCAATAAGCAGGGCTAGAGTCAAACCCACTAAAAGAGTCACCCAGCCTCGAGATTTGGAAAGACTCGAGGAGAGAAATGCGCGGGTGATGAAAAAGTTCAAGAGTCCATACAGGATGAAGTGTCCGAGTTTATCCCCATTCGAAAAATCATAGATCACTGTTATAAAATGCGGCAGGTTTCCCCTATCCGCAAGAATCACAACGATGATAAATAAAAATGAAAAAAAGAACAGCAATATATTTCATAAAAAATAAGTCGGGTTGGCACCCGACTTACAAATTACTTCGCTTCTCTGCGCGCCTTCAACCATTCAAACACCATCGGCAGAATGGATATCAAAACAATCACGATGATCACATATTCAAAATTTTCGCGCACAAAGGGAATATTACCGAAGAAATAGCCTGCCAGGGTAAAAAGCAGCACCCAGACAACACCGCCTACAATATTATAGGTGATGAAATAACTATAGGACATTTTTCCAATGCCTGCGACGAACGGGGCAAAGGTGCGAACAATAGGAACAAACCGTGCAAGAAAAATAGCTTTGCCTCCATGTTTTTCAAAGAAGGCATGAGTCTTGTCAAAGTATTCCTTCTTGATCCATTTAATATTATAGGCACGCTCTCCCAAATAACGGCCAATGGAATAGTTGACCGTGTCGCCTAAAAATGCCGCGCCGATCAAAAGAAGAATCAGGAAGCCAATGTTCAAGGAACCAAGCGCCGCAAATGTGCCGGCAGCAAATAACAGCGAATCACCAGGCAGGAACGGCATGATCACCAGGCCAGTTTCAACAAAGATCACTGTGAACAAAATCGCATAGGTCCACGTGCCATAATCTGTGATGATCTTGGAAAGGTATTCATCCAAATGCAGGAAAAGATCAAGCATACTCTTCAAAAAGTCCATATTTTATTCTCACTCTCATTTTTTATTCAGGCACTTCGCACCTGTTTTAATCAACGGGCGCAGATTATACACCGCTTTCTTTTTTAACTTCTATCCTGCTTAGCCATTCTCCGAGCATTAAGAAAATTACGCTTCCAATCACTCCCAACCCGATGTCGAGCGCACCAAATAAGAATAAATTCCAACCTTTCCAATTATGCACAGCCTGCCCAACAATGAAACCCAGCACGCTAAACCCAAGGTAATACAATAAACGCCAGCCGCTTCCATTACGAAAAATATGATAAAGCACGCCGCACAGCAGCGCGATCAACAGGGCGAAAAGTAATGTTGGAAATGTCATAAGCGATCCATAAAATATTTTTTAGCAGGGTATTGACTACGCAGCAATCATTTAGGTGATCACTCCGCCGCCAATCACCTCATCGCCCTGATAAAACACAGCCGCCTGGCCAGCGGTGACATCCCGAACAGGCGCATCAAACTTAACCCAAGCCTGCTCCCCTTCCAACGGGCTGACCAGTGCCTCAACCTCTTTTGCTGTATATCTGATCTTTACCTGTGCGCGAAATGGTTCGCTTGGCGTTTTACCCGAACTCCAATTAACGTTGTGTGCGGTCAACTCTGTAAAACCGAGCTCATCCAAGGTGCCAACGACGAGAGTGTTCTGTGAAGCCTGTTTTGTGATGACATAAAGCGGCACTGCTGATGCGATATTTAATCCCTTGCGCTGACCAATCGTGTAATTTGCAAGTCCGTTATGCCGGCCAATTGACTTTCCGTCAGTCGTCACAATTTCACCTGGCTTCAATATTTCAGATGTGTTCCGCTGAAGAAAATTTCGGTAGTCGTCACCTGCAAGAAAACATAAATCTTGAGATTCAGGTCTCGAAGCCGTGGACAGGCCAAAAGACTCAGCAATTGCTCGAATTTCAGGTTTTGGATAATCTCCCACAGGGAATAAAGCCCGCTGCAATTTTTCTTGTGTCAAAACATGTAAAACATAGGATTGATCTTTAGAATGATCCACTGCACGTAATAATTTTATCTTTCCGCCTTCATCCTTCATCCTTCTAACGTAATGACCTGTCGCCATATATTCCGCGCCAAGTGCAAGCGCATGGTCCAATAAAAAAGTCCAGCGGATTTGACGGTTGCACAACAAACAAGGATTCGGCGTTTCACCACGCGCGTATCCATCCAAAAAATATTGGACCACGGTTTCTTTAAATACATCCTTTGCATCAATTACATAAAATGGAATATCCAGCTTTGCGGCCACACGCCGCGCCTGCGCCATGGCATCTGGAGTACAGCAACGGTTAGATTCCTCCTTGCCAGGCTCAGACCACAGGCGCAGCATCATCCCAGTGACATCATAGCCCTGCTGTTTGAGCAGAGCTGCAGCCACTGAAGAATCCACGCCGCCAGACATGGCGACAACTACTTTTTGCTTTGTCATAAGTTGCGTGATTATACTGCTCGTTGCTCAAATATATAAATTCAAAAACGCGAATGTTTAAACCAGAATATTCGCTTGACCTGCCTGCCTTTCTTATGTATATTCAGTCAAATATTTAAATAAAAGGAGTAAAAATGTCATCCAAGGCGGATTTCGTTATTACCAATGCGAAGATTTTTACGAGTAACAAGGAAAACCCAAGTGCTGAAGCGGTTGCTGTAAAGGGAAATCGTATTCTATTTGTAGGGAACAGCGACGGGGCAAAAGAATTTCTAGGGGAAAATACCCGCGTAATTGACGGAAAAGGCCGCACACTTACCCCCGGATTTATCGATTCGCATTTCCATTTATTATGGGGATCCATTTCCATGGGAGGCGCACAACTCTATGAATCTGCGAATATTGAAGAAATACACACAGTCTTGAAATCCTTTGCGGCAGAGAATAAAACCAGTGAATGGATCGAGGGACGGGGCGTTAAATACAATATTATTTCTTCACGTGAAGAACTGGATGCAGTATCTTCAGACAGACCTATCTATGTCAACGCATATGACGGCCATACATCCTGGGCAAATACAAAAGCTCTTGAACTGGCGGGTATTCTCCAACCCGGCGTAGACGCGCCCGGCAATGGAGTAATCGTCCGTGATGAAAAAGGATTGGCAACTGGCGAACTTCGCGAGACCGCCATGGGACTCGTATCAGACCTGATTCCTGAACCCAGTGAAGCCCGCAAACGGGAATTACTCATCAGCACGATCAAGATAATCAACTCAACCGGTGTGACCAGTGTCCACAATATGAACGGCGAGATGGAAGAGATGATGTTCTACGCCGCGCTTGAAGATGCCGGGGAATTGAATCTGCGCGTGTACGTACCTTATTGGATCAAACCAGAAACAACTGAAGAGATGCTTCAGGAAGCTGCAGAAATGGCAAACATCCAGGGGGAACTCGCTCGCGGCGGGGCAGCCAAATTTTTCATGGACGGCGTCTGGGAATCCTATACAGCGCTCAATATTGATCCGTATGCTGATAATTCGGAAGCAAAACCCGACGGCATTTATTCGTTGGAACATTTCACCCGCATGGCAGCCTTATGCGACAAAATGGGACTGCAGATCTTTGTCCATTGCTGCGGAGATGGTGCAGTGAGGCGAGTGCTGGATGGGTACGAAACAGTTCAAAAGTTAAATGGGAAGCGTGATAGTCGTCATCGCATTGAGCATATCGAAGTTATCCATCCTGATGATATTCCACGCTTTACACAACTCGGTGTCTTACCTTCCATGCAAACCAGCCACGCACCGTTCAGCATGGACGAGGGAGATGTTTGGCCTGCACGTACAGGTAAACAACGCTGGCCGTTATCATTTGCCTGGCGAAACATGAAGGATGCGGGCAACGACATCGTGTTGGGCAGTGACTGGCCTGTGGCCCCGTTTGACCCGATGATCAATTTGCATGTAGGCATGAATCGGGAAAAATGGTCTCCAACCGACCCCGATCAAACATTAACTCTCGAAGAATGCATTATTGGTTATACACGCGACGCGGCTTATGCAGAGTTTAAGGAAAACGAAAAAGGACAGATCAAGGAAGGCTATCTTGCAGACATGGTTTTATTTTCACACGATCTGTTTGCATTAGATCCAAAAGAGATAATGACAGCAAAACCCGTGATGACATTCGTAGATGGCAAAATAGTTTTTGAGGCTTAACCACTCAGGTATACAATGGCCGTTTACGCATTAAGACGCATTCTTCAAACTATTCCGATACTATTTATTATCAGTATCCTGTTATTTTTCCTTGTGCGCGCCGCTCCGGGCGGCCCACTGACCTCTGCGCGCCGCAACCCTAACATTACCAAAGCACAGATCGAAGTTGTTGAAGAGAAACTTGGATTGAACGATCCACTTCCTGTGCAATATGGCCGCTGGATGCGTGACATGCTGTCAGGAAATATGGGCGAATCAATAAAATTTCGCCGCCCTGTAAATGAGATGGTCGCTGAACGTATTCCGAATACTCTGTTACTCGTCGGGGTTTCTTTTATCATTACACTTTTAATCGCAATACCGATTGGTATCTGGTCGGCGCGTAAACCATATTCAATATTTGATTATTTCGTAACCACGATCACCTTCATCGGACAATCAATCCCTGTATATTGGCTGGGACTGGGATTGATCGTTATTTTCTACGTTATCATCAGAAATCCATTTACAGGCGCTCCATTTTTTCCTGTAGGCGGCATGAATTCGCAGGGAAAGAGCGGCGACCTGCTCGACACGCTATGGCATTTGGTGCTGCCAGTGACTGCATTGAGCATGGGTTGGGTTGCATGGTATTCGCGATTTCTGCGTTCCAGCATGATGGATGTGTTACATGAAGATTACGTCCGTACGGCAAAAGCAAAAGGCGCAAATGACAGAAGCGTGTATTATCATCATGCATTTCGAAACGCCATACTACCGTTGGTTACCCTGATCGCACTTGATCTTCCAAGTCTTTTTGCGGGCGCATTGTTCGTCGAAACGATCTTCTCCTGGCCGGGCCTGGGACGTCTGTTTTGGGATGCAGCCAAGGGACGTGATTATCCAGTGCTGCTTGGGGTCGTCATGATCACAGCAGTTTTGATCATCTTCTGCAACATTCTTGCAGATCTCGCATATGGTTGGCTGGATCCCCGGGTAAAGTATGAGTGAATTAATTCCAAGCTATGAACAAAGCATTACGCGCACAGTCATACGACGATTCTTCAAACATAAACTTGCAGGCATTGCCATCACCTTACTTGCCATTCTGATCCTGGCATCGGCTCTCGCTTCTGCATCCTCTTATAGCCCAACTGATCAGGAACCCACAAACAGTTTTCAAAAATCCACCATTGACCATTGGTTTGGGACGGATGAACTGGGACGCGACATCTTCACGCGTATCTTATATGGCGGTCGGATCTCCCTGACAGTTGGTCTGCTTTCAACTTTTCTTTCTGTTGCTTTAGGCATTGTTATCGGCGCGCTATCAGGCTACTTCGGCGGCTGGATAGACTCAACTCTCATGCGTATTACCGATGCATTCCTAACCTTCCCCACTATTTTTGTCTTGATCATCCTTGGAGCATTTTTACGCGAACAACAAGTGCCCTGGCTCAAGAATAGTGTCATCATTGTTATCATTATTATTGCCGCACTTTCATGGATGTGGCCCGCCCGTCTCGTCCGTGGACTCTTCCTGGTATTGCGTGAACGCGAATTTGTCACTGCTTCACGAGCACTCGGCGGCTCGCATATCCGAATCATTATTCAACATATCCTGCCAAACTGCATCGGTCCAATTTTAGTGAGCGGCACTTTGCAAATGGCTTCAGCGATCATCACAGAATCAGGGTTAAGTTATTTGGGGTTTGGCGTGCAGCCACCCACCCCCACATGGGGCAGCATTTTGTCCACGGCGCAAAACCAGGTTTTCCGAGCACCCTGGATCGCGTTCTATCCCGGGTTGATGATCTTCATCACCGTTATGGCAATTAACTACATCGGAGATGGATTGCGCGATGCATTTGATCCCTATGTAATTCACACACAGTAAAGCGGAATGTCATCCCGCCTTACAAAATAAAAAAGGAGAAGAGATGAAAATTAAGTTATTTACCCTTTTGGTAATTCTAGGCATTATTCTGAGTGCCTGCGGCAGCGGAAATACGCCTGCCGGCAGCGGTGGAACGGTTACGCTCATTATTCCTGAAGAGCCGACAACGCTAAATTATTTCCTCGCCGACGCAGCCATTGTCCGCCAGGTGGCCGAGGCAACTGCAATGACAGGCCTTGACACAATCAATGAAAAAGGCGAGTATGTTGCCACACTCGCACAAAATTTACCCACCCTTGAAAACGGCGGGCTTTCCAAAGATTACTTAACCGTCACCTGGAAGTTGAAACCCAATTTAAAGTGGTCTGATGCAAAACCAATTACATCAGATGATATTAAGTTTACAGTTGAAGCACTCTCCAATCCTGATTCTGGCGCACTGGTCGGCATTAGCGGATTTGACTTGATCACATCCGTTGAAACCCCTGACGATCTAACCGCTATATTAACTTATTCATCACCCTACCCAGGCTATTTGGATCAATTTGCCTACGGCTTGTTGCCACGCCACGCAACAGGTGAACCTGCAAATATGGCCAATTGGGAATGGAATAGAAAACCAGTTGGCGCCGGGCCGTTCATTCTAAGTGATTGGGCTTCAGGCGAAAGTATTACTTTAACCCGCAACCCCAATTATTTTGAAACAGGAAAGCCTTATCTGGATTCGCTTATTTTCCGTATTGTCCCTGAACCAGCCGCACAAACAGCGATGATGCTGAACGGCGAAGCACAATATCATTTATGGCCGGGCGAATTCCAAAATGAATACGACACTCTGCTTAAGGGCAAGGCCTCACAAAAACTTGTTCCAGGTATTTGGAACATGGCAATTGACTTTAACTTAAGCGCGCCATTTGATGGTGACCCAGGCGCAAACAAACCTCATCCGATTTTGGGTGACATTCGCGTTCGTCAGGCAATTGCCAGCGCCATTGATTATCAAACTTTGCAAAAAGATGTTCTGCACGGAAGTGTCACCGATTCAACAAATCCTTTTGCTTATGGCTGGTATCAATGCGATATTCCACGCAAATTTGGTTTTGACATAGCAAAAGCCAATCAATTACTGGATGAAGCTGGCTGGGTCATAGGTGACGATGGAATTCGCGTGGCAAAAGGCGCAATGTATGCGAAAGATGGAACCCGACTCTCTCTCGAACTGCAAGGGTATACGGCTTACGATCCGCTGCAACTCACCGAAGAATTCGTCGTTGAAAATCTAAAAGCTGTTGGTATTGAAGCCCGCATTCAAAACTACGACTTCTCAATTATCTTCGGCACCTATGCGGACAATTCTCCACGTGCCATCGGAGATTATGACATGCTTATCTTCGACCGCGGTTTTACCACTGAGCCTCAGGGCTATGTTTCAGATGCATATACATCCACTTCCATTCCTTCGCCAACAAATCCAACAGGTGGAAATTACTTCCGCTGGGTGAACCCAAAGGTTGACGCAGCCCTGCAAACCGCAGGCACCAGCTTTGAAACTGAAACCCGTAAGAAAGCATATTGTGAAGTGGGGCAAGCTGTGGTCGATGACATGCCGCAAGTATATTTATATTTATTCCAGGATGGTTATGGGATTGCCGACAGTTTAACAGGCTACACAGTCAGTACGTGGGGCTCGATGAGTTGGGGCGCACAAAACTGGAAATACAAGTAAAATAAAAACTAGTTAACAATAATAAAGTGACAGTCACTTCTCTATAAGTGACTGTCACTTTATTATGAACAGGATGATCTAAATGGATGGCATGAAACACTTTAAAGCACAGGCTATTATTTTTGATAAAGACGGTACCCTCATTGATTTTGATGCCATGTGGGGTGGTTGGGCTGTTTTTCTGGCAGAGCAGCTTCACAATGCCAGCGGACTGAATGTCCACGCGCCGTTGTGCCTCGCACTCGGCTACGATGAAGAAACTAGGAAAGTCCTTGCCCACGGGAAACTGGCCGCATCGCCAATGGCACAACTACGCAGACTTACGATCGAGGTGATGCAATCACTTGGGTTGACCATTGATGCGGCCGAAATTATTGTCGAAGAATGTTGGTGCATTCCAGACCCTGTGCTGCTCGCAAAACCTTTCACCGATCTACGAGAATTGTTCAGCAAGCTGCAAGGCGAAAAAATAAAAATTGCGATTGCCACCGCTGACGACCGCGCACCCACTCAGGCGCTGATCGAGGCTTTCGACATAGAAGAATATATCTCCACCATGGTTTGCGCTGACGATGGTATTCCCACAAAACCAAAACCAGATATGGTTCTGGCAATTTGCGAGCGGATTAACATTGACCCGTCCAAAGCAATGGTAATAGGTGACACAATATCTGATTTAAAAATGGCGCGCGCTGCAGGTGCAGGCCTTTGTGTAGGTGTCCTTTCGGGTGTTTCCAGCGCGAGAGACTTGATTCAGTACGCAGATGTATTGATCGAATCAGTGGACGAACTGCACGCCTACATACTCGAACTCTCAGATCAAAAATCCAACCAGACAAAAAGCGGCTTCAATCCTGATTTTGCGTACTAGCCTGAAAACATAAAAATACGAAAAAATTGCCCGTACTATATAAGTACGGGCAATTTTTTCGTATAACTACTTCAATCTGCTCGCTTCTCGAACCAAATCTACAAACTCATTCATGGAATCATCACGATATAAATATTCACTGATGCGTTCCGATTCATTCTTGACATGATCAAGTGAACCGCCTTCAGCCCAGTAACTGTTTTTCATAATCTCTGCATATTCAGCAACAACAACTGCTCGTTGAAAATACGGATCGGTTGCGCTGAAATCATAAGCAAACTGGCTTGCGTCATAATCTTGCGAGATCTCAACGACCTGATGGGTGTCTGGATCTTCCCAACGCATATAAACAGTAGCAGCCTTGCCATATGTATTTGGATATAATTTAACTTCATACAAGGCCGTAACTGAATGCCCTGCGCCGATCTCACCCGCATCCACAGAGTTATCGCGGAATTGATCGTCAGCCACGGCACGGTTTTCATACCCAACTAGGCGGTAATTCCTTACAACTGCAGGATTAAACTCCACTTGAACTTTTGCATCCAACGCGATGGTTTGCAAAGTTCCTGTGATCTCGTCAATGAAGAGTTTGCGAGCTTCATTACGGTCATCAACATATGCATAGAACCCATTCCCTTTGTCAGCAAGTTGCTCCATGAGGGTGTCGTTGTAATTGTCCATGCCAAAGCCGATGGTGGTAAGTGTGACTCCTTCAGCGATATAATGATCAATTTCTTCGAGGATGGAATTCGCTTCAGTCTCATCGACATTTGCCACACCATCTGAACACAGGATCACACGATTGATTCCGTTGGAATTGAAGGCTTCCATAGCCATGCCATAACCAAGACGGATACCCGCTTCTGCATTCGTAGCCCCTTCTGTTTGGAGGCTGTAAATCGCAGAGAGAATCTTTCCAGAATCAGAACCAGCTGTCGGCTCAAGAACGACGCGGGCTTCTGATCCATAAACCACAATGCTGACCGTGTCATTTTGATGCAATTGCTCGACAAGCATTTCCAGCGATTGCTTTACCAACCCAAGACGGTTATCCATATCCATCGAACCAGAGACATCGATCACAAAAGTGAGCGCAGCATCCTTGCGATCGTTTTCATTAACCTGGTAGCCCTGAATGCCAACGCGAAGCATATTGTAGCGTTCGGTTTGTGTAAATGGTGATGGACCGCCGTCAATATAAATGCCAAATGCCGAATGTGCGGGCGGATTGGCATATCCCTGATCAAAGTAGTTGACATATTCCTCCACACGCACAGATTCTGGCGGAGGCAGGCTGCCATTATTTAAATAGTTTCGCATGACTGTATATGAGCCTGTATCTACATCCAAAGCAAATGTAGATAAATTATCATCCTCGGTATCTATGGAAGGATTGACTCCGTAGTTCTGGAAAAACATATCATACGGTTCATTATTTGACGTTTGAGTTGGTGCGAAAGACGGAGATTGATTTGGTGCATTGGACGGAGCCTGCGCCGCAGCGGGTGCTTCCGTGGCGGCTGGCGCTTCAAGATAATCGGCCCCTGGTACCTGTGTTGCAGCAGGCGCTTGAGTTGCAGGCGCGCTTCCACAAGCAGACAAAAACAGCAGTATGAATAGAACACTAAAGCCAATGGCTTTGCGTAAGGTTTGCATTTTTCTTCTCCTAAGGAAATTTTATTTACGAATTGAGACAAGTGAAGAAGGCCAGCAGGCGGCGTCCCGCTGAACCTCAAAATATATATTAAGTCATAGGCCCTCCTTTCCATGGATGGCTGTCCCGCATCTCGCCAAATATTGTTTGCAGGATGGACGTATCGTTTGCGGGGAAAGTTCCCCTATACAAACAACTTGAGTTATTGTGACACAAATCAAAGGAAAATTCAACTTGTAATTTTGATAGGCATTACTATACAATCAGCTTATTACATAGCTGATACAAAAAATAGTCCTTTTACAAAAGTCAGAAAAACTTATTTACGGGAGTGCAAAAGTTCTACTTTCGCGTTTCGGAAGTAGAACTTCCAAACTTCAGAATATAGTAGTGCTCTTGCAAAAGTCAAATCTACTAACCACGTAGACACAAAAGGCACGGAGATTTCAAAGGTTTTCTCGGTGTTTCCGTGTCTCCGTGGTTCAAATCTTTTGAAGCTGCGTAACCTCCCCACTTATGCAAGAGGTCTGGTTACGCAAAAGGTCTAATATACAAACCAAGGCATCATTGAAGGCGAAAGGAATCTAAAATGAAATTTACCAATGGCTACTGGCAAATGCGCGCAGGAATGACTCCACATTACGCCGAACAGGTTCACGAAGTTGAAATTGAATCGGATGCGGTCACTATTTATGCTCCAACAAAAAAACTGACAGGGCGCGGAGATACACTAAACCTCCCCATGCTGACCATTCGATACTCAACTCCGATGGAAAATGTCATTCGCGTGCAGATAATCCACCACAAGGGTATACATCCCTCAAAGCCAGAATTCACTGTTTATGAACAACCGAATCAAAAACCCATCATTACAAATAACGAAAAATCCGTCAGCATCGCCAGCGGCGATTTGAGTGTAAAAATAAATAAAGGTGAGAACTGGCTGGTTGAATATCTCGGAAAAGACCAAAATGTAATTACCTCAAGTGGCTGGCACGCAATGGGGTTTGTCGACACACCTGATGGGCGTTTTATTCACGAACAGCTTAATCTCGGCGTTGGCGAATGTGTGTATGGTCTCGGCGAGCGTTTCACATCCTTTATCAAAAATGGTCAGGTAGTGGATATTTGGAATCAGGATGGCGGCACAAGCAGTGAGCAATCCTATAAAAATATTCCATTCTATCTAACCAATCGCGGATATGGCATCTTTGTCAACCAGCCTGAGCAGGTAGCTTTTGAAGTGGCGTCTGAAAAAGTGGAGCGGGTTCAGTTTTCAGTCGCGGGCGAAGCGCTTGAATACTTCATCATCTACGGCCCTACTCTTAAGCAAATCCTCGAACGGTATACCGCACTTACAGGTCGTCCCGCACTCCCGCCTGCGTGGTCATTCGGCTTGTGGCTTTCAACATCGTTCACAACTAATTATGACGAAGCAACCGTCACGGGCTTCATTGATGAAATGGCAAAACGCGACATCCCCCTGCATGTTTTCCACTTCGATTGTTTTTGGATGAAAGAATTTAATTGGACCGACTTGCAATGGGACTCGCGCTTCTTTCCCGACCCACAGGGGATGCTGTCTCGATTAAAGAGTCGCGGCTTACACATTTGTGTATGGATCAATCCCTACATCGCGCAGCGTTCCATCCTATTTGATGAAGCCGCGCAAAACGGATACCTCATCCGCAAGCCGAACGGCGATATCTGGCAAACAGATATGTGGCAGGCGGGTATGGGCATTGTGGACTTTACGAATCCAGAAGCATGTAAATGGTTTGCAGATAAATTGCGCGTGTTATTAAAAATGGGCGTGGACACATTCAAGACGGACTTCGGCGAACACATTCCAACCGATGTGGTTTACTACAACGGTTCCGATCCGTTCAAGATGCACAATTATTATTCCTATCTCTATAATAAAACAGTGTTCGATTTATTGATTGAAGAACGCGGCGAAGTTGACGCACTCGTCTTCGCACGTTCCGCCACAACAGGCGGACAACAATTCCCTGTCCATTGGGGCGGCGATTCCACAGCGACATTTGAATCCATGGCGGAGAGTCTGCGCGGCGGATTATCGCTGGGGTTATCAGGTTTTGGATTTTGGAGTCACGACATCGGCGGGTTCGAGCAAACCGCCAGCGCAGATGTGTACAAACGCTGGGCGGCATTTGGTTTGCTTTCCTCGCACAGCCGCTTGCATGGAAGTTCATCTTATCGAGTCCCATGGAATTACGATGAAGAAGCCGTGAATGTTTTATCTAAATTCACAAAACTCAAATGCAGCTTGATGCCTTATCTTTTTCGAACAGCAATTCAAGCGCATGAGCAAGGAATTCCCATGATGCGCGCAATGATTTTGGAATTTCCAAACGACCCCACTTGTGAGCATTTAGACCTGCAATATATGCTGGGCGATTCGCTTTTAGTTGCACCAATTTTCAGTCACGATGGAAGCGTGCGATATTATGTACCCGAAGGGCGTTGGACAAATTTACTAAATGGAAACGTGGTTGAAGGTCCGCGCTGGATGGAGGAGACTCACGACTTCACGAGCCTGCCCTTATTGGTGCGGCCCAATTCGGTCATCCCCATTGGAAATCAAACAGGCAAACCTGATTATGAATATAGTGATGGAGTCACTCTCCAAATTTATCAATTGGAAGATGGGCGATCTATAAAAGTAGAAATCCCATCTTTAGACGGCAAAATCGAAACAACATTTGATATACAAAGAATTGAAAATACAATTCACATTCAAAGGCACGGGCCTGAAAAGCCGTGGAATGTATCCGTTGACGGCACAAAATTGACGGCTGCAGGAAAACAGGATGATAAATTAATCATTCATCTGAATTAAACAAAAAGAATGGCTCATCGCCATTCTTTTATATTTTTCAATCCTACAATCTTTCGCCCTTATACAAGATCGACAACTCGATCGACTTCTCTTTGAGATGCAGAAATCTTTTTCTTTCTTCATCTTTCATAAAATCTTGAAAATCCGCATCGGACGCAAACTCGATCAAATGAAACTCATAAGGATGCTCCATATGCCCTTCAATAAAAGCATCATTCGAAGGACGTACTCGCAACAGGAGCTTGCCGTTGTATTTTGAAATGATCGGAATGGCGACGCTCTCAAATTGGTCAAACACTTCCTGCTGACCTTGTTTGAGATAGATCAATTGTGTAATGGAGATAGACATATATTCTATTTCAACTTCTCTTCAACAACTTTCGCAACTTTACTCAGCGCGTCATTGAGATTGCCTTCAGGCAATCTTCCCTGTGCCAAGTTAGGACGTCCGCCGCCTTTGCCGCCAATGCCTGTGATGAGATCGCCAGCTTTGAGTCCGCGCTTGACGAGGTCTTCGGTCACCACCGCGATGATAGTTGCTCCTGTTACGAGAACAGCCGCTCCCGCTTTGGGATGTTTCTCGCGGAATTTGTCGGCTAGTGACCGCAAGGTATCTGTATCCGCATTAGGAATTTCTGCGGCAAGGACATTTACTTCCTTCACCACTTGAACCGCTGATAGCTGATTGCTGAAAGCTGAAACTGCTTGTTGCATTCGCAGCTCAGCAAGTTGTTTCTTAAGCTCGGACACTTCATCTTGCAAGGCTTCCACTTTGACAGGGACTTCCTCCACAGATGACTTCAATTCACCCGCAGTTTGTTTGAGTGTCTTGAAACGTTTGTTAATCAGTTCATACGCGCCGCGACCCGTGACCGCTTCAATACGGCGAATGCCCGCCGCTGCCGAACCTTCACTGACGATAAGGAATGCGCCGATATCTGAAGTTCGATCCAAATGAGTACCACCGCAGAGTTCATAGGAATATTTTCTGGAGTCAAGCAGCAAGCTGCTTGGTTTTTCGGACAGTAAACTGTCCGACTCCAGAATGGAAATCGTTCTGACGATCTCACCGTACTTCTCACCAAACAAAGCCATCGCGCCTTCCTTTTTGGCTTCTTCTTGAGACTTGGTCACTTTGACCACGGGCATATCTGCCGCAATCGCTTCGTTGACCATTTTCTCGACGCGTTCAATTTGCTCGGAAGTCATCGCGTCAGGTTGGGTGAAGTCGAAGCGTAGATGTGTAGGCGCAACGAGCGAACCTGCCTGACGAGCATGGTCACCGAGGACTTCATGCAGCGCTTTGTGAAGCAAGTGTGTAGCGGTGTGATTGCGCATGATGTTATGACGGCGGACTGTGTCCACTTCGGCGGTGGCTTTGTCACCTACTTTGGGTTGACCAGAGATGACTTGTCCGATGTGCGTGATGTTTCCAGCCGCAGCACGACGGACAGAATTCACTTCAATCTCCCAGCCCCCCTCCTGGCCTCCCCCCAAATTCTGCGAATTTTGAGGGAGGAAGCGAATGTACCCTTCGTCATTCACCTGACCACCAGACTCAATATAAAAGCCTGTCTTGGGCAGAATGACTTCGACGACATCGTCGAGAGATGCAGAGGAAACGGATTCGCCATTGACGATCAAGGCCAATACTTCGCCTTCCACTTTGGGACTGTTATATGGATCGTATTCAACGCCGTCCTTGCCCAGTTTCTTTTTCGATTGCAAGTCTTTCAAGATGTTTGCGAAGAATTCTGAATCTTCACCGCCGAGTTTGCCCATGGCTTTACCGCCTCCAGAGGCTTTGCTATGTTTGTTCTTCGCAGCATTGAATCCTGTTTCGTCAATATCGAGGCCTTGTTCACGGGCGATATCACGTGATATCTCGAAGGGCAAACCATAAGTGGCGTAGAGGTCGAAGGCAATGTGGCCGTCGAGCGAAGTCTTCCCATTCGACAGGCTCAGGGCAGGTTTTGAGGCGCGAATTTCGTCGAGGTGATTCTGTAAGTGAGCAGTACCCGCTTCAACGGTCCGTGCGAAGCGGACCTCTTCTCGAGTCAGGTTATCTAAAATCGTTGCTTTATTCTTTTCGAGTTCGGGATAAAAATCGCCGTAGTAATTAATCACAGATTCAGCGACCTTCGCAAGAAAGGGTTGATTGAGCCCGATTTTGGTGCCAAAGCGCGCGCCACGGCGAATGATCATGCGGGTGACATAATTGCGGCCTGCGTTGCCAGGCACAACACCATCAGCGATGAGGAAGGCCGCAGAACGGACATGGTCGCAGATGACGCGATAGGGCGTGAAGTTCGCGTCCATTTCTCTTTCGCTGTGACCTGTGAGGCTGCGCAGAACATTGAGCGAACCAGTGAAGAGGTCGGTTTTGTAATTGGAGTCGACGCCTTGCAAAACGGAGACGATGCGCTCGAAACCCATACCGGTATCAACATGCTTGGCAGGTAATGGTTCGAGACGGCCATCTTCGAAAAGATTGTATTGAATGAAAACGTTGTTCCACAGTTCGAGGTAGCGTGTGCATTCGCCGTTCACGCCGCAGACGTGGTCTGTGCCGCGCAAGTTGTCGCGCTCTTCGCCGAGGTCAATGTGGATTTCGGAACACGGTCCGCAGGGACCGAACTCTGCCATTTGCCAAAGGTTTTCCTTGCGCCCGAAAAACAAAACATGTGCGGGGTCGAAGCCAGTTTGTTCTTTCCAAATATCAGCGGCTTCATCGTCACGCGGAATATTTCCCTTGTCGTCTTCAAAACAGGTGGCGTAAAGCTTATCTTTGGGCAGTCCCCATACGTCGGTGAGCAGTTGCCATGACCACGCAATCGCTTCCTTTTTGTAGTAGTCGCCAAATGACCAGTTGCCGAGCATTTCAAAGAAAGTGTGATGTGTATCGTCGCGGCCCACATCTTCGAGGTCATTGTGCTTGCCTGCCACGCGCATACACTTCTGCGAGTCGACGGCACGTTTGTAGGGACGAGAATCTGTCCCGACGAATACGTCTTTAAATTGAACCATGCCCGAGTTGGTGAAGAGCAGCGTTCCATCTCCGCCTGGGACAAGCGACATGGACGGCACGGCGGTATGTCCGTGCTCGACGAAGAAATCGATGAAATCCTGACGGATCTGGTTGCCTGTTAGTTTTTTGCTCATGAGTGCTCCGAAAATGTATTGGTTGCGGGGGTATTATACCAAGGGGAAAGGACGAATGAGGAAGGATGAGAGATGAAGCCAGGAAGTGGGCTATAAAGTTAAATGGCCTATGCTTAATCATAGGCACTACAAAATTTTGGATTTAAAAGGCGACGGAGGAATCAAGCAAAAAGAGTTTGCGCAGATTACACATTGTGATTCCTTGAGAATATAAAGTGAAGTGTGGCTTATAATAACAGGAGTTATATGTAAGCACAAAATGTAAAAAATAATAAACAGTAGCGAAGGATCTCTACATCGAAATCACGAGACTCTTCGGTCGCAAAAAAACGCTCCCTCAGAGCGACATAGTAATTTTGAGACAAACATGCGATTGTTCCATTAGAAAAGGAGACCTATGAACCGTTCCCAATTACTAACCCTCTTTGGCGGAGTCGCTTTAATTTTCAGCCTGTTCCTGCCCTGGGCAACCCATACAAACTCAACCCTTGGTCTCAACGAGAGCATCAACGGCTATGCCACAGACGGGGTCTTCGGCGGACTGTGCGGCTTGATCATTATACTGATCGCATTGGCTTATAAAGGCAGACCTGAAAAAATATATTCCCTCATCGTTGCCTTTTTTGCGCTGCTGGCTTTTTACATTACCTTTAGAACCATCACCAGCGTGGGACAGGTCATCCGCGGATCTGAGGACGTTATCAGTTCGGTTCAAATTGGCGCATACGTTTCCATCCTCGGCGCGCTTGTCTCTTTCGTGAGCGGAATCATGAAAGTCCCGCCGCGGATTTATGATCGAAAAACGACTCCGCCGCGAATGTAGTTTATCGGCTTACAATTCTTTTGAGTTTGTTATTACCTTGTAATCCACTTTCAAAGCTTCTTTGAAGTGACGTTTACCCGCAATAATTTTTCTCTTTTCATCAGGACGAAGTTCGTCAAGATTGAGAGTATCCTTTGTTTCTCTTATCAGATAAAGGACATCTTCCACTTTCTCATCTTCATTTTTCTTCTCAAGCACAATTGCCCAATCTGGATTGTATTCTCCAATCGGCGTTGAGACTGTGAACCAGCCTGGAAGTTTCACATATAGTTTTACATCTTCGCGTTTTTCCAGGTCTTCCACAAACTTTTTCTCGATTTCGGAATCAAAGATCACATGGTCGTAAATGGAATGCGGCGAAGGGACAAGATTATCCTGCCAGCCTGGAATATCCATGAATTGGGTCATCTCATAATATTCATTGATCTTTTCGTATTGAATACCTTCCACAAGCTGATCGGCAAGTTTGTTTTTGATAATTCGAGAAGCCACTGAAGCAAACTCGAAGGGGTTTTTGAGGGCGGCTTGTTGAATCTCAACAGATGATTTTTTGTAAATATTCAAAAGGGTGTTTTGGGTTAATCGCACGGGCGGAGTGGTGCGTTCCAGCAGCGCAGAGATTACTTCTGTAATGTTTGGCTGGGAATTTACCTGATAGCCTTCATCCCAAATGCGCTCTGCTGTTTGGATGGCGGAGAAAGATTCTCCTTTCGTTTCCAATCTTGCGCGGCGGACAACGATTTGTGGCGGGCGAATGGTTTCCTCGTTGAGTTCTTTCACCACATCAGCAACCAGTTTCTCGCTGTCAATGGTCACGGCATAGCGTGTTTTGTGTTTGATGCGCTTCCAAAGTTCCTTGAATTCTGATTTGAGTTCAAAGCCTTTGCGAAGTTGGGCTACTTTCTTTTTGCGTGCATCAGCAGGTTTGGGCGCGAGATTTCCTTCTCCATATTCATTTTGAAGTTCGGTTTGATATTTGGCAACATAGCCTTCATAACTTTCATTTGCAATGACTGTTAAAACATTAATGTGTTCATCGCGGACCCTGTCGCCTTGCTGGTTGATCGCTAAACGCACGCCGCGCCCGATTTCCTGCCTTTTCTTGAATTCGGAGGTGGTCTGGTTGAGCGTGCAGATTTGGAAGACATTCGGGCTATCCCAGCCTTCACGCAAAGCGGAATGAGAGAAAATAAAGCAAGTCGGCTCTTCAAAAGACATCAGCCGTTCCTTGTCTTTCATGATCAAGTCGTAGGCGTCTTTATCTTTTTCAGATTCGCCTGTTTTGCTATCTTCATAAATAACTTCGCCCGTTTTAGTCTTGCGGGAGGCGAAATAAGCGGCTTGCACTTTTTCAGAGTTAATATCTTTGAATTCGGAATTGGCTTTGAGTTCGTTGAAGGCCTTATTGAACGAAACGCGGATCAAGCCGTCTTCGTTGACGTAATTATCTACGCGGTCAATGAAGAACAGCGAAAGGACTTTGATGCCCTGCCCGCGTAATTTCTTTTGCTTGCGGAAATGTTCCTGAATGGTGTAGCGGATTTGCGCATCGAAAATGGCTTCTTTATTTGCGCCGCGCGATTCGCCCACGCGAATTTCAGTATTATTTGTAAAGAGAACAGACTGGTCGCTGATGTTGATTTCCTCAACAACAAAATCGGCATACTCAGGACGGTTGGCTTTCTTTTCCAAAGACTCGCCAGGCTTGACAGTGACAACTTGTTCCTTGACGATGCCCGTCTTCATCAGCGAGTGGACTGCTATTTTAGCGGTGACAGTTTTTCGGTCGGTATGAACCGCATCAAGCCGCAGGTAAATCTGATTCTCGTCATCTTCCTTTTCCACGCCCGCAACTTCCACACGTTTGACCAATCCCTGACGATAGGCTTCGTAAGGCGTGAGGCGATGGACGAGATTATAGGGGTTGCGATGCGTGGCGGAGTAACGAAGCGCAAAAAGTGGATTGAGCGCGGCAAGCGCGGCAACACGCAATTCACTTTCCATGTTTTGCGGTTCATCCAAGATCAAAATGGGACGCGCCGCCTGCACAAGATGAATGGGTGTTTCACCCTGCAAACGGTCTGTGGTTTGGTTGATGACATTGCTGGATTTATTGAATGAGTCAATCGTCATCACCATGATCTCGATGCTTTCAGAAAGCGCGAACTGGCGCACCTGTGAAAGATTGGCTGAGTCATAGGCGTAATATCGGCAGGGTGTATTATCATACAAATCGCGCAAATGCTTTTGTGTGATTTCAAGCGTTTTTAATACGCCTTCACGGACCGCCACCGAGGGGACAACGACAATAAATTTTCTCAACCCATAACGGCGAAAGAGTTCGAAGGCAGTTCGCAAATAGACGTAGGTTTTACCCGTGCCTGTTTCCATTTCAACTGAGAAGTTGAAGAACCTGACGAGTTTTTTGCCCTCGATGGTTTCAACGGGTCTATCAATCGTCATCAATTCCTTATCTGGTTCAACGCCATTCTCTTTTTGAACTTTTTTCAGGTTGGAAAGTAATTCTTTTGCAGAAAGGTCGAGACGGTTGGCGATTGCCGCAAAGCCAAAAGTAAAACGCAGGTCAGTTTGAATGCGCGGCTGGCCATCGAAGACGCCCGTAATAGCTTCGATGGCTTGGATCTGGAACTCCTGATTGGCGTCAAATTTTAGCTGCATGATTATTGATTTTCTTCGTCATTTTCCCAGCGTGATGGGTTGTAGTGAATATAGCTTCGAATGACATCTATGGTTTTTTCAGGAGAGTTTGTTATATCGCCGCGAACAATATGTTCATAGTAATTCCGATGCCAAACGGGAATGCCAGCAGAGTTAAGCAATTCGTTTATGCGCTTTGCAGAATTCATTTTGAAATAGCCAATTACTAATGGCAAAGTCATTCGACGACGCTGTTTCATCCTTTCCTGTAAGCCCTGCTCCTGTAAGGGCAGTTCATGAACTGCCCTTACAGGAGCAGGCGAGTTCGCAGGGTGTTCTTCGATGACCACGATCCCATGAAAGTGATTGGGCATAACAACTGCTTCGTCAATCGCAATATGCGGATAGCGTGTTGGTAAAGAGTTCCAAACCTCCCATACGATTTTGCCTGCCTCGTTCAATTGCATTTCACCGTTTTTGATCTTGCCAAATAGACATTCGCGCTGTCGCGTAATGATTGTTACAAAATATGCGCCAGGTTGGGAATAATCCCACGTTGGCAGGCGCAGCGAACGGCGCGAACGGGAAAGGGTGTTCATGAATTATCCTTCCCTAGATCGTCTTCAACCTGCATTGCAATGACAAATTCGCTGCGATCTCGTCATCTAAAGCAATATCACGGCAAATAAACAAATCATCCTTTTTTAGATTCAGCGATTTAAAATCTTTCATTTTGATTTTATCTGCAAGACAGATATAGAAGCTTTGACCTTTATCGAGGTCTGTCACTTTCCGTAACGGCAATTCATGAAGTGCCGTTACGGAAAGCGACGTTACATGCACATTCAACCCATAGCCTTCCTTCAAGGCCACTTCGTAAATGACATCCTCTTCCTTCCAACCCTTGACCAATGGATCGGCAAGCATTTCCATTTGTTTGGCGTAAGCCCTCGGGTCTTTCGTTTCCGAGCTATCCCATTGTTTGTAATTGGACTCACGTAATTTGAAAACCTTGAATCCCAAATCTTCGGGCTTGTCTAGTGGAGGTAAGGGAAGTTCATGAACTTCCCTTACCTCGCGCTCTTTCTTCATCTTCTTGATCACGCGGCGGATGCGCTCTTTGCCGATTTCAGCGATAGTGGCGTACGTCTGTAACGGCGATTCATGAATCGCCGTTACAGACGAGGCTATAGGTTCGGGCAATTGCACGAGAATGAATTTGCGGTTGCCGCCATCTTCGCGGTTGAGTTCTAAAACGGCTTGCGCGGTTGTAGCGGAGCCTGCAAAAAAATCTATTGTTAACGCTTCCTTGTCATCGATAATTTCAAGAAAATGTTTTATGAGTGTAGTTGGTTTAGGGTAATCGAAACTTCTCTCATCAAAGAGTTCAGATAATTCTTTTGAACCATGAGCTGTAGTTTTGACTTTCTTGGAATCTAGGATTGAATCTTGCGCTGTCGCGGTTTCCGTGCCTTCGGGAATCATCCTATAGGCTTCAATACGTCCATCATCTTGTTTTTCAAAAATAACCAATCCTTCCCTTTGTAGTTTCTCAAACTCGGATTTTCTCATGCGCCATCTTCCATCTATCCCATCAGGTTTTTTAGGATAGATTTCGCCGAATTCTTCCGAGATTACAGGGTAATACATTGTTGGTCTATCTTCACGTTTGTCCCCTTGTCCCCATTGTCTGATTCTTTCCTTTTTCTCATTCTCTGATACTCTTAAGTCTGCCAAAAATCTAATTGATTTCAAGTTCTTGCTGTAGCACATAATATACTCATGTAATCTAGCAGTTCCTTTTGAAGTTGATCCTTTGCCTAGCCGAGAGCGCCAAATAAATGCTTCCACAAAATTTTCCTCCCCGAAAATCTCGTTCATTAATGAACGCAGGTTGTAGGCTTCATTATCATCAATGCTTACAAAAATCACCCCGTCATCCCGCAATAACTGTCTCGCCAAAAACAAACGCGGGTACATCATCGAAAGCCAGGCCGAGTGGTAACGTCCACTTGTTTCGGCGTTGCTGGTCAGTAAATTGCCTTGGCTGTCCTTTTGTCCTGTGATTTTTAGGTAAGTATCCAGCGGGTCGGCAAAGTTATCGGGATAGACAAAGTCATTGCCAGTGTTGTAAGGCGGGTCAATGTAGATCATCTTGACCTGTCCGAAGTAAGGCTTGTACAACAGTTTTAGAACTTCAAGGTTATCGCCTTCGATGAAGATGTTTTGGGTTTTGTCAAAGTCAATCGACTCTTTGCGTGCAGGAATCAATGTGGCGCGTGATGGAGTTTGCAAAATTCGGACTGCATCCCGTTTCCCCGCCCATGAAAATGAATATCGTTCTGGGCTTTCGTTTCCAAAGTCACCGAGCGCGGCGTGCAATTTGTCAAAGTCAACTTTGCCTTCGGTGAAAACATGCGGCAAAAGCGCGCGCAAGTCCGCGAGTTGTTCTTCGGTAATTGAAGGGGTGGTCTTTTTTACGGGTTGTTTCTTTGACATGGTTGTTTTCCCAAATTTTGACTCAAATTCCCAAAGTCTCCAGTCCGTGCTGATTGCTGATGAGATTATAGCATTACAACGTGCTGCACGCATGTCTCATGTGTGTAACGAAATCAAAATCGTGATTTTTACTGATAACTTATCTTACGCAATGTCGTGCTGAGCAAAGCGACACTTGCGCCGCGCGCCACATTGTCTCGATGCTATTTGGAGAGTGCAGTGAGCATCTCTTATTTCGGCAGTAGAGACCCTTCGCTCTGCTCAGGGAATCACAATTGAGTGCGTAAGGTCACCTAATAATTTATGAGGCAAATCGTAAATCCAAAATCAAAAACCTGTGTTGACGGTTCGTCTTTTGCTCACCGTGTCGAAACATCGTAAATCCCAAATCCGCAATCATAGATATAATCTTCCCATGCGTTTCAACCTATTTACTCAATCAGACGTTCCCGAAAAATACCGTTCCAACTTCTCCCATCTCTATCTCGACATCGCCTGGTTCGGCGTGCTGAGCGGCACCGCTGTCAACTTTCTCAACGTGTATGCCACGCGCCTCGGCGCAACAGGCTTGCAGATCGGTCTGCTCGCCGCGATGGCCGCCGTTGTCAACCTCTTCCTCGCCATCCCTGCTGGCCGCTGGATCGAAACCCGTCACACAGGCCGCGCAGTCTTTTGGTCATCGGTCATCTTTCGCATCGGCTACATCTTTTGGATTCCACTCCCCTGGCTCTTCGACGCGCAAGGTCAAATTTGGGCGCTCATCATTCTCGCCTTCCTGATGGCAATTCCGCTCACCCCGCTCGGTGTCGGCTTCAACGCTCTCTTCGCAGAATCCGTCCCAGATAGATTCCGCGCGCAAGTGGCAGGCACACGCAACATCACCTTTGCGATCACCTACATGCTCACTTCGCTCAGCGCGGGTTATATTCTCAAAGGCCTTCCATTCGAGACAGGTTATCAAGTCATCTTTGCGATTGGGGCATTCGGCGCGGCGATGAGCAGTTACCACATTTATCATGTTCGACCTTTGCAGGAAGAATTCTTTCCGCTTCAACCTTACCCTCAGCCTGTTTCAACATCCCAAACAGACTCGCCCCGTGGCATTAAATCCGCGCTGCGGCTGGATATTTGGAAGACTCCCTTTCGGAACGTTCTGCTCGTGTTGTTCTGCTTTCATCTTGCGCATTACATGTCCACGCCAGTTTATCCCATCTTCAATGTGCGTGTCTTACATTTAAACGATAATAATCTCGGCACAGGCACAGCTCTTTACTATCTCACCGTCCTCATCGGTTCGACTCAATTCAGGCGTGTGGCTCACCGCTACGGCAACAAAAAAGTGACAGGTTGGGGCGTGGCGGGTATGGCCATATATCCCTTTATGCTTGCCGCTGCTCACAGTGTTTGGCACTATTACCTGCTCTCCTTTCTCGGCGGATTCCTCTTCGCCATGGTCAACGGGGCTTACATCAATTACATGCTCGAAAACATTCCGCCAACAGATCGTCCCTCCCATCTTGCCTGGTACACCATCATTCTCAACGTCGCCATTCTTGGAAGCTCGCTTGCAGGCCCTGCTATTGCAGAGGCAACAGGTCTTGTCAACGCACTGATCATCTTCGGCGTACTCCGCATCCTTTCAGGTCTCGCCATTCTCAAATGGGGGTAGCAAAATCTTTTTAACTACAAAGGGCACGAAGTACACCAAGGTGAGTTGAGTGATGATTGTGGCACTTTGTTTCAGGTCATCACATATGACTGTCGAGAAGAAATCGTCATGTTGCGCCACATATTAAACCTTCGTGCCCTTTGTGTCCTTCGTGTTTAAGCATTTTTATAATCCATGCTAAAATCAACTTGTGACAGAAGACATAAAAATCATTGCAACCAATCGCAAAGCCAGTTTTGAATATTTCCTCATGGAAAAATTCGAAGCTGGTTTAGTCCTGCATGGCTCAGAGATCAAATCCATTCGCGCGGGGCAGATCAGCATCCAGGAATCCTACGTGGATATTCCAAATGAAAATGAAGCCTGGCTTGTCGAAGCGCATATTGCTCCATATGAGCAGGCAGGCATTCATTTTAACCATGAACCCAAACGCAAACGCCGTCTGCTTCTGCATAAAAAACAGATCCGCGAACTGTGGAACAACATCCGCATCAAAGGGAATACGGTTGTCCCAACGCGTGTTTACCTAAAAGACGGACGCGCCAAGATCGAGATCGCTCTTGCCAAGGGCAAAAAAGCCTACGACAAACGCGCCACCATCGCCAAACGAGACGAAGCGCGTGATAACGAAAGAGCAACAAGAGTTAGGTAGTTAAGTAGTTTGACAGTGAGTAATCAATTACAAAACTACTAAACAAGGAAACCAAGCACATGCCTCCATCAACCATAGGCGGAATTAACCTGCTTTCTGAATCAGAAAAACGTGCAATTTATTCACGCTATATCCCCGAATCCCTCCTGAAAAAATACAATATCCCGCCACTCACATCAGCATCAGGATATAACCTTTTACAATTTCGTTTCGCCACTGGTTCAACAGATGTGGAAATGCGCTTATTTCACCAAATCGATTTCCCAGATCCCATTTTATACGCGCACATCACAGACACTATGAACGGGCAAATTCACGTCCTCCTCTACATCCTCAACGACCCTGCATCTCCGCGCTTTAACGTGGATAAAATGCCCGATGGCTCCCCCACGAAATTCGGCACCTTGCAAAGAAATATCGAAGCGGAAAAAAACGCACTCGGGGCTGGGCTGGCGCCAGGTCAGGTACGGCGCGGATTAAGATTACTAGGCAAAGCCATTGAAGCCTTTGAAGGCTTTGTCACAACGCTTGGACATGACATCTATTTCGTCGAACCTTTGTATTATCACAACGCGGTTATCTTTGAACGCTACGGGTTTTCATATCAAGTTGGCAAACGTTTGATGGATAGCATTCACTCTGGCTTTCAAAGCGGCGGCGACCTGATGACACAGCTCGATGGCTCAAATCCATTTCGACAGGCAGAAGCAGCAAATGAAATTCGCAAACGCTCCTGGGCCATTCACGATGGCATTCTCGGTGAACCATTCACCAATGTAACGATGTATAAACGTGTGGGGAAAATAGCAGGAATTAATACAGCGCCAGATTGCGCATGGTGATAAACACTTAAAATAAAAGAGAGAGACCAATAGAGTCTCTCTCTTTTTAGTAGCGGGGACAGGACTTGAACCTGTGACCTTCGGGTTATGAGCCCGACGAGCTGCCACTGCTCCACCCCGCATCGAATGGACGGAGATATTACCATGATAAACATGAAACGGTCAAGTGCGATTTTATTTTTAATATCAAGCAACAATATACCAGGCTCCTTTAAACCTTAATGAAATAGTACCTTTGATTGAAAACATTTGTTAAGAATTGGTGTATAATGGTGAAACCTTAACAAATTCAAGTACACGCTGTTTTATGTTTAAGGCAATCGTTATCCAAGGATAGGCAGCTTTTATTAATCATTATGAAGACCACAACACTCCTGGTCATTGAAGTTCACCATTCAGAAATCCCTTCGTTTGCCGCAGACCTGCAAAAGAAGGGATTTGATGTACAAACTGCACCAAATGGCAGCAAAGCGGTTGCGCGTCTTAAAGAAGTCAGCCCCAGCCTGGTTGTTATCAATGCAGCATCGCTTCGCAGCACGGGCTTGCGCATTTGTCAGGCCATTCGCGAAAAAGATGCGAAGCTTCCCATCATCCTGATTCTTGAAAACGACAATGAAGTAAATAAAGATGCGGCCGATGCTGTACTTGCATTACCTTTTACAGTTCAAAAACTTGTCAATCGTATCAAACCACTTTTACCCGGTGACGGAAAAAATGTTTTGCACGTCGGCCCCATTCGCCTTGATCTTGAAAAACGCCGCGTGCGCTGCCTTGGCAGAAGCACAAAGCTCACCCCCCGCCTTGTTACCTTATTGCATTTATTAATGGACAAACATGGTGAAGTGGTTGAACGTGAACCCCTATTCAAAAAAGCATGGGAAACCAATTACACAGGCGATACACGCACACTGGACGTGCATATCTCATGGCTGCGCCGGGCCATTGAGCTTGACCCTGAAAATCCAAAATTCCTTAAGACCATCCGCGGTGTTGGATACCGCCTAGATATTTAGTTGAATTTGTTTTCCTTGAACCGTTACCAATCGGATGCTGATATTCTGCGAGCGTCCGATTTTTATTTTAATTTCCATGGGGAGTTCGCCGCTTCGTACGTGACGTTGAGCCTGGGCAGCGCTCTTGAACAGTTTCCCATCCCAATCAGGGTCCACTTCCCAAAAATCCACTTCAAGGGCAGTTTCCAATCTGACAGTATCATCAGCAATATATACTTTTGTTTTCTTCGCATCGTTTGAAATAATATTTGTCAATGCAGAATCGCGTTCAAAAGAAAAGACAGCCTTTGTTTCAGCCAGCCTGCTGCGCGCAGTATGAACGGCTCGAACGGCCGCATCACTTGTAATGAACTTGCGGCCATTCTTTGCGGCGACAAGAGCTGTAGTTCCTGACCCACAAAAGAAATCGGCAACCAGGTCACCTTTATTTGACGAAGCACGGACAATACGTTCCAATAACGCTTCTGGCTTTTGAGTTGGATACCCTGTGCGTTCATTGTGCAAGCGTGCCACCACAGGAAAATACCACCAATCTTCAGGCACCTTCCCCCGTTCCAGATCTGGGACTTTACCAAAGCCTGCCTTTTTCGATGAATTAAATGTAGTTATCGTATTTGGGCTATAAGGCTCACGGACAGCATCGGCATTAAACGTATATGCCTTGCTTTTTGCATAAGCCAGGATCGTGTCGTGCTTGCGATTAAACGCAGTCTTTATCGGAGATGGCCCATGATAAGTCCAGATGATCTCATTGATGAAAACACCTTCAGAGCCAAAAATTTCATCCAAAATCAGGCGGGCGTAGGCATCTGCATGCCAATCCAAATGAAGATATAAAGTTCCGTTTGGAGAAAGCAGACGATACATCAAAGAAAGGCGTTCGTACAAAAATTGCAGATACGAATCCAGATCAGGCCAGGCATCGTGGTAGCCTTCAACCAATTTCCATTTTGAAGGTTTGCGCGAATCTTCACCACGGCCAATACGCGCGGAAAATTTTCGATTTGTGAAGAAAGGCGGGTCGGCATAGATCAAGTCAATACGGCCTTGATACTCTGGAAGCAATGCCGCCATCACCGAAAGATTTTCACCAAGAATCACCCTTCCATCAGGATGAACCTTTGGATAGCCGCGTCCATTCGGGTAGAGAATTGATTCTTGTATAAGCGTAGCAGGTAGAGGGTCAGCGAGATGCTTCCCTTTCCAGTTGAGGTTTGGCATGGATGATGTCAATTCTTTGAGATGAGATAATGTTTATTAAGAAGGAAATCAAAAAAATTAGTAATGAATTTCCACAGACGTGCCGAGTCCGCGGTTGGCCGTAGCTTCTGGTGAATGATTAGGTTTCACCCATCGGAAGAGCCAATTCGCTTCGCTGTTACGCATATTAATACAGCCGTGACTCATTGGAGATCCAAAATTTTCGTGCCAATACGTCCCATGAAATGCGTGTCCTTGAGGCGTGAAGAATTGTGACCAGGGAACGCCGGGCAGCACATAGTTATCCACATCGGCCAGCACATTGCCTGTTGAAGTTTCACCAAAATAACTGTAACCCATATGTTTGGCTGGGACCTTGTCTAAAATTGAGAATTTGCCCGTTGGTGTTGTGGTTGGAATGCCCGTTCCGCCAGAGGGGTCTCCTGGGATTCCTGAGGAGATATTGGTCTGGAGTACCACATTGCCATATTCGTAGGCTGTGAGCATTTGAGAGGTCAGGTTGACCTCAATAAACTTTTGTTCATAAGGGACATCCGCAGTAACGGGAAGCATGTATTCGGGCGGCAATATCCGCATGTGAATGGCGGGGACATAGAAATCCACATTGGAATCAAGTTCATCAAAAATACGATACCAAGGTCCATCGTAATCAGCCATTTTAGGGCCTGCTTCAATCGCCTCCACCCAGTGGACGGAACTGTAATAAAACGGAGGGCCAAGAGGCTGCCAATCGTAAGTCTTTGAATAACGATAAGGTGTTGTAAAAGGAACCGACACTTCAGCGAGATATCGTTTTCCCTCAGGAATATTGGTTAATGGGATTTGGTAAAGAGTCTTGACACGATGCAAACGTCCGCGATGCATGTAGCCGCCCCAGGTTCGATACCAAACAGGGTTATGTTTTGGCTCAACAGCTGTGACTTCTTCATACACATGCACAAGTTCATCACGATAATGAGTTAATTCAATGCGGCTTTCATCAGTAGGCTCTTTACGCACAGGCATTTGAGCCGTGGCGATCCGTACAACAAAGCTATCATCAAAACTGGTCAACCCGGGTAAAAATGGGGAAAATGCCAGTCCACCGAGAGTAAGCCCGCTTAACTTCAAAAAGTCTCGTCTGGAAAATTGTGATTTCATAAAGAAAATTGTACACCATAATCTTTAAGAATTAATGAGAATATGCCTCAATCGTTCTTCAGACACTTCATAAAAACAAAACTGCCTTCCTCACAGAAGGCAGTTTATAAATTCAATTTTTACCGCTTAAGCGGCGCTCTATGGTTAAGCTTCCACAGATTCGACGATCATGTCTTTCAGCAGGATCTCAAGAGCCATGGAATGTCCGCAGCGTTTATGGGTGAGAAAAAATTCGCAATCGCAGGCAAAAACGCCTTTGTTATAAGTTACATGATGCTCGCTGTTATCCCCGTGAAAATCAAGTTCAAACTGGTTGAAGTGGAAACGATGTCTATCCTCTGCATATCGTTTTGCTTTTTCTACCTTACCTATTAATCCTGAATCCATTGTAGTAGTCTCCTTTTTTACGGAAATATAAAAAAATACACGCGGACATATCCGCGTGTATTTGATCAACAAACTTGAGAATTTCCATGAAATAAGCGCATGTGGGCGTTACCTCGATAAAATGAGTATAGTACTTTTCAAAGGTCGAGTCAATAACAAAAGTAATATTATTGTGGATTCGTATGGAAGTTGTAGGGTTGACAAGACTATACGCATCTGTCTTAATCTAAAAGCTGATTCTACCTACCAGCCTCTTCCCCACCTAAACACAGACCTGCGTCACCGCTGCTCTGAGAGAATTCAGTGCTGAAAAAATTGAGTTTTAGCCTATAATGGAAGTAGGTTTTCAATAACAATCAGATAGTACAGGTGGCGCCCAAATGACAACAGAAAATCCAATTGAACTCGAAATCGAAGTCCTAGCTACGGATGCAACAGAAGAAGATTTGGATAAGATGACCCGAAATTTGCTTTCTGAATTACGGGGAACTGATGTCGAGTCTGCCAATTTGGTTTCCATAGGGACTGCCCCAGAGGGAAGCAAAGGTGACCCAATAACAATTGGAACGCTGGCTATTACTGCTTTCCCAATTGTTCTGCCAACCGTTATTGAAATCATTAAATCATGGACTGCACGCGGACAGGGGCGTACTGTGAAGTTCAAAGGCAAGGGAATTGAATTCGAAGGCTCGCCGGAAGAATTACAAAAACTTCTTGCAACACTCGAAAAAGGGAAGAAGAAAAAATGAGCGGGAAATTTGCTTTGATTATTGCCAACACAGAATATACCGACCCTAGTTTGTCGCAATTATCTGCGCCCGGCAAAGATGCTGAAGACTTTGGACGCGTTCTGAAATCACAAGATATTTGTGCATTTGATGATGTCAAGGTGCTGCTGAACCAGCAAGAACCAATTGTGCGCAATGCTATTTTCGAGTTCTTCTCACGGAAAACAAAGGATGACCTGCTTCTGTTATATTTTTCGGGGCATGGAGTACGCGACGAATATGGGGCATTATATCTCGCTGTCAAGAATACGAGGTGCGATAGCCTGGATATAACAGCAATTGGTTCAGACTTTGTCACAAGGCGTATGGATCAAAGCCGTTCGAAGCGACAAGTCTTGATTCTGGACTGTTGTAACAGTGGCGCCTTCGACGGTGCAAAGGGTGCTATTGGGGGAAATATGGGAATTTTTGACACTTTTATGGGGCAAGAAGGGTACGGCCGCGTTGTTCTCACGGCTACTAATTCAATCCAGTTTGCATGGGAAGGTAAAAAGATTGACGATATCCTTGGTGAAAAAACGGAAAATTCACTATTCACACATTTCCTTGTCAAGGGACTCGAAGGTGAAGCCGACCTTGAAGGCGATGGGCGAATTACGATTGACGAGTTATATAAATACATTAGTGACCAGATTGCCAGGCTCGCGCCATTACAAAAGCCTCAGAAAAAAGCAAATGTTGAAGAAGGTGATATCGTTCTACGCAAAATGACTCGTAGAGACATCAAACCTGCGCTATTGCCACCAGATTTAATCTCGGCGACAGAAAACACAATTACATTGGTACGTGAAGGGGCAATAAAGCAATTGGAAAATTTGCTCAAGGGAAAGAATCAAGGATTAGCACGTTCCGCTGAGGAAACTCTTAAACATATAGCCGTAATGGACGACAGTTATAGTTTACGCCTGTTAGCTACGCAAATTCTTAATTCAATCGAGCAAGCAAGTTCAGAGCAAAAAGCAGAGGAAGAACATCTCGCAATCTTGAAATCCGAAGACGAGCGTTCGGCTCGCGAAAAAGTTGAAGTAGAATCAAGCAGTCTGACAGCTCAAAAATCTAATAGTGAACGTGTCAAACGGCAGCTATATACCCTTGTGAAAACAAATTGGAAGATGTTCTTAAATTATCTTAGATTTACCCAGGTAAACAACTCCAAAATATATATTTTAATTGGCCTTGGTCTGGCTGTCCTTCTTGTGTCTGTGGCAATCTTAATTAGTCAAAAATCTTATCAAACCACTTTGCTCTTCTCAGGCCTTTCAGAAGGACGAACGGATATATATTATTACGATGGCAAAACGCCAATAAAAATTACTCATGCCACGCAAGGGGTCAAGAATTGGTCTCCAGTTTTTCATCCTTTGGGGCAGTTGTATTTCACTTCAAACAGGGACGGTTCCGCAGAAATTTATCGGATGAAAAGCGATGGGAATGCTGAACAAGTTACAGACGGAAAAGACAATGATGCGAGTTGGTCACCTGCATTCGATTTAACTGGGCAGTTATATTTCACCTCAAACAGGGATGGATTTGCAGAAATTTATCGGATGAAAAGCGATGGGAATGCTGAGCAAGTTACAGACGGAAAAGGCAATGATGCGAGTTGGTCACCTGCATTCGATTTAACTGGGCAGTTGTATTTCACTTCAAACAGGGACGGTTCCGCAGAAATTTATCGGATGAAAAGCGATGGGAATGCTGAACAAGTTACAGACGGAAAAGGCAATGATGCGAATTGGTCGCCTGCGTTCGATTTAACTGGGCAGTTGTATTTCACCTCAAACAGGGATGGATCTGCAGAAATTTATCGGATGAAAAGCGATGGAAGCGCTGAACAAGTTACCAGCACATCCGGCACACTAGGAAGTTGGGCACCTGTCATCAAAGGCAATACCATATACTTTACCTCTGACAGATATGGTCATGAGGAAGTTTTTCTACTTGTAGGAACTCAAGCCGTTGCAATATCTTCAATTGAAAGTTGGACGGCGCCATTAACTGCAAGATATCCCTTTCCGAACCAATAATTGAAAATATTTTTAATAAAAAATCTCCGAGTTCTTGAAGAACTCGGAGATTTTCACGTTTTATTTCGTCATATTTGTCTAAAGTTTCTTTACGGCAGGTTTCTTTTGAGCATCTACTTTTTCGGTGTCTTCCTTATAACTAACTTTGTCTTATTCGCAGATTTCTTCTTAATCTTGGTTTTTGGTGCGACAATCTTTTTTCCCTTCACCGGGGATGTAACAGTGGGTTTCTTTGTTGCTTTTGGAAGATTCTTTTTAGTAGATATCTTTTTAGCTGGCACTTTCTTCTTAATAACAGCTACGTCCTTTTTACTGCTTATCTTCTTCGCTTTCGTCTTCACAGGCTTTACAGCAACAACTACTTTCTTTGTCTTTGCACTAACTTTGCGTACAGCGCGTTTCTTTGCAGGAACTTTCTCTTCACTTGCAACCTCTTCAACCACATTGAACAGCTTCTTCCATTCATCCTGCATGGAGTGTACGCCTGCGCCATTTAGTTGGTCGCAAATAGTCTTCCATTCGCTGTCGCCGACAAAGCGCCAGTCCAGGAAGGCGTGGCATTGATAGGCACCCAATTCGATGTACATACCCTTATCCCAAATTTCCTTGCAGGAGCGGATGTATTCAAGCTGGGTAACATAATCTTTGAAGATGACATGCCCAACACGCGGCAAGCCGAGTCCTTCGGCGATGTTTCTGCGGAGTGTTTTACCAGATGATTTTTCAATATAGGACGCAGAGGTCTTGATCCAGCCGCGGGTGTCGGCAAATTTGTTGTGATAGATGACCAGCCCGCGCTCATTGTTGAAGCGATTGGAGTAGGCGAAGACTTCTTCGTCCATGCCGCCATTAGGAGAGTAAAAGTCAAAGAGTAGGAACTGTTCAACATCCGCGAACAAGTAACGGCGGTGGAGAAGCGGGAAAATGCGCCATTCATGTCCACGGATGAGGCCTTCATCTGGTGTTTCATCCCACTTTGCGCGGCGGAATTCCATCCCATATTTTTCAGAGTAGCCTTCCACTTGTCCGTGACCGAACATGGGCAAGCCAGGCAATGTGGATAAAACTGTACAGATGCCAAAATATTTATCGCCATTCCCGAACTGTTCAACAGCGGTTTTCTCATCGGGGTTGTTCATGAAGTTGACATAACGCTTTAATATTTGCGGATCAAACTCAAGTGTATTCTTGATGGCAAGACGATATTTGGCATTGTCTTCGTCACGCAGCATGTGCATAAAAGCGGAGTTATAAACACGGTGCATGCCCAACGTGCGGACAAAATATCCTTCCATTAACCAGAAGGCTTCTGCCAGTAAAAGCGTGTCAGGAACTTCTGTTGCTACACGGTCAACGACTTCACGCCAGAATTCTTCTGGAACTTTTTCATCAAATTCAAACTTGGTCATACCATATTGGGAGCGGGACGGAATCGCACCGCCTGCGCCTGGCTCAGGAAACCAAAGACGTTGAACATGTTTCTTAGCGAGAGTCATGGCCGCGTCAAAACGAATGACGGGAAAATTGCGCGCCACATGCAAGATGACTTGAATCACCGCTTCGCGCACTTCAGGATTGGTGTAATCCAATTGCGCTGTGTCATTCCACGGGAAGGAAGTGCCGTCATTGCCGTGATAGATATAACGCACATCGCCTGTTTGAAAATCACGGCGTTGAAAAACGACAGATGCATCTGTTTTATCGTAATAATGGTTTTCGAGATAAATTCCCACTCGCGAATCGTCTGAAAGATTCTCAGATTTGAAAGAATAAGATGGATACGGAGAATATGAAGATGATAAAAACCACTCAGGATGTTCATTGATCCAGGTCGAATCAATGCCCATGTGGTTGGGAACCATGTCTGCAGAGAGGCGTATGCCGCGCTCCCAGGCACGGGAACGCAGATTATTTAATGCATCCCAATCGCCAAGATCATTGGCAATATCGTAGGAATGAAGTGAATATGCTGAAGCAACAGCATATTCCTGACCCATGCGCTGCTTAATTCGTTGAGATGCATGGCTTCGTTCCCACAACCCAATCAGCCATAAACCAGTGAATCCGCGGGATGCCAGCAAATCAAGTTCTTCGTCAGGGATTTGGTCAAGAGTGATTATGTCACGTTGATATTTCTTTGAAAGTTGTCCCAGCCAGACATAGGTATTCTTGGCGAGCAATACCAGGCGCGGCATCCATTCTTTATCTGGACTATACCGTTCGTATTCTGCATATTCATTGCCTGCAAAGGTCGGCACAAAAGTTTCGGCTTTTCCTGAATCAACTTCACTGTGATGCTGGCGGATAATTTCTTCGCGCAAATAGTCCAGACTGCGCAGCATGCGGACAGAAAAAGTTTCGCCAAGCAAATGTCCCCATTTTTCGATGATGAAGCGTAATTGTCCTTCAAGAGAATCAGGAGAGGCTTTAATAGGAGCCACGAGAATATCGACAAGAGTTTCGTCTTTTCCAGATTTGCCGTTGTCCAATCCTTGCTGGCCTGAGAAAAAATTTAACAAGGATTGAATAAATTCTTTATAAGCAGAGCCGCTCATCACAGATTCGTCAAATAAATCCTTATAGCGACTCAGCGCGGGGTTTAAATTCGAGTTATTGATCAACAACATTTCTTCGATCGTGGCGGCACGTACGCCACGGCCAAAATCGCCGAAGTTTGGCACGTTGGTAGCGAGATAGACTCCTGCCGTTTTCTCTCCGCGATAGACAGACATCGGCGGAAATTCTTCTGTGAATTTGCTAAGGGTCAGGTCATACTTTGAGCCGAGGTTCGATTGCAACACCCCCATGGCGCGGCCCATTACACCTGTATATCTGCTATAAAAATGCTTGAGGAGGATGTGGTAGGCCTCATCAAGCAGGGAAAGTGCATATAGGTCAGTGGCAGGCACGGGGTCGGTACGAAGCGCTGACATTTGAGTGGCAAAAGCCCGGGCAGAGGCCAGGTCTGAAAAGACCACATGCCCGTCCGGGCGAAAGAAGTCCACTGAAAAATTATATTTGAGACGGGATGTACGAGAAGTAAGCATAACAACAATGATAACCGATTTGGAAAAATTTCGAGTAAAATCCTGTCCGATACATATGAACACATCGCTCACTCAATTCATTATTTTACTTTTGCTGGGTGCCTTATATTTGCCTGTTATTTTTTTTGCTGTACAGCGACGCGATGACGGTCAGGGCGTTTCAATATGGCTGGTTGCGTGTTTTGCTCTGCTGGCAATGGTTTTAAATGTAGCCGAAGCGATCTGGCGCAACGGAGGAACTCCACAAGGCAACGGACAATTATTCCAGGAATTACAAATTTATGTTGCCTTCACACTTGCAGTCATCATCATGTTGACCCTGCAAACCTTCCTAAAACGCGAAACATGGTGGGGCTGGGTTGGCGCGTGGGCCTTCTGGATGCTCGGGCTGGCACTCATCCTCACCAACGCTTTTCATCTTCCAGATGTGTTATGGACCAATGGTAATTTAACCTTATTGCGTACACGGCTCGGCACTGCATGGGCGGTTTTAGGCTGGCTCATCATTTCAATCAGCTTAATTCTTGCAATCGCCAACGCAAACAAGGAAGCACGGCAACAACTGTATCGCAACCGTTTGAATTATTGGTGGCCGACCATTTTCCTTTTGTTTATTAATGATGTATTGCTTTTCTCAGGCGTCAACATCATGGGACAGCCGATAAGATTTTTTGTAGCGATACTGCTAGCTTACGTAGTAGGCACACATCATGTACCAGATCTAAAATTAATCATTAGGCGCGGATTGGTTTACGCACTCATTACTACTGTGATCGTCAGTTTCTACGTCGGGGGATTTTTATTGATGGAAGCTGTGTTCGGCAAAGACGCGAGCTTCAATCCTTTGCTTGCAGGAGCGTTCATCGCGCTAATTCTTTCTCTCGTTTTTACTCCTTTACTAAGTTTGATATCGCGCACAGTGAATTCATGGATGAAGGGCGATCACTATGATGCAAACCTGACCATTCATCAATACAGCGAAAGTATCAGCAACATTCTCGATATGGATCGGCTTGCCAGCATTGCGGTCGGCATTATTCTTGAAGCCATGCAGATCGAACGCGGATTTCTCTTCCTGGTCGATTCGGACCGCGAAGCAGACGGGCATAAAACGTACAGGCTTCGCTCTGCGCGCAGTCCCGAAGAACGACAATTGATCGCGGTGGAATTGGATGAAAACGGCGCCATCGCCTCCTACTTTACACGCGACCAACGCCCGCTTCTTCAATATGACCTGGACCTGCTCCCCGCCTATCGAAATGCCTCCACCTTTGAGAAAGACTGGTTCAATCAACTACATACTGAAGTTTATATTCCCATTTTTGCCAAGAAACAATGGATCGGCCTTTTGGCTTTCGGTTCGAAAATGAGCGGCAATCGCTACACCAAAGATGACCTGATCACCCTAAGCTCACATGCAAGTCAAACTGCTGTGGCGCTGGAGAATGCACGGCTCGTCGATAACCTGATGCGATTGAACAACGAATTACGCGTTGCACGCCGCGCCTTGGAAAAAAATAACCACGATCTCGAACGTATTGACCAGGCCAAATCAGACTTTATCAGCATTGCATCTCATGAATTAAGAACCCCATTGACCGTGATCAAGGGCTACACGGAAATGTTAATGGAAGATACCAGCCTCGACGCAAATTTAAAGATCATGATGAAGGGTATTCATGACGGTACCATTCGTCTCCACGAAGTCATGGACTCGATGTTCGACATCGCCCAGATTGACGCCCGTTCTCTTAAACCTCATATTCAGCCCATTGAAATGGGACAATTAATAAAAGAGATTTGTATTGAACAAGCCAAATCGTTCAAAGAACGCAAACAAGCTCTCAGCATAGATTTGCCAGCTTTGCCTCACGTAAAGGCAGACCCGAATTTGTTGAGAAAACTATTTCATCATATTATTCGTAATGCAGCCAAATACACGCCAAACGATGGCAAAATCACCATTACAGGCCACAACATCCCCGCAATCGTCAATCTTCCTAATGGCGGGGTCGAGATCATTGTCAATGATACTGGCGTGGGCGTGGACCCGAATTTCCGCGAGATTATCTTTACCAAGTTTTACCAGCCTGGTGAATTGGGAAAACATTCCACCAGTAAAACACGCTTCCAAGGCGGCGGCGCAGGCTTGGGATTGGCACTTGCAAAGGGAATCGTTGAAGCGCACGGTGGACGAATCTACGTAGAAAGCCCGGGGTATGATGAAATCAACTTTCCCGGAAGTCAATTCCACATCATTCTGCCGCTAAGCAAACTAGAAGACGGGGAAGAACAAAAGACAAGCGCGGCAATGAAATTCCAGATATAACGTAAAAGGAGCGAGTGTTATGGCTGATAAAACTCACCAGGAAATGTTAGCGAAGTACGCAGAAGCAATTGTCAAAGTTGGTTTGAATATTCGAGCGGGGCAGCGACTGATCATCAATTACATGGCAACCCGCGGTGTACCGCACCAGTTTGCTCCATTGGTTCACGAAGTGGCAAAGGCCGCATATGGCGCTGGCGCAAAATATGTGGAAGTGATTTGGGGCGATGAAGAAATGTTACGTTTGCGTGCGCAATACGCACCACACGATTCCTTTGATGAATATCCAACCTATATGATCGATGCAGTTATGAACATGATCAACAATGGAGATGCCCTGCTTTCCATTGGAGGCTCCAACCCCGATCTGCTTGGCGGCCTTGACCCTGAAGTTATCGGAATGATGCAAGCCAGGCATTTGAATGCGGCCAGTAAAGTTAGCGAGCGGGTAACTACCAATGCGATCAACTGGTGTGTAGTGGCTGCCGCTGGCGAAGAATGGGCGAAGAAAGTTTTTCCTGATCTCTCTGCTGAAAAAGCGCAGGAGAAATTATGGAAAGCAATCTTTGAAACCACACGCATTGACCAGCCAGATCCAATTGATGCATGGAAAAAACATATTGACAGCATGAAAGAACGCGCAAAATATTTACAATCCAAACAATTTACGGCGCTTCACTATAAGAGTATCGGAACAGACTTTACCCTCGGCCTGCCCAATGGACACAAATGGATCAGCGCGCAATCGATGGCGCAGAACGGCGTGGCGTTTACAGCCAACATGCCTACCGAAGAAGTGTTCACTCTACCAGATCGAAATCGCGCTGACGGAGTTGTTACTTCCACTTTCCCATTGAGCTATGGCGGAACACTCATCGAAGATTTCCAGATCACATTTGAAAACGGCCGCATTGTAAAAGTCAACGCGAAAAAGGGTGAAGCTGCCTTACAAAAATTGGTGGATACAGATGAAGGCTCGCATCGTCTCGGAGAAGTGGCGCTTGTGCCAGCCAGTTCTCCCATTGCCCAACGCGGACATCTTTTCTACAACACTTTATTTGACGAAAACGCATCCTGTCATATCGCCATTGGACGCGCCTACCGCTTCACTCTGACGGGTGGAGAGGAGTTGAACGACGAAGAGTTTATCTCCGCTGGTGGAAACGTCAGCCTTAACCATGTAGATTTCATGATCGGCTCCCCAAAGATGGATATCGATGGCATTCAAAAAGACGGTACACGCGAACCTGTCATGCGGCAGGGCGAATGGGCGTTTAAACTCTAATAAGAAAAAAAGTTAGAGTTTCTTTATCAAAATTAACCAACGAGGAATCATGGACGAACAAGAATTTGATAAGATGCTCGCAAAATATGCCGATGTTGTTGTTAGAGTCGGTTTGAATTTACGCAAGGGACAAAAGCTCTCCATCCGTGCGATCATAGACGATGCTCCTTTTATTAGAAAGGTAGCTGAAAGCGCATACAAAGCAGGCGCAAAATACGTAGATGTATTGTGGACCGATGAACAAATTACCCGCACCCGTTTTGAGCACGCAGACCCTGAAACTTTATCTGAAATTCCAAACTGGCTGTTCACGCGTTACGAAGAACATTATCAAAACGGTGAAGCAGAGCTGGCAATACTATCCACAGACCCCGACCTGTTGGCGGGTATCGATCCAGACTTAATCGCCAAAGAAAGAACCGCTCGCGCGAAAAAATTTGAGCCGCTTCGAAAGTATGAAAACGCATCAAATTGGTGCGTGGTGGCAACTGCGTCACCCGCCTGGGCACGAAAAGTATTCAAGGGTCTTTCAACTGAAGAGGCGCAAGCCAAGCTTTGGGAGGCCATATTCAACGCCTGCCGTATTGACCAACCCGATCCCATCCAGGCATGGCAGATCCATACAGATAAATTAATTAAATATAAAAACTACCTGACAGAAAAACATTATAGTGGATTGAAATATACAGCCCCCGGCACAGACCTGACCGTTGGACTACCTGAAAAACACATCTGGCAAGGAGCGGAAGCCTCCTTCAAAAACGGAATTACCTGTACAGTAAATATCCCAACGGAAGAAGTATTCACTCTTCCACACAAAGACAAGGTGAACGGTACCGTTAAGGCTACCATGCCGCTTAATCTCATGGGCGCCATGATCGAAAATTTCAGCGTGACCTTTGAAAATGGGCGCGCAGTCAAAGTGAGTGCAGAAAAAGGCGGGGAAGATTTTCAAAAATTAATCGAAACCGATGAAAATGCCTGCCGCTTGGGTGAGGTTGCTCTTGTTCCAAACAGTTCCCCCATCAGCCAGCGCGGACATCTCTTTTACAACACCTTATTTGACGAGAATGCATCCTGTCACATCGCGGTTGGAAGCGCATATCGAGATTCCTTGATGGGCGGCCCAGAAATGACTGACGAAGAATTCCAATCTCACGGTGGCAATAAAAGCTTAATCCATACCGACTTTATGATCGGCTCCGCTGAAATGAATATAGATGGAATCAAAGCAGATGGCACCCTCGAATCCATTATGCGAAAAGGCGAATGGGCGTTTGAATTGTAAAAGATAACCAATGAAGATAAAACAACATCGGGAAGCCAATGCTTCCCGATGTTGTTTTATAGAGCGTTATAATTGGTGAATGCCTACAATTAAAAAAGTACCGACCAAAATAAGCAGCGATATTCTTGTTGCAGAGTATGAATACATCGCCAATTCGGCGAGTCAGGCGAATGAAGACCGTGCGCGGGTCGCCTCGTTTTATCTGGTGGCGGTGGGGTCTTTGGTAGCCGCTCTATTTAGCACCCAGGTATTTGACATCAATACGAGTTTTGGTGTTCTAAGCCTTCTATTTAGCGGACTATTCTTTGTGTTGACTCTGCTTGGCAGTTTAACCGTGATTCAGCTTGCCCGCCTGCGGGCAGCATGGTACGAGTCAATGATGGCGCTGAATCAGATCAAGGAGTATGCGATCAGCAAAGACAAGGATCTTGCGAAAGCATTCCGCTGGCGACATCAAAGCATGCCGCCGCTTTATAAAGTAAATAGTGTCTCCTACCAACAAACCATCGAGGTAGCCGTAATAAGCGGATTAACTTTTGGCGCATCCATCTATTTCCTACAGATTGGCATTCACTACAATTGTGTACCATGTAACTGGGCCTATACCCTGGCAAGTTCAGCGTTTGCTTTTCTTTCGCAGTTGTATATCTACAAAAAGTTTTTATCCTTTAGTCAAAAGAAAGAGAAATAAGTATGCCTCGTAATTACGAAAATCAAACGCCTACTGCCTATCAACGCCGACCATACCTTACAAAAGATGATACCTGGATTCGTGCTTTCCTCAAGGAGACCCGAATTGGACACATCGCCACTTCTGTAGATGGACAATCATTTATCAACCCGACAACATTTTGGTATGACGAAGAAAACCATCAAGTGGCCTTTCACTCTAATATCGCGGGGAGAGTCCGCTCGAATGTGGAGGCCAACCCAAAGGTCAGTATGGAAGCGAGTGAAATGGGCAGGTTACTTCCATCCAATGTGGCGCTTGAATTCTCGCTCCAATTCCGCAGTGTGGTCATTTTCGGTACGGCGCGGCTTATCACGAATTCCGATGAAGCGCGTAGATTGTTATATGGCTTAATCAGCAAGTACTTTCCTAAAATGACTGTGGGCAGGGAATATCGCGAGATCACTGATAAGGAACTGCGAGCTACATCCATTTACGCAATAAAAGTTGAGGAGTGGAGCGGCAAGGAAAATTGGGCTGAGCGCGCTGATCAAAGTGATGAGTGGCCTGCGCTTGATGAAAAATGGTTTGAGGAATAAAGGAGTAAAAATGCCAGAAAATTTTCGTACGGAAGAATTCAAGGTGGAAGGTGAGAAATTGCTCACCAGAATCAAGGAATTGATTCACGAGGGAAATATTCGCAGGATCATCATCAAGGATAAGGAAGGAAAGGTTCTGATTGAGTTCCCGATGACTTTTGGTGTGGCTGGTGTTTTAATCGCGCCTCAACTCGCTGCCATTGGAGCCATCGCAGCATTGTTGACTGAAGCAACTATTGTTGTTGAGAAAAAAGAGTAGGCATGATTATTTTCAAAATTGTCTTTTGGGCCGCGATTGTTGCTCAAATTGTGATCCGTGCACCGTACAGCAAGCAACAAAGAAAAGAAACTAAATCTGATCAAAGAAGCAGCACACAGGAGAAAGTTCTACTTGGGCTGTTAACCATTTCTGGATTCCTGACTCCGCTTGTTTACTCAGTCACGCCCTGGCTTAATTTTGCAAATTATTCGTTGCCAGTTGGGGCAGGCTGGCTTGGAGTAGTGTTAATCCTTGTTGCGTTATTGATTTTTTGGCGCGGTCATGTAGACCTGGGATTGAACTGGTCGCCCACACTTGAAATCCGTACAGAACATAAACTTATTACGAATGGCATCTACGGTTATATCCGTCACCCGATGTATGCTTCACAATGGATCTGGGTGGTTGCGCAATCTCTGCTTTTGCAGAACTGGCTTGCAGGTTTTCTCAGCCTGGTAGTCTGGATTCTGTTCTATTTCCTGCGCGTTAGAGCAGAAGAAAAAATGATGCTGGATACGTTTGGAGATAAGTATCGTGAGTATATGAAGAAGATAGGTGCTGTGTTTCCAAAGCTTTCATCCAACGGTTAGTTTTTAGCTTCTTTACAAACAATAACATCACATATCCTAATAGACCTCTCGCTATTGGGTGTAATTAATTAGTTCAGCACTTGAAAACATGTCTGAAACACGCAGTATTTAGTTGAACAGATTTTCTCTATAGAATTAATTTAACTATTACAATAAAAATAAGACACCATGCAAGTATTACAATAATAGACCCCTGAATAACTGCAAGCCAACCTTGAGAATACCAGGGCGGCGGAGATTCTCTTCGTATTATCATTGGTATGCCTGAGCAACCCCACAAAAAGAAAATAATATTAAGAAGCAGCCATTTACCTCCGTTTTGATTATGATTTAGGTTCTTAACAAGAAATAAGGCGCCAATAAAGAAAAAGCTTATAAAAAAAGGGGCAAATACTAACTGAGAGGTGGTTAAAGAGTTTAAGAATTTCTTTAGTCTGTCAAACATTATCAATTTTCCTTATGATAGGTTGTAGAGTTTATAATTAAAGGAATAAAATCTCGTTTTTTTCTAAATCTCACCACACAACTCTACCTTTCTGCATAACTATTCCCATCCAAAAATTCTAATACCTTGGTCAGCCATTCCTCACGGTGCTCCTTGTGGACATTGTGTCCTGTGGCTTCGGGGATCCATAATTCGGCATTGGGGATATTTTCTGCGATAAACTGCGCATGCCTGTCTGGTGCGTTGACGGTATCGTCTGCGCCCATGATGACCAGCGTGGGTTTGGTCACTTTGGCGAGGTCAGCGGGCGAGTAATTCGGCTGTGTGATAATTTCCTTCATGGTCAACAATAATAGATCCCGCCAATATTCTTCTCCATTTACTTCGCCATGCAGGGTAATCATCTCGTTCATCCATTCAGGTGCTTCGCGCTCAACACGCTCAGGGTCAAACACAATAGGTTCACGCTCAACCAGAAATTCCGTCACATAGGCATTGGCGGCCTGCAAGACGCAGCTTTGAATTACATCAGGATGCTCCATCAAAGTCACCAACGCCACGTTACCGCCATTGCTATGGCCGATCACGTGTGCACGTTTATATTCCATCGTGCGGATAAAAGTCATTGCATCGTTTGCAAGTTCCTTGAATGAATAAGAGGTGTTGGGATTATTCGAGTGTCCATGTCCGCGGCAATCGGGGACGAGCACCTTATAGCGGCGTGCCAACTCCGGGGCGATATCGAGCCAATCTGTCGGGCCGTCAATGGTCGAGCCGTGAATCAACAAAACGGGCGCTTGATTCGGCTTGTCATTCCCAAAAGCTTCATAATAAATTTTGGCGTCGTTGATGGTGACATAAGGCATGTCTTAATCTTAACATAAATCGTGTAAAATCATTTGATGAGCATAGGAGCTCTCAATTTTCCATGAAATCATTTCGAAAAGAACTTTGGTTTAATATCCCTACCCGACGCGGATTTGTAAACATCACTGCACAAGTGGAAGAATGTTTGCAGGAAAGCAAGATTCAAGAGGGTTTTCTTTTGGTTAATGCCATGCATATTACAGCTTCCGTTTTTATCAATGATGATGAAAGCGGTCTGCACCATGACTACGAACAGTGGCTGGAGAAACTCGCGCCGCACGAACCTGTCAGCGGGTATCAACATAACGATACAGGCGAAGATAATGCAGATGCTCATATGAAACGCCAGGTGATGGGAAGAGAGGTTGTCATTGCAGTGACCAATGGTCAACTGGATTTTGGTACCTGGGAACAGATCTTTTACGGCGAGTTTGACGGGAAAAGAAAGAAGCGGGTTTTGGTTAAGATCATTGGCGAATAAGGAGCACTATGTCTGCAACAGAAACAATTCTGGCACATTTTGAAAAACTCTCTGCTGTTCCACGCGGAACAAAAAATGAAGCCGCCATTCGTCAATGGCTAATCGATTGGGGAGTCTCGCGCGGACTCACTAGTAAAACAGATGCTGTTGGGAATCTCGTCATTATTGTCCCTGCGAGTGTTGGCCGCGAAAATAGTCCCACGCTGATTTTACAAGGCCACTTGGATATGGTCTGCCAGAAGACGCCCGACTCAAATCATGATTTTACGCGCGACCCAATTCGCATCATTCGTAACGGTGACTGGCTCAAAGCCGATAAAACCACTCTCGGCGCTGATAATGGAATCGCAATCGCTATTGCAATGGCACTAGTTGAAGATAAAAACGTCAGCCACCCTCCGCTTGAATTATTATTTACAGTTGAAGAAGAGGACGGCATTAGCGGCGCAGATCATCTTGACCCAAGCCTGCTTACTGCAAAAGTATTGATAAACCTGGACTCAGAAGAGGAAGGCACTTTCACAGTTGGGTGCGCAGGCGGCGGAAGTACCTATATCACGTTGCCAGTAAGTTGGGGCGCACCTGCCCAAGACGAAACAGCTATTGAGCTTAAAGTCAGCGGCTTGCAAGGCGGTCACTCTGGCGAAGACATTGATAAGCATCGCGGTAATGCCAACAAAATTTTAGCGCGGACTTTAGACGAAATTCAACGTGCTATTCCAATTCGATTATCCACATTCAAAGGCGGCACGGCGCGCAATGCCATTCCGCGTGATGCCGAGGCAACTTTCCTTTGTCCGCTGGAGTCATTGTCATTGTGTAAAGAAATAGTTATTTCTTTCGAGAAGATTCTGCAAGCAGAATTTGCAGGCACAGAACAAGGTCCGTTTTTAACATTATCTGAGAAACAAATTTCGATTTCATCCGCGATCAGTATTGAAGATACAAGAAAAAGCGTCCAGCTCATTGTAGCCCTGCCAAACGGAGTCGCTGAAATGTCTGCAAAGGTTGAAGGTTTCATTGAAACTTCAAACAATATTGGTGTGACCGAGCTGCTTGAGGATGGCTTCCATGTGGTCTCGAATCAGAGGAGTTCAGTCATATCACGACTCGAAGAGATGACGAGACGCACTGAGGCCATATCCGCTTTGGTTGGCGCGAAGGTCGAACGATCAAAAATGTTTGCACCCTGGCTGCCCAATATGGACTCACTTTTATTGAAAAAATGTATAGAAGTTTATGAGGAAGTTAATCACCAAAAGCCAAAAGTTGAGCTTTCGCATGGAGGTCTGGAATGCGGGTCCATTAGTGACCGTTGCAACGGCCTGGATACGATTTCACTTGGCCCAACCATCGAGAATCCGCACTCACCCGATGAAATGCTTTTTATCCCTTCGCTCTCACGAACATGGGATTTTTTAACTGCATTACTTCGTTCGATATAATTATTTTATTGGCATCCAGGAGTAAAAATGAAATTAAAAGGAAAAATAATCGCAACATTGATCGCGGAAGGCGTGGAAGACCTTGAGTATTATGTCCCACTTATGCGTTTACAAGAGGAAGGCGCAAAAGTGCTTAGCGCAGGCATGGACTTAAAATCTGTCAAAGGCAAGAATGGATTGGTGATTACGCCTGATGCAACCATTGACTCGCTTAATGTAAGTGATCTCTACGCCCTAATTCTGCCAGGTGGTTGGGCTCCCGATAAAATCCGCAGATATGATGTTGTGAAAAATCTGGTCAAGGAAATGAATAAGGCCAACAAAATTATCGGCATTATTTGTCATGGCGGATCGATTGCGATTTCTGCAGGTATTATCAAAAAAGGTCAACGCGCAACGGGGTCAGTTGGCATCAAGGATGATCTCGTCAACGCGGGCGCTGTTTGGGCAGACGAAGCTGCCTTTCGTGAGGGCAATCAGGTTTGGGGTCGGGTTGTTGCGGATATTCCAGATTTCAATCGAGAGCTTGTGAAAGCATTAGTCGAGGGATAAAGGTTTCTGCTTCATCGTTTCTGGGGTTGAGACTCCCAGCACTTGAAGGATTGAAAGAAGGGAAATAACTTTATTCATCTTGACCTCAAACAAAAACGGTTCGTTGTGCATCGCACTTCGAACCGTTTTGAAATTTATTATTTCTTATTCATCAAGAACCAGGACAGCTTCCTTTGAACAAGTAACCTGCTCCCTCGAGCCAATCTTGGGTAATTCAAGGAACGGGTTATTAAATGTATCCATATTGAATTTTGTATTCCCGATCATTATTTGGATACGAACCACAGAGCCAAGGAAGGTTATATTCTCAATCGTGGCTTCCACCACATTGGCCTTCTTTTGCTCAGAAGCAAAACTTAAGCGTTCGGGGCGAATGGCAACTTTTACCTTATCACCCTTTTTCCTGCTCTTCAAATCTGTGGCGGATTCAAACCGTACTCCATCCACAGTTAATAAACCTTTCGCAGGGTCAACTACTTCTCCGTTTGAATTATTCAATGTCCCAACAAAATTTGCGGCAAAAACAGTAGTTGGAAAATTGTAAATTTCAAATGGTGTGCCAACCTGCTCCATCTCACCCATATTCATCACAACAATACGGTCTGACAATGAAAGAGCTTCCTCTTGATCGTGAGTCACATAGATAGCTGTAATGCCCAGCTTTTGCTGGATGCTTCGAATTTCAGCGCGCAGCGATACGCGTATCTTTGCGTCCAATGCAGAAAGCGGCTCATCGAGCAGCAACACTTCGGGTCGTATGGCCAGGGCTCGGGCTAGAGCGACGCGCTGCATTTGTCCGCCAGAAAGTTGATAGGGATAACCATCCGCTTTTTTTTCAAGGTTGATGATGGCAAGCATTTCCTTTACGCGATCGGTAATATCGATTTCTTTTTCTTTTCGAATACGCAGACCAAAACCAATGTTCTGGGCAACGGTCATATTTGGAAAAAGCGCGTAAGACTGAAAGACCATGCCTACATTCCGCTGGCTTGGAGCTTTATTAGTAATGTCAATGCCGTTAATCGAAATTGTACCTGACGTTGGAATTTCAAAACCTGCGATCATACGCAGTGTTGTAGTCTTACCACAACCAGAAGGGCCAAGAAAAGAGACGAACTCACCTTTTTCTACATCCAGGTTAAAGTCGCGGACAGCAGTGAAATCTCCGAAATGTTTTGAAACGTTTGCAAGTGTCAAATGTGTCATATCATTCTCCATCTAAGATTTAATGCGCCCCTGAAGCTTGCCCTTGTCCACCGGTGAACAATTGAATAAGTCCCATAGCGACCCATGTCATCAGGAAACTTGCAAAGGAAAGTGCTGCTGGTTCGTACGCGCGGTGCTGTCCAAGCAGGAAGAGATAAGGGCCAAACGCTGGCACACCAAGGAAAGAAGCAAGTGTTACTTCGCCTACAACAATCGCAAAAGTTAGCAATGCGCCGCTCAACAAGGCAGCACGGATGTTCGGCAGGATCACACGGGTAATGATGGTGAACCAACTTGCGCCCAGGCTTTGCGCAGCTTCAGTGAGGGTGCGCACGTCCACAGTCCGCATGCCTGTATCCACTGAACGATACATATATGGCAGACCCAGAACCATATAACCCGCAACGATTAAAATATCAGTACCGACTTCAAATGTAGTAAGAGGTTTTATCAGTGTTATATCTGAGAAGGGTATTTTTACGGGAGAGCTGTAAATTCGGATCAGCCCGAATACCAGGATGATCGCAGGAACTACAAAGGGAAGGAGCGTGATGAATTCCACGATTCTGCGCGCTTCCGGCAAGCGCAAGCGTATCCAATAAGCAGTCGGCACGATTAGAATGATGCTTGCAAAAATAGTTAATAAAGCAAGCACATTTGAGTAAAGGAATGTTTTTAGAAAGTCGGGGTCTTCGAATGCACGGATATAAGCCTTAAAGCCAATTACATCACGTTCCATTCGAAGCGAAAAGTTGACCGTGGCATACAATGGCAGAAGAAAATATAAAGCGCCTAAAATAAACCAGAGCCAACTCCAAAACGGAATTCGGCGAATTCTAGTGAGAATACTCATCGCAGCCACCTTTCTGATCTTTTCTGAAGCCATGAATACCCGATCAATGAGATTGCCATAACGACAACCATGCCCATGGCCATTGCATAGCCAAGACCAGGGTTATGGAGGACATCACCGCGTATTTGCGCACCGATCTGAATAGTAATAATTCCTAATCTGCCGCCTGTAAGTGCATACGCAGTTGCGTATGCTCCAAAAGCATTTCCAAACAGTAGAATCATTGAACCGAGAATTGAGGGAAGTAAAACGGGAAGTGCAACTCGCAGCCAATATTGCGTAGTACTTGCACCAAGGTTTTCTGCCGCTTCGCGCCATTCCTGCTTTAATCCATCCAGAGCAGGGGCCATGATAAGTACCATGAGCGGGAACTGGAAATACATGTATGTGAGGCTCAGCCCCCAAAAACTATACAAGTCAAAATCTGTTTGTGTATATAAATTTACCCCAAATAAATTTTTAATAAGGGCTGTGACGAACCCCGTACGCCCAAGGGTTGCAATAAAAGCAAACGCAAGCGGAACGCCCGCAAAATTGGAAGCTACTCCTGAAAAAGTGATCAACGCCGACCGCAATGGCCTTGGTAATCCGCCTACAGTTACAGAATATGCAAGCAAGAAGCCAAATATGCCGCCGCCAACCGCAGTAGCTGCACTAATGCGGATACTCAACCAGTATGCATCAAGAATTGGTTTCTGTTGAAATAATTGCAGGACGTTTACGAATGTAAAACGGCCGCTATCATTTGTAAAACTACCAACAATCAAACGTAAAGAAGGTAAAACAAGAAAAAGAATTGCAAACAGAAAAAATGGGACGACACCGAGCCATTTTTTCCAATCAGACGCAGGAGGGGCACCCGTTGTGTTAAGAGCAGTTTGAGCCATTATTAATTTACCTCAACTTACACGGTACTACATAATTTGCTAAACCAGTATCTTATTTTTACATGTCTTTCCGGCCTCTTGAGTTTTTTGAGGCGAGAAGAGTCTCTTGCTATGGCGAGACCCTGCCAATTGACAGGGTCTCGCGTTATTACATCAAACTTAATTTATTAAGGAGCCTTTTGAATATCAGCACCGACAGCAGCATCCCAATTTGTAGTAATCAAAGCCTTGGCAGCATTGAGCTGGTCAAGAGATGGGAAGACTGCGCCTGAAACATCGGGCAACTTGGCAGCTAGATCAGCAGGAACGACACCGCGTGTGCGCATGTCAGCTTCGCGAATCGGGTGGCAGTACCCCTTCATCCAAATGGTCTGACCTTCGTCTGAATAAAGAAATTCCATCCATAACTTGGCAGCGTTGGGGTGTGGGGCGTAAGCGCTGATCGCCTGAACATATACACCAGCGAAACGACCACTTGCAGGAACTACAACTGCGGTCTTTGGGTTACCTTCAAAGGAATCTACAGCAGCGAGTGCGTTATAGTCCCAAGTAAGGCGGATCGCGGTTTCGCCAGTAGCAACCAAACCATTATTAGAGATCAACGGAACAAGGTTACCAGCTTTATTCATAGCAGCGAAGTAATCGAGGCCAGCCTGAGCATCATCAAGCGAACCGCCGTTAGCAAGAGCCGATGCAAAAACGGTTTGAATCGCCTGATTGGAAGCGCGGGGATCACCAGAGAGGGCAACCTGACCATTGTATTTCGGGTCAAGTAAATCAGCCCAATCCTGAGGAACATCAGGTTGAACATCGGTGTTCACGAGAAACGACATAACTCCGTAGTAATCGCCATACCAATAGCCTTCAGCATCCTTAGCTTCAGCAGGAATGCTATCCCAAGTAGAGACTTTGTAAGGTTGAATTATGCCTTCTTCTTTGGAAGATGCACCGAAAGCGAAACCTACATCGATCACATCAGGAGCCTGAGGACCTGTATTATCCTTATTGGCTTTGATTGCTTCAACTTCATCACCAGAACCACCATCAGGATTCAATTCGTTGACTTCAAGACCATACTTAGCCTTGAAGGTATCAATGGCTTCACCATAATTGCACCAGTCATGCGGCAAAGCGATGACGGTCAGTGTACCTTCAGCTTTAGCGGCAGCAACTAAATCAGCCATCGGGTCAACAACAGGTGCTTCGGTAGCAACAACTGGCGCCTCTGTCATTACAGGGGCTTCAGTCATTACAGGAGCTTCAGTAGCGACAGCGCCGCCACCACACGCAGACAATACCGTTGCTGCAACGACGAACAAGACGAGCATATAATAAGCAATATTCTTAGAACGCATTTTTCTCTCTCCTTTATGATAATTGTTTGATTGGACGAACGGGACAAAGTTCATAGTATCTCTTCCTTACACCTCCAATCTGTTAATAAAGCGTTAATATTGTAGCATCATCAATATTCAAAGTCAAACATGCCAAACTTCGAATAGATTGATCAAATAAATCCCGCAGGGCATTCTATTTCTTCATAAGAAATAACAACCAATAAATCCCTGCGGACAGTAATGCGCTGGCCGGAATTGTGATGATCCATGCAATGAGAATATCACCAGCAACTCCCCAACGGACTTTTCCAAACCGCTCAGACGCACCGACGCCGATAATCGCAGAACTAACAACCTGTGTTGTGCTGACAGGAAGACCGGCCAACGATGCAGTCAAAATAACAACGGCCGAAGTCATCTGTGTTGCAAAACTATGGACGGGGCGAATCTTGTAAAACTTTCCGCCTAAAGTGCGAATCAATCGCCAACCGCCAAGCGCAGTGCCCAACGCCATCGTCGAGGCACTCAGCAAAATTACCCAAAAAGGAACCGCAAAATCTTTCAACTGCCCGCCGATCATTAAACTCAACGTAATAATACCAATCGTCTTTTGTGCATCATTAGCTCCATAACTAAAAGCCAAACCCACTGCCGTAAAGAATTGGCCACTTTTAAAAAGCTCATTAATTCGGGGCGTGGCGTTGCGTGCTAAAAAATAAATAATCCGCGAAACCATAAAGCCAAAGATAAAGCCAACCAGCGGAGAGACAAACAAGGCGATCAACACTTTGTATAAACCTTGCAGCTTAATCCCATCCATGCCGGCAGAGATAAAAACAGCGCTCATCAAGCCGCCAATCAATGCATGGGAAGAACTGCTTGGAATCCCAAAAAACCATGTCGTCAAATTCCAAATAATCGTACCGATCAAACAAGCGATCAAGGCATCCAGAGTCAGCAGATGCGGATTAACAATGTTACGGCTGATCGTCTGCGCGACCACAACGCCAAACAAAAATGGGCCAGAAAATTCTGCGATGGCTGTGATACCCAGAGCTGTCTGCGGATGGAAAGCTCGCGAAGAGATCATGGTCGCCACAATATTGCTTGAGTCACGCATGCCGTTTAGAAACTCAAATATCAACGCCAGAATAATAACAAGGATGAGTTGATTCGACATTAACACCTTGTTAAGTTCTCTTTACAACAATATCTGCAATTGTATTGGCGGCTTCATCCCCGCGGTCTGCGGCATTGGAAAGGTGGCGGTAGACCTCGCGCATCTTCAACATTTCGACCACATGATGAATATCCTCGGGGCCGCTGAATAGATCCGCAACGGCTTCGCGGTACACTGCCTCAACACGATTCTCCAATGCCTTGGCTCGTTGCGCGTGGTCTGTGGCAACATTCGGATGATTGGGAAGCCGCTTTACTGCCTGCCAAATCTCATACGCGGCATCCTTCAACAAGTTAGCCATACGCAGCATATACGGCGTAGACTTCACATTCAGAATCACCATCTCGATAACAGTACTATCTGCATAATCTACAACATCGTCGATCGAACGGGATAAGGAAAAGATATCTTCACGGTCAAATGGCGTGACAAAAGTACGATTCAATTCATCGATCAAGATACGGCGCACTTCATCCGCTTCTTTTTCCTTCATGGAAAGCTGTTCAGCAACATCCGGGTCCAGCGTTTCCAGATATTTGACCAATAATCTCAGCGATTCATAAGTAATTGAAGCCTGCTCCTCGATCAATTTTTGGAACACATCTTCCTTACGCTTAAAAAACCTCAACATAACTTCTCCAAAACACGTAGACTATTCAATCGGCAGCAACTCGCCCGCGACCATGCCTGGGAATTCAGCGCGAAGCTTCTCTTCAATTTCAGGAGAAAGCAACGAGGTCGTATTATTTAGCATAATGTCTTTCACTTTCTTCATCGCGCGGGCTTGAATATCCATTGAACCTTTCTTTACCCAGATCGTACGTGCATCACGGTCAGCCAGTTTGGTCATCACGGCTTCAGTCTTCATACGCGCGATGGTGTGTTTGGCAACAATGAATGAGCCGCCCGGCCCAATTTGTTTAATGAGGTCAAGAGCCAAATCTTCCGGTTCAAATGATATGCCATGTTTAACACGTTTCATCATTTGCGCAACCTCATCATCGATGACAGCTTTTGCAAAATCAAAAGTTTTCAATGCATCGATCAAGCCGCCGATATTGAACATGTCCATGCCACCCACTACACCGCCCATGGCAGACATGCCCGTTTCATATCCAGCTTGCGCATCATTTACTTTGGCATTGGTCAAACCAATATAGCCGCCGCAAGGCACATTATAAAAACGAGCCATTTGTGCAAATGCCATGTGCAGCATCCCGCACTCAATCGCACCTGAGGTATACGCACCTGAGCGCATATCCGCAACAGTGGCGAGCGTGGCATAAATCGTCGGCGTGCCTTCCTTCACCATTTGCATCAATGTTGCTGTCGCAAGGAATTCAGCGTTGCCCTGCGCAAGTGTCCCAGCCATAGACATGGGAGAAGTGAGTCCCGCATTCGGCACAATCGTTGGATATACAGGCAAGCCTTCGCTGGCAAAATACATCACATTCTCAGTGGAAAGTTTATCCATCGAGAGCGGTGAAACCGTCGGGCAATAGTGATGCGTTAGGAAAGGATGCTCTTTATACGCTTCCTCCCCACCCGCCACCATGTACGCCATTTTCATAATGCTCAGTGTGTCTTTATGATCTGTAGTGGTGACCCTGATCGGTTTGAGACAATACTTGAGAGCAGGATACAGCCTCGAGATTGTGAATTGATCCGCGGGCGCGTCATCCGCCAAAGTGGAAATGGAGAACATGTCGTAGCCGGGCAATTCGTTGATGAGATGCGCGATGCGCGCGATATCACTCGACTCAGCGCGTCGTTCCTGGCCTGTAACAGGGTCAATAATATCTGGAGCAGAGCTGGCCGTTACAATGACCGGGCTATCCCGTGGAATCGTTTTATCAAACTTCGGATCACGCGCATAAAAAGTGAATGTCGGCGGAATCATCTTTCGATATTTCTCCACCACCTCGCGTGGAAATTTAACACGCTCGCCGTCTACAGAGCAGCCGTGTTTTGCAAAAACTTCACGAGCGGGTTCATAGCGCACCTTCAAACCAACTTCTTCAAGAATTTCAAGCGCGGCATCATGAATTCGTTCAACCTGGGCTTGCGTTAAGAGTTCAGCAAATGACATGTTTCACATCCTTTTCTAGTGATAAATGAAATTACTCAACCAACGATCGCTTAATCTTTCTTCGCTCAACTTTTCTTTTTGGCAAAAGTTTCTCTGCCAGTTTACGTCCTTCTTTCACAATGGCATTATCCACAAGCGGACTATCCTTGGGCAATGTGAATAGCTTCCTGATCTTAACGAACTGATCATCTCGATACATCATACGTTCCACCCGCAGCCGCCCAGCGAGAGACTTAATCTCCTTGACTGAAAACATTTGCAACCCGGAACGTGTCACTTTAAGAGAGGCGGCCGCAATCGCAAACCGAACAGACTCTTCAAATCTCCAGCCTTGCAAATAACCGTAAATATAACCTGAAGAAAAAGTCGCGCCCGCGCCGGAGCCATCCACAGCTTTTACTTTCGGCGCAAACACACGGATAATCTCATCACCCTGTACAACCATGCAGCCCTGACTCGCCATGGTAATAATAGCAGTCTTGATACCCGAATTAATTAATTTACGTGCCACGCCCAGCATGGCCTGCTTTTTGCCAATTTGAGCGGCATCGGTCACCACCTGACAAATGGTGACAAGATTTGCATATTTTTTGAACAACTCAGGGTTTTTATGCCCGTGTTCAAAATTCAGAAAAACGGGAATATTATTTTTTTTCGCCTCTTCCATCGCACGGACAATATGATCGCCATCATACCAATCTACATAAAGCAGTTTTGATTTCTTTATCAATGAAAGGTCGGCTGTATCAAGCGTGCTAAGAATTTCTTCAGAACGCTGCCAAAAATAAGTACGGGCGCCTTTCTTATCCGAGACATTTACTTCGAGCGGCGTTTTATATTTCTTCGTAAAACGCACTTTCCCTTGCACGCCCATATTACGCAAAGTATTTGCGACATGATGCCCAAGCAGATCATCACCTACCGCAGTGCCGATCATGCCAGTCGGCACATCCCATTGACGCAGGTTGCAAGCAATAATGGCGGCATCGTCATATACATATTCACTAACCTGATTAACGATCGCGCCTGTATTATGTTTCGGCAGTTTATCCAACGCCATGATGTAAACGGGAGTCAACATACCGAAGCCGATATAAGCGGGGGAAGTTTGTTTAATAGTAGGCATTTTAATAAATTACCACAAAGTGTCACAAAGGGGCACGAAGGAAAGGCTCTTAAACCTTTGTGTACCTTTGTGCCCTTCGTAGTTAAAACTATGCACGCGCCCTCTCGCCTTTCGGGTCAAATAATACAGAGGCGGTTACTTCTGCTTCACGCCGACCCTCTATCAGGTCAATGAGGAAGCGGTTGCCTTGTTTGGCTAATTCAGTTGGCAAATAAGCATAGAGAATATTCTTCTTCACTGTAAATCCATATCCACCACTGCGGACACGGGTAAGAACTTTATCCTGATGATAAATCGCTTCGCCTCCGTAAATTTGAGTGAAGTCATCGCTATCGGTTAATACCAGCGTGCAGAGTTTGCGTTTGACACCTTCTGCTTTTTGTTTGACCAATGCATCGCGCCCGATAAAATCACCTTTATCAAGATGGACACAGAACCCAAGGCCAGCCTCGTAGGGAGTTTCAGAAGGTGTGAGATCAGTTGTGAAATAACGGAAGCCTTTCTCAAGGCGCAGAGAATCAAGCACTTTGTAGCCGCCAAGTTCAAGACCAAATTCCTTACCTGCTTCAATAAGCATGTCCCAAATTGGCGTGGCGCGATTATTTGGGATGTAAAGCTCCCAACCCAACTCACCCGCATAACTGACGCGTTGAGCATAAACTTTTGTGCCATTAATATTAATTTGTTTTGTCATTAAATATGGATGCGCTTCATTGGAAATATCACTGGATGTGATCTTCTCCAAAACGGCGCGGGACCTTGGCCCCCACAATGCGAGACAGGCATACTCCTGTGTAATGTCACGGATGGATACATCACCATCTTTTTCATCGACGTTCATTTCAATGCGCGCAAGATCGTTACCGATAAAACCAGAACCCGTAATCACCCAAAAATGATCTTCCCCAAAACGAGTAACCGTGAGATCAGATTCAATACCGCCATGTGTGTTCAAGAATTGTGTATAAATTGCACTACCTATAGGTTTATTGATATCACTGTCGGTTAATCGTTGTAACAAAGGCAATGCGCCTTCGCCCTTAACTTCTATTTTGCCAAAAGAAGTCAAATCAAATAACGTCACTTTTTCACGCGTGGCAACATGCTCAACACCCATACGCTCAAAGAATGGTGGCTTGTTCCAGCCCCATTGACGTTGATCTTCACCCATACGCCTTGACTCTTTACCAGGTTGAAAATAATTCACCCGCTCCCAGCCAAATTTTTCGCCGAAAACTGCGCCGTTTTCCATCAAACGAAAATGGACAGGACTCACCCGATGCGGCCGCGCGGATTCATGTTCGTCATGCGGGAACTTCATGCGGTAGTAATACTTCACGCTTTCCACAGTCCGTTCGGCTGCATAGACAGGGTCGTTGTAATAATTTCCAAAACGTGTGGCGCGATACCCATAGACATCCATCGGCGCTTCGCCATCGATAATCCACTCGGCCATCAACTTGCCCATACCGCCCGCGCCGCCATATCCATTTAGTGACATACCCGCCATAATCCACATGCCGCGCGCGCCGGCCATCGGCCCAAGTAGCGGCTGGCAATCCGGTGTATATGCGCCGGGGTGACGCACCAAAGTAATAATGCCTGCTTGATCTAAAAATGGCAACCGACGAATCGCGCCTTCGAGCAGCATCTCAAATTGGTCAAAGTCACCGGGGAAACTCTCGGCGTAGCGCGTGCCATGTTCCCACGGCGTGCCATTGATCCAACGCGGCAGAGGCTTCGGCTCATAACCACCAATGACAAGTCCGCCTTGCTCCTGACGCATGTACACTAAATTATCGGGGTCGCGCAAACAAGGAGTGTCTGCTGAAAATTCGTGGCCGGGCACAGCCCGCAACGCAATATGCTGATGATCCACCGGAGTGGTTGGGATATGAAGACCGGCCATGGCAGCAATACGCGGCGCCCACATACCTGCGGCATTGATGACGATCTCGCATCGTATCTCGCCTTTATCTGTCACCACAGATTGAACTTCACCCTTCGCTGATAGTTTAATTCCCGTCACGCGCGTGTTGGTGTAAATCTCCACGCCCAACTCTTTTGCAAACCGCGCCATGGAAGTTGTGACTGTGTATGGGTCAAGCTGCCCATCACGTGGCAGATATATTCCGCCGTATAAATCATTTTTGGAAATCTGCGGCATCACCTTCAAGGCTTCGTCTGGTGAAATGATTTCACAGTCCAAGCCCAAAGCTTTTGCGCGACTTACGCCTCTTTCCATTTCAAACAATTGTTCTTTGCTGGAAGCAACACGCAAACTTCCTACATGATTAAATAATCCAAGCTCACTATACAGTTCAATGCTATACATTCGGAATTTAAGCATGGCCTGTGAGGTTGCAAACTGCGTGACAAGTCCCGCCGCGTGAGATGACTCTCCGCTGGCGATTTCCCCTTTTTCAATAATCACAACATCTTTACGACCATACTTCGCAAGATGATACGCAGCCTGCGCTCCATAAATTCCGCCGCCAATGATAACAATCTGTGCCTGATCCTTCATCTCTGCTCCGCATATTCAAGTATATGATTAACGTACTTGCGAGATATCAAACTTCGTTCTTCGCCATCAACACTTCTATGGATTGCTCCTGAAGATCTTCAACAGCAGATTTACTCAGCCCATCATCAGTGACCAATTTATCGATTCCATCAATATTTGCAATTTGAAAATTTGAAACGACACCCCACTTGCTGTGATCTGCAGCAACAATGACTTGTCCTTTGGTTCGTTCGATCATTCTACAGACAACTTCTGCTTCGGCATTGGTCGGCACCGTGCAACCGTGCTTAAGACTGACTCCGTCCACGCCGAGGATCACTTTATTGGCATAGACCAGCCCCAAATTGTCCAGCGCGAAGCGGCCTGCCAAAGAGTTGGAACGTGATTGGAATTCGCCGCCTGTCAAAAAGTAGTGAAAGCCCGGGTCGCCAATATCCGCAATGGCACTAACGTTATTCGTAAAAACCGTAATTCGTGAATCTCTGCGAATGTGATGCAACACCTGGGTGGCGGTTGTGCCGCTATTAATAAAAACAATATCGCCGTCTTCAATCAGTGAAGCAGCAAGCTCGCCAATTTTTTTCTTTTCATCAGGATGATGTTGTGCGCGTTGTTGATATTCCTGTTCAAACAACATGCGCTGGCTTAATATCGCGCCCCCATGTGTGCGTTCGAGAATTCCTTTTTGCTCCAGCCACTCCAAGTCACGGCGAACCGTTGCTTCAGAAGTTTCAAGCAAATCCATCAAGTCAGCGGTGCGGACAATTTGGTGAAGGGCAAGGTGTTCCTGAATTTTTTCGCGTCGCTGGGCTGGAATAAGAGGTTTGCTCATTTGAAGGATTATATAAGAATTTGAAGGAATTTGCAAGTTTTTGACTTTTTCATTATAATTCTACAATTCCTGACCATCAAATAAGCGTTCGATATTTTATATTCCAGCAAGGAAACAAATGACCAAACTTGTAAAAGATTTAATGCACCCCGGCGTAATCACCTGCAAACCAACCGCTTCATTGGGTCAGGTGGCAGTGCTGTTCAATCAACATCAAGTTCACGCCCTATTCGTCACAGATCGCGATGGCCGCATTACAGGCCTCATTACTGATTTTGACTTAATGGCCGGCGAATGGCTTTCATCGGATTCTGAAAGCCTGACAGCCATGCGAAAATTAACCGCTGCGGATCTTATGACGCGGCCAGTTGATTCTATTGACGCAAACATCCCCCTCTCTGAAGCAGTAAACCAGTTCATCGAAAAAAGAATCAGCCGTTTACTGGTAACAGAACATGAAAAACCTATCGGCATTATTTCACTTTCAGATTTTGTAGCCAGCATTGCCAATGAAATTAAATCAAAACGCGAAACCGTTGGCGATGTGATGTCACACGCCATTTTAGTTTGCCGTGGAAAAACTCCCGTCGCCTCTGCCGCCTACGCAATGACTTCCGCTGGCTGGCGCTCGGTTTTGGTAGTGGATGTCAAAGGAAAAATTCTCGGCGTCGTCAGCGGATATGATTTACTGCGCTTCGTCAAAGAAGGCGTGGACGAAAATTTGGTAGTGCGTGATGTAATGCATCCCGCATTAACCATTGACCGTCAGGCCAGCCTGCGCGAAGCTGCCGATATGATGATCCAAAATCATCATCATCGACTCGTTGTAGTTGATAAAGACGACCCCGATTCATTCCCCATCGGAGCCATCTCCACTTTTGATATTGTGGCAGAAATGGCGCGGTCTGATTCTGTTTGGCAGAAGTAATTCTTTAAACCACAAAGGGTCACGAAAGTACACAAAGGTTAAGGTCTCCTTTGTGACCCTTTGTTCCTTCGTGGTAATAGATTTTCAAGGAGATAAACATCAATGTCAGAATTTCCAACACAGGCGCAAGTTGTAATCATCGGCGGCGGCGTGGGCGGGGCAAGTATTGCTTACCATCTCACACTGATGGGCTGGAAAGATGTTGTTATTTTGGAGAAGCACGAAATCACATCAGGCTCAACCTGGCACTCGGCGGGGCTGGTTGGTCAAATGCGTTCAGATGCCAATCTAACACGCATGATGCACTACAGCACAGACCTATATCGCAAGCTCAAAGCAGAAACGGGACAAGATACTTCATGGCGCGAAGTCGGCGGGATTCGTCTCGCCTGCTCGCCCGAACGCATGGAAGAAACCAAACGTCTGGTTGGCATGGCACGTTCCTTCGGCGTGCCAATGGAATTGATCTCGCCCAAAGAAGCGCAGGACATGTTCCCGCTTATGTCACTAGACGGGGTACTCGGCGCGGCCTACACACCTAATGATGGCAGCATCGACCCAACGGGCTTAACCAACGCGCTAATCATCGGTGCCAAAAATCGCGGCGCAAGAGTTTTTACAGACACCGCCGTTGAAAGTATTACCCTCACCAATGGCCGCGTCAGTGATGTAGTCACAAGCAAAGGCACGATCAAAACTGAAATCGTGGTCAACGCCTCAGGCATGTGGGGACGTGAAATCGGCAAGATGGTCGGGTTGAATCTGCCTGTTGTGCCGATGGCGCATCTTTACATTATGACCAAGCCCATCGAAGGCGTGACCAATAAATTCCCAAATCTGCGCGACCCTGATCTATTAGTCTATTGGCGCGAAGAAGTTGGCGGATTGATCACAGGCGGGTACGAACGTCAGCCCGCGACCTTTGGTATGAACGGCATTCCAAAAGATTTCAAATTCCAATTATTGCCGCCAGATTGGGAACGCTTCACCCCATTAATGGAAAATTCAATTCGGCGCGTGCCTGCGGTTGAAAATGCCGAAGTCAAAATGTTATTGAACGGCCCCGAAGGCTTCACACCCGACGGTGAATTTTTGCTTGGCCCCACAACGGTCAAAGGTTTCTGGGTGGCGTGTGCCTTCTGTGCGCATGGACTTGCTGGCGCGGGCGGCATCGGCAAAGTGATGGCCGAGTGGATCATCGACGGCAGTCCCGAATGGGATATGTGGCGTCTTGATGTGCGCCGTTTTGGGCCAAACTACAACAGCATTAATTACACCGTGGCCCGCACCTTTGAAACTTATACACAGTATTATGATATTCACTATCCCGGCGAAGAGCGCATGTCCAAACGTAATGTGCGCACCTCCCCCACTTATTATCGTTTGCGTGATCTCGGTTGTCACTTCGGCGAGAAGATGGGTTGGGAGCGTCCGAACTGGTTTAAGAAATACGAAGAACTCGCCACGCATGGCCACGAACCAAAAGGTTGGGCACGCCACAACTGGTCACGTGCCATCGGACATGAACATTTAATGACACGCGAGAATGCGGGTCTCTTCGATGAAACTTCGTTCAACAAGTTTGAAGTGCGCGGACCGGGCGCGTTGAATTTTCTCAACACAGTTTGCTCAAATCAAATTGATGTGCCAGTGGGAAATCTGGTATACACTCAGTGCCTCAACAAACGCGGCGGCATTGAATGCGATTTCACAGTCACGCGCCTTGCGGAAGATCGCTTCTTCATTGTCACAGGTACGGCTTTCGGTCAGCATGATATGTCGTGGCTCTCGCTCAATATGCCCCGCGAAGCGGATGGTTCTGTCACACTCGAAGATGTCAGCTCGGCCTACGCGTGTATCGGCATGTGGGGACCGAAGGCTCGCGCCATTTTGGAGAAAGTCACTTCGGATGACGTATCGAATGCAGGATTCCCTTACATGACGAATCAACGCATCACTATTGGCGACATCCCAGTTCTCGCTTCGCGCGTAACGTACGTAGGAGAGCTCGGCTGGGAATTTTACTGCCCGACGGAGTACGGTCTGCGACTCTGGGACACACTCTGGGAAGCAGGCGCGCCTGAAGGCATGGTGGCAGGCGGTTACAAAGCCATTGATACTTTACGCATTGAAAAGGGTTATCGCTATTGGAGCGGAGAAATTTCCCCGGACTACACTCCCTATGAAGCAGGCCTTGGCTTCGCAGTAAAATTGGATAAAGAAAATTTCATCGGCAAGGATGCGTTGATGAAACAAAAAGCCGAAGGCATTAAGCGCAAACTCTGCACGCTTACACTGGCTGATGACCGCACCATTATGCTCGGCAAGGAGCCCATCCGTGCAGGTGATAATATTGTCGGCTGGGTGGCCTCGGGCGGATTTGGTTATTCGGTGAACAAGTCGATTGCGTATGCTTATTTACCGATGGAATATGCGAAGGCTGGAACAAAGTTACAGATTGAATGTTTCGGGGAGCAGGTCGGCGCGGAAGTGGCGCAGGCTGTGCTATGGGATCCCAAGTCTGAGAGAATTCGTCAGTAACAGAAACAGGTTCGAGATTAAGAAAAATGCGATGCACTTCATCCAAAAAATAAAATGGAGGCTGCCGTTTCAAACAAGCTAAAGAAATTTTACAAGCAAGCAAAAATCCTACACTACTTTTAATTTGGAGATGATGCCATGTCAGTACTCGCAATTGATAAAGCCATTGATAAAGTTCCGTTCCTTGCAGATTCGAAGAATATCAAGAAGATACCTTTGAGCGGCGGGATTACAAATTTGAATTTCAAGGTTGAAGCAGATGGTAGAGCCTATGTGATTCGACTCGCGGGCGAAGGGACGGATCAACTGGGTATTAAACGTGACGTGGAATACGCGGCGAACTACGCGGCGGGACAAATGGGAATCGCGCCTGAAGTTGTATATTTTATTGAGCCTGAGAATTACATCGTGACACGCTTTGTCACTGGCAAACCGATTCCGCCTGATTTGATTAAAACTCCCGACTACCTTGCGCGGGTGGCAAAAAAAATACGTCTCTTTCACAAACGCGGACCCAAGTTAAAAGGCGAGTTCAATGTCTTCCGCCGCGTTGAGATGTTGACAAAAATTTCAAAGAAAAACAATGCAAAATTTCCGCATGATTGGGATTGGATCATGCAGAAGATGAAGGAAGTGGAAAAGGCGCTGGCAAAAGACCCGTACACGCCGACGCCCACGCATAATGACCTGCTGAATTTAAACTGGCTTGAGGAAGATGTGCCCGGTGATATCGGCGAGATTCGTCTGCTTGATTGGGAATACGCGGGCATGGGCGATATTTTCTTTGATCTTGGCAACTTCTCTCATCATCATCGTTTGAATGAAGAGCAGGTTGATAATTTTCTGTATGAATATTTCGGTGAAGTGACAGATAAGCAATACGCGCGATTACGCTTAATGTGGCCGATGTCTGAATTACACGAATCCATGTGGGGCACGACACAAACAGGTATCTCCAAATTGGAAGAAGATTTTCAGGGATATGCAGATTTGTGGTTTGCGCGCTTCCGCCAGCATGTGACAGATTATCGCTGGGATCAGTGGCTGAAGGATGTAGGGAAGAAGAGCAAGTGATAAGGATGAAGGATGAAACAAGTTCAAGTTCAAATGTTGAGCGTCAAAAGTTTTTAATCATTAGTAGATAAGGATGAAAATGAAAGGCTGATGGTGGATTTTTTTGTACTCTTCATCCTTCATCCTTCATATTTCATCCTTTCATAAAAAGGAGAAAGACATGTCTATCGTAAATGCAAAAGAAATTATGATCGATGCAGCAAAGAATGGCTGGGCTGTGGGCGCGTTCAATGTGACTGATTTACTGCAATTTGAAGCGGTGATTGATGCGGCGATCGAGAAGAAAGCGCCAGTCATCGTTCAGACTTCAGTTAAGCCGTCACAATTTTTAGGGACGGATATGATGGTGGCGATTTATCGTCAACTGGCTGAATCTGCGCCTGTGCCGGTGTGTTTACATCTCGATCATTGCACCACTATTGATTACTGCAAGAAATGCTCAGATGCCGGTTACACCAACATTATGATCGATGCTTCCAAACAGTCTTACGAAGAGAATATCCGCCAGACAAAAGAAGTTGTGGATTATGCTCACAGCGTTGGCAATATCTCGGTGGAAGGTGAACTGGGAACTGTAGGCGGCGTGGAAGATCAGGTGATTGTTGCAGAAGATGAAGCGCAGTTGGCAAATCCGAAGCAATCAGTTGAATTCGTTGAACGCACTGGCGTCGATATTTTCGCGCCTGCCATCGGTACCGCGCATGGCGTGTACAAGGTCAAGAATCCGAAAATCGATTTCGAGCGCATGGCTGTCATCCATAAGATGTTGAACAGCGACGGCATCAAGACTCCACTCGTGGTTCATGGCGGGACTGGGCTGCCCGATGACTATATTGTCAAATTGCTGGCGGCTGGCGGCGCGAAGTTCAATGTATCGACAGAATTGAAGCGCACCTTGATCGATGCAAAATGGGAATATTTGTCAGCTCATCGCGATGAATATGATCCCGGCAAACTGGATGTCTTTGTGCGCGATGCGACCCGCAAAGCTGTGATGCACTGGATGGATAAGTTAGGTTGTAATGGTAAGGCGTAAGAAAAAAGGATGAATGATAAATGATGAATTTAATTTGTCCTGCAAAATTAAAAACTAAAATAAAAAGAGGAGTTTTACAGCATGAAAAAAGTTGAAGAATATTACGCCCCGTGGGTGAAGGGCATCCCGATGTATATTTCGGATCATATTGAAAAAGCATGGAGAGACCCCTCATTGCATCGCATGATGTCTAATGAAAATCCACTGCCGCCATCTGAAAAAGTTTTGGAAGCCATGTTCAAGTACGCGAAGATGGCGAATCGTTATCCCGATCAGGGTTTGGTTGTGCGCAGCAAGATCGCTGAGATGAACAATGTCGATGGTCCCGGTAACGTGATGATCGGAAATGGTTCGAGCGAAGTCTACGACAACATCTTCCGCATGTTCATTGAACCTGGTGATGAAGTCATTCAACATACGCCCTGCTTCGGCATTTACGGTCTGCGCGGAACTTTGCTTGGCGCGAAAATGGTCTCTGTGCCGATGATCTATAAGGATCATCTCATGCACTACGATCCCGATTCTATTATTAAAGCAGTCACTGATAAAACAAAAATTATCGTGGTCGCAAATCCAAACAACCCAACTGGCAACTATATGGATGCCAAGCACTTCATCACCATTGCCGAACTAGGCATTCCTTTCGTCATTGACGAAGCCTATATGGAATATGCAGGACTTGGAATGTCTCAGGTGCAGTTAACCAAGAAATACAAGAACGTTTTAATTACACGCACACTTTCTAAAGCCTATGGTCTCGCTGGGATGCGCTTCGGATACACCATCGCGGACAAGGAAGTTATTGACCAGATTGCCGGTTCACTCCTTCCCTGGAACGTGGGCACTATTCCCATGTGGGCAGCACTTGCAGCTTTTGAAGATACGGAAGGACTCGCCGAACGCGTCAAGTTCAACAACGACGCAGTCTCCTTCATTTCCGAATCCTTGAGCGTAATCCCTGGTTTTTATGTGATGCCGTCCAAAGCCAACTACATTCTTTTTGACTGCGGAGAGACTGGCAAGACCGGTGCGCAAGTCCTCGCTTTTGCTGAAACCAAGGGCATCATCCTGCGCGGCGAAAGCAAGAAATACGGTTCCGACGGCTGGTTCCGTGTGACCATCGGCTCAACAGAAGAAAATCAGTTATTCGTGGATACTGTCCTTGAGTTCTTCGGGATGAAGAAATAAAAACCTATTAACCACAAAGGGCACGAAGGAAAACCTTTGTGACCCTTTGTGTCCTTCGTGGTAAAAGGAGGCATTATGTCAAAAATAAAAGCAGTGTTCTTTGACCAGGACGGCGTCATCATCGATACCGAACGGGATGGTCATCGCGTATCGTTCAACATGACCTTCAAGGAATTCGGGTTCACTGATGAATGGGACGTGGAGTATTATCACGAACTTCTTCAAGTGGGCGGCGGCAAGGAACGTATGAAGCAGCATTGGAAGACCAAAGGGTTTTCCAAGCCAATGACCGAAGAAGAGATTGACAGCCTCGTCAAGGAAATGCATAAGCGCAAAACTGCTCTGTTTGTAGAACTGATCGAGACAGGCAAACTTCCCCTCCGCCCGGGCATTCATCGGTTTATGAAAGAAGCGATGGATGCGGGTCTCAAACTCGCCATCTGCACCACATCCAATGAACAAGCCGCGAAAGCCATCACAGAAGGTCCGCTTGCAGATATCAAGTTTGAAGCTGTGCTGGCAGGTGATGTCGTTGAAAAAAAGAAACCAGACCCAGCAATTTATAATCTGGCGCTCTCCAAACTTGGCTTGACTCCCGATGAAGTGTTCGTGGTGGAAGATTCCAAAAACGGACTCGCCGCTGGAAAAGCCTCAGGCGCGAAAGTGATCGTGACCACCAATCACTACACTGAAAAAGAAGATGTCAGCGCTGGTGATGTGATCGTTTCTTGTTTGGGCGACGCCGATGGTGAAAAAGCAGAACTCCGCAAAGGTGACATTAATGGCTTCGATGGGATTGTCCACGTGAAGCAGTTGATGGAATTGTTCGGGTAAACTCTAATGATAAAAGGACGCGGCAATTGCCGCGTCCTTTTGGTTAAGGGTAAAATAATAGTGTTCGTGCTTTCTTATTTCTGCGGAGTAATATATGCCCGACGAATTATTTGACATTGTCGACGAAAATGACCTGGTTATAGACCAGCAAATGCGCTCCACTGTTCATGAGCTTGGACTGTGGCATCGTGGTGTGCATATATTTCTATTCACACCAGAAAGAAAAATGCTGATCCAAAAACGAAGCGCTGACCGTGTCCATTCTCCATCCATGCTGGATTGCTCAGTCTCTGAACATGTCAAAGCCGGGGAAAGCTATCTTGAGGCAGCTATCCGCGGCATGCAGGAAGAACTGGGAATAACAGATATTGAAATAAAGCCGATTGTTAAATTTAAAATGAGCTATGGCGTTAATGATAATGAGATCAGTGCCTTGTACGAAGGCATTGTTGACTCTGAAAAAGTAAAAATTGACACAGTTGAAATCGAGCAGATTGCATATTACAGTGCAGACGAAATGCACGAAATGATGAAAGATGAAAACATCAAATTCTGCGGCTGGTTTATTGAAATCATGAAGTGGTATTGGGGAATTCCAAGTCAATTAACAGTATTGAAAGTATTGTAATTTTTTCCATTTGCATGGGGGTTTGGTTTTATAATGCGCAATATATTCAGCTTGAAAGAATATGCCCGCGCGTAAATTCTATAATCAAATGGGAATTTTCAAATTATGAGCAAACAATTTTTTGATGCAATCAAACAAGGCAATCAAGATGAAGTCCAACGACTGCTTATAGCGAACTCAAGCCTCGTCTACGAAAAAGAAAATGGGCTCAGCCCGGTGATTGTTGCATCCTATCATCAGGAACCCGCAATTGCGTGTTTTCTCGCAGACAAGAGCGGAGGGCTTACGATTTTCGAAGCCTCAGCAATGGGAAAAACCAATCAGGCAGCCCGCCATTTGGCGCGTGACCCAATGCTTGTCAAAGCATATTCAGAAGATGGCTACCAGCCGCTTTGTTTGGCTTCTTTTTTTGGTCATTACGATACCGCAGAATACCTGATCAATGCAGGCGCTCCCATCAATTCCTCATCCAGGAATACACTGCACGCTGCGCCGATCCAATCTGCCGCAGCCGCTGGTCACGTCAAAATCGTTATGCTCCTGCTCAATAATAGCGCAGACCCAAATGTCCGTGAACAAGGCGGTTGTACACCTTTACATGCAGCCGCCCAAAATGGAAACATGCAAATGATCCGCACACTACTCTTCAACGGTGCCGATCTAAATATCGCCAGCAAGGATGGAAAAACGCCCCTGGATATGGCAATGGAAGCAGGTCATACGGATGCGGTGGCATTACTAAAAGAGGGAATTACCAGACGTTTCAAGTCCATGCGGGCAACCGCCTAGAATAATAAATTTCATTAGGGCGGGGATATCCCCGCCCTAATGATTTAATCGGACGTTTTTTGTTATAATTCAAATTATGTTAACCCCAGAACAGATCGAAACAAAATTAGACCGCATCCTTTTAAAGGTACAAAAACCCGGGCGCTATGTAGGCGGCGAACTTAACAGCACAATCAAAGATTGGAATAAGGCTCAAACAAAAGTTGCCTTCGTTTTCCCTGATATTTACGATATCGGCATTTCAAATGTTGGATTGAAAATCTTATACGATCAAATCAACCAGCGCGAAGACGCACTTGCCGAACGCGCCTACGCTCCCTGGCTGGATATGGAAGCACTCATGCGCGAGCATGGGATTCCACTTTACACACTCGAATCAAAACGACCTTTAGCCTGCTTCGACCTAATCGGCTTTACCCTCCCCTACGAGACTCTCTACACAAACACCCTCAACATTCTCGACCTCGCGGGCATTCCCGTCCGTTCAGCAGACCGGGATGAAACGCATCCAATTATTATTGCGGGTGGACATTCTGCCACTAATCCCGAACCCATGCACGCATTCATTGACGCATTCGCAATTGGTGAAGGCGAAGAAGTGATTCACGACATCGTCAATACCATTCAGAAATTCAAAGCCTCGTCAAATTACAAACGTAATGAATTACTCGTCGCTTTGGCACAGATATCTGGGGTTTATGTTCCAAAATTTTATGAGACCACTTATCTTGAAGATGGGACCGTCGCTTACACACAACCGACCATCCCCGAAGCGCCTAAATTAGTCAACAAGCGCATCGTGGCAAAATTGCTTCCGCCGCCTGTAAAATTTATTGTGCCAAACATCGAAGTGGTGCACAACCGTGTGTCGGTGGAGATTATGCGGGGATGCACGCGCGGGTGTAGATTCTGCCAGGCGGGTATGATCACGCGTCCTGTTAGAGAAAGAAGCGTGCAAGAGGTAGTAGATGCCGCAGATCAAGCCATCCGCTCGACAGGCTTTGAAGAACTCGCCTTAATGTCGCTTTCTTCTTCTGACTATACCTATGTCAACGAGCTGGTGGAAGCGATCAGTAAGCGTTTTGAAGGCCGCAAATTGACTGTGGCTCTGCCATCGTTACGAATCGAATCGGTTTCCGTAGACTTGATGGACAAACTAAAACAACATCGTTCTGGCGGATTCACCCTTGCTCCTGAAGCCGCCAGCGAACGGATGCGCCGCATCATTAACAAATTCATTCCCGATGAAGACATCATTAACACAACCAGTGATATTTACAGACGCGGCTGGACATCCATTAAATTGTATTTCATGATCGGCCACCCAAGCGAAACAATGGAAGACGTGCAAGCCATCGTTGACCTATGTAAGCGCGTGATCGAAGAAGGCCGCAAAGTGGCGGGCTGGAAAATAAAACTGCATGTAGGTGCAAGCACTTTTGTACCCAAGCCGCAGACTCCATTCCAATGGGTTGCATGTGACACGAGAGACAGTGTTCTTGATAAGCAGGCGTTGCTTAAGCGTCAATTGCTCAAGGATAAAAACATCAAGTTAAGTTGGACAAAACCTGATGACACTTTATTGGAGGCATGGCTCTCACGCGGTGACCGTAGAATCTCTGAAGTGATTTATACCGCCTGGAAGAATGGCGCAAAATTTGATGCGTGGGATGAAGAGCATAAACATGAAACCTGGATGACCGCCTTTGCAGAACATGGCCTTGACCATGCTTTCTATACCTATCGCCAGCGCCGCACAGATGAAGTTTTCCCTTGGGAACATATCACTGCTGCAGTCCGCAAGAATTTCTTGTTTCAGGATTTCCGCCAATCACTCGAAGGCCAGATCCGCGTGGATTGTCGCCTAAATTGTTTTGCCTGCGGCATCCTGCCCACCTTTGCAAACCTACGGCGTGAAAACCCTGGCGAAGGCTGGAAGTGCCCGGACGTGAAGTCACCAGCTCCTAAAATGGAAATTGAATTGCCTGTTATCGGTGATTGAGCGACTTATCCCGTGAACAAGACTTTATTCATTGAACGACTTCAGCGCGAACACGATAAATTTGAACTACTCCTAAACCGAGTCGGTTTTACGCACCAGTTGACTATGAAGGGTGTTTCTGACAAGCTCTCGGTCAAAGACCTGCTCGCAGATATTCTCACGCGCGAGCAATTCATTGCTGACCGCATGAATGAAATTTTGCATGGAGAACCCTATGCGCCGAGCATGTCTCACACTGCATTGGAAGATTTCCACAATGAAAACGGTTACCCGGATTACGAATCGTCGCTTTTGGAAAAAGAAAAACCAAATCATCTTGTCACTTACAAACACAAAAATATTGGCGTGGATGATCTTGTCGAACAGGAACTCGCGGCTTACGAGAATATCATCAATTCACTTGAAAAATTAACACTGGGCCAATGTCTCGACCACGATCTCTTTCATCGCATTGGGGAACACACCTATAAACCCTACCGCAGAACCGGCATTGAGATCAATCGCTGGCTGCAATCCATAGCATCGGAACAAAAATAAATATGCGTGCAAGAATCACATTTACGAAACAAGGTGCTTTACGATACACAGGCCACCTTGACCTTCACAGACTCTGGGAACGCGCCATGCGCCGTGCAGAACTGCCAATCACTTATTCGTTGGGATTTCACCCCCAACCAAAAATGAGCCTGGCTGCTGCATTGCCGCTGGGATTCGCTTCTCGCGGCGAGGTGTTGGATGTCCGCTTGAATGGGGAGATTCCTGTGGAAGAGATCGCGCTGCGTTTGAAAGACAACCTGCCTCCCGATATTCAAGTTACCAAAGTGGAAAGCGTGGACGAACGCGCGCCTGCTTTGCAAACGCAAGTGCTCTCAGCTACATACGAAGTCCATTTGACAGAACCAATTCAAGAGTCCGAGTTGAAGCGGAAAATCGAAGAGATAATGATGTCTGAGAGTCTGCCTCGCGAACGTCGCAGTAAATTCTATGATCTACGTCCACTGATCGAAATGCTGAGCATGGTCACCGAAGCAAATGGTAAGGTGTGGCTGCGGATGACACTGGCCGCGCGCGAAGGTGCCACAGGCCGCCCCGAAGAAGTGCTCAATGTTCTAGGCATTGAACCTGAATACACAAGAGTGGAAAGAACACGGTTGATTTTTCTGGAATAAGACGTAAAATAGGTTCGATATACACCGAACCTATTATTTCATATAGAGGAGAATCGCAATGGCATTTCTAGTTTCTTTATTTTTTGGTTTTGTCCCCATGTTTCTTTTTGCGGCTTTTGTATACTGGCTGGATCGTTACGAAAAGGAGCCCAAAGCTCTGCTTGGCGCAACCTTCTTTTGGGGTGTGGTGATCGCGGCGGGCGGCGCCTTCATCATAAACACAGCCTTTGGAGTAGGCATATATATTTTTACTGGCTCTGAAGGAGCAGCTGATGTTGGAACAACATCCATTGTTGCGCCGATTGTTGAAGAATTCCTGAAAGGCCTTGCAGTTGCGATTGTCTTCTTCCTCTTCCGTAAAGAATTTGATTCCATTCTCGATGGCATTATTTACGGAGGCATCGCAGCCTTGGGTTTTGCCGCTACAGAAAACACACTTTATATTTTCCGCAATGGTTATCAGGATGGCGGCTGGGGCGGTTTGTTCTTCCTGGTCTTTGTACGCGTAATCCTGGTTGGCTGGCAGCATCCGTTCTATACAGCCTTTACAGGAATAGGATTTGCCGTGTCGCGCACGAATAAAAATCCGATCATTAAATTCATTGCTCCAATCGTTGGCTATTGCGTCGCTGTTACCGTACATGCATTCCACAACACCTTTGGCGGATTGGTAGGCGGGCTGGGAGGTCTGGCCGCGGGAACATTCGTTGATTGGATCGGTTGGACGTTTATGCTCGGCTTCATCATTTGGATGATTTCTAATGAAAGAAACATCGTAAAAAGGCAGCTTCAAGGAGAAGTGGTTTCGGGTTTGATCTCGCAGGCGCAATATCAAAAGGCGCTTTCCCCATGGAATATGACCACGGCAGGTTTAAGCAGCAGGGCTACTTCCCGCTTTTATCAAGTATGCGGCGAGCTTTCGCACAAAAAAGAACAACTTGCAAAATTAGGGAATGAAAGTGGAAACGCGGCCATCGTGGATTCGCTTCGCGCAGAACTGGCTTCGCTGGCTCCGCAGGCAAAGTAAATATTTCGCTTCATTCTTAATCTCAAGGCTGATGATTGTTTCACCAGCCTTTTTCTTTTCTTTGAGAGTCTTCCAAATAATGGTTGATTTAGCATATAAAAATCCTTATGGTAAAATTTGCTTCGTTAGCCCCCGTAGCTCAGTGGATAGAGTATTGGCCTCCGAAGCCGAGGACCGCAGTTCGAGCCTGCGCGGGGGCACTGCCGCCTAGACATACACTGGGGATGTAATACAGCACGCTATTTATTTGAGCATCTTCACGGGAGACAATGATCCGTGAGGTGAGCATATGAATGGCGTGCTTTTGTTTTTGGATGTCGTCACCATGCAATGCAGATCTGAATTCTTCGGCGAGGGTGCTGAGCTGCATGGCAGATAATTCCTGCGGGGGTTGTAAATTCTTTTCGAGGTTTTCAATTTCAACTTTGAGTGATGCTTCTTCAAGCTCGGCTTTGTGCAGGGCATCGAGCAGGGAACGCGAGTGACCCCGTTCGGCGATGGCGGTAATAAGGTTGCCGATCCGTTTGGATTGTTGACCCAGCTCACGGCGGAGTCTGAGGCGTATGCCTTCGCTTTGGTCACTCATCAGGCGGTAGTGTTCCCGCACACGTACCTGAAAGATGAGCAAGCGTTCAAGGTCCAGTGCAATGTCTTCCAGAGTTATGAGGATCTTCGCTTCGAGTGCGCGCGCGGGAATTTCACGGGCGATGCAATCACGGCGGCGTGCCTTGCGTGAGCAGATGTAATAATCGCGGCGCACTTTATCCTTTGAGGATTGGATCACATGACCATTGAGCGGCGCTCCGCAGTGCTGACAGAATGCGAGACCTGAAAGAATAAATGTGGATGCGATGCGGCGCGGGTTATTGTCTTTGGTGATACGCGCGCGCAGCTCACCCACTGCCTGAACTTTCTTCCACAGTTCAGGTGAGATGATCGGCTCGCAGTAATCGTGAATGATAAGCTCACCATATTCGAGGATGCCCATGTAGAGACGGTTATTGAAAAAGGTTGTGTATGAGTTGATGGCTTTGAATAATTGGGTTGCATCCATGACCTGCTTGAAGGATGCGCCGCGCGCGCGCATTTCAAATGCCAGGCGGACAGTAGGCACAAGGTCTGGATCGGGAATCCATTTGTGAACGATGCGCGCTTTGCCGTTGCGATGCGTGCCGATCTCTATCGGTTCACGCATGAAGCCGCGCGGGGGAAAGCCGCCCACGGCTTTGTATTTTTCCAGCACGGCACGCGTGCCACTCTTAACATTGATCGAGAGCTTGACGGAATACTGTTCGGCCACATAATCTTTGAAGGCTTCAAAGATCATAGCCTCACTACCATCGGGGATGTAATCGGTGAGGGAATGAAAAACATAACCGAGCGATCTGATCTCGGAGCGGTAGAGCTGCGAGTGAACGGCATTGCGAGCGAAGCGGTCGTAAGACCAAACCACTACGCCGCGCTCCTCTGCCCCGCCGCGCAACCGTTCGAGCAGGTTGACGAGCTGCTCGCGTTTGTGCATGGTACGGCCAGAGCGGGCTTCGTCGGAATAGAATTGTGTGACGGTGATACCGTGATGATCTGCCCACTGCCGAATCTCTCGCACCTGGCGCATGATGGATAGTTCCTGATCTGTGCCCCCGCTGTCACGGATGTATGCAAATACTTTTGTGCCAGGCGGCAAGGCCGCTGGCGGCGCAATCATTCCATTCATAGAACAAGTGTTCCCTTCGCTATTGATTATAAAGCAAAACGACCTGTGAGTGACAGGTCGTTTTGCTTTGAAGGGAACAGCAATATCAAAATGATTATAGCACGGATGAAAGTTACGCTTCAATCTGCGACGCGAACTGGTCTGGCTTCATCAGACATCATCAACCCGAAGCGGCGCACCAGGCGCATGGTGGTATGGGTATCGTTACGAAGATCGAGTATCACCTGAAAGACCTGGCCGAAGGCGATCATCATAAGACCGAAGATCGTAACCCCTGAACCTTCAAAGAAGGCAAATAACTTTGCTACATTATTGATCACAGTGTATGAATGCCCGCTCATTACATTTTCTGCGACACTGACTGTGAATGTGTAAATCATACCTACAGTTATCCAACCCGCAATGATGACTACCCATCCAAGGAAGACGATCACACCAGATGTGAAGCGCAATGCTTCATAAGGCTTGACTTCACGTTCGAGCTTATTGATCTCATCAACGATGTCTGATTTTGTTGACAGCCTTTCCCCGCACTTGCTACAGTAACTCGATTCGCCTGGCATATACGAACGCCCACAATTTTTACAATGTATCAGATCCATTTCATTCACCTCAGAACGAGAGCAGGCTTTTGAGCAACCCGACCAATGAAGAAAAATAAATCATGGCGCAGGCGGCAAAACAACACCCACCGATTATCCCAATGATCATAATTGTTTTGAAGGTCTTCGAGGTAGCCCATTCCTTCACACGTTCATCATATCGATTTATTCTTTTCTGAATAGGTGGAGTTTTTATTTTCGGCGTCACCGCTGATTGAACAACTATAAGTTCAGCGCCACAGTAGCGACAGAACTTTGCATTTTCTGGCGATTCTTTTCCGCAGTTTGTACAGTGCGTTACTTCCACTTCATTCACCCTTTTCTTTCCCGAAGATATAGGCCAGTATTCCAGCAAGCGCAATGACCGGCAGTGTGCATAGATCCATTATGAAGGGAGTAGAACGCTGCCCAGGCAATCACGATGATTGCAACCAACCCGATATAAATCAGGCTCTTGCGATCTGGCATTAGTTCAACCAATGCGCTTGTGGAAATCGCGATCTGTTCTGACTGCGGCGTTCACGCACATAAGGTTTCACCTGCCCCGCCACTTGAAGAACATACTTTAGGCGTGCATATACCAATACCGCAAAACGGTTTGGCTCATTCAGGCATTCATATATCTCAAGCAACCTTGTCACGCTTGCCACTCTTATTAACCTCCCTGCTTTGTTTCTCCAATTTCATCCGCGCATAGTCTATCGTATCTTCGCGGTTATCTTCATCCAGCATTCCATACAAATGCACAAGCTCTTCACGTCGCTCGTCTTGTTTCAGGGGCTTGGATAATCTTCCTGCATATTGATAAAGAATATCAACTGGCAAACTCAAAGCCTGTGCGAAACAATCGATTGCCTTCGTACCGGCCGGGCTTTCTCTGTTCAATATTTTTGACACTTGAGACGCAGATAGACCAGTCCGCTTTGTAATATCTGCGGGCACTAATCCTTTATCAGACATACTCTTCAAAAGGAAATCAACCAAGTCAAGTTTTATTTCACTCATGAAATATATATTATCATTTGTGATTTTCATTTGTGAAACAATACTTTTCATACTTGACATTTGCTTAAGTTTGATGTAGACTTTCATCAATGAAACTTTTATTTTCAAAGGAGAAATAAATTATGCCACTCGCCGAAGATCGTGAACTCATACAAGTCTCAACGATAGCATACGAACATCTGAGAGCCGTCGTAGCCGCGACGAGGAAACTCGGCATCCCTACCAGTGGGACATTGATAGCATCTACATCGATCTTGTCCATACCTATCCCCCCCGAACCTCAAACAACCATTGAGAAGAAGCGCGCACCCCGCAAATCCGTGACAGCGATGTCCACGGTTGTGAGCGCTTAGTTAATGTCCGTTCTTTTGAAGGAGAACAACATATGAGTGACATAACCACCACTCCCGGCACATGGATCGTACAACCTGCCGAATGTGCAGGCGAAGGATCTTACCTGGCTAAGATCGTATCCGTTCAACCAAACAATGAATTAGATCTCGTGGCTTTAGTGCTTAACATGGCAGACGCCGCGCTGATGACCTCTGCAAAAGAAATGCTGGATGTATTGATCGTCATTCAACACGAACTGAATTCATCGAAGGATGTGATCGACCTGGTTGCGATGAACACCTTGATCAGCGAAGTCTTCGAGAAGATCGCCGCCGAATCGGGAGAGCTGTAATGCTGCCACTGATCCTGCTCGTGCTGACTCTGACTGCGCTTTCGTGCGCGATTGACTACAAGTCCATTCGCGGGAAGAAGTAAACCGCCATGCAAGACCTGCTCACCTTCTCGCTCGTTATTTTCGCAACCGTCATTTGTTTGGTTTTGTTCTTTGCCAACATTGACAACGAGATCAAACGGAAATAATCATGACCATCCTTTCGTACTCCGAACTCAATGACCAACAGCTCAAGCAAGTCGCATATCTCTTTGCCGATTCATTCTTCGTCACAGACCCAGCGGCGTTTGTCTACGAGTTGGATATCCATGGGAATGTGAGAGGCCGCGCCATCACGGGTGAGCAATTGAAAAATAAAAAGCGGGCAGTGCTTGCGCCCGTAATCGTGACAGCCACACAGGAGGTGAACATCACCGAAGAAATTATCCGCCACACGCGCATGAGCATGGACGCGCTGGCCGCGTCCATTGCGAGAGATGTTTATCAGCATCAATGTCAATTCGAAATCGAAGAGGTGAATTATGAGTGATGTAATTTTTCTTTGCCCGCATTGTGAAAAGAGATATGTACTCGGCGTGAGTGGAACCATCGAAGGTTGCGATACATGTATGAAAGTAATCCGCAATACAGACGGGACCGTGATCGAAGAAGACAGTCTCACCGATATGGAGAAGTCCTAAGCCATGAGGCGCGTCATCATCATCGCATTGCTTGCGTTCGCTCTTTCAGCGTGTGCCCCCGACCCACGCCGCGAGGCGGATGCCTATGCCACACATAAGCAGGCTGATGAGCAGGCCGCCGCACAAGAGCAAGCGCGCGCGCAGAAGGCAGAGACCTATGACTTGTGGATGTCGCACTTGCGCGAGGTCAGTCAGTGGATCAGCACGATGATGATGACCAGCATGGTAGCCGCAATGTTCACAGTGTTCATCTCGTTGTCATCGCTCGGCATTGGCATCTCGATCATCATCGTCAGTGCGAGCATCTCCACTGCAAAGCGTAATCTCGCAAGACCGAATCTGATACGGCTCGATCCCATCACACGTCAGTACCCATTGTTGATCACAAAAATATCTGATGGCAAATACACACTGAGCAATCCGAACACGGAAAGCGTGACCATGCTTTACGACCGTAACCCTGCTGACCGAATGATGATCCAGGCGATGAGTGCAACACAACATGACGGCGCGCTGGCCTATCAAGCGCGCATGTCACACAGGCCGGGCGAGATCGCACAGATCCAAGCTCCACAAATTATTGAGGTCGAACAATGAACACAACACCCGCAACATCACAACATGCTGAAAGACAATACCTGCATACGTTAGTGGCTGGCGCATTGCTGCCACTGGCACAGTCCACGATCACGGCGTTGGTCGTTGCGATTGGCACATACGCAATCGCGGCCATCGTCTTCGATGCAGTCGATCCACACAAGCCCGCGATTTTATTTTTTGCGATCACCTGGGTCTTCATGCTGCTCAAGTTACAACGTCACTGGTTATCACTGACAGCCGTTGAGAAAATTATGCAAATGGATCTCAATAGAGATGGCGTGATTGGCGAAGCGACCGAGCAAGCTGAGGCTCAGCCGCGACGCGTGGTGATCATGATGGATCGTGTCAAAGAGAATGGTCACTATGAAGTTGGTGATCAATCTGCGCTGGTGAAACTTCCATGTGATGACGAACAACTTCACACACTCGCAATGGGACTGATCAATGGTTTGCCATTCTCAGAAAAACAATGGACCGGAAAAGATAAACCATTTTCAACAAATGAATTCCGTGAGCTGCGCGCTGAAATGCAAAAGCATGACTTGATCGAATACGTGAATGACAAGGATCCGCGCCAGGGAATTCGACTGACGGACGCAGGACGCGCGGTGATAGAAGAGTACGCCGCCTCCCCCACCCCACTCTGATCTCTGCCAAAAAACGCAGTGCACCCCGCACGCACGCACGGTGCACGCACGAATTCTGGAGGTTTATGAAGAAAAGTTTGAACAGGTTTTTATCATGGTGGCAGGATGGTCCGTTCTATTTGACCATTTGGTTCTCACCTTTCGTGATCGTTCTGTGGCTGATCGCCATCATCAAAAATTCAATATCAGGAGAAAAATAATAATGGCTACAAATGTTGTTCAAAAAGTAAAAAGCAAAATCTCAGCGCGTGACTTTGCCGCAACCGTTGGAATAAATTTTTCTGAATCCATTGGAGACATGATCGTGACCGTTGCAGTCACAGGCGTATCGTTGACCTTTATATTCAATACCATCCCGGCTGTATATGCCAACACGATCCCTGGCTTATATATCCTTGGCATGTTGGTGCAGTTATTCATCCGCATCGTGCACCGTTTTGACGACAGCTATACCACGAATGAACTTGCCGAACGCATGATCGAATTTGAAGAGTCAACCAATAGCAGACTTGACAAGATCATCGAAGAACAAAACATTCCATAAGCGAGGTTGACATGAATAAAGATGACATCATTCTCGTTGAAGAATTCGTGTGGATGAAACGCATCATGGCAAAGAACGACGGCAATCATTACTACATGATCGGGCGTGTGATCGGAAAAGAAAATACTTTACTGGTCTCCCTGGTTGGTGGAAATGGCGGCGCCCTGATGTTCTGTCAAAAGCATGATCATGTGTACTCGATCAAAGGTTCCTGTGTGGAGTGCCTTAACACGGTTCTCCCCAAGCCTATCTGATAGGGTGTCACGGCTTGTGACACCCCCAAAATAAAACGAAAACAGAAAAGACGGTAGTTATGTCATCCAAAGCAAAAACGCTTGCCAGAAGGCTTCTAAAACAAAATCGCGGAACATACTCCATTACGAAGCGTTCTTGGCGTGTAATCGCCCGCGATGATTATCAAAATAAAATTCCTGCGGGCACTCTATGTCGCTTCGCTCTTGAAGATGGCGAATGGCAACCGAAGGATGAAGGTTTGTTGATCGTGCTTGGACTCAAGCGCGAACGCAAGCCTACACATATACAACCGCGCGATCTGTTCGATATGGCTACATCCACATTGCGTGAACGATTGATAAACCGTGAACCCATGCCGAAGATCGATCCGCGCATCTTGCGTGAGTTCAAGAAACTCGGCTGGATCAAAAGAGTGAGGACAGCACAATGAGACCGTGGATCAAATTTCATACCACCGCGCTTGATGATGTGCGCTTGTTGCGATTGAATGAACGTCAACAGCTTCGATACTTTCAAATGTATTTGCTCGCTGGCCGTTTGAACATGGACGGATTGTTCATCGAGAACAATGAACCCTTGAACGAAACAGACATCGCAATCAAATTACGCATCACAGATAAGAAACAATTCATCACAGACTTCAAGGCGCTGAAGAATGCCAGGCTCATCAAAGCAAATGGTCATGGTCCTTACATCGCAGCGTTCCTCGATGAGCAGGTGGATTGGTCAAAGCTGCAAGAACAAAACCGCGAACGTCAAGCGAAGTCTAGAGAGCGTCACGAAAAAGTAACGCGTGACAAAAACGTTACCGATAAGAAGTCACGTACGGGTAACGCGTTAGTAACGCCCCTAGACCAAGACCAGACCAAGACCAAGATTAAGAAGGAGACCAAGACCAAGAAGAAGACCACCACCACCCTACCCTCCTCCTCATCCAAACCGGCAGTCACACGGAAAGAGAAAGCAAGTAAACCATTGGTGGCTGGTGGTGGTTTTGAAAATGCTTCCAATGATGAATCCGTTCTCGCTGAAATACAAAAGCAAAACCCACGCGCTGCGGAAAGCATAAGGATCATGAGACCGATCCTGACCTCTTCTGGTTTAGGAAAGAAGAAATTCAATGACCTAATGCTTAGAGTGGCTACACGTATTTTACCTAGTGAAGCGAAACGGTTATCACTCGCCGCGCTCGCATCGGCATACGCAGATGATGACGTGGATAACAAACCTGTAGTGGCTGCGTATCGAATTGAGAACGAACAGGTCCCCGTGCAATTCATGAACGAAAACACATGGCGCGTGATTCCAGATGCAGTATTGAAAGCCGCTGGCGTTGTGATGGAGCAACATCATGACGACCCGATCAGGAAGGTATCCAATGCAATCAGATCTGCAAGAGCTTGAGATCGAGATCGCACAAGAGCGATCCATAAGCGATGAAGAAATAAATAATCTTATGCTTGATGAATGGGTCAAGGTGCTCGCCCATATGTGGGAGGCCATTGGAAAACCAGTGGATGAAAAGCGGCTCATACTGTACTGTGATGATTTTACGGATGTGCCTTTTAGCCTGCTTGATAAAGCTGTCAAGCGCGCCATTCGTAACAACACATACAACAACGTGCCAACCATCGGCGCATTATGGGAAGCGGTCCGCAAGGAAATTGACCTGCCCACCGTGAGTGTTGAAGAAGGCATTGAGCAATGGAAAGAAAAGCGATTTGAAAGTTGTATCTATCGTTTCAAGTAGAAAGGAAACTATGACCGATAATATTCAAGAAGGCATACTCGTTTTCATTGAGAACAACAATGATGAGGTTCAGGGAACTCAACAACTGACACTGGCTCTGAGCACGCTCAATTGCAAGAGCTACATACTGCGGTCTGCGCGCATGTTACAGGTGGATGGCCGCATCACGATCATACCGTCACATGGCGGACGCGGTAAGAAGACCATTTACAAACGCAACCGCAATCAGCCAGGCATTGCAAGGAAGCCACGATGAACAAAGGTATCCCATTCGCAATTGGACTGTGTTGCGTGTGGCCGCTCATCGTCCACGCTGGCATTTTATATTTTCAGCGTTCGGTCACTCAACGTGACTGGACCAACATCCAGTGGAGCATGATCCGCTGGCCGTGGAGTAAAGACAAATGACAAACCGATATGAACTCCTCATCAATGCGATCAATCAATCCGATAGTTTCCTCGTAAAGATGTTTCTCTTTGCGTTGATCGCAGTCCTCGCCTACCCCGTTCTGGACTGGACACCCGCGTTCATACGCCGCCCCATGAGATACGGATACCTCGTGTTTGCATTGGCCGCCTTTATTTTCGCCACTGTTTATTCATGGCAGTTGTAGTACACATGCGGACTAAGGAGACCCAAACCATGAAAAAACTTTTTGCTCTATCCCTCGTATTGATGCTCGCCCTGAGCATCGCCCCCATGACACGCGCATCCGCGCAGGTCACGGCTTTCCCTGCTGAGCTGGAATACTACGACGCGCAGATCAATGTGTTGCTTCCACGCCTCGAAAGTTTTCAAGCGCAGTATTACAACATCAACGGTCGCTACTATCAAGCGCTGACCTCACACACCAGCGCGCCTGATGTGCCCACCGTGCCTGATGGTATCCAGTCTTCACCGACCGATCAGGATGAGACGCTCGCATACTTTTGGAACAGCTTCGCCGCGCTGCCGAATCAATTGGCCTGGTCATTCAGCATCGATACCTACAGCGGACCCGATGGGGATGGCTATGTTCTCAACGTGGAAACCGTTGTCAACGGTGAGACATGGCGGTGTGCAATCAATCACGGACCTGATGCCTGGCGCGCCGCCGATTGGTATCTGGTCACACCCTTTGAAGGCTAAGAGGTAACACATGCGGACAATCCGAATCGTAACAATCATTACTTTGCTTATGGCCGTGTTCGGCTTGTCCGCATTCTCTGGTCAAGCCGCGCCGCTTCAAACTCCTGTCAATCCTGGCATCACAAATCTTGTTGCGTGGTGGTCACTCGATGAAACCAGCGGCACACGTAATGACAGCCACGGATCAAACCACCTCACCGATAACAATACAGTTGCGTCTACCACAGGCAAGCAAAGCAAAGCGGCGAACTTCATCGCTGCGAATACAGAATATTTGTCACGTGCCGATCCTTTTGTGCTATCTAATATAACAATCGGCGGGTGGTTCCAATTCGCCAGTAAATCAATAACAAATACTTTCGTGTCAAAGTGGAACACCACTTCTAATAGAGAGTTGTTAGTCTCATACGATTCGGCTTCCGATAGATTTTTATGCATCGGCTCTGCCAATGGCAGTACGAACACTGTGCTTACCGCATCCACTTTTGGATCTCCCACAATAAATGTTTGGTATTTTATTGTATGTTCATATGATGGGACAAATCTTTCAATCAGCGTGAACAATGGAACGTCAGACAGCACAGCGTTTGGCGGTTTTTTTAACGGCACATCTCCTTTCATCATCGGGTACAGGTCTGACAATCTAAACCCACTCGGCGGAAATGTGGATGAGGTATTTTATTATTCGAGTGCTCTTACTGCGAATAATATTGAATGGCTCTATAACTCTGGCACTGGCCGCGCGTATTCGGAAACACAGCCAACAGCAACCCCTACCAACACCAATACCGCAACAATCACATCTACACCTACGATTACCAATACGCCCACCAACACAGCAACGAACACACCGATCCCGCCTACAGCAACCAACACACCCACGCGGACTGCAACGCCCACCAACACACCCACTGATACACCAGTCCCACCCACAGCGACCGATACACCCACGCGCACGCCATCGCGTACACCCACAGTCACATACACACCCACACCGGGCGCATGTGCTGACGGTGGAACACTCACCAGCAGCCTATGGACAAACACATTCGGCATCAGCCCTGACACCTGCACCAATAACAATATCCGTATGGAGTGGCAGGAACCTGATGGCAGCTCAGGCTCGAATGTTCGTGTGGACTTCACCTCATCCGCATCCACGATGTATGACATCATCTTCAACGGTCACAACACTGGCACACACACAATCAAGATCCAATGCCAGGACGAAAGCAATGTCACGCTTTATTACGATCTCGCCATCCTCGATACCGCTTTAGGTGTGGACGAATCAATCACCGTGGCACTGCCTCAGTACTGCAACGATGGTACGCCCGTTGTGCGCTTCTTCCTTTCGAGCAATGGCAATAGCGCCTACTACATCAAAATTGATCAGCTCGTCCTTGACGCACTGCCTGCCACACCAACACCTACCCGTACCAACACACCTACAGCAACCCATACAGCGGGACCAACCTCAACACGCACCGCAACCCCGGAGGATACATTCACCCCGACGATCACACTTACCCCAACCATCACGCTCACCCCGACGATCACATTGACACCCACGATCACCTTTACACCTACCGTCACCCATACACCCATGCCCACACGCACACCTGGCAACATCGCCACGGCCTTTTGGGATGGAGCCATCACATACGGTGACGCGGCCAATGTAACCGCCATCAGTCTCTTATGCCTCGTGGTCATTCTCGGCCTGCTCGCCTGGCTCGTTATCACAACCCTGCAAAGGAAAAAGAAATAATGTCACGCAAAACTTTCTGGTCTTTATTTTCTCTCGCGGCGATATTACGCATCGCCTTCATCGGTCGTGCGCCGCTTTGGTATGACGAAAACTTTACGCTCATCCTGGCACGCCTGCCCTTTGACAAAATGATCCAGGCTACGGCGGGCGATGTCCACCCGCCACTTTGGTATCTCATCGAGTGGATTTTATTTCACGCCCTGCCATCTCTTCCTGCCTGGGCAATCCGCATCCCTGCCTTGACCTTTAGCCTGCTCGCCTTCGTGATGTTTGTTCAACTCTGTGACGTATTACGCATCCCGATTCGTGTGCGCGTGTTCGCATCGTTTCTCATGGCAATCCTCCCATTTCAGATCTGGTACGCGCAGGAAGGCCGCATGTATGCCATGCTTGAGTTCCTGGTGTTGGCCGCGTTGTATGCAGGCCTCACACGTAAATGGTTTTATTTCTTCCTCGCTTCCCTTGCGATGATCTACACACAAAACTATGGGATATTTTATCTCGCAGTGATCAGCATGGCGCTCATCGTCATGGACTATTCCATGAATGCTTTGCCAGTTGCCACATCAGGGCTGGTCTCCATGTTGCTATACACACCCTGGGCATTTGTGATCGCAAATCAAATGAGTGAAATATCAGGCCGTTACTGGATCATGGACATCAGCGCGGGTTCGGTGATCGGCGCAATCTACAAACAGTTTTGGGCATCGTCCATGCTTGCACCTGGAATGATACCGAGCTATGTCCTCACCTTTGCCGCATTATTCATTGGCCTGTACGCAGTCATGGGCGAGAAAGTTACATCCTGGTGGATCGTGATCACAATGGCATTCGCGCCGATTGGCATCGCCTGGATCGCTTCTGTACTATGGCAGCCGCTTTTATTATTCCGCCCGCTGATCGGCATCAGTCCGTTTTTATATTTGATTGTTGCGTGGCCTCTCGCTGAAGTATCGCTACAACCAGCGAGGCGATATCTTTATGCCGCCTGCTTTATTGTGCCTATGCTCATGCTCGGCATCGGCGGGTACTATATCAACATCGCGGCCATGAAGGGCGAGGGAGCCACATCACCTCTGCTCAGCTCACTCACCTACATCACCGCAAACTGGCAGGCGGGTGATGTGATCTATTACGCTGACGATGGTCCAATGGTCAACCTCATGCCATACACCTCACTGCCTCAATACAAGATGCCTGCCTGTGATGAGCGCATCGGGTACGCGCCTGTGCTCGGCTCATTGAGTGATACAACCCGCGCAGCGTTTGGGATCTCAATTGCTGAGCTGAGCGATGTACCTCATCAGCGCGCATGGGTCTTTGCACCGCGTTCTCCACTTCATCCGTTGTGTTATGAAAAACAAATTGCATACATCGCTCCAGAAGGCAAGCAGATCATCACCGTGGATGATAACGAATTTATTCAAAGCGGCGTGTGGCTTGTGGAGGATAAATAATGTCATTGGCTAGGCCAGAAGTACGCGATGGGTTATTGCGAGCATTGACCATGCTTGCCGATGAACGAAGCAATGAAATTTACATAGTTTCACCCACACAACTTGTAAATGATCTTATATTGGAAGAGTGGAATAGGAAGCATTCAGGAATGATGTTTCCCGATATCAACGGCGATGTTATACAGATTGAATGTACACCCTCGCTGCATAAAACATAGTTGGCTGGACTTGGAGAATCAATGGCGATAATCTGGAAAGCACCTATTGGCAAAACTTCTGATTTGCTTGAACTGAGCGGCAATCGTGAATTGTTTTGGTACGGCGTAACAATCGGTCAAATTGGTTTTGGTGTTCTTGCATCCGAGAAACGCCAGCCAACAAAGCGTGCAACGGACGGCTTTACAGCCGTGCCAAATAGCACGCTCGAAGTTAAGCAAACATTGTCAGCGAAAGCGGTTACATTCCGTCGCCGCCGCTAACGCAAACCGTTAGGCACTTACTTAGAGAGGCATAGTCGCATGAAGTTTATTTCACTGTTTGCGGGCATAGGTGGTCTTGATCTAGGTTTGGAGCGTGCAGGCATGGAGTGCGTCGCTCAGGTAGAGAAAGATGAATTCTGCATAAAGGTACTTACAAAGCATTGGGCAACTGTCCCAAAATTCAAGGATGTTCACGATGTCGGAAAACACAATCTCCCAACAGCAGACCTTATTTGCGGAGGCTTCCCTTGCCAACCTCACAGTGTCGCAGGAAACAGAAAAGCGTCCGCAGATGATCGAGACCTATGGGGCGAGTTCGCCCGTATTATTCGCGAGTGTAAGCCAGGCTGGATTGTGGCTGAAAATGTCCCAGGGTTATTATCAAGCGAGAATGGACGGTTCTTTGGTCGAGTTCTCGCAGACTTGGTTTCAAGCGGGTATGGTGTCGAATGGCAGAGCATATCGGCTGTCGCGTTTGGTGCGCCGCATATCCGCGAGAGGATCTTTATTGTTGCCTACCATGAGAGCCTCAGAGAGCGGAAAGTATCAATACCAGCACGGCGATCACAGCAAAAAGGCATTGACGCTTACGGGTTACGTGGCACTGTATCCAACTCCAACAGTGGGAGACAGCAAAGCGAACGGAAGTCCCTCGAACCATCGCCGATCCGAACGCGGGTTTTCACCACTTTTGAGCGAAATAGTGAATGGGAAATTGAACCCGCAGTGGGTCGAGTGGTTGATGGGTTTCCCACAAGGGTGGACAGACTTGCAGGACTCGGAAACGCAGTAGTCCCGCAAGCTGCTGAATTTGTTGGTCGCTGTATTCTGAAGGCTGAAACGTGCCCAACACAACGCGCACCCGACGCTGGGGGAGTCTGCGACATCTCAGGCAGTTATCAACGCCGAAAGGAATTGCAAAATGACAGAAATGTTTATTGAAAACGATGGCGGAAGAGAAGCCGCAGGGTATAAAGGTAATGCGGGCGATTGCACAGTCCGCGCTATTGCTATTGCTACTGGCAAACCATATCAAGAAGTTTATGGTGAGTTGTTTGCCGAAAATAAACTTCACAATCCGCGAAATTCATCCCCGCGTAATGGCGGAACGCAAATGAAAACAATTCATAAATATTTGAAATCACTTGGTTGGTCATGGTTTCCCACTATGCAAATCGGGTCAGGGTGTAAAGTCCACCTAAAACAAGACGAATTGCCGAGCGGTAATATTATCGTAAGGTTGAGCGGTCACCTTTTGGCAATAAGTGCGCGCAGCGCAGTTGTCTGCTCTGGAGCAGTAATGAAATTCGGCAAGGATAACAACTGTAGATTTATCGGAATAACAGAATTGATTGATGATAAATATTTTATGTTTATTCAAAAGGTAGAACTTCATCAGAAATGACAAACACCTCACGCAAGTACAGCAAGAACATGACCCTACGCCTCATATCGCGTTGGAGCGGTAAGAAGCTGCTCGACGGCGGCTCGGCTGATCAAGTTGGCAGCAGTCTACACGTGGTTGGCAGCGCGCAGGATCATGTAGGCGATGATGTCTCTCGTGACGGCACCAGCCTTACGGTTCAGAGTGACACGGGAGCCTATGCAGACAACAATGACGTTTGGCGCCGCCGATTCGTCAAGCGCGGCATGTCCAGATTGCGAAGGAATATCCGCCGTGTGTTTCGAGCTATCAACACCTTGATCGCCTTCATCAGGGAATTCCGCAACCCTAAACTCTCAGCCGAAGAGAAACGCATCATGTCTCAACGTTTACGCCGCTGGAACCCTGATGAACTGGAAGCATTTCGCAGACAGAAGCAAGCCGATGGTCTCTTTGATTTTCATAAGGTGCAAGCCAAACTGATCGAGAACCGCATCATCGACGTGTTGACCAACCTCGGCTTTTGTTTTCATGTGACCAAAGGCGAGCGCAAATTCATTAAGAAGCGCATCAGCGTGGCACATGTGGATGTGTCACCATATGCGTACACCTATCACCTGGTAAAGATGCCCTTCGGTGTGCGCGTGACCGAGATCGCACAGGATTGGGTCAGCACCGAACTGGCGGCGAGCATCGGTAAGAAGGTTCGCTACGATCTTGACCTGGAAGGCTTGCGCTTCACAGTTGAAGTTGGATCCACTTTGAGCATTCCAAACTTTGTTGGCTTCGGTGATCTCGATGACAAACATCCCATGCCGAAGAACCTGCCGCCGCTTTCGTTTTGGGCTGGTCTCACTTCCAACGGTTCCCCTGTCTATCGCAACCTGGCCGAGGCTCCACACATGATCGTGGCGGGGTCATCAGGTGGCGGCAAGAGCAATATGGAGAACGCCATCGCGTGCATGTTCATCCGTAATAACTCACCTGAGATCGTCCGCATGGTTTTCTTTGATCTCAAAGGCGGCGTCGAGTTCACCCACTTCGAGAACATCCCGCATCTCTGGCCGATGAGTGACAAAAAGAATTGGAGTACCACGGGCATCGTCGAGTATCCGAGTGACGTGATCCCTGCGTTGAAAATTCTCTTTGATGAGTGCATGTCACGCCTTGGAAAGTTGAAGAAGGCCAAGGTCAAGAACATCAACGAATACAACCGTGGCAAGAAGAGCAACCGCATCCCATATATCATTGTGTTCTTTGATGAGTGGGCATCGACGAAGAAGCTCGTAGGCGCTGAGGCCGAGACACTCCTGAGTAACATCGCAAACCTTTCACGCTCGGCGGGCATTCATTTCATCCTTGCCACGCAATACCCGAAGGCAGAGATCATCAACACCACGATCAGCGTCAACTTTCCATGGCGCATCGCGTTCAACATGGGATCAGGTGCAAGTCAATCGGTGCTCGGTGACTGGGGCGCGTTCGGCCTATCACCCGTTGGCCGCGCGGTCCTGCAAACAATGGAGGGGCAGATACAGATCCAAACTCCACGCATCACGAATCAGAACGTGATCGATGTGACCGAGGAAGCACGCACTGGCAGGAAGATGACCAAGAACATGGAGAACATTGATACGAGTGACATCCTTGAATGGAGCATCAAGAACGCAGGCGGCAAACTGGACTTTGATAGTTTGTTCAACCAGTTCAAAGGCAAGATCACTTATGCCGCTTTACTTGAGATGATGAAGTCAATGGATAACAAAATATTCGATGTGCAGGGAACTATGTATCGTGTTGTGCAAGGAATTGGGAACCTTCCAAGACGTATGGAAATCGCGGAAGAGAGCAGTATTCCTGCTGAAAATTCGCTACGCACTACGCACTACACAGAAGAAATTGACGAAATTGAGCCTGAACCTGTCACGCATGACGAGCCTGTGACACTCATCGAACCGCTCATTCATCACACCTGCGAGCACTGCGGCGCGCAAACATTATCAGACCCGTGTGAGTTTTGCGGGCAATATATTGAAGAAAAAAACGAGGTGTAATCATGAAGAAAAATAAATATGGATATGAAGTAAATAAAGGCACAGTGCTCACAATTGTTGCAATGCTCACAACTGCGACCATAGCACTGAGCATTATAAGTAAGCAATATTTCATCGGCGTTTTGTCACTCGCAAGTATTTGCCTCCTTGTTTTACCTGACTGGAGAGATTAGCTATGGCACGAAAATCAACAGGTCAATATCCTTTCAACTGGAATGAGATCGCGCAGAAAACAAAAGACGCGGCAAACTGGCATTGTGTCCGTTGTGGACATCGCCATGATGTTGATGCAGGCTATATGCTCACCGTTCATCACCTGGACTTGAATCCATCCAATTGCAAATGGTGGAACCTTCCTGCACTTTGCCAACGCTGCCATTTGACCATTCAAAGCAAAGTCATCATGGAGCGTGGATATATGTTTGAGCATAGCGAATGGTTCAAACCCTACGTGGCTGGATATTTTGCACATCGCAACAATCTTCCTGATGATAAAGATTACGTGATCGAGCATCTTGATCAACTGCTCGAAATAGGGAGACCTGTGAGCTTTTTAGAATTCGCGAAATAACATTTTTATGCCCACCCTCCTCTTCCTCTTCGCCCTTCTCACCACGCCAACAGATAAATATATCTGTGACCTATGGGCACGCGCCATCACCCGCGACGGCATGATCAGCGCGTGTGGCACACTCCAACTTGAAGGCTACCGCGTGGATGTATACGATCTCGATATGCGTCTGCTCTGCTCAAAAGATGCCACTTATCTCAACGACATCACAGGGCTAAAAAGTGAATGCAATCTCAACGCACCGCTCGATGAATACATTCTCCGCATTGTTGAGCCAGGCTTCACAGAATTGATCTGCTCAGTCATCTCGTCACATGCAGACCTGCCCACCGTTGAAGAAGTCGTAGACCAATGTCCGCAGGGATCGATCCGCTTCAAAACAGGCGCGTACACCGTCGCATGGAAAACCGAATATATCCCCGCCAATGAAACATCATTTGCCTGCCCTGCGCGTGAATTGCAAACTGGTAATGGATTGTACGAGCAAGCGCCCGACGCGCAAAACATTATCACCGATGATTCGCTTTCCTGGCTGGCTGGCAAATTGATCTGGAACAACATAGTCCAGGTGAATGCGTGCAACGGAAGCGGTCTGAACCCGTGGACGCTTGCAGCGAACCCATGCGGCATGACCAGTGCGAAGAGCATTGTCTACCAATGGCAAAACCAATTCAACAACGAGATCTACAGCGCCGCCGTTGCATATCATGTCCCTGCAAAATTGCTCAAGCGCATCATGCTGACCGAATCGCAGCTCTGGCCTTTTTACACAAGCACTGACGAGATCGGCATCATGCAGATTACAGACAACGGCCTTGATACCCTGCTCCGTTTCGACAATGCCATTGATCCGAATTATCTCAACCGTGATGACCAGGGAAAACTCTGGTCACGCGGCACTACACGGAAAGTATTCACCTGTCTCTATTGCAATTTGGAGGAAGCCACACAACACATCAAAACTACCATGCCTTATTATGCCCGCCTATTGGCAGCCTTTCACTGCCGAGCTGTCACCATCAACCCCGCGCTCGCAGGTGACGATAGCTGGCGTCAATCCGTTGTGGATTACAACGGCAGCGCAGATTATCTCAAAAGGATTGAACAATAATGGCAATTCCAAAAATAATTTATTTGCAAGGGTATAACGAGAATAAAGATACTTCTGACGAAGATGTAACTTGGCGCGTTGACAAAATCAACGAGGATGACCTTGAATATAATCTAGTTTTGCCGTTCCCTATTTGCGCGGAAAAATATCACGCCATGCTTGACGAACAAGGCGATAGATACTGTCGTACATGTGGGAAATCACTCCAATGACCTCTCTCCTCTTCAACTTCATAACCCTCGTCCTGGGCGCATCGATTGGAATCAAATTTGCAGACATTGATCTCGCGCCACCGTTGCCTTTTCGTCACCGCTCGGTCTGGACACATGGTCCACTGGTGGCGTTACTGATGATCTATCTGCTATCACTTTTTCCAATCTGGTTTTATTGGTTCGCAGTTGGCTTCCTACCTGCGAATGCAATTCACCTCATCGCAGATATGTTCCCGCGTAACTGGAAAGGCGGCGCAATGATCAAACTGTATCCAATCAAAAAAGAACTTGCCCCCGTGCTATCCTTTGTCTGGCTTGGCTTCGGAGCCTATATAAGCGGCACACTATGGTTACAGATCACAGGTCACATATGGGGATGGTGGCCGTGGTAAATTACGATCACATCTGGTTTTGGAAAACACGCCTGCCTGAACGCAAAGGTCAAGCCTGCCGAGTGCTTGCGCGTGGAAAAATGAATTCCTGCCTGGTTGAATTTGAAGATGGCTATAAAGTGGTCACAAGCCGCTACGCCGTGAGAAAACGAGCCACAATCCACCCCGCCGCTTCTCATTGAGTTTAGGCCGCGTAACAAGTCGTTACACCACAAGAAAAATCCCCGCGTTAGGCGGGGATTTTCTGTTTGTAAAGCGGCTTATCTTTGATGTGCAATTTCTTGATCTGAATTAGGTCTTTTAGCATGAGCCAACTATCGCGGATAATTCTCACGCGGCTGTCTGTGTCATTGTGCCAGGTGACGGGGATCTCCGTTGCGTAGTAGCCATACAGTTGAGCCAGGTATAAAACTTCAACGTCAAAAGCCATGGAGCTGCATTCGGTATGTGCAAAGATTTCTTGAGCGGCGTGAGCGTTGAACAGCTTGAAACCGCATTGCGTATCGTGATAGTCCATGCCAGTGAGTGCCAATACCAGGCCATGAAAGATGCGACCGATGAACCAACGTTTGAAGGATGTTTCCACTTGCGAATCAACATGCTCACGTGATGCGATGACAATATCCCAGCCGTCCTGTGTCTTCTTAAGAAACTTTGTCAGCTCGTCAATCGGCGTGGATAAATCCACATCGCACATGTAGCGATACTCACCCGTTGCCATCAACATGCCAGTTTGCACGGCTGCTGCCTTCGAGCGCGCATCCAAGTGATATGCGCGGATCGGTCGATAGGTTCTCTGTAATTCGCGTGCCACTCGCCAGGTCTCATCTGTGGAGCCGTTCTCTACAAGAATGATCTCGTAACGTCCACGCAAATGATATTCGCCGTAATGAATGACCTTTGTAATGGCCTCACGCAAGCGGACCTGCTCATTGTGCAGGGGAATAATGATTGAGAGATATGGCGCGTTCATGGTGTGGGTGTCTCCGTAGGGGTATGGGTTGGTGTGGGTGTAAATGTGACCGTGGGTGTGGCGGTCTGTGTCTCAGTGAGTGTGGGCGTGGGCGAAGGCGTTTCAGTGACAGCGCCCATTGTGGATGTGGCAATCACGAAGGGCGTGCTGGTTACGACTACGGTCACAGGTACGGTCATGGGGATATAAACAAGCTGAGTGGCATACACTACTCTGGTTTGAATCACTACGCGCGTTTGAATGAGTGTGATCGTGGTGCTGCCACCACCGCCGCCATTGCCACTTGGCACAAACGTAGCAGGCCGCGCGGTATTGATCGGAGTTTGAGCTGTCAGCGTGGACATGGCTGACAGTGTGCCGATCATCTTCGAGGTAGGTGTGATGCGCGGCGTTCGAGTAGGCGTGCGCGTGGGCGTGGTGGTGGCCGTAAGGGTAATCGTTGGTGTGGGCGATGGAAACAATGCCGCTTTTACTTTTCGATATGGTGTTTGGATCCAAATAAACAACATAGTCAGCAGGCATAGGCCTATCGTGCCACCAATGCCGAATATAAAGCGGCGCGAACGCACGCGCTGCGCTTTCTTCTTGCGTGTCTCCACATCCTCTTGTACACCGTCAAGTGTTGGAAGATAGACCGTGCTCGGCCTGGACACGAAGACATAAACGATAACGAGCACTACACCGAAGACAATACTGGTGATGACATAAGGGTTCATATTATGCGCCAATGATCGGGACGAGGCTCTTCCAGGCTTTGAACAGGAAGACAATAAACTCGGCAATGCCGAATGCGACTTTAATACCAAAGCCAAGGAACACAATGCTAAAGAACCATCCGAGGTTGAGGTTGCTATAAATCATCACGCGCGCAATACGCACAACGAGTTTGATGGTTGAGTAAATAACATACGTATACTGAATAGCTTTATGCGTTGGCATGGCTTGCACAACGGTACGATCCCATAATGAGACTGCACCCGTGACCACGTAATCCCAAAATGAGGGCTGCTCTACGCTCATGCCTGTGTCGTTGCCTGCACCGCTGCTGACACCGCCGCCCCCTTTTAGAAATTGACCCGTTGAAATGGTCTGCGTGCCGCATGTCCATTTTTCTGTAGACATTTGCAAGATGCAATTTTCCAAACGGAAAGCGCCATTGGCAGGCTTGAAACCAAAATGCAGATGATAGTGTTTATCTGTCTGCTCGGCATATCCGCAACTGTCATCGAAGGAACCATATTTCACCGATCCGATCAATGCGCCTTTGTTGAAGATATGATCGTCAACGAGGTTGTCATTTGTGAGCAGGTGAGCATACACAAAATAATCATTAGTGGCTGCGTTGGCCGTGCGTACAAGCGTGGTGGTATCGTCAGCGCAAACATAATCGACCGTTCCCGTGGAAACTGCATAGACCCGATTCGATGCTACACCGGAACCCATGTCATCACCGCCCACGAAGTCTACAGCGCTCATACCTGCCGCGTATACACCGCCGCCGCCCGCATCGTGAATACCTTTCGGACCATACATCAACGTGCCGCCTGATTGCCAGGGGAAACTATATGCCGAGCCGCCGCCTGGTGCGAAGCTAGGCATGGCGAAGTGAGCAGCGCTCGCCTGGCTTTGTCCGCCGTCAGAATATAGCTCAACACTATGATCGGCATGAATGAACACACTGCCCATCCATGCGACAATGTTGTCATCTGTAATGTGCCACGGGTCTGTAGGTGTGGCAATATCAACAGCGGCCAATGAAACAAATGTATCAGCGCCGCGAACTTGCACATAAGTAATCACCCAAAACGGCAAAGGCAGTGGCGCACTGGTTGCGAGCCAGGCATCTACATCTGCAAGGACATCCCCATTCACGGCGCGGGTGGTATCGATCACATATGGCGTGATGTCCTGCGCACTCGCGCTATTGAATGGGATGACACAAAGCAGGGTCAACAAAATCAAAATGGTTTTTATTTTCATCTTCGGCCTCGTCTGTAATTCTCGACATCCTTCCAATCCACATCAGACAGATGCTCATTGAGCTTTCGCAGTTCATCTTTTTCTGAGACGATCAGAGGTTCGCTCGATGACGATGAGCCTGCATAAGCGTTACCTACATATTCAATGGTCCGCAATGCGCCGCTCTTTGTCCAGATGCGTACACCTGTCATCATATAAACCAGGCTTGCGACCGCACCCTTTATCATGTTGAAAAGTAGGAAGATCGAGCCAATGTCAAATAACAATTGGATCCAGAAAGATGCGCCTGTCTCCTTCCAGTAAGCGGATGCAAAACACGCACCCGTCTTCAAGCGGGATGGCAGGTAATCGGCGAAGGCGTTTTCACAGGTGTAATAGTAGGATGGCAAAGTTTGATCGCCGCTGAAGACAACGAGATCGCCGCCATCCCAAACATCGAAAGCCTCACCGCCATTTGGCAGGATGTGGTTATTAATCAATGAGTTGACTTGTGATGAACTGGTCACATTGAAGATGCTGGTATCTTCATATCCGCCTACCCAATCGTAGGAAGCAATATCCTGCATGACTGTTTTTTCAACCGTGCCCAATTCGGCGATGGTGGCAAGCGGTTCTCTTGTTTTGAGTGCATTGATGGCCGAGAGTAACAACTCTGTATGCCGCGGGCACCATGCAAGATACGAAAGCATCGAACGATTGACATATTGCAGCCAGTCCGTAATGTAATTGCCTACGCTTCCAATCTCCGAGAGGGTCAAAGCGGTTGGTCGCACCAATGACTGCGAGCAGACATCAAAAGCACCTGGATCATAATCATCTACCAACCCGCCCGGTCCATCGGTAGGAAACTCATTTACAAGGTTGAGACGATATGCAAGGTTGCCGGTGTTATCGGTGAAAACATCGGTCTCTGTATCTGCCACACGGATTTTCCATACTTGACCTGTATCCACATGAAAAACTGCTTTCCAGTAATGGTTGATCTGATCGTGTGTGTAACAGATCACATCGGGATGCTCACCAAATAAATACCAGGTGGCACCGCCATCACTGCTGAGCTGCGCGAGATAGGAACTATTCGCACCTGATGTATTGTCATCCGACCAAGGACCCTCCGATGTTTCAACCATGTAATCATGCCCGGCCTGTAGTCCAGGATCACCCCATAAAATAATTCCATCGTTGTTCGGGTCTGCGCCCGGTGTATACGTGAGGGTTGGCATCAGGTTCACGCCTTCCTCATCCTGTGGCGGTATCCATTCATGCTCGTTGATGGCTGGCACTGTGGCTGTATAACTATCCGCGCAGGAAGTCCACGGGTCGAGGCTATCGCCTGCGGTCACTGCATAAGTTGTATACAGCTCACTGCCTACATTGTCGCTGAAGGTGGTGCTATCCGCGCGCATCTTCTATGATTGACCATTCAAGGTTTGAATGATGAATACAAGCTCATGATCCACGGGTGTGTAGAAGTAACACAAAACACCAGGGTGATTCGGAAGTGTTGACCAGTTCGTGCCATCCAGGGTGATCTGTAGTTCATCACTCTCGGTACCACCAGAACTTTCAACCCATCCGCTATCTTTATATTCAGGCGGATCGGAGGCAACATTCGCACTCTCAATTTGAATTGCCGAGTACGTATTTGTTTCAAGCCCTAAAATATGAGAGCCTTCGGAAAGACGCGAATCAATCTCGCCGCCGCCGTTGACCACATCAGGATCATAAATAAAATCCTGACAACCATCGATGGTGCCACCTGGGGGAGAAATGTCAACGCCTTGATATAAGTTCCAACCCATTTCACCGCGCCCGAATGGGTTGGATCCACCGACCCGAATGTAATATTCAACGCCGCCATCAGCGGGCACTTGAAAGTACACGCGCTTATGTCCGAACGCATCCAATGGCACGACACAGTCACCCCACTCTTCCAAGGTCTGCCATGTGCCGCCTACCCCTGATTTCACCTTAACATCATAATAATAAGTGTTGACTGTATAACCACCGCCGGTGTAGGTCTGCCACCAGGGACCGTCTGTGGTATCGAGCACATACCATGCGCCGGGAGTAAGTCCATACGAATACGTGATACCAAGGTCTTGTGATGCGAAGGAAGTTGCAAAAGCCTTTCCATTTCCAGCATTGGCCGCAACAGTATCGTGATAGACCAATTCACCGACATCGAACTGCAACTCACAACCCGATTCAATACGTGTGAAAGTGGCATGAACGATATTGATGCCGAGCGTGCCGATGTTATCTATAAAGTTTTGGGGAATATCCTGATCGTTGACGCGCAGGTGTAAGACCAGGCCAGATTGCGCGGGCGCTTGAACGAATACAGTATTGCCATCGGTCGATGTGCAATAGACCAGATTCGAACCTTCGGCCAGGTCTGCCCATTCAGTGCCGCCCAATCCGCCGCCCGTTGTAAATTTGAATTCGAGATCAACACGCAGATCACTTGCGCCTGTTTCATGCCATGTGCCATTGGCTACTTGAATGCCATACCATGCGCCTGCTTCGAGGGGTTCGGTCAATTCGTTATTGGCTGGCGCGTCGTCATCAGTCGAAGGTAACAGGATCGATGCAACATTATCAAACGATGCGTTGTAACTGAATTGAGCCTCGCAGGATGGCGGCACGGGTAAAAGATAGGACCAACCGATCACGAACTGGTAGTCTGGTGTACTTGTATTATCTGCGAAGGCTGCCGTCGTGTCATTCACACGGATATAGAATGTGTCAGTTGTGGCCGTGAAATAGATCACGCGAAAGTTCGGGTCATCGGGCGCATAAGGGTCCACATCAACGCAAAGCGCATTGATCGAGAATTCCTCCCATGGCATCCAGGTAACGCCATCGAAAGAAACCGCGGCATCAGTACGATCAGTAGCGCCATCATTCCACGGTCCACCCTGCACCTTGACCATATAGATCGCGTCTACAACAGTAGTGTAAATCTGAGAGTCTGCAGGAACGCCATCAATGCCGAGCGGCGCTTCGAGAACTGGGTCAATGGTGAACGTCTCAGGGACAGGCACGGCGTATAGGTCCGAACAGTTTTCATCGAACGGGACCAACGAGAGATAAACACTCCACTCGGCAGATCCCCATGTGGGTCGGTCTGCACTGGTGTTCATCCCCTCGGTAAAGCCGACTGTATATCCGCCATCATAATTTGACGGCAACGTGTTAACTGGAATTTCGCCTTCAAATACCCCGATACAATTTCCAGTGTAATCCCTATCATCACATTGAACATCATAATAGACTGGCGTTCCACCTGGAATACTAAGGGTCACACCATAATGGACCAGCACGGTGCCGCCTCCATCAGAGTGCCAGCTTGCATTGTATTCAACACGATAATAAATCGGATAATCGTTTATGCAACGTGGAAAAGGTTCACACAAAAGCTTGGCAGCGGTCATACCTTTTTCTTGATTGTAAATAGCCATCACGTCACCATTGCCGCTTTTCGTATATGGAGACATCGGTAGTGTGACATCGCAGGCGATACCTGAAAAAGGCACACAGACCCAGCCTGGATCTGAAAAATTATCCACGCCGGGATAATATTCGATCACTATTTTGGGATGGTTGTCTGAAGTAGCATCATCAGATGTGTAGAATGTGTATGCATCATTTGATTCAACATCCATTTGGAGTTTGAAACCGAAATAATTCTCTTTGACCATCTCTTTGACTGAGGCAAGGTCCAGTGTAAAGCTGACCTTGGTACCATCTGTCAAGTTATCAGCCATAGAGACAGACCCGATGGGTGTGGCAATGGCATCATCTGTGCCGATTGCGCCCGCAGTCTGCCATGCGTGTGATCCACTGCCCGTCCAAGTGGCACCACCTTCAGTCCAATCAGTGTTCATGGCATAAACATACATCGTGCGGGCGTTAGATGAATAGTCAGTACGTATCGTTAACGTGACAGTTGCGCTCACTACTTCAAGATCACGCGGCAGGCCGCTCAGATCGAATTCGAGCAAGCTACGCTGTAGGAACCCAACCGCTGAGTTTTGACCTACACCCATTTCATAGTGGTTCCCCCATTGACCGTTATTCTCAAAAAGGACGACATCTTTCATTCCAGCGGCATCAGGTTGAATGGTCACAGTTTGCAAGTCACCTCCCTGGGCATAAACGGGAGTAGCCGCTGGAATGACAGTGGCTGTAAATACAAGAAGCATAAAAAATGCAGATAATTTTTTCATAGGGTTTTTGTTTGGGATAGTTGATTCTCCATACGAGAGCCTAAGACTGTTTGGTTGACAGTCATCGGCTCTCGTATATGGATCACGCGTTCGTCGGGTTAGAAAGCTTTGCGGATTTCGCCGATGATCTTGCTGAGCAAGCCCATACCGAGCGCAATACCTACGGGGAGGATGAACACCGGCCAGAGGCCGTTGATAATCGCACCCGCCTGACCGAGCAGACCTGAAAAGTCGAGGCTTAGGGACATGGTTGTATCTCCTTTCTTTTTAGATTTCTCACTGACTGGCTAATTTCGATCCAGCCAGGTAGATGCAACGGATAGGAAGAACATGAACGCGCCGAGGCCTGTACCTGCCACTGCAAACATGATCAACCACCAGCGGGCAAACCAACCGAACGCCCACCAGAGTTCTTCCTGTAAAGAGAGAAATTGATCGAGTGTCATTCAAACAACACTCCCATCAGTTGACCGAGAAAATAGGCGAACAGCATGAGCATGAGCATCAAGGCAAGGATGCCTGCGAACGCTACGAATAAATCTGAAAGTGAACTGATGATCTCCATATCCCCGAAGATATACGATATCCCCTAAAAAAACAGTGGACAAAAAAAGGGTGCCGCTAATGCGACACCCTTGCCCGTTTCGGAATTGGAATAATAAGCTGTATGCCTTCGGTCTGAACTTCGGCGGGGGCACTGCGAAAAGCAAAAACCGTCTGGTGAAGGCGGTTTTTTTATTGCGACCCGTTTGCATGACAACATGCAACTTAATTCTTGGATACAATAGGTGTGTGAATTTCAAAACTGTTTTTCTTCTTTTTGCAGCCATGGTCGTTTGCACAGGCTGCAACGTAAATATTGCCACTGAAAGTCCGTTGCCTGTGTTGCCAGAGTTTGTGACAGCTACTTTGCCGCCTTCACCAATTCCGCCAGCGACACAAACATTGCCCACCCTCACAGCAATTCCTTCCATCACACCCATTGAAGGGACTACCACCACCCAAATCAACGTGCGCGCGCAGACATCTACAGCCAGTGAAACCCTGGGTATGATCGAACCATTCAGCAAGGTGCAGATCATCGGCATAGATTCAAGCGGAAGTTGGTATCAGATTATTTACAAAGAAGTGAGTAACGGCTGGGTCCGCGCGGAGTATGTGCAGGTGGATGCTTCAGCGAAAGTCCCTGTTCTTGGAAGCGTGGCAGGTAACGGGTTGGGCGTGAGCGGGCTTGTCATCCAAAAAATTAATGTTCGCAAAGGTCCCGCTACCAGCTTTGATACACTTGGCGTATTGAATCCAAAAGATGTGGTTTTTATCACCGGCAAAGACCCCAGCGGAGCATGGATTCAAATTGAATTCGCAAGTGCTCCTGATGGTTTTGGCTGGGTAGCTTTGGAGTTTTTGCAGGTGGCAAATATCGATTCGTTGGCGATAATCGGCAATGCAAATCAAGCAACCGAAATACCATCAAGCAGTACAGCTGCATCTGATGTGAATATATTATCAGCAATACAGGATGGCGATTCAATGCAAGCGCCAATGACAGCAGGTATCCTCTCACCTGCTGATTCAAGGATTTTACAGATGATTGGCGATGTTTCGGCACCCGATGGAGACATGGAAGACTGGATACAATTCACATCTTCCAGCGCAGCCGTCACAATTCGATTAACCTGTTCCAGCAAAACTTTGCACGTAGAGTTGTGGAATAGCCTGACCCGTGAAAATGACGCTTCGCTTTCATGCGGCGAAAAGAATCTAATAATGACCGAACCGAATAAAACATATTTTTTGCGACTATTTGAAGCCGCCACTGATCATCAATACACACACTATAATTTAAGCTTGGAGGCTTTACAATAACTCATGGAAAAATTAAGTAAACTCAATTTTTCGGAAGTACGCCCTGAAGTGATTCGATCAAAAAGATTTTTCGGAATGCTTTACGGCATGGTTGCAGGGGTTTCCTTTGCATTCGCATCCTGGGGGTTGGACGGGTATATACTGAGCAAATCACATGGCTACCTACCCTGGTTCAACCTCATAGCAGGAATCATTCTTTGTGCAATTTTCGGAGGGATTCAAGGCTGGCTGACCTCGCGCATGGAAAACAGTTTATTTGGGCTGCTCTTTTGGTTTATCTCTTCCCTGTTTTTCGCCTGGTTGACCGTAGCACTGCCTCTACAAATAACTCCATTCATCGTCTCAAAGTTCAACCCTGAACTTGGCGCCTTGTTGGATTACAGCAATAATATCGAATTTGCTTTTCGTTTCGGTGTGGCACTTGCCTGGGTGGCCCCATTCTCGGTCATGATCGGAGTTACACAGCTCCCCGTGATCGAACCGGCCGTGTTTTCAGTATCAGTTTTCGGAAAACTCAAACCTTTCTTTTTCTGCATTGTTGTCATGGCTATTAGCGGATTCGTTTCAGACAACCTCATTAACGCACAATTTCGAAACGCGATCACTGGAATCGACAACACCATTCAATTCGTTGTCGACAATCAAGGCAACACGGATATTGACCCCGCCCTTACAAGAGAAATGCACGCAAGAGCTTTCAGTACTTTGGAAAAATACATTAAACCCTCAAGACATTTATTTGTTGGAAGTTACGATGAATTTCTTGGAGAGATCCATGTACTTGTAAATTTTGATGGGACATGGATAGATTGTGATGTTTTTTATGGTCAACCCAGTACATGCAAACTGGCTATTCAAGAATAACTTTATTTATTGGAGGCAAAATGAAAACGAAACCTAAATTACTATTAATTCTTGCTGCACTTGTGTTTGTATTTGCAAGTTGCAAGCCACAACAAACAGCAACGTCAACATCTCCGCTTTCCGCTTCATTAAGTGAACTTACTGGAAAAGTAGGTGTAAAACAAGCGGATGAAAAAGCCTTCGCTCCTGCCAGCGCAGACATCTCACTCAAGGTTAATGGTCAGGTTCAGACCGGGGATGATGGCCACACCCGCCTGGACCTGACCTCTGGCACCATTATCAGAGTAGCACCATCTTCTCTTTTCACACTCACATCGAATGACGAAGTAGAGGGCGGACTCGCGACAAAGATCAAATTACAGTTTGGTAAAATTTTCATTATCCTTAACGGCGGCAATGCGGAAGTGGAAACGCCCTCTGGTGTAGCTGCTGTGCATGGTTCCTATATGAAAGTTGAAGTGGACCCTGAGACTCTTACTGTATATATCACTTGTTTGGAAGGTAATTGTTCAGCATCCAATGAGGCTGGCTCGGTTGAGTTTACGCAGGGAGAAAAAACTGTCCTGTTTCAAAAGGACCCAGTCACCGGTAATTGGACGATCCCCAATGTGGAACCCATGACTCCTGAAGATTTCCAGGAATGGCTGGATGAAAATCCCGAAGCCAAAAAAGTATTCAATCAAGCCATGCAGACACTAACAGCACTAGCTGAACCAACTGAAACCCCAGCAGAAACTCCAACCGCCACCCTTGAAACTGCTCTTCCCGCGGCAGGCAATAGCAATGCTTGCTTCACCACTATTCAACCAGCTTCAGGCTCCAGCTTTGGGAAGCAAGGCAAAATCGTATTTGAATGGAACACCCAAACGGGAGCCCAGAAATATGTAGTCACAATTTCCGATATTTACGGAAATACAGCAACCCTGGAATCTACTGAAACCGCTCTCGAAAAGTATATTGAAATCCTGCCGAATGGCGGGGATTACGAATGGTCAGTTACGGCCTACAATTCAGAAGGCAAGGAAATCTGCACAACGGCCTCTGTAACTTTCTCGAAGGAACAAGGGGAGCCAACCGCCAAACCAACAAAAGAGCCAGAGGCAACTGAACCGCCTGCAGCAGCAACTCAACCACCCTACTGTAACCCATGTGATTATTTCGGCAGTTGCTACGATCCACAAAACCCGAGCTGTGGTTATTAGGAATTTCAAAATGGCAAAAGAAAAAAAACCGTTCAGCCTCTCTCTTGTCTTATTACTGGGCACAATAGCAATATTGATTATCGTTCAAACCGCAGCACTCTTTCCTGGCATCACAACGCCAATCGAGCGTATTGAATATTCCACACGTGACCTGCTCACGAAGGCTCGTGGAATTCAAAAGCCATCCAACGATATCGTGATCGTGGGAATTGACGATTTCTCATTCAATTGGACAGGGTATCGCTGGCCCTGGCCGCGTTCCTATTTCGCCGAGATCGTGGACCAGATCAACGCAGGCGGCGGCAAAGTAGTTGGCGTGGATATTTTCCTATCCGATCCAGATAAAGAAGCTGGAAACGATCAGGCATTCGCAGATGCACTAGGCAGAGCTTCATCCTCTGTGGGCGTTTTACAAATTTACGAGAACAACATTCAAGGCGGTAGTGTATCCACATTATCACAGCCATTATCCGCTTATCAGCAAGCATTGGATGGGACAGGAGTAACAGCCGTCAAACGTGATGAGGATGTCATCGTCCGCAGTGTGCAGGCATTTGATACATACAATGGTAAAGCTTATGTTCATTGGGCATTTGAAATATCAAGTTTATTTCTTGGCATCGACAAGCCCACAAGCCCAACATCCAGCAGTATAAACTTCAACGGACAAACCATCCCACTGCGCGGCGGGCAGGTCCTGGTCAACTTTGCTGGGCCAGCAGGTACGTATCCCACCTACTCAGCCGCAAACGTACATGATGGGATAACCCTCGAAGAAAACCCTGATGCCTTCCGAAACAAGATTGTCTTGATCGGAGCCACAACTGTCACATTGCAGGACGTTTACCCAACCCCCTTCTCTACGCAAACCCCCACACCTGGAGTGGAGATTGTAGCCAATGCAATCGATACATTAATTTCAGGAAAATATTTAACAGAAGCACCGCCCTGGCTGGCACTTACCCTCACGATTGTGGCGGCTTTAATTGCATCTTTGATCTCACGATCAAAGCGCCCATCTCTGACGGTGGTCTTGCTGGCATTTGCCATGTTGGTTTACGCTGTTATCGTTGTGGTTTTCTTCATCCGCGGAAGATACATCCTGCCAATTGCAGCTCCACAAATAATGCTTTTTCTAGGTGTTGTATTGCCAACATTGGAGCAAGCAGTTTCACAGGAATTAGAAAAACGACGTGTACGTAATTTATTCAGCCGATTCATTTCACCTGAGATGGTCGATCAAATGATGGGTACACAGGATATAAATTCGCTCAACAAACGTTCTGACGTAAGCATTATCTTCTCAGATATTCGCGGCTTTACTACACTTTCAGAAAAGCTATCTCCAGAGGATGTGGTTGCCTTGCTCAACCCATATCTCGAAGCCATGTCCAAGGTGATTTATAAACATGGCGGCACCGTGGATAAGTACGAAGGCGACGCGATCATTGCATTCTTCGGGGAACCAGTCCCATACAAAGATCATGCAGTCAGAGCCTTGCGCGCCTCAATGGATATGCGCAAGGCACTCAAAGAGTTGATCAATAAATGGGAAAAGGAAGGCCGTCCAAATCAAATTGAAATGGGCATTGGCATCAACTCGGGCGAAGTGTTTGTTGGCCTCTTAGGTTCTGCGGAGAGAATCAACTATACAATTATTGGAGATAACGCCAATCTTGCTTCCCGTTTGCAGGATCTAACCAAAACATACGCCTGGCCGATCTTAATTAGCGAAAGTACCTACCAACAGATCAAGGAAGAATTCGATACAGAACTGGCCGATGCCGTGGTTGTAAAAGGAAAGACTAAACCTGTTAACGTCTATAAAGTGATTGGTTACAAAGGTGCCCCAAAAGAAGAGCAGCTTCAATCCTGGCAGAAATAAACATCTTCCTACAAAAAACCGAGACTGATTGTCTCGGTTTTTTGTTTGTGAAGCACTTGTGTCTAATTGTACAAAATCAAATTTCATGGTAGAGTTATGCATACATTTCACAAACGCGAGGGCAAAGAATGAACGCAGAGAAAATTCCCGATATCATTATTGGCCGTTTACCTGTCTACTTGCGTGCCCTGCAGCGCATGGCAGATAACGGCATTAAGACCACCTCTTCGCAGGAATTAGGCGAACATGTTGGAATTTCCGCCGCTCAAATCCGCAAGGATATTTCCCAATTCGGAGAATTTGGCAAGCAAGGTACAGGCTATTCAATCGCTTATTTACTCGATAAATTACGTGAAATTCTAAAAGTGGACCGCATATGGGATGTCGCCCTGATTGGCGCTGGCGATATGGGTCATGCCCTTGCACGTTATCAAGGGTTCGCTAACCGCGGCTTTCACATTGTAATGATCTTTGACAACAATAAGGAAAAAGTTGGGGAAAAAATTGACAACTTTGTCGTCGAAGATACTGAAAAAATGATCGAAAGGCTTAAGTCTGCAGGCATCAAAATCGCAATGCTTACCGTCCCCGCCACTTCTGCTCAAAGCGCTACCGATAAGCTCGTCCAGGCAGGCGTAAAAGCAATTCTCAACTACGCGCCAATCAGCCTCAACGTGCCAAATACTGTAAAAGTTCAATACATTGACCCATCCACCCACCTGCAGCGCATGACCTATTATTTATAAAGTTAGCTAAAAGAGGCCGTAACGATTGCGGCCTCTTTTGCTTTTAATAGACAGGTTGCAATCCTATTACTTGACCTTGATAAAAGCATACTCTTCGCCCGTCGCCGAATCAAGCCTGCCGAAACCTGTCTCTGCCCAAGATGTAGATCTTGCAATTACAAATAGCCAAACCTAAAACCACGAGAAACCTCTTGAAAAATCACTCTTTGATTACCACTTTAAAAAGCCTGACAGGAAACCCGCGCGGATGTGTTTACCCGGAACCTTTATGGGGAATTCCTTTCAATCTGTATGCACCTTATATTTCAATCTATATGGTCGCCATCGGTTTAACTGATAAACAGATCGGCCTCATTGTAAGTATTAGTTGGGGCTTTCAAGTTGTGCTGGCTCTGCTAAGCGGCGTTGTCACTGACAAATTGGGGCGCAGACTAACCACCTTGATCTTTGACATTCTATCCTGGAGTGTTCCAGCGCTGATATCAGCCATTGCCCAAAATTTTTGGTACTTCCTTATCGCGGGCATTATTAACAGCGTTTGGCGCATCACCCACAACTCATGGACATGTTTACTGGTCGAAGATGCGGATGAAAGTCAGCTGGTTGACATTTATACATGGATCTATATCGCCAATCAAATCGTTGGGTTTGTTGCCCCGTTAGCAGGTATCATGATCGGCATTTTCTCGCTCATCCCAACTGTTCGCGGACTTTACATTTTTGCAGCAATTATGTTTACAGTTAAGGCAATAGTCACCTACCAAATGACTACAGAAACCAAGCAGGGAGTGATCCGCCTGCACGAAACACGTCACCAGAGCATGTTGAGTGTATTAAGTGAATATAAAGGTGTTTTTCGAGATTTAATCCAAACCCCACAAACACTATACACAGCGGGCATCATGCTGGTTATTAGCATTTCAACGATGATAAGTGGCAGCTTCTGGGGCATTATTGTCACAGAAAAACTTCATATCCCGGCTCAAAACCTGGCAGTTTTCCCTTTTGTAAAAACCGTCATTATGCTGGTTTTCTTTTTTCTGATTATGCCGATGATAAACAGGCTGCATTTCAAACTGCCAATGACAGTTGGATTCCTGGGATTTGTCATTAGTCAACTATTATTGATCACTGCCCCAGATAAAGGGTACTTTATTCTTTTGATCAGCGTTTTACTGGAAGCGTGCAGTTTTGCCGCGGTCAACCCACTAGTTGACCGCTTGATCGTACTCAGCATCGACCCAAAAGAACGCGCCCGCATTCAATCCATCTTATACGTCGGCATTATCCTGCTTACATCTCCCTTTGGTTGGATCGCAGGAACACTATCAGTTATTAATAAAGACTTCCCTTTTATGCTCAACATTACACTCTTCACAGCAGGGGCGATCCTGGCTTTCATGGCAGGAAAAGCTTCACAGGAAAGACAGAAAGCAGAAGTAGCAACCATATAAAATACTTAGCGACAAAAAAAAACAGGTGATCCGCAATAGCAAGGTCACCTGTTTGGTTATTCATCTATATGTTTAACACTACACTTGAGGTAAATTCCTTCTTATAACGTTCAACATACCAAAACTCTTTACAGCGCCCTGAACTACACAAGTTAGCGGATTGTCAACCAAATAGGCTGGAATGCCAAGTGACTTGGTTAATAACTTATCAACGCCCCGCAGCAAAGCACCGCCACCGCAGAGGGCAACGCCTCTATCAATAATGTCTGAAACCAGTTCGGGGGGGGTTTTTTCCAATACTTTGCGGCCCGTTTCAACAATTTGTTTTAGCGGTTCCTGTAAAGCTTCTACAATTTCGCCAGTAGTTAACGTGACTGGGCGAGGCAAGCCAGTTACCTGATCCTGCCCCTGTACTTCCATGCTATTCTCAGTATCTTGAGGAACAGCTGCACCAATTCGAATCTTTAATTGCTCTGCAGTTGTTTGCCCAATAACTACGCCGTATTTGCGGCGCACATAAACAACAATAGCTTCATCCAAATCCATGCCGCCGGCACGCAATGTATCAGCAGCAACGATCCCATACATGGCCATCACAGCGGCTTCAGTGCATCCGCCGCCTAGGCTGATGATCATATTACCTGAAGGTGAATTAATCGGCAGGTCAATGCCAATCGCAGCTGCAAGCGGTTGCTGGATTAGAAATGCCTCGCGGCTTCCTGCCTCCATAACCGCTTCATAAACAGCGCGGCGTTCCACGCTTGTAACGCCGTATGGGACGGAGATCATGACACGTGGGCGAAAAATGCGCATCGAGCCGCTGACACGCTGTAATAGATATTGGAGTAAAGTCTCAGTGATTTCGTAATCGGCAATCACGCCGTTTCGAAGCGGGCGCGCAACTTCAATACTGTCTGGAACTTTTCCATACATATCACGAGCTTCCATACCCACTGCGACCATTTTCTGGTCGTCCACTTCAATGGCAACAATGGTCGGCTCTTCCAATAGCACTTGCGCACCATCAGCGATACGTGTAAACATGGTACCCAGGTCAATACCCAGGTCTTTGGAGAACAATGCCACTGGGGTTAATTCTCCGAGGTGGAGATTCTGGTTCCACCTTTACGATAACGATGAACTGCGTCCAAACGCAGGTTTGATCTGCGTAACGCAGCTTCCATAATAAGGTATCGATCTGGGTCCGCAGGTATGCCTTTAGCAAGATATTCTTCGGCTCGTTTCCTGGCAGCCTCAGCACGACTCACATCAATTTCAAGAATATTTTCAGCTCGATCCGCCAGAATGGTAACAATATCAGGCTGCACTTCTGCAACTCCACCTGCAACCGTAAAAAGTTCTTCCTTGCTACCTGTGCGAATTTTGACGATACCATATTTGAGGGTGGTCAATACCGGAGCATGCTTGGGAAGGATACCCATCTCGCCGCCTGCTCCTGGCAACACAACAATATCCACATCACCTGTGAATACAGTGCGGTCTTGCGAAACAATTTCACAACGAATGGTCATAGAAATTCTCCAGTGTCGTTTTTCAAGAAATATTTATTTATCCTTGAAACTAAAACACGTGACACTGATTTAAGCCGTCGCGAGTTTCTCAGCGCGCTCACGCACATCTTCGATGGTGCCGGCCATCATAAATGCCTGCTCAGGAAGATCATCACATTTACCGTCAAGAATTTCGCGGAAACCACTGACGGTATCCTTCAATTGGACATATCGGCCAGCGATACCAGTGAATTTTTCAGCAACATAGAATGGCTGCGAGAAGAAACGCTCAATCTTACGGGCGCGGGATACGATAAGTTTATCATCTTCGGAGAGCTCATCAATACCGAGAATTGCAATAATATCCTGCAAATCCTTGTAGCGTTGTAAAAGACGCTGAACTTCACGAGCTGTTCGGTAGTGCTCTTCTCCAACGATGTTAGGATCAAGAATTCGGGAGGTGGAAGCGAGCGGGTCTACTGCAGGGTAAATGCCTTTTTCCACGATGGAGCGTTCGAGGGCAATGGTCGCATCCAAGTGTGTGAAAGTCGCAACAGGAGCGGGATCGGAATAGTCATCTGCAGGAACATATACAGCCTGCATGGATGTAATGGAGCCTGTACGAGTGGAAGTAATTCGTTCCTGTAACTCACCCATTTCAGTGGCAAGTGTAGGCTGGTAACCCACTGCGGAGGGCATACGCCCAAGCAAAGCAGACACTTCCGAACCAGACATGGAGAAGCGGAAAATGTTGTCGATGAAGAGTAACACATCGCGGCCCTGATCGCGGAAATATTCAGCCATGGATAGAGCCGTGAGCGCGACACGTAAACGCACGCCAGAAGGCTCATTCATCTGGCCATATACCATGACGGTATCTTTCATAACACCAGATTCGAGCATTTCGCGATAGAGACCAGTGCCTTCACGAGTGCGTTCGCCTACGCCAGCGAATACGGAGTTGCCTTCATGTTCTGTGGCCACTGAACGAATAAGCTCCATGATGATAACAGTCTTGCCGGTACCGGCGCCGCCGAAAATGCCTGTCTTACCGCCTTTGGTAAATGGAGCGATCAAATCGATAACTTTTACACCGGTTTCAAACACCTCTACATGGGTGGACTGCTCTGAAAATGCAGGAGCTAAACGGTGAATGGGATACATGGTGGCTGCTGAAACATCACCTTTTTTATCAATCGGAGCGCCTAGCACATTGAAGATACGGCCCAGGGTCGCTTCACCAACAGGAACCATGATCGGAGCACCCGTTGCTCTGGCAGGAACGCCGCGCTGTAAGCCATCTGTTGTATCCATGGAAACCGTACGGACCCAACCTCCACCCATATGCTTTTGAACTTCAAGCACAAGAGTTGTTTTGCCTTCGCGCTCTACTTCAATCGCTTCATAAAGATCAGGGACGTTTCCTTCAGTGAACTCAACATCCACCACACCACCAAGAATTTGTACTACACGGCCATTAGCGTTTGCCATGATTTCCTCCAGTTATTTCGCGGACAGCGCTTCCGCGCCGCCGACAATATCCAAAATATCATTGGTAATAACCTGCTGGCGGACTTTGTTGTACGCCAACTGGTAAGCACCAGCCAGTTCTTTCGCATTATCCGTTGCAGCATGCATAGCAACCATACGGGCAGCATGTTCGCTTGCCTGGGATTCCAAAATCGCCTGATAGACCTGCAAGGCTGTGAAGCGTGGGATGATTTCATCCAAAATCTCACGCTGGTCAGGTTCATATTCATAAGCTGCTGCAGGGCCTGAGGATTTACTCTGTTCAAAATCCTGCACACGGCCATTATCCGTTAACTCCAGAGGCAGCAACTTCTTCACGGTTGTTGCCTGACGAGCCATATTGACAAAGTTTGTGTAGAGCAAATAAACTTCATCTACTTCACCGTTTTTATATGCATCTACAGCCAATCGGCCAATTGCAGAAACGTCAAAGAAAGAAGGAGCAGCTGGTAAATTACTGAATTCGCCGATTACATCCTTGCTGCGTCGAACCAGCAAATCGCGTCCTTTACGACCAACGGCAATATATTTTACAGGAATCGGGTTCTTGTCAAAACGCTGGGATGCATAACGAATTACATTGGAATTATATGCGCCAGCCAGGCCACGGTCACCTGTAACCACGATTACCAATGTGTTCCTTACTTCCTTGCGCACCAGTAAAAGCGGATGCAAGCTATTTCTGCCAGGTTGTTCCGCAACATGTTTCAACACCTGCCAGGCTTTGGTGGCATAAGAACGCGTAGCCGTGACAGCATTGACTGCCTTACGGACCTTACTAGCACTTACCGTCTCAAGAGCGCGCGTCACTTGCGCAATATTCTTAACGCTCTTAATGCGGAGTTTCATTTCACGAGCAGAAGCCATAGGTCTCCTCTAATCTCTCGCCAAACCTAGGCTTGCCAACCAGCGCGGAAAGCATCAAGCGCTTTCACCATTGCAACACGGTTGTCATCGGATATAGCTTTTCTGGTAATAATATCCTTGCCAATTTCAGGATAGGAAGTTTCCATATAACGGATAAGCTCAGTCTGCCATTGAGCCATCTTATCCAAAGGAACACCGTCAGCAAAACCATTTGTGCCCGCAAATATCACAATAACTTGTTGCTCAAGTTCAGCGGGACGGTATTGCGGCTGCTTGAGAATTTCCTGCATACGCTGACCGCGGCTAAGCTGTTGTTGTGTGGACTTATCAAGGTCAGATGCCATCAAAGCAAATGCAGCCAACTCACGATATGCTGCCATATCCAGGCGCAAACGACCAGCAACCTGTTTCATGGCTTTGGTTTGAGCATCACCACCCACGCGGGAAACCGAGATACCCACGTTCACCGCAGGCCGAATACCTGCGTTGAAAAGGTTGCCTTCAAGGTAGATCTGTCCATCTGTGATTGAAATTACATTGGTGGGAATATACGCAGACACATCGCCAAGCAGTGTCTCAATAATTGGCAACGAAGTAAGTGAACCACCTGTTCCAGCCACTTTGATAATCTTGTAATTCTGCTCATCCTTCATGTGCTTGCGAGCTTCCTCGGCATCATCCTTGGAAACTGGGCCAGAATATACCTTGCCGTCCACACCATCAGTTGCAGAAGCCAAAGACTCCGTGTAATCTTTTTTCACGACCACATAGCCATTCGCAAGACGCGCTGAACGTTCAAGCAAACGAGAATGCAGATAGAACACATCACCAGGGTATGCTTCACGACCTGGAGGACGGCGGAGCAATAAGGAAACTTGACGATATGCCCAGGCATGCTTCGAAAGATCATCATAAATGATCAACGCATCACGACCGGTTTCCATAAATTCTTCGCCAATTGCAGTTCCTGAATAAGGAGCGATGTATTGCAAAGCAGCAGATTCATCGGCTGCGGCCATAACAATAATGGTGTGTTCCATCGCACCGCTTTGTTCAAGAATACCAAGTGTGCGGGCAACAGCGGCCTTCTTCTGACCAACCGCCACATAAATACAAGTTACGCCCTTACCTTTTTGATTAATAATCGTATCAATCGCGATTGCAGTTTTGCCGGTCTGACGATCACCAATGATCAACTGACGCTGACCGCGACCAACAGGAATCATTGAGTCGATTGATTTGATACCAGTTTGTACAGGAGTATCCACATCCTGACGTTCCACCACGCCCGGAGCAATGCGCTCAATTGGACGAAAGCCAGTTGTAGCAATTGGACCTTTGCCGTCAATCGGCTCGCCAAGGGCATTTACTACGCGTCCGATCATTGCATCGCCAACAGGCACCGAAGCAATACGGCCTGTACCGCGAACGGTCATGCCTTCGGTGATGCCATCATAAGCACCCATTACAATTACGCCGACACTGTCTTTTTCAAGGTTGAACGCAGTCCCCATGACACCATTCGCAAACTGCACGAGCTCTTGTGCGCGAACAGTTGCGAGACCGTGCACACGGGCAATACCATCGCCCGCTTCAACTACAACACCAATATCACTAATGTTGAGTTCAGGCTTGAAGCCTTCAATTTGTTTCTGCAAATCACCAGTGATCTGCGTGATCAAGTCTGACATTCTGTTGCCTCCACCAAAATTCTTATTATGTACAACAACCCGGATAATAGTCTTATCCGGGCTTAAGTTTGATTTCTGCATATACCCATTACTTTTTTACTTAGTGAGTAAGGGTACAAGCGAACCAATGATACCTGAAAGGCTAGTGATTGTCTAGTTACAATCATCGCTACCTTAAGAAATACATCCTACCCTTGTCATCTGCACATCTTGCGCTATTATTGCGTATATTAATAACCATTACTTCATCTTTAAGGAGAAAAAATGCCTGAGACTCTGCATCACGAAGAAGAAAAACCTCCCAGTCATCGTATGAAACGCTATTGGAAGATCGCCATTCTTGCAAACATTAAGGATGACGATCATCCCAAACCAGAAGGAGTTCCACCGGATGCCTTCGCAGATTTTGACCATATCGAAACGATAGACTCGCTTCGCGCCGCGCTCGAAACGGATGGCCATACAACCGTCTTCATCCAGGCTGATAGAAACCTGCCCTACGCGCTCAAAGAAGTAAAGCCCGATATCTGTTTCAATATCGCTGAAGGACTCGGCGGAGATGCACGAGAAGCACAAGTGCCCGCCTTGCTTGAAATGCTCGGCATTCCCTACACCGGATCTCGAGTACTCGCAAACGGCATCTCGCTAGACAAAACTCTCACCAAACGCATCTGGCGTGACCGTCGTTTACCCGTCGCCCCTTTTCAAGAATTCATTATTGGCGATGAACCGCTGCGTGCAGAGTTGAAATTTCCGCTCTTCGTTAAACCTGCCCGCGAAGGCACCGGCATGGGCGTAGACATGAAAGCCATTGTCAAAAATGAAAAAGAATTGCGCGAACGTGCAATGTATATCATCAATACCTATCAACAACCTGCCCTGGTGGAGACGTTTCTTCCAGGCCGTGAATTTACAGTAGGCATTCTTGGCCGCGCAGACTCAAAACTTTACTCACGCCATCCTGAATGGTATGAGAAAGATGGTTTCCATCGCTTCCCGGTCCTCGAATTGGATAGCAGCCGCTCGGTAACGCCTTGGGTATATGGACTTGAAGCAAAATCAAAAGATGTCGGCGCAGATGGCTCACCCGGCTATTTCTGTCCTGCTGAAATTGAGCCTGAACTCGAAAAGAAATTGAAATACTATGCTTTGCGCGCTCACCAACTGCTCTACACATTGGATGTCTCGCGCACAGATATTCGCCTTGACGAAGAAGGCAATCCACGCGTAATGGAAATTAACACATTGCCGGGCCTCACCCCTGACTACAGCGATCTATGTTTACAAGCCAAAGCTGAAGGCATTCGGTATGAAGACCTTGTATTGGATATTCTCTATCTCGGAGCAAGCCGTTGGGGAATGTTGGAGCCTCGTGAGTATGTACCAGAAATACAAAAAAAGCGATAACTAACAATAAAAAATAAAAGAAGGGAAGAATTCTCATTCAGACATCTTCCCTTCTTTTATTTTAATCTCAAATTTTAATCATTACCACTGCCGCCAAAATTACCACCTTTGTGGCAGGCAGTACAGGTGGCATCGAATACGGTGGCAGTGTGGCATGTTTTACAGGCAGCGCCGCCATGATTGATTCCGCTACCGCCCTCATCTGCAATCCCTGGATGAGACAAATTGAATTTTGCAGGACTCCAGGAGTTGGCCATGTGACATGTAGCACAGTCCGTTCCAAAAGCACCGGCATGGAAGCTTGGGCCTGCATGACATGACACACAGCTTGCAGAGGTACCTTTGAACTGTCCATTTTTATGGCATTCCTGGCATGCGATTTGCGAATGCTGCCCTGAAAGCGGAAAGTTCGTTTTATTATGATCAAAGGTTACGTCATCCCAATTGCTGGGTGTATGACAAGCGGAACAGTCTTTACCAAACTGCCCGTTGTGCTCATCGTTACCGCTATGACAAGAGTAACAATCCATTGGTGTGCCCTTATAGACATTATTGACATGGCACTTTTCACAAGCAACTTCCGAATGTTCGCCTTCCAACTTGAAGCTGGCTAAATTATGGTCAAACTTGGCAGGCTGCCAACCTTCAGGTGTGTGGCAGGCGCCACAATCTATACCAAATCTGCCTTCATGTGGATCATCTTTTAAATGACACGAGGCGCAATCTTGAGGGGCAGATTGTAAATCTGCAATGGTTCGAGCATCAAGATGACATGTCGAACAGGATACATCTGCATGCTTTCCATCCAATTTGAATTTAAGCGCTGCGTGATTGAAATCATCTCCATACCGATCCACGCCGTCGTGGCAGGCAAGGCAATTTTTCCCGAAGGACAGAGTATGTGCCTGGGTAAAGGCAATGTCCATTTGACGGTGGCAGTTCTGGCAGGAGTCTGATGCGAAAGTCGTTACATCCCCTTGATGGCAATCATCGCAGGTAAACGCTTCTCGCGTCGCTTTGAACTGATGCCCTTTCAATGAAAATCCCAACGCCTCGTGAGGAAAATCTCCGCCATGCATATCCACAAGGGCTGCGGTTTCGCCGCGATGTTCAGGATGACAATCACGGCAGGCAAGATTGGAATTCTTGTTTGTAATGGCGCCGTGTAATTTTGCCACATCGATCATTTGAGCGGCAATATCGGTATGACAAGCTACACAACGATCAGCCATGGTACTTGCTTCCCAAGGCGCGGTATGACAAGTGGAACATTTATCTATCTGTGCATGCGAATTCACGCCGCCATAAGATCGACCTGCCTCAGCATTTAGATCTCCAGCCGAAAACATTTGACTGCCGCTGGCTAACGCAACTCCTACTATCGCAAACAAAGTAAGTAGCGCGGCAAAAATACCAGTAGCTGTAAAACATCCAAGTTTATTATTTTTCATGGCATCTCCTATTTAAGAAGCGTCGCATAATAGATTGCGCCGCCAATATGGGCAAAGGCGGAGATGAATAGCGCCATGCCAATAGGAATATGAACGGTATGCCAAAGTGCCATAAATTGACGTGCCTGCCGCAGCGCAGACTCGGAGAGAGTGCCTTCGATTTCCAGCCCATCCAGAGTGCGCGGGATGCGGGTGTAGATATAACGCCCGACAATTCCGCTTAGCACAATAACAATTGTCAGCAATGTGACAGCGCCAGCCAAGCCGTTGAATTTCCAAGAGGTATGCAACAACACTATATACGGACCCACCAGCCCTGTAAAGATATGGAATTGAAGCCAGGAAGACATCTTTCCCCAACTTGCACTGCGGGTCCGCTTGCGCAGGCTATATAGTATTTCTGTCATGAGCATTAGTATGAAACCGAAGATGCCCAAACTATGACCGAATAACTCGCCCGCTGCTGGAATTTGGCGTGTATAAATAACAACGCTTCCATATACAATCGTGACGATAATCCCCACCCCAACTGCCCACCAGAGTTCTTTGTTCCCACGCAGCATGTTGCCCTCACCGAAATTTATTTACATTCAAAGCATGTCTTACACTACAAGGCTGCTTTTTCTCTCCACGTCATCCAAAAATCAGCGATCAAATCCGCTACTCGGGCATCGGGCTCCATTAACTTTTGACGGATTGTAGAAATATCCGCGCTTCCCGCGATCATTTTTTGTAACGGCATGGAAAGCGTTTGATCGCCCATCACCAACGCACCGATCAAAACCTTCTCTCCAATTACCAAACGCATGTGATTAATATCGAATCCGCCCTGAGCTTCCAATGCGTCGGGTAGGTCACGCCAGGTTTCACTATCGCCGCGTGCAATGCCAAACACATCTTCATCACGCCCGCGCCCAACAGCGCCGATAATGGTTGTAGTCAGACCAGCCAATCGAGTTACATTAAATGGCGGGGATTTTAAGTAAGCTGATTGATGACCAGCCATATTCAAACCAGCAACATGGCCTTGATCACGGGCTGGGTTCCAAAGACTACCCAGCACTGACCTCCCCGAAAGCGGATCATAAACCTGGGCCACATCGCCCGCCGCGAAGATATCAGGGTCATTCGTTTGCAAATATTCATTCACCAAAATTCCGCGATCCAATGTAATATCCGTATTCTTCACAAGTTCAAGGCATGGGTGAATGCCAATTGCATAAGCAACCATGTCGCATTTCAGAGTATGCCCATCCAGAAAACGGACTCCATTCACATGATTATTTCTAGCGCTAATTTCCACCAACTCAGCGTGATGATGCAAAGTCACGCCTTCGGCCTGTAAGCGCCCCTCTACAATGAGCGATTCGTGCTTATCCAGTACGTTGCTCCAATAACGGTCCCCGCGTAACAGATAATGCACTTTCATACCGCGCGCAAGCAAACCTTCGGTCAATTCGAGCGCAGTAATTCCGCCGCCAACCACTACGGCTGTTCTGCCGCGCTTTGCCAGTTTCAAAATATTCTTTGCATCGGCCAGGTGATCCAACTTCACAACGCCGATCAATTTTGCTCCTGGAATTTCCATGGACATCGCGCGCGCTCCAACAGCGATGAGCAACTTATCGTAAGTCAATTGTGATTTTCCATCTATTTCCAAGAGGTGTTTCGCCCGCACGATCTGAGTCACACGGCCTTTGATATATTTGAAATTTAATTTTTTGTAATCTTCTGGAGTCCGTGGATAGAGAGCTTTGTCATGAAGCTCGCCTGTCAGGTAATATGCAAGCCCGGGCCGCGAGTAATATTCATGCGGGTCATCGCTGACCATAATGATCTCCCCCGTTTTATCTTGAGAGCGTATCGCTTCAATTGCAGCATATCCTGCCACCCCTGCGCCAATAATGATGTATTTCATATGGCGCTCCGTTCAAAAAGGTCTGTCTGCACAAACCTCAATACCCCGCGCGGACATCTCGCAACACACTCACCACAAGTCAGGCACTCACTGTTTATTACAGGCTCATCCCACCAGACATGCGCACGCACATCAATCCCAATTGGACAATTATAGGTACATATCCCGCATTGAACACAACGCGCCGAATCAGGTACCACATGCCCCGAATACAATGTGTTGCGACGAGCAGCATCGCTCTTAAATATATTTAGAATGGACACAGAAAGCCCTCCGTATATCCGTCGTAAAAAACATCAAAAAGTTACGGGTGTGAGTTTTATTGTAGGCCGTTCCCTTCACATCAGGTAGTAACATAAGTCATATCCTGCTGTGCAGTCATGAAATAATAAAAAAACAGAGCCGCCTTATGGCAGCTCTGTTTAGCCGTAAAATTTTAGTCTAATGCTTTGTCCGTCTAACCTATTGAGGTTTTGTTTTCTTTTTCATGGATGCGTATCTCGAAACGAAATGCACCCACCAGGGCGACCATTTCACTTTCATCTTTGCCGTGCGAATCACATGCCGCATCTCATCTGGACCTGTGAACTGGTCCAACAACAAAAGGGATTGCCCCAGTTCAAACGCTGCATGCGCATCTGAACCAACTGTCCCTGCGATGTTGTGCTTTTGGGCAAACAGCCCAGCCCGTCCATTGAAGCGCGGAAACATGCAGCGCGAGTTATAAATTTCGATCGCATCCACAAATGGAAGAATCTCAAGCAGATCATTTTCCTGCCAGCCGCCTTTGCGAAATTCATCAAATGGATGCGAGACGCTGATAAAAGCTCCCTGCTCTTTTAACCGTCTGATGGTTTCCTGCGGTGAGAGATTCGCGGGAATTTCCTCGCGCACAAAGGCGGCCAGAATCTCTCCTTGAGTGGTCATGATCTCTTCGCCAACAATAATCAATTCAGGGTCAATCGCCTGTGCTTCAAACGCACCTGCAATTGAGTTGTGATCTGTAACAACGACACGATCAATGCCCTTGCGGCGCGCAGCAGAAACCAAATCAGCGGGGCGGGTTAGCGAATCTTTTGAAGCATAGGTATGGCAATGAAATTCAACGGAAATGATCATATCCCCATTGTACCCAGAACTCGTTTGCCGAATTGGCGGGTTTTGCTTTAGAATCAACCTACATGCGAAAAATTTTCAGCGGAATTGGCGCGTTCCTGCAAACCCCGATTGGCGTGATCCTGACCACCAACGCGTTCTGGCATATTGTGGTGTGGGCGGCAAATATCCCATTTAATTATTTCGTCAGCATTTTTTTAGTGGGCGTGGATGTTATGGTTGCGTTCTATCTCCGTGATCGGCTGGTCTATTTCTTTGCTCAATTTGTTCTCCCAATTCAAAATTCAAAACACAGGCAGGAAATTTACGCACGCGTAAATAATTTTGAAACAGGCTCACGCGGACCTGCGCTCTTTATCAAAAATGGACGCGTGATCACCCACGAAGGCGAACTGGAAAAACGCGGCCCCGGTTTAATTGTTTTGGACACAGCCAGCGCGGCGGTCTTGCGTACGGATACGGAAATCAAAGATACGGTTGGCCCCGGGGTTGTGTTTACAAAAAGTTACGTTGACAAGGGTGTGTTTCACAACGAATACATTGCCGGCAGTGTTGACCTGCGCGCCCAGTGGCAGTTCATCGGCCCGCAGGCAACAGATCAACCATTCCTTAATCCGATCTCGTCGGCGAAAGCAAATAACGAATCGAAAGATAGACGCCAACAAACCAACGGGCTGACGCGCGACGGCTTTGAGATCATTCCGACCATCAGCATAAAATTCAGGATCAAACGACCTGTTGAGAATAAACCCACAGAGAGCGGTGTTACCTCGCAATATCAATTCGATGCTGATTCGGTTCGCAATGCGATCACCCGCGAGGTGATCCAACTGGGAACCTCTGTAAACAGCAAAGAGCGCATGGAATGGAACAAACTTCCAGCGCACCTGGTTGTGAATATATGGCGCGAGTACATCCGCAAATTTAAGCTTGGCGACCTGTTCACATCCACTGGCATCAGCGGCCTGCAAACCATTGAAGATATGATCAATAAAAGGGTTAAGCAAAAGGATGCGGTAGGGTTGGACGATACCGGCCTGCCCACCGGCGAATGGCTGGAAAGCCTGGAGTTTAAACAACTCGAATCACGCGGACTTGAGATCATGCAAGTGCGCATCCATAATGTTTCGTTTGAAGCCGATATGGAAAAACAGCACATAGAACAATGGAGCGCCGAATGGCTGACCCTCGCCAGAAAAGAAGCCGCCCAAATAAAGGAAAAAGAAGCCCTGATTGAAACTGGCGCCAGGGATGATGCGAGCAAAACTTTTGCGCGGATCGCATCCAGGCAGTTTAGTGCAAAACCTACCCAGCCCCAACAAAATCCGTTTAAGACTCTGCAGCTTTTGATCCTGCCGCTGAAAGAATTCATCCTTAGCGAAAGCAATGCAAACAGCGAAATGGAAGAGGAATTACGAAAACTGGACGACGTTTGGAAATGGCTGCTGGATAACAACCCAGACGGTTCAGCATCAAGACCTAAAAGCGGGGACAAGCCATGAACACAAATAAACGGCGCGAAGAAATGAACTCCATGCTATTTGGCTTGAGCGATAAAAGTGTGGAATTTAGAAACCGATGGCGTGGATTTGCGGGACTGGCAATTTGGATGGTATTGAGCGTCGGCACCATGCTCCTGACCGTATTCGGCGTAAAGGAACAGATGCATGTTGCCATCATCATCGGCATGAGTTTCCTAAAATATATTCCGCTATTATTTGTTGTGTACAGCCACTCAAGAAAAATGGCCGCAAAATATTTGGACGATGTATATGAGCTGGATGATGACGAACTTGCTTCCGACTTTCTCGAAAATGTAACCTTTGGTTACGGGCGCGAAAAGATCACCATCAATGAAGGCAAGATCAATGAAGTGGATGAAGAATCCTCGCTCATTCTGATCGGCGGCCCGGGCGCCATTCAAGTAAATTTGGACAGCGTTGCGTTACTTGAAAAAGTCACAGGCGAACCAAAAGTAATTTACCCGCGCAGCACCCCCTGGAAACTGGGCAGGTTCGAGCGCATCCGCGAGATCGGAAAAAATGACGAAGTAGGCAAACGCGAATATGCCATCATCAATCTGCGTGACCAGTTCGTAAGCGGCCTGACGGTCAAATCTCGAACCAAGGACGGCATTCCCATCGAAGCGCAGGATATCAAAGTGATCTTCAGCCTGCTTCGAAAAAAACAAGTTGAAGAAGATAAAGTTCAAGGCGATGCGTACTTGTTTGACGAGAACGCCGTGAAAAGGCTTGTATATGATCAGGCCATCATCACACCCATCCCATCCGCAAAATCTGGAATCAACTTCCCATGGGATACCACCGCAATCCCTTTGATTATTTCAGAATTGGAAGATTTGATCACATCGCACGGCTTGAGTGAGATCCTTGCCAGCATCAGCCAGAAGGAAGTTGACAATTTTTCAAACGCCGATCAAAATCTGACGCAGATGCGCGTGAATTTAACAGGCCAACACACCGCTGGCGGCGCAAAAAAGGAACAAAACGCGCCCAGTTTTGAATCACGCACCAAGATCACCGCGCGTTTCTTCGATGCAGATTTCAAGGAAAAGGCCGCGCTGATCGGCATCGCCATTGAATGGATCGATATCGGCACATGGCAATTCCCCAACAGCCAGCAGGTTCTTGAAAGGCACAAAGAAGCCTGGAATCTTTCGCGTGAAAACGCAAAGAACAAAGGCGCTGTAGATCGTTCGAAAAAACGTTACGAAATGGCAGAGATCATCAAGATCATTAATAGTGTGATCGTCGAAAATTTTGAAAGTAATAGCGCATCTTTACGCAAGATGACGGAAAGAGAAGTGTCAGATTTAATCGATGCCAACCCAGACATGCTCGCCAACCCAGGGCTGGCGCGCAAGTATTTTGAACGGAAATCCAGAAAAAAAGATGATTCAAATAAAGACACAAAAAGCGCAGCCCAGGAAATGCTCAACGCTTTCCGCAAGGAATTACGCGCAGCCCGACAATTGATCGAACATGAAAGCAGGCCGCCGCAGGAAAAGCAGGATGAGCTGGCCAAGATCGACAAGGCCCTCTACGATATCTCCTATCTCACCAACCACTGGATATAGAAAACATTTTGAAAAACTCAGCCGTTAGCATCACTCAGGAAATCTCACGCGCGCTCAATATGGGCGCGCCAATTGTTGCGCTTGAATCAACTGTTATCACGCACGGGCTTCCGCAGCCGCAAAATTTGAAACTCGCCCTCGATATGGAGAAGCAAGTCCGCGCGGCGGGAGCGACGCCTGCTACGATTGCGCTGATCAAAGGAGAAATCCGCATCGGTCTCTCAGACGAGGAACTGGTCGGCCTTTCCCAGGCAGACTCGGTGCTGAAAGTGAGTCACCGTGACTTTGCGACAGCCAAGGTCAAAAAAATGGACGGCGGCACCACCGTGGCAGGCACGATGTTCGTGTCAGAAATGGCGGGCATTAAAGTATTTGCCACAGGCGGCATTGGCGGCGTGCATAAGGAATCATCCTTTGATATATCCACAGACCTGCATGCGCTGGCAGAGATTCCGATGATCGTGGTCTGCGCTGGAGCGAAAGCCATTTTGGATTTGCCCGCCACACTTGAATATCTTGAAACCATGGGCGTGCCTGTGGTCGGTTATCAAACCGACGAATTCCCTGCTTTCTATTCCCGTGAAAGCGGACTCGACGTGAGCGTACGCCTCGACTCACCCGCTGAGATCGCAGAATTTGCAAAGGCACATTGGAATCTTGGAATGCGCAGCGCTGTGCTCGTGGCAAACCCTGTCTCCGAAGCAGAAGCCATTTCAAAGTCTGAAATGGACCCGATTATTTCAAAGGCGTCAGCAGAAGCCATTCAACAGGGAATCCACGGGCAGAAGTTGACTCCATTTTTGTTGAATCGCATTAATGAATTAACGCAGGGAAAATCTCTGCATACCAATCTGGCTTTATTGTTAAACAATGCGCGCCTCGCCGCACAGATCGCAGGTGAGATGAACGCCAAAAAGAAAGTTTGGGCGATCTAATTATGTCATTGCGAGAAGTGGCCTTGATCTTTGCGACGAAGCAATCTCGCAATGACATGAAAGGATGATTATGAAAAACCATTACACGATTACGGTTACGATCCATGCCAAAGCCGAAGCCATTTATAAGGCCTGGCTTTCGAGCGACGGACACAGCGCCATCACAGGCAGCCCCGCCAAAGTGGACGGTGTAGTGGACGGCGATTTCGCCGCATGGGATGGTTATATTCAAGGAATGTTTTTGGAACTGGAATCAAACCGTAGAATTTTACAAGCCTGGCGTACAGGTGAATTCCCTTCAGAAGCAGAAGATTCAATTGTGGAAATTTTATTGGAAGAGATTGCGGGTCTCGATACGCCCCGAAAAGCACGGGGCTACTCGACCATCATAACTTTGAAGCATTCGAATATCCCCGAAGGTCAGGCGGATGATTATGAAAAGGGCTGGGAAGATTTTTACTTCAAGCCGATGAGGGAATATTTTGGTGATTAGGGATTAGGTAATTAGGGATTAGGTCTCGCGTGGACGGTGGCTTGAAGAAGTTACTGGAACTCGCGAGACTTTTTTATTTTTGATAAGACCTGACAGGTTTTATCATGACTCAACTTGCGCCATTACCCACGCGTGGACAATGGCGCAAGTTGAGCATGGATTCACGGAAACCTGTCAGGTCTGTGATGCAAGGTGGATATTTTCAAAACTACATAATTGAGAATACAAATGTTTATAAGTTTTCATAAGCCTCCAATTTTTCTAAAAAATTCCCGCCTCACGGCGGGAGATAAAAGCACAGAACACAGAAAACCAGAAAGCAGAATCACAAACCCTCGCTGGGAGGGGCACAGCACACCCGAAAACCGTCGAAGAGCCATCGAGCGCTCGGATGATTGCGGTCGCGAACAGAAACGCGCGCGCTACCCTGAGAGTTAGACCACGAGCCGCCACGCAACGCCAGCACGTCATGGTCACTATCTCGATAGTTCGCCTGCCATTCCCAAACATTACCACTCATATCCCAAATGCCGTTTGCAGTTCTACCCAAAGGATACATAGATGAGGGAGTTGTGCGATTTATTCCACTTTCAATAATATTTGTACGCCTTAATATTTCCTGCATGATCTCATCTTCGTTTAATTGTGGTTCAGGTGTAAGTTTATCTGCCGAGTCCCACGGGAAACGGTAGCGTTTAATTTCTTCTCCTTTTTTATTCTTGATAGTAATAGGTTCGCCTAATCCGCCTGCGGCAAGAAGCCATTCACTCTCTATTGGTAAACGAAATACGAAGTTGGAAAGAAGGAAAGAAGAAAGATGTGCAGATTCAGGCAAATCCTTGTAATTCGCTGTGAGCCACTTGCAATAAGCGTTGGCTTCATACCACGTGATTCCCACCACAGGCACGGCGCGACGGGCAATGCCGAAGCGTGGGTCTCCCCAATAGCGCGGGAAAATTACCTTGCCATCCGATTCATTGTTATCTTTTAAGCTGCTTTGCAGCCATACAAATCCTTCATTGCCCCAGGTTTCATTCATCAATTTATTATTCTCGTCATACTTGGGAAAGTTCACCCAATATTTTTCATCTGCATAAACAGGCGCATTGAGAAAGCGTTTGTATTGCAGGTTGGTAACGAGGTGTTTGGCAAGGTGGAAAATAGTAATTGAGGATTGGGGATTGATAATTTGGGCAAAGTCGTAGAGATCATCGGGGAGGTAGCCCAGCTCATCCAAAGTATCAGCAGCGGAAGCGCGTGACTCAAGGGGGATGCGGGCCGCAGCATAAGGCTTGCCATTTTCTGGGTCAGCATCCTGCATTACAAACTTAAGTTTGTCGCGAATATCCCTGGCAATGCTTTCTTTTACACGGCGCACACCCACATCTGCAAGAGCACGGCCAGCCAATAAGGCATTTCGGCCAGGTGCATCCCCTTCCAAATGCAGGATGTGCAGTAAAAATGATTCAAGGAATTGCTTGTTGCCGCGTTGATCCAAATCTCCTGCAGTTAACAAGATCACTTCCTGCCAGCGCGGGTTTTGCCAATGCGCTTCAACCATACTCACACGCATGTCGGTATCCTGCCGCGCAATTTCCACAGCAGCCATGTATTCCTCCAAAGTCAAATGGAAGAAACCGATCTGTCCCAAGCTACGTTCGGTCAGCAAACCTGTTTCCTGCTTCGCATGACGCATGAAATGTTCCACAAGCTGTTTGAGTTCTGCTTCTTCATGTCCTGCTTCTTTAAGCAGGGAATAAATTTTCTTCTGCCATTCGTCATTAGACATCGTGCCGCCAGGCTTGTTCTCATGCAGCCAATATGCCAGCGAAGCCAGTGTGAAATAGACTTCATTGGCGCTCATCTTTTCACGAATATTGCTGACATGTCCTGTCTGGCTGTGGCGCCAATTCTCGATCATTGTTTTTGCCACCGTTTCGTACAACTCCACGCGGCGGTTAGGCAGGCGTTTTCCTGTTTCATAGATGATGGCAAGAATGGTCAACAACAGTGGATTCATCGCCAAACGGCGAATGCTGTCAATTTGATTGATAGGGTGCATTACACCATTTAAATATGTACGTTGCGCACGACTTTGCGCGGCTTCGTAATTCAGTTTGCTATCGGCTTCCTGCAGCCATGCTGTAAACCAGCGCAGTAGAAAAGCTTCCACTTCATCTGGCACACGCAAGGGGCTGATCTCCATCTCGCGGAAATCTGGCAAATCTCCGCGATGGTAGCCTTCGAGTCTGCTGGTGACCACGATACGGTTTGTGCATTTATCATTACAACGGCGGCTGGCAAAACTTTGTACTCTCTTAAGCGTTTCAGCACGCAAAGTATTTCCATGCAGCATGGTATCGCCAAAGTCTCCAACCTCATCCAACCCATCCAATAAAATCAGGCACGCGCCTTTGTCCAATGCAAGTCGTAAAAATTCAGGCTGTCCTTTGGCGCCTGGATAGGTTCGGTCAATATAATCGAGTAAAAAAGTTTCAAGCGCAAGGCTCGAATCTGATTTCAATTTTTCGGCATAATCCGCAAGGCGTACGAACACAGGCAAATATGGAGCATCCAGCCCCAAACGCGCTGCGCCTGCGCTTCCATGAGTCAGCATCAAGGCGATGAACTTAAGTGAAATGGTCTTACCGCTGCCTGGCTTACCCACGATCACCAGTTTGGATTCTTCGGTGAGTGCATTGGTCACACGTTTATCCATGCGCTGTATTTCGTGCTCCATGCGATGTGCCTCACGCATTTCAAGCATTTCCGCCATTTCCTGTTCGCGGTCTGAGTCATTTGAAATGGGAATTAATCCCAACTCAAGATAGATTTCCTCCAAAGGCAAAGTGACCACTTTTTGCACTTGAGCCAATCCCGAAACGATATGCTTGCGAAATTCGTTTTGAATCCCTTCGCGGTATTTTTCTTCGATCTGCACAGCCTGTTCTTCGGTCATGCCTCTTTCCAAAACTTCCACGCGCAAATAAGCGCCCGCCTCGCTTTGCACAAAGGCGTTTTCCATTTTGGAAAGCGTAGTTAGAATCTGATTCAACTTTCCATTTTGATGAGCAGAGTCAGCATACGCGATCAGTTCCTTCCATTCCCCAATCCCGCAAACGCGGCGCGAAACGCTGTCAGCATTTTTGATAATTCATCGGCTCGTGAACGCGGCCATGCCAATGCCGTCATTAAATCTGCGGGAGGCTGTGCGTTCGGATCAGTGAATCCGATCACGGCACGGGCAAGCGTCTGGCGCAAGGCAGAATTTTTCTCCGCTTGCAAACGGTCAAGGCCTACATTTTGCAGCCAGCGCGTAAGTTCGTTTTTATTCTCGTCTTCGTCATCTTTTATTGGAGCGCCAGCCTGTTTCAATGCTTCTTTGATTGCACCCAGCAATTGAGAATCGGTTTCAGCTGCTTTATATCTTTTCAGCAGGCCTTTTTCCAACTTCTCTTTGACAGGCTTCAAAGCAGCCTCTGAAGTCGCCTCCAATAGTTTTTGACCTACCTGCCACATTCCACTGGCAAGCGCAACCGAAATTAATGTCAATACTTCCATGCAGCCTCCAAATTTACCAACACCATATTTTAGCTTTTATCGCAGGTTACTTCTTTCTTCTTTCTTCTTTCTTCTTTCTTCTTTCTTCTTTCACAACTCATCCTTCATCCTTACGCCTCAACAACTCCACCACCAAACTCTCTGGCACCTGCACCGCCACCACTTCCCCGCGGACAGTAATCACCCCACCTGCGGCAATAATCCATTCTTCGATAACCACTTTGCGTCCCTTTATTTCCTTCACCCGCGCGCGGACTTCGAGTATAGGTCCCATGGGCGTGGGTTTGAGATAGTCCACATGTAAGGAAGCAGTCAGATAACGCAGAGGCGGCTCGGTGTTCATGGCGCGATTTTCAGCACGGTATCCAGCCGCGGCGGCTGTGCCTGTGCCGTGACAATCAATTAGCGAGGCGAGCAGTCCGCCATAAACATAGCCAGGAATGGCCGTGTGATGCGGCTTGGGTTGAAAGTGACAAACTGATTCTTCGCCGTCCCAAAAACTTTTTATTTGATGACCAAGGTCGTTCATACTTCCACAGCCATAGCAGTGTGCAAAATATTCTGGGTAGAAATCCTGAAATGATTTTTCAGTCATGCTGAATCACCTTTGAGAGAATCTAACTACGAAGTGTCACAAAGAAACACAAAGGGGTGTTTTGCGATTTTTCCTTTGTGGTGAATGGCTACGGAGTCGGCGTGGGTGTTGCCAGGTCTCCCAGCACCACAAAGCGGCCAATAACCTTCCATTCGTATCCCATAAAAATTTGAACTTCATACGAGCCTGCTGTCCAGCCGCCGATGGGGTCAGCACATTCTGTGTAACCGCCAATGCCGCCAGTCCCGCCGTTCCATGGCTGGGTCTCGTAACAAATCAACTTAGTATCGCGATACCAAAGCGCTGTCCATTGGACGCCTGGGATCGTGTTGTTATAGTCAAAGCCGCCATACATTTTTTCAATCGGCAGTTCAAAGACAGCCTTCGGGTCTATGGGGTTTAATCCATCGAACTCAGTTGAAAATTGAATGGCTGTAAAAACTGCTTCGGAGTTTGGAGTTACGGGTCCCAAAAATAGCGCTTCAATTGCAACGGGCAAAAAAGGCGTTAACGTAAGAGTTGGTGTATCCGAAACCGCAGGCGTGTATGTAAGGGTCGGCGTGGTGGTGATCGATGGAATTAGGGTGATGGTGGGTGTGAGTGTGATCGTGGGCGTCAACGATGGAGTCAGCGAAGGCGGGTAAATTCTATAAACCAATGGCTGGCCATAAAATGGAAGCCAATACGCACAAGCGAATAAAAACAAGGCAAAGAAAAACAACCTCCATGCATTGGCATTGTGCTGGCGCCGCAAACTATAAAAAGTTAATTTGCGCGCGGTCTGCATGGTTTTAATCGCAGCTCGAACGGCAAAATATCCTGCGATCACCGCAAAAATGGAAAGAACAATAATGCCTGCACGAATATCCATACATAAGATTATAGCATGTTGAATTTTATACTTCTGTGGTAAAAATTGCCCATGACAAAAGAAATCGTATTCCTCAAACTGGGCGGATCGCTTATCACCGATAAGGATAAACCCTACACCCCAAGATTGGATAAATTAAAAGAACTCGCCCTGGAAATAAAAGCGGTTCTGGACTCAACCCCCGACCTGCTTCTGATTCTAGGACATGGCTCTGGCTCCTTTGGTCACACTGCCGCGAAGAAATATGGCACACGGGATGGTATCGTAGACCCTAAAGGTCTTAAGAGACCTTTAGGGTCTGTTCAAGAATACTGGCACGGCTTCGCCGAGGTCCGCTTTCAAGCTGCGGAATTAAATCGCTACGTAATGGAATCGTTGATTAATGCAGGCGTGGCCGCGCTGCCATTTTCACCATCCGCTTCGATGGTTTCAAATAATAGAAAGGTCACCTCGCATAATGTATTGACCATACACAAAGCACTGGATGCGCATCTGCTGCCTGTTGTCCATGGTGATGTGGCCTTTGACGAATCTCTGGGCGGAACCATCCTTTCGACTGAGGATGTATTTTCCTTTCTCGTAGAGCACTTCCCCCCTTCCCGCATTCTGCTGGCAGGCATCGAAGCTGGCGTGTGGGAAGACTTCCCAGCGAGAAGCAAACTCAGGGCAGAGATTCAATTGTCAGATTATGAAAAGACGCGCGCAGGTATTGGCGGCTCGGCCAGCACCGATGTCACTGGCGGAATGAAGGCCAAGGTTGAGGAAATGCTTGCATTGATCCAGAAAAATAAAGGCCTTACGGTTCAAATATTTTCTGCTGAAGAAGCTGGCTTTTTAACCCGTGCGCTAAAAGATGAAAATGTGGGCACGCTTCTTAAAGGATAGTTTTGCTCAAAAAGATGTGACGAAACACTCTTGCTTTTTTTGCCAGTAATGTAAGATAATAGGACAGTTGGATTATATATAATTTCAAGGAGAACCTATGGCAACCAAAGCAAAGCTATCGAAGAAAACCGCCAAGCCAAAAGCCGCGGTAAAAAAAATCGCTAAAAAAGTTGTTGTAAAGAAGGTGATTGCGAAGAAAGTTATTGCAGCTTCGAAAGCAAAGAAGGCCGCTCCATTATTTAAAGCCATCAAGTTAAAGCTTGTCCGCCCTGTACCATCTGATATTGATATTGCGCAGGCTTCTGATATTAAACCGATCATGCAGGTTGCCGAAGAGTTGGGGATTCGACCTGATGAACTTGAATTGTACGGCCCCTATAAAGCAAAAATTAAATTGGAAATTCTTGAGCGCCTCAAGAATAAAAAGAATGGCGTTTATGTAGATGTAACCGCCATTACCCCCACGCCGCTCGGCGAAGGCAAAACCACAACCACAGTGGGTCTTTCACAAGCTTTAGGTGCGCATCTCGGGAAAAAAGTTATTACAGCCATCCGCCAACCCTCACAGGGACCTACTTTTGGTATCAAAGGCGGCGCGGCTGGCGGCGGTTATTCTCAGATCATTCCGATGGAAGAATTCAATCTCCATTTAACTGGCGACATTCATGCCATCACAGCTTCTCACAATTTAACATCCGCCGCGCTCGATGCCCGCGTGATGCATGAAAAACTTCAGGATGATGAAAAACTATTCAACGCCCTGTGCCCAATGGATAAGAAGGGCAATCGCCGTTTCTCCCCCACCATGCTGCGCCGTTTAAAGAAACTTGGAATTAAGAAAACCAACCCCAACGATCTAACCGCTGAAGAACGTACTCGCTTCGCCCGCCTCGATATTGACGAGTCCACGATCACCTGGCGCCGCGTTGTGGATATCAATGATCGCTTCCTGCGTGAGATTCAAGTGGGTTTGGGCAAGGATGAAATTGGTTTCGAGCATCGTTCTGGATACGATATTACGGTCGCTTCTGAAATTATGGCTGTCCTCGCGCTCACGACTGGCCTTGAAGATATGCGCGAACGTTTTGGCAAAATGGTAGTCGCCACCAACAAACGCGGCGAAGCTGTCACTGCTGAAGACCTCGGCGTAGCTGGCGCGATCACTGTGTTAATGAAGGATGCGATCAAACCGAATTTGATGCAAACTTTGGAAGGGACTCCCGCCACGGTCCATGCTGGACCTTTTGCGAATATCGCTCACGGGCAATCCTCCATCATCGCTGATAAAATCGCCCTCAAACTCGCCGATTTTGTTGTCACCGAGTCAGGCTTTGGCGCAGATATCGGCATGGAAAAATTCTTCAATATCAAATGCCGCTATTCAGGTTTGATTCCACAAGTTGTGGTTTTGGTTGCCACTGTGCGCGCGCTCAAGATGCATGGCGGCGGACCAAAAGTTGTTGCAGGCAAACCATTGGCTCCAGAATATACCGACGAAAACCTTGACTTGCTCCGCGCTGGTTTGCCAAACCTCGAACGTCACATTCAGAACGCGCTGAAGTTCGGTGTCAATGTAGTCGTTGCCGTGAATTCCTTCGCGACAGATACTCCCGCTGAAGTGGAACTGATTCGCTCAGAAGCCATGAAGATGGGCGCCATGGATGCAGTAGTCTCCACACATTGGGCTGATGGCGGCCCAGGCGCAAAGAAACTTGCAGAAGCAGTTGTAAAGGCATCTGAAAAGCCAAGCAAATTCAAGTTCCTGTATTCGTTGGATAAATCCATCAAAGAGAAGATCGAAACCATTGCACGCGAAATCTATCGTGCAGATGGCGTTGATTACTCTCCCGAAGCCGAAGAGCAAATTGAAAGATACACCCGCCTGGGCTTCGATAACCTTCCCATTTGCATGGCAAAGACCCACCTCTCCTTTACAACGGATGCGACCAAGAAAGGCGCTCCCACAGGATTCCGTGTGAGTGTGAGAGAGATTCGCGCATCAGTAGGCGCAGGCTTCCTTTACCCGATCCTCGGCGATATGCGCACGATGCCAGGCTTGGGCACCCGCCCATCCTTCTACGATATCGATCTTGACCTAAAAACTGGCAGAGTCCTCGGCTTGTTCTAAAGATTTTGCAAAAGCTAAAAGCGCCTTCATAAAAATGAAGGCGCTTTTAGTAAATTATGACAATCTGGATAATTCGTTACATTTTTTCTAAGCTAACACAATTGTTAAGACCAAGCCCAATATTCAAGCACAGTTTCCTTCAGGTTGATGTAAAATACACATAATTTCAGAAGACCTTTCTGAAAAATTTTATTGAAAGGAGATTATTTTTTATGTTATTTTCACCCAAAGAAAAAGGTCAGGGTTTGGTTGAGTATGCTTTAATTCTTGTTTTGGTAGCCATTGTTGTAATTGCAGCCTTATTACTTCTAGGGCCAATGATCGGTAACACTTTTAGTAAAATTAACTCCAGCCTTAAAGGCGTTTAATTCAAAGCGTCCAAGCGTCCAATTGAAAAAGCCTCGTCAATATAGATGGGGCTTTTTTATTCCTCCTCAACAATGTAAATGTTATATGGGGAATTTTCGTCAGTACATTTAGGCTATATAGAATCCCAACTCTTTAGATATAATAATTAATTATGGACCTTGTTTCTTTATCATTAAGTGACCAACGCGACCTTGTGAAAAGCAAGGAAGTTACCGCTTCAGACCTCGCTGAAACCTGCTTCCGTCAAATCGAGAGACTCAACCCGATACTAAACGCGTTCATCACGATAATTCCTCCTGAAAAAGATATCCTTCCTCCCAATGGAAGCATGCCACTATACGGGATTCCCGTTGCAGTTAAAGATCTATATAACACAAAAGGAATTCGAACAACAGCTGGATCAAAATTTTTTACAGACCATGTACCGCAGGAAGATGCCTTTGTAGTTCAAAAAATAAAAAAAGCAGGGGCGCAGATCATAGGGAAAACCAATACACACGAGATCGCTCTCGGTGTGACCAATAATAATCCGCACTTCGGTGCGTGCAAAAATCCATGGGATATTACCCGAATCCCCGGCGGATCTTCTGGCGGCAGCGCGGTAGCCGTCTCAACAGGTATGGCCATGGCCGCTCTTGGCACAGACACTGGCGGATCGATCCGCATTCCAGCCGCATTATGCGGCGTAGTCGGACTCAAACCCACCTATGGACGTGTAAGTCTGCGCGGCATATTACCGCTTTCATGGAATCTCGATCACGCCGGCCCGATCGCAAGAAAAGTTGAAGATGCCGCACTCATGTTACAGGTCATGGGTGGATACGATGAGCTTGACCCTGTCACCGTAAAAACCCTGCCCGGTGACTATTACAGTCACCTAAGAGACGGGATGAAAGATCGCAAAATTGCGCTGGCAATCGGGAGTTTCATCGAAGAGGCAGACCCGGAGATCTTGGAAGCAATTCGAATCGCATCTCTTGTATTAAAAAATGAAGGTGCAAGCATAGCGGAAGTTAATGTGGATTTCCTCAAAGATGCAGCTCTTGCCAATGCCTTGATGACACAAGCAGACGGAGCCGCCTTCCATCGTGAAAGATTAAAAGAGCATCCCGATTGGTTTGGCGCAGATGTCCGCCTGCGGTTGGAAACAGGCGCAGCCTTTACATCCTCAGAATATATACTTGCGAGGCGAACACAAGCTGAAGCCCGCAGACGCTGTGAATTGCTCTTTGATGAATATGATACTTTATTACTTCCCACAACCCCCATTACCGCACCGGTATTGGAAGGTGAAAATACAGTGGAACGCGCCCGCCAACTGACTCGCTTCACGGCCCCCTTCAATCTGACCGGTATACCCGCGCTCTCTGTCCCTTGTGGGTTTTCAAAGGAAGGCCTGCCAATTGGATTACAGATTGTTTCGCGGGCTTGGAATGAAGCAGGTGTTTTGCGAGCCGGGTATGCTTTTCAACAAGCTACTGAATGGCATAAGAAAAAGCCTAAAATTGCTTTATAGCCAAATATTTAAAACAAAAACAGTCCAAGGAAACCTTGGGCTGTTTTTCTGCTTATTCTACAATCTATTTAATTAATAATAACCGCAAGAGTTATAGTAATATCCTGCTCCAAAATCAACGCAGGGCAATGTGCTGGGATCCATAAAATCGTAATCATAATATTCGTTCCAACCAAATCCATTATAAAACTCTATAGTGTCGCCAACCTGCGCTGGGGAATTCTGGCAATTTTCGCCAATGGTTTGCCAAACTGAAGTATTACCATATGTATAATCATAAACGTTATAGCACAATGCCGCAGGGACAAGCTCGAAAAATGTTGAACCACCAAAGTTGATGACTACATTCTTACCAAGCGCTTGCAAAGGTATGGAACAGTTCACAATGCCATCACTTGGTTGACCGCAGTGCAAAGTGAATTGATCGCCGCCTTGAATTTGTATGGAACCGCTGTGAAGTTCGGATTGCGAGAAATCACCGCTGACACTAAAGATAATTGCATCACGCCTGACTTCAATGACTGAAATTGCAGATCCCGATGCGGGAGCTGCGGCAAAAGCGGCTCCTGTTGTCATGGCTAACATGGAGAAGACTGTCAAACTGGCAAATAACAATTTTTTCATAAATATCTCCTTTTAATTAAACTGATTTTAACGACAATTAATTTTCAGCATTTTAGCATAATATTTATCGCATTCATAAATCCTTTCAAAGCTGTAATTCAAATGAAAGGCGAACTCAATTTAAGAGGTATCACAACTCATTGCAACAGGTTCATCTCTCCGTCAAAACATAAAGGCTTTCTGCGCCTGTCTTTGCAGTACGTAGAAAGCCTTTATCAAACTTCACTAATAATTACTTTACTTACCTGCACACAAAAGGACCAACTCTTGGGGTAACACCACAGCAACATAAACCTGCGTCAAACTCCAGGCCGCTAATTTTACAGGTCGCCGCATCCAATCCACAACTCTGCTGACAAGCAGGGTCTGTCTGCGGATCACAATCACCGATCTTAACTGGGGGTGAGCATTTATCAGCGAACTTAACATCTTGAATAATTGTCTCTTCAAGTTTTGGTGGGTTTGCAACACATGCACCTCCCACCGGATAATAGCCAGCAGGACAAACACTAAAATTTACGGCAGAGCCGGGTGAAGCAGAGCAACATTGCGTTAGTGGATCATATGCCGCGCCAACAATACAATCCTTGCCAATGGTCCCAGAGCCATCCCACTGACAGACATCTCCCACCTTGTTGTAATGAACAGGGCATGTAGATACACATGACTTCAAATCCACGCATGAGCCTTCCACTTTAGCAGGGCCGACCAACCCAGGGTCGCATTGATATTTTTGTTGTATGGATGTCCCGCCGCCTAATATTGAACAGCCAGGAGCATCATAAACCCAGCCGTCTGGAGGTGTTGACGCCAAGTTAAATGTGACAATCGTGTATTTAATATAACCTGGAGCGCCCGTGCAATTAGGGGCCTGGGATAATGAAATATCATTACATTTGACTTCAGGAGAGCAATTCGCTTCTTCCCCAAGCGGACCTGCACCAATATAAGTTAGTGCTTCGCACCATGGAGCAAAGTAGGTTGGATCCTCCACAACGCAACGAAAGCCGAGGTCTGGCAGATTATCTGTCGGCTTAAGAGAGAAGCGATGAGCGGATATCGAAGGGTCAGCGCTATCCTGATAACTGCTTCCGCGTACAGAACGTTTTTCGCCAAGCTCAGGTCCAAGTGGATCTGCTGCAGGCGACTCTGAATAATAAGACAGGCTATACCAATCAGCCACCCATTCGCGCGTATTTCCAGACATATCAAACGCGCTATAGTAGCTAACGCCCTTGGGATAATCATTAATTAACGTGGTTTTACCAGTGCAAAATTTATAATTCAATAAATCGCAAGCGGGCGCTCCATCACCCCAGGGAAATATATTTCCATCGGGGCCGCGTGCAGTCTTTTCCCATTCTGCTTCGGAGGGAAGGCGACCATGTACAAAAGTACAGTACTCAGCAGCCTGATCATAATTCACACCAGTCACTGGATAATTGATAAAACGATAGTTACTATAATTAGGACTGTTCACCGCTTCAGGCGGAGAACATTTACCCGATTGAACACACAATGCAAATTGTGAATTAGTGACTTTGGTGCTATATATCCAAAATTCGCTCAACGTGACTTCGTGAATGGGATTATCTACACTGTTATAACCCATGGTAAAAGGCCCGCCAGGCACGGCGACCAAAACTGTTCCATCTACATATGGATATTTTGAGCCGACTTCCATGGGAGGGCCAGCCAAATCGATTGTTTGAAGTTCTGCGGTTGGTGCGGCCGCCACAGTAGGGACTTCTGTTGCGATTGACGCCTCAGTCGCCACTGTTGGCGGCTCGGTAACAATAGGCATTACTGTGGCTGACGGCGTCACATTGATATTGCATGCTGATAAAACAACCAGCATCAGCGCCACGATCGAAATTAAGTTGATAAATCTCTTCATAAGATTCTCCTGAACAAGCCTTGCAATTGCAAAATACATAAAAATTATATCCCGTCATTTCTCTTTAAGTATGAAATACTTATCACCCAAAGGTAATAAAAAATCCCGCAAAGTTTTCGCTTTGCGGGGTTTTTTATTTTATTTATTTCGTTTTCATTACACAAGCATTATCTTTTTCAACCCAACTACAAGCATAGGCATTTCGGATACATGTTGCTTCAGCGAGGATTCGTGAACAAACATCCACAGGCTGGGCGCATTGCAGAGTGGTCACATCGATCGTTACGCAGCCCGGGCCGCTGAGTTTGACCTCGCCGGGCGAGCAGGCTCCAAGGTCCGTATTGAACGTGGTGCCGGGCGGGCAGCCAGGATACGTTCCACCGGTCACGGCCTGACAGCATTGAAAAGCATCGCTGTAGGAATATCCCGCTGCACAGCCCGCATACGATTGAGAAGCAAGGCCTGGGTTGTCAATTCCATAGGGAGTTTGAACCGAACCATTGGCAGGCACACACATATTGGCAAGCGTATCAAAATACATACCCGCCGAACATTGACCATTTGCATCGGTTCCGATCACACAGGTTTGTTGACCATCTCGATCCAACAAGCTGTATCCAACAGGACATCCCGCTACACCAACCTGTTGAAGAATAGGTGTGTAATTACAGGCTCCGCTTGCAGGGTCTAATGTATATCCAGGGTCACAAGTAGGCGTTGCGCCCGTTACATCGGGCGACGCGCTGCATGTGGGGTTACAAACCGTAATTTGATTTGTGGTTTCCTGAGTCCGTGGGCCAGTACAAACCAGCCTGCGTTGACCCTCTACAACTACTTCTTCACAATTTAAATTTTTACCGACATCATAAATTGCGCCAGCGGGAATATCCACATGCGCAAAACTTAACTTATCAGAACAATATTGTGCGGTTACCTGCGCATCTGGTAACGCGCAGCCATTGGCAACGATCGGCCCCGAAGGGACAATTGCAGACAGTTGACAATACGGTGCAAAGAGCTTCGGCTGTGGAACCACACAACGGAAACCAAGATCACGGTTGTGATATCCCTGCGGACCAAAATGCCGCAGCGCCGAGTTGACTTGATTTACATCTGTTTCAAATGAGCTGCCGCGAATCACACGATCCTGTCCGCTATCCGGGCCAGATGGATTTAAACTTGGGCCTTCATTATAAGAAGTTGCACTATACCAGTCACTCACCCATTCAAATACATTCCCCGCCATATCATACAATCCATACGGACTTGCGCCCGGGGGAAACGCGTCGACTTCAGAGGTGCGCCCGCTGCAAAAACCAAAATTGAGCAGGTCACAAGCAGCTTCATCGTTGCCCCATGGATAATTATTTCCATCCACACCGCGCGCAGCTTTTTCCCATTGTGCTTCGCTGGGCAAACTTCCCTGCGACCATGTGCAATAAGATTGGGCTTGATCCCAGGTGACCCCTACAACGGGATGATTCGCAAAAACAGGGTTACTGTAAACGGGCCCGCCAATTTCCTGAGCAGGCGGAGTACACGAACCCACCGCAACACACTGGGCGAACATGCGATTGGTCACATTGGTTTGGTAAATCCAATATCCATCCAGCGCTACATTATGAATTGGCGCATCCAGTCCATAACCCATCACAAATTCAGCTTGAGGCACATACACGAGAGTACTGCCATCGATCCATTTCATTTTCGAACCGCTCTGCGGGCCTGCCAGCGCAACAGGTACTACCACCAAAGTCGCAGCAGGCTCAACGAGCGGAGCTTCGGTTGGCAGTGGAGGTGTAGCAGTTACCACGATCACCAGTGGCGTTGGAGTTGTTCCGCTGCAAGCCATCAAAATAAACGTGAGTATTAATCCAAACACAAATAACATATAACGAGCGTTTTTCATTAAATCTCCTTTACTCACAAAGCATGTGAGCCGCTCATTATTATAATGCAGTGCAAAAAGCTTTATTTTATTGCTTTGATCTCATCCACCGCCTGCGGATTCACCAAAGAAGAGGTATCGCCAAGATCCAAACCCAAATAAGCCGCACGAATCATCCTGCGCATCACTTTTGCGTTGCGCGTTTTTGGCAAATCAGAAACAAACAGGATGGCCTTCGGCGCGAGTGGCTTGCCCATTTCAGCGACAACCATATCTTGCAACTGCTGACGAAGAGCAGCGCTTCTTTCCACCCCTGGCCTGGTCACTGCGAAAAGAATCAGTTCACTCCCTTTGACATCGTGCGGCACCCCAATGGCGGCGGCTTCAACAATATCCGCATGCCGCACCAAAATGGACTCAACCTCAGCAGGCCCCAATCGCTTGCCTGCTATTTTGATCGTGTCATCTGAACGGCCAAGGATATACCACAAGCCATCGCTATCTATGGCGGCGAAATCACCATGCACCCAAACATTTTCCCAGCGCGACCAATACGTATCGAGATAACGCTGCCTGTCTTTCCAAAACCCGCGCGTCATCCCAATCCACGGAGATTTGATAACCAGTTCACCCACGGCATTACGAACAGGTTTGCCATTTTCATCGACAACATCTGCATCCATGCCAGGGCATGCCGCAGAGAATGAGCAGGGTTTCAACGGCAATAACGGATTGCCCATCACAATGCCGCCAGAAATTTCTGTCCCGCCAGAGTAGTTGATGATCGGACGTTTACCTTCGCCTACTTTCTCAAACAACCACATCCACGGGTCTGGATTCCATGGCTCGCCAGTGGATGCGAAACATTTTAATGAGGATAAATCATGCTTCTTAAAATGTTCATCTCCATGCGGAATCAATGAGCGGATCAAAGTCGGCGAGACGCCCATTTGATTAATCTTATGCTTCTCCACTAATTCCCATAATCGGTCAGGCGCAGGGAAATCTGGTGCGCCGTCATATAAAAACATCGTCGCCCCAAGCAGGAGACTGCCAAAGACCTGCCACGGGCCCATCATCCAACCCATGTCTGTCATCCAGTAGATTACATCACCAGCATGGACATCTGTTCCAAAGGCCATATCCTGCGCCGCTTTGACAGGAAATCCGCAATGCGTATGAACCGCGCCTTTTGGCTTGCCCGTTGTACCCGATGTATAAATGAGCATCAACGGGTCTTCGGCGGAGGTAGTTTCTGTCGAAGCGGAATCAGGCTGGGGCGCGGTCAGATCGTGCCACCAGTGGTCTCTGCCTGCTTTCATTTTTACAGTCTGTCCCGTCCGCTTCAAAACGATCATGTGTTTCAAAGAGTCCACTTGCTCAGCCGCTTCATCCGCAACGGACTTCATCTCAACAGGCTTGCCGCGCCGAAATGCGCCGTCTGCTGCGAAAAGGGCTTTCGCTTCAGCATCCTGCAAACGAGAGACGATTGCGCCAGCGCCATAACCAGAAAATAAAGGAAGAATTATTCCACCGATCTTCGCAATGGCAAGCAGAGCGATCACAATCTCTGGAGTCATCGGCATAAAGATTCCGATGGCATCGCCTTTGCCCAACCCAAGAGAACGAAGCGCATTTGCAGTTTTGTTTACTTCTTTATAAAGTTCTTCATACGTTAATGATTTTGTAATTCCCTCTTCTCCCTCCCAAATAATTGCATTTTGTACGGGCGCCTCTTTTGGTCGCCCGTTTTGGGCAGGGATAAACCCTGCCCCTACCCATTTATCCACACAATTATGGACGATATTCATCTTTCCACCCACGCACCACTTTGGAAATTGAATCCCATTGGAGAGATCAACTACCTGTGTATAAGGCTCGCAAAATTGAATATCAAGATATTTCAAAACCGCATCGGTAAACCAAGCCACATCACTCGTTGACTTTTGCATGAGTTCGGCATAGTTTTTGATATCATGCGTTCGCATAAAGGCAGTTAAATTTGCGTGCTCCAGATCTTCGGATGTTGGATTCCAAACAATATCACCACCAAATGTAAATTGTTCTGTCATGGTTCTCTCCTCTGAAATCAGCTGCATTGATTTTAACGCAAGTATTTGAAATCAAAGGTTGTGATTGCCGCCTAATTTAAACGAGAGTTACTGAATGGAGGTGTCTAAAAGGATGGGCTAAGAAAAACCCATTACCATGGACACCGAGACACTGAGATTTTCAAGAGGTTTTCTCAGCGGACTCTGTGCGCTCTGTGGTCAAATCTTTAAGCAAGCCTACGAAATTAGATTTCGATTCTCACGAACAATCGATCTCTCGCTGTACGTGAAATATCCTCTGTGTTTGGAGTTTTATTTTCCACATGAATTCCCAATGGTTTTGCAGCCTGCGGCACGCGCCGAATATATTCAAACATGCGCGCTTCAACTGCCTTTTCATCCAATTCAACTTCAGCAAGTCCATGAACAGGCTTGCGATTCAACAATAATTCCACTTGTGCGCCGCCTTGGAGGTTTTTCCACCAGGTCCGATCGCGGCTGGTGATGACCCATAGATATCCATCTTCAACATAATAACCAACGGGGATCGTATATGTTTTGCCCGTCTTGCATCCTGTAATGGTGATCAGCATCATACCGTTGCTTAACATCCCATGAAACGGCGAGCGCAAGGCCCAGGCCATAAAATCATTTCCATTCATTAGAGAACTCCTTTTCAACCAGTGTATCCAAAAGTCACCTTAAAGTCATGGGACAAACATCATCTTCAAGGCTATAATTAAGCAACTTAATTCAGGAGACCTCATCCATGTCCACTGTTCACGAATCAAAGCATCCGCTCGTTGCCCACAAACTTTCACGATTAAGAGATAAGAATACCGAACCCAAGAAGTTCCGCGAACTCGTTCGAGAGATTGCGGGACTTTTGGCATATGAAGCCACCGCTGACCTGCAAACCAAGCCAATTGAAATAGAGACCCCGCTTCAAAAAATGACGGCGCAAGAGTTGAAGGAAAAAATCGGGCTGGTTCCAGTTCTGCGCGCAGGGTTGGGCATGGTGGAGGGAATTTGGGAACTGATGCCTTCTGCGGAAGTCTGGCACATTGGACTCTACCGAGATGAACATACGCTTCAACCTGTGGAATATTACAACAAGCTTCCCGTGGACCCGCGCGTTTCTGTCTGCCTGATCCTTGACCCGATGCTGGCGACAGGCGGTTCTGCCACTGCCACAGCGGACATTCTCAAACGCTGGGGCGTGAAGAAAATTAAATATGTCGGCTTGATCGCAGCTCCTGAAGGCGTCAAAGCCATGCAAACTGCGCACCCAGATATTGATATTTTTACGGCGGCGATTGACGATCATCTGAATGAACGCGCCTACATTGTGCCCGGGCTAGGTGACGCAGGCGACAGGCAGTTTGGAACAGGATAAGACCATAAATTAATCACCTGCGATAATTTCATTTAATTGGAGATTGCTTTGGGCGGGCAAAGTACGCCCAAAAGGCCTCGCAATGACATTTATTAACTTACCTTACGCACTTTAACACTTTTTGGCATGTCGCCCTGAGCGATAGCGAAGGGTCTCTACGATAATCTCAGAGATTCTTCGCTCCGCTCAGAACGACACTGCGTAAGGTGATTTATTAATAGGAGACTCCCATGGCTGAGTTAAAAACCAAAAAGACCGAAGCCAGTGTGAAAGATTTTCTGAATGATATTAAGGAAGAGCAGGTCCGCAATGATTGTTTCGAGATTGCGAAGATCATGAAGCAAGCCACAAAAGCGGAGCCCAAGATGTGGGGGCCGAGCATTATTGGGTTTGGCAGCATCCACCTAAAATATGCAAGCGGACGTGAATTGGACTCGATGAAGATCGGTTTTTCTCTGCGCAAACAAACCCTGACCCTTTACCTCGGGCTTAGTGCTGGCGGATATGAAACGTTACTTAAAAAATTAGGAAAATATTCCACAGGCAAAGGATGCTTGTATATCAAAAAACTTGCAGATGTGGATGT
>JAYVUA010000070.1:0-40014 GCA_043788255.1 Anaerolineales bacterium | reverse complement strand
GATCTCGATGTCACCATTCGCGGTGCAGTTTCTATTGCACGCCGCGCACAAGACCCGCTTGCTGAGTTAGTGAAAATCGATCCCAAGTCGATTGGCGTAGGCATGTATCAACATGATGTCGATCAAACCGCGCTCACGCACGCGCTTGACGGCGTGGTCGAAAGCGTGGTCAACAGCGTTGGCGTGGATGTCAATACCGCCAGCTCCGCGCTGCTCACGCATGTGGCAGGCATCGGCCCCAAACTTGCTAATAATATCGTCACGCATCGCGACGCGAACGGTCCTTTCAAATCACGCACTGCATTGAAGAAGGTTGCAGGTTTGGGACCCAAAGCATACGAACAAGCTGCAGGCTTCATGCGGATTCGAAATGGAGCAAACCCATTGGATGAATCAGCGATACATCCTGAGTCCTACCAAATAGCAGAATCGATTCTCGCTCGCGCCGCGCTGAAAGCTGCTTCGCCATTAAGTGACAGAATCCCCGCCTTGGAATCTCTCACCTCAAAAACCCCGCTGGAAGAATTAGCCAAACAATTAAACTGCGGCGTACCCACACTCAAAGACATTCTCGAACAACTCGTCCGCCCTGGCCGCGACCCGCGCTCCGATACGCCCGCTCCCATCCTGCGCTCGGACGTGCTCAAAGCCGAAGACCTGTTGACAGGTATGCAGCTTAAAGGCACTGTCCGCAACGTGGTGGATTTTGGCGCGTTTGTAGATATCGGCGTCAAAGGGGACGGTCTTTTACATATCAGCCAAATTCCACGCGGCACCGTCCTCAAAGTCGGTGACATCATCAACGTGGAGATTCAAAAAATCGAAGCCGAACGCGGGCGTATTGGATTGGGCTGGGTGAAATAATTCTATAAAAAATGCAACTCCCTGATTCGTTTATCAATACAATCATAAATATCTATAAAAAGGACGGCGAGAAATTTCTCGCTGTCCTTCCTTTTTTAATTGACGAAGTTTCCCAACGTTGGAACTTGTCGGATATAAAACCTGTCCCCAATCTATCTTTCAACTTTGTAGCATTTGCAAAGCAGGTTTCGATACACCCGACGAGCGCGGGCTACTCAACCAACGAACACAAAGATGTGATCCTCAAGATGGGAGTTCCAAATCCCGAGTTGACCAGTGAAATAGCGGCTTCGAAATTATTCGATGGCAGCGGCGCTTGTCAATTATTTGAGCATGATGAAGAACGCGGATTATTATTACTGGAAAGACTCAAGCCCGGGATGATGCTCTATGAATTGGAAGATGACGATGAACGCACACATATTGCGGCAGATGTGATGCAAAAGATTTGGCAACCTCTGGAGTCAAACAGCTTGCTGTTTGAAAACGGGCCACAAGCTGCCCGTCTCCAGAAATTTATTCAATTATCTGATTGGTTTGAGGGGTTGAAGAAAATCCGTCCGTATTTTGATGGTGGGACGGGGCCATTCCCGAAAGAGCTGCTGGAAAAAGTCGAATCGTTTTTGCCCGAGCTATTTGCAGATACAGATATCAAACTCCTACACGGCGATTTTCATCACTTCAATATTCTTTCATCAGAACGCGGCTGGCTGGTGATTGACCCGAAAGGAGTCATTGGGCCGGCAGGGTATGAGATCGGGCCGCTCATGCTCAATCCATGGGATGGTCTTTCGGACGGAGTCAATTTTCAGATTAAGACAGAGAGGCGGGTGAGCATCCTCGCCGAGAGATTAGGCTGGGAGCGCGAAAAAATTATTAAGTGGACAACTGCTCACGCTGTCTTATCCGCATGGTGGAGCATTGAAGATGGCATGGACGAAGAGTATTCGTTGCAATGCGCAAAGTTATTTTCCGAAATTAAATAACACAATCTCTCGTTAAAAACAATGACCTCCCATAAGGAGGTTATTGTTTTTAACAAATCGGGCTACATTCCGATGAAGCTTAGGATAGCATAGGCGAGGGCAAGGAGGCCGATAAGCATCGGCATAAAAGCCAGGCTGGCAAAAACGCCAGGTAAGACCGCGACGAGGCCAAACAGCAGGAAGAACAACCACATACACCAACCAGAAATTGTTGCAGGCATATTCATTTTCATTTCACACTCTCCTTGAATGTTGAATGGTGGCTGGCCCAGTGACCAACCTACTTAAAACAACCCCATTACGATTATTAGGTTGCGAAACCCAAATGGTACAATTGATAAATGTCTTCCATAAGTATTCCCGCAGAATTCACCTTACATCGTAAAAACTCCTATAACCGTATCAACGCCATCCAATGGATCATCTCGCACGCGCGCCCTTATGTGTGGATCATTGTCATGATCGTCATCGGTGCGATCGGCAATGCCGCGCTCGCGGCATATGTGCCTGTGTTAACAGGTAATGCGTTCAACGCCATGACCAAGCCCACACCAGATACCTCGGTGCTGTTGCCGCTTGCAATCACCATCGGCATTTCACAGATCATCCGCGGCATCCTTCAACTGGGACGTAACTTTGGCGCCGAGTTGATGGCGCAGCGCATGGAACGTGATATCCGTGACGAGTTGTATCTTTCCCTGCTCGGCAAAAGCATGACCTTTCACAACCTGCAGCCCGTTGGCGATACAATGGCACGCGCCACAAACGATGTGCGCGAAGTGAACTTTATGTTCAACCCTGGCGTGAATCTTGTGGTGGGTTCGTTCATGTTCATCCTGATGTTGTTCTTCGCCGCGCCGCGTTATCACCCAGCCTTGCTGCTCACGCCCACCATTTTTACGATTGTTTACTTCATCGGGCTGGCCCGTTATCTCAAAACGCTTGCGCCCATCACCGATGAAGTGCGAGCCACCTTTGGCGAAATGAACACCCATCTTTCAGAATCACTGGATGGCGTGGAGATCATGAAAGGCGCGGCACAGGAAGGCGCGGAAGTTGAGCGCTTTGTTGTCAATGCGCGCCGCGTACGCGATGCCTTTGTCCGTCAGGGTGATCTCGAGGGACGTTACATCGCCATGCTTTTGCTTGGCACTGCCTATGCAGGCGGACTCGTCCATGCGCTTTTGCTTTTCCGCGCAGGCGCCATTGACCTGGGTGCGGTCATCGCGTACTTTGGGCTTTTACAACTTTTGCAATTCCCCACCTTCACAGCCACCTGGGCATATTCGCAAATCTCCTCAGGGCTTTCCAGCGCCCGCCGAATCCTGGAATTGATCAACCGCGAATCCAACCTCGACCAAAACGCATCAGGCCAGACCTCAGCCATGCGCGGCGAAATCGAGTTTCGCAATGTTTCCTTTGCCTATGCAAATACAGATGCAGTTGTTCAGGATGTGTCCTTCAAGGTAAAGCCCGGGCAAACGGTTGCCATTGTGGGCCAAACAGGTGTGGGAAAAACATCCCTCGTTAAATTAATTAATCGCACATATGACGTGACTTCAGGTCAGGTATTGATCGATGGAGTGGATGTACGTCAATGGAATCTGGCCACCTTGCGCGAACAGATCTCAATTATTGAACAGGATATATTTCTATTCTCCCGTTCGTTAAGTGACAACATCGCTTTCGGTAAACCCGGCGCAACAAAAGATGAGATCATCGCCGCATCCATTGCCGCGCAGGCGCATGACTTTATCCTTGAGTTTGACCAGACTTATGGAACCGTCGTCGGCGAACGTGGTGTGACCCTCTCCGGCGGACAACGCCAGCGCATCGCCCTTGCCCGTGCTTTCCTTACCGACCCACGCATTCTCGTGCTGGATGATTCCACTTCCGCAATTGACTCGGCCACAGAAGATAAAATCCAACGCGCCATCTCCAACGCCGCCCGTGGACGTACCACCTTCATCATCACACATCGCCTCTCGCAGATCCGCTGGGCAGACCTCATCATCGTTTTCCGCAAAGGCCGCATCGCCGCAATCGGTACGCATGATGAATTGATGAAATCGTCCGAAGCATATTCGAGAATTTTTAGAGAATAATGCCGATAATTCGAAAAATCGATGTTCGATCACTAGGTTCAATTCGAATATCAAATAACGAATATCGCATAACGAGGATTTATGGGCTTCTTTGCTGGACTAAACGACGAAAAATACGACCGCCAATATACAGACCGTGACCTTACACGGCGCATTATTGGCTTCTTCAACACGCAGGTCAATCGGCTGCTGATCTCATCAGTCATCATCATTATCCTTGCCTTCATTGGCGCGGCATTGCCAGTGGTTGTCAGCCGCATAGTAGACCTGTTACGTGAGCAGCCATCTCCTCAAGCTATTGCATTGGTGGGCATTACCCTCATGGGAGTTGGAATCGGCTTGTGGGGACTGAATTGGGCGCGGCGGAGTCTGATCGTACGCGCGGTAGGAGATGTAGTCCTTGAGCTGCGTAAACGCGCCTTCCGCGCCGCCGCCGAGCACGACCTCTCTTTTTACGATCAATTCTCCTCAGGCAGAATCGTCTCGCGCATCACATCCGATACCAACGACTTTGGCCAGCTCATCGTCATTATCACCGATGTAATTTCTCAAATGATCCAGGCCATTATTCTTGGCGTGGTACTTTTTCGCACAGAATGGCGTTTATCTTTACTTTTGCTCGCATTCATGCCGTTCATCTTCGGCATAGCCGCAGGCTTTCGCGTACTGGCGCGTGTTGTCACCAAGCGCGGCATGAAAGCCATGGCAGATGTCAACGCCGCCATCAAGGAAACCATTAGCGGCATCTCCATTGCAAAAAACTTTCGGCAGGAAGAAAGCATCTTCAAGTCATTCGACGAATCAAATCAGCAATCGTATCAAGTCAATGTGCGGCGCGGTTTTGTGCTTTCGCTTGTCTTCCCCACGCTTAATGCGCTCTCGGGTATTTTCGTTGGCATTCTAATTTACGCTGGCGGCATGAGTGCCCAGCAGGGGCTGGTCAGCATCGGTGCATGGTATCTCTTCATTATGAGCCTTGACCAGTTCTTCTTCCCCATCTTAAACCTCACCTCCTTTTGGGCTCAAATCCAGGGAGGGTTGTCTGCCGCCGAACGTGTCTTCGCATTGATCGACGCAGACCCCAATGTGATCCAAAAAGAAAAGCAGGATGTACCGCGACTCAAAGGCGAGATCAAATTCGAAAATTTTGATTTTAGCTATACGGATAAAGAACCGATCCTGCGTAACTTCAACCTACTCATACAACCCGGAGAGACTCTTGCCCTGGTAGGGCACACCGGCGCAGGCAAATCATCCATCGCCAAGTTGATCGCGCGTTTTTACGAATTTCAACAGGGAAGTTTATCGATAGACGGACGTGACATCCGCACCTTTGACCTCGGCCAATACCGCCGTCAATTGGGAATCGTCTCACAGGTACCATTCCTGTTTTCAGGGACAGTTGCAGATAATATTCGTTACGCTGCTCCTGGTGTTCCTGAAGACGAAATGCTCAAACTCGCAAAAAAGATCGGCGATGGGGAGTGGCTCGAAACCCTGCCCGATGGCCTGCATACCGAAGTTGGTGAACGCGGCAACAGACTCTCAATGGGACAACGTCAACTCGTAGCGTTGATGCGCGTTCTCGTTCAAAACCCCGCCATTTTTATTTTGGACGAAGCCACCGCCAGCATTGACCCATTCACTGAATGGCAAATTCAGCAGGCGCTGAATCTCATCTTGAAAAACACAACCAGCATCCTCATCGCGCACCGCCTGTCCACAGTCAAAGCCGCAGACCGCATCGTCGTCATGCAAAAAGGCGCCATCATCGAGGAAGGTAGTCACGATGGGTTGTTAAAGCAAAACGGCCATTACGCTGAGTTGTATAACACCTACTTCAGGCATCAAAGCCTTTCTTATATTGAGCAGGTAAAGGATATGGTAAATAAATAAAAAATTACCCGACACGCAAAATGTGTCGGGTAATTTTTTATTAACCTGAATTCGGGATAAGGAATTTGGAGGCTGATTCACGCAGAAAGCGTAGATTAATTCTTTTGAATCAGCGAAAATCAGCGTTTATCTCCGTCCAAAACGCCTTTTAGTGATTATCCCGAACTGACGTTTATTACAAATTATTGATACCCGTTAATTATTTTAGGGGACCTGTTTTTCCGCTATTGCGTGCACGCATTTGGGGGCGGGCAAGCAAGTCTGACAATATCTTTGCGCCTTCCGGGCTGGCAACGGCGATAATCTCATCGAATTCCTGTAAGGTACTATCACCACGCGGTAATGTCATAACTCCATCACGGATGATGGCAGCGATCACGCAGTGCTCGGCCAGATCCATGTTCTTGAGCTGTATGCCAATCGCCTTTGCTCCTGCAGGAACCTTCTCTTCCACCACCGCATATCGGCCTTTACGAATCTTGAAGAGAGTCATCATATCACCCAGAGACATTTCTTCCTGAATTAGGTGGGCCAGAACATCTGCCTGATTAAGAGAAACATCCACATGGAATTTCTCATCAAACAACCAGGCGTTATTCGGGTTGTTCACGCGCGCAATCGTGCGAGGCACCTCAAACATCTTTTTGGCGAGGAAACTGATCGCCAAATTCATCGAATCATCGCTTGTTACCGATGCAACCACGTGTGCCTCACGAATACCGGCAGCTTCAAGAATAGTTGGGTCGATGGGATTGCCTTCATAAATTACTTCAGTTGGCAATTCCTGATGTAAATGGGCAAGCAGATTGCGGCGATTCTCGATCAATCGGACTTTATAGTTTTCATTGAGAAGTAAACTTGCCAGGCGCGCTCCTGTGCGCCCGCCGCCAGCGATTAAAACAAACATATTACGCCTCCACCTTATTGGTCAGCCGCGAAGTAAGTACGCTGATACCGTCATATGTGCTGCTGATATTGATCATGTCACCTGTTTGCAATACAGTTTCCATATCTGGAAGAGCTGAACGTCCAGCCCGGGTTACAGCCACTGCATAACACTGCTTAAGTGGGCTCATTAACTCGCCAAGGGTACGCCCATTCCACAACTCAGGAATGCTAATTTCATAAACTTCCACTTCGCCGTTGCCGGCAGAAAAGACCACTCGCTGCGAGGGATGAATTAAAAGTTCTTCCACGCGCTGCGCGCCCCAAAATGTGGAGCTAACCGTTTGCAAACCAAAAGATTCTATAACCGAGCGCAAGTTTGGATCATAATTACGTGCCACCACAACTGGCACATGATAAAAAGTGCGTGCAGTATGGGCTACCACTGCATTGAGCGTATCTGAGTTTGTGACCGCAGCCAGACCGTCTGCTTCTTTGATGCCCGCGCGGTCAAGCACGTTCTCTGCAAGACCTTCCCCTTCAAGAGTACGTCCGCGAAAATCAGCATGCAAACGATTGAATGATTCCCGATTGCTATCGACAATAGTAACCTGATGGCCGCCTTTAAAGAGACGATAGGCCAACTCCGCGCCCACGCGGCCACAACCAACAACAATTAAATTCATAATACTTACTCCTTATGTGCTTCGTGCGATTCATGCACGTGATAGGGCACGTCTGTTACAACGACCCCGTGTTTGTTTAAAAGTTCGCTTCTTAGTACGTTTGCCGTCTGCATATGTAATACATTATGCCAGCGTTTCGATGGGATAAATTGGGGCACTACCACGGTGATGGTTTCATTGGACTGTCGGCTATCAATGATACCTTTCAAGTATTCAAGCAAAGGTTCAATAAAGAGGCGATAGGGTGAATCTAAAATTACGAGACGCGTTCCTTCGCCCCAGGTTATCCATTTCTTTTGTACCTTTTCAGTTTCAGCAGCGTCCAATGAAATATGCACGACGGTTACGTCATCTGAAAGCAGGCGGGCATATCGCAAGGCGTCCATGGTTCCCTGATGCACACCACTGATCGGCATGATCACACGGTGGCGTGTCTGGCGTGTGGGATTACCTGCAAAATCCTCGAGGGAAAGGCTGCGGGCAAGTCCTTTGTAATGGTAGTGAATCTTGAAGAAAATGGCGACCAGTACCGGTGTCAAAATAAGAACGACCCAGGCACCTTCGCGGAATTTGGTGACTGCAAAAACGATCATCACGATTGCTGTACATAATGAACCAAAGCCGTTGATAACCATCTTATACTGCCAGCCCTTCACATACCGCAATGTGGAACCTGGCTCAACAATCTCTTCGCCTTCTTTGAGATGACCGATCTTCCACCAGCGACGTGCCATGCCTGCCTGCGAAAGTGTAAAGGAGAGGAACACGCCGATTGCATAAAGCGGGATCAACTTTGTAACACTGGCTTTAAAAAGGATAATCAACAATGAGGCAATGATCGAAAGTGTAATAATGCCATTGGAGTAGACGAGGCGGCTGCCGCGGAAGGTTAATTGTTTTGGCAGGAAACCATCCCCCGCGTGCAAAGCACCGAGCCGAGGAAAATCTGCGAAAGCCGTATTTGCAGCCATGATGAGGACAACTGTCGTTCCCCAGATCGTTGCAAGATAAGGCAAACCACGCCCATTAAAAACTGTCCGCGCCAATTGCGAAATGATGGTCTCCTGTTCTGAGAAGACCGCGCCGATCTGGCCAGTAAGGTATGAGATGCCAAGAAAAAATGAGCCCAGAATGACAGACATCCAGATCAATGTAATTCCTGCATTATGACTACGCGGCTCTTTGAAAGCAGTAATACCATTCGAAATCGCTTCAACACCCGTAAGCGCGGTAGTACCGTTTGCAAATGCATGCAAAAGAATAAAGGGAGTCAGCGCTCCAACAGCATGCAGGATACTCAACTCGGGAGGGTCGATTACTTTTCCCAGAGAACCTGTCAGCAGGCGGACCATACCCAGACCCACCGTGGCAAGCATCATCAAAATAAAAAAGTAAGTGGGGATTGCAAAAGCAGTCCCAGACTCTTTTACACCACGCATATTAATCAACATGATGAAGATGACTGCCGCCACCGCCAAAGGAACACGATACGGGAAGATGGATGGATAGGCCGATATGATCTGCGCCACACCTGATGAAACGGAAACAGCGACTGTTAAAATGTAATCTGTGAGCAAGGCCGCGCCTGCGGTTTGTGCAGGACCTTCGCCAAGGTTATCCCGCGCAACGATATAGGCACCGCCTCCGCCAGGATATGCATGAATGGTCTGTTCATAGGAAATTGTAACAACTGCAAGCAATATAACAATTGCAATGGACACAGGGAAGACATAGCCAAAAGCAATTGTTCCGGCAGCTGCCAGTACGCCTAGAATTTCCTGTGTAGCATAAGCTGTGGATGATAGTGCATCAGATGCAAATACGGCGAGACCTACCGCCTTGCCGATAGTCTGGTGCGGCGCATCTGCATTTTGAAGCGGACGCCCGATCAGCAAATGGCTAAATGATTTTGGCGGTGTGTAGTCACTTTCGCGCCGCGTGATTTCAGTTTGTTGATTTTCAGGAGTTAACATTTTTCTCTCTTGATACTAAATAATATATTCTTGTTTCTTACGAGAAACGGGCGTGATTATAGTACAAATTCTTTTTATTACAGTGACTTAAGGGATTTGATAAGGCACATCGGTAACAACCACACCCGGCTTGGAGAGCAATTCCTTGCGAAGCAGGTCAGCTGTCTGCATGTGTAATGCGTTGAAAACACGTTTGGACGGGATAAACTGCGGGACAACGATCGTAATCGTTTCATTGGGCTGGCGGCTGGCAATGATCTCTTCGATGTAACCAAGCAACGGTTCAAGGAAGAGACGATAAGGAGAATCTACAATGACAAGGCGCGTAGCCTTTCCCCACGTTCCCCATTTCTGCTGAACCTTCTCAGTTTCAATCGGATCTATCGATACATGTACCGCAGTCACATCGTTCGATAACATGTTTGCATATCTTAAGGCTGCCAGTGTTCCTTGATGCAAATTACTCACAGGAATGATCACACGGTGACGGCCTGTATAAGGCGGCGGCTCGCCATAATTCTCCAGTGAAAGACGGCTGGCAACGCCGGTGTAATGGCGATGGATCATGCTGAAGAGCCCGATCAACACTGGCAGAAGAAGGAGCACAATGTAGGCGCCATCGCGAAATTTAGTCACAGCGAAAACACACATGACCACCGCAGTACAAACTGATCCGAAACTGTTAATAACCATCTTGAACTGCCAGTTTGCTTCATAATGAATGGTAGAACCCCGCTCTTTTATCTCAACCCCGGAAGGGAGATGCCCAATCTTCCACCAACGGCGTGCCATGCCAGCCTGTGAAAGGGTAAAAGAAAGAAACACACCAATTGCATAAAGTGGAATGAGACGCGTGACGCTGGCTTGAAATGAGATGATCAGGATTGAGGCAATAATGGCAAGTGTGACAATGCCGTATGAATAAACAAGGCGGCTTCCACGATAAGTCAACTGGCGCGGAAGGAATCCATCTTTGGCAGCCATCGCACTCAACCGCGGAAAATCTGCAAAGGCTGTATTCGCAGCCATGATCAAAATAACGGTTGTGCCAGCGATCAATGCATAATATAAAAGCCCGCGTCCATTAAAAATGGTGCGCGCAAGTTGTGAAATAACGGTCTCTGCTTCAGAGGGAACAGCACCGATTTGCTTCGTTAGGAAGGAAATGCTAAGAAAAAGTGATCCAAGGATAACTGCCATCCAGATCAATGTAATGCCCGCATTTCGACTGCGAGGTTCCTTGAAAGCGGTAATGCCGTTTGAGATGGCTTCCACACCAGTTAATGCAGCAGTGCCGCTTGAGAATGCATGCAGTAGGATAAAAGGTGTAATAACACTTACCGTTTGGCCCAAATTTTCAAGAGTAGGCGGGTTTACTACAACCCCCAAGGTGCCAAAAAAATAGCGGAAAATGCCAATACCTACTGCCAGAAACATCAAAACAATAAAGAAGTAGGTGGGAATGGCGAAGGCTGCGCCTGATTCTTTTACACCCCGTAAATTTATAAGCATCACAAAAATGACACATGCCACTGCGATGATAATACGATATTTAAACAGGTCGGGGTAAGCTGAAACGATCTGTGCAACGCCGGAAGCAATCGATACGGAAACTGTCAGGACGTAATCCATTAAGAGAGCGGCAGCAGCAGTCAGCGCAGGGAGTTCGCCTAAATTATCGCGCGAGACAATATACGCTCCACCACCGTCAGGATATGCATGAATTGTTTGCTCATACGAAAGAGAGACAATCGCCAGCAAAATAACAATGGCAATGGAAATAGGAAAGACATACCCAAAAGCCATGGTGCCAGCTGCAGCAAGAATTACCAGAATTTCCTGCGTGGCATATGCCGTGGATGAAAGTGCATCGGATGCAAACACTGCCAAACCGACGGCTTTACCAATAGTTTGATGGGGGGCGTCAGCAGTGGCGAGAGGGCGGCCAATAAGATAATGGCTCAAGTCTCGCGGCGGTTTATAATCTGTTGTTCGCTGAATAAATGGGGTGGATTTATTATCTTCTGGGTTTATCATATAGACAAAATATACGCCCCACACTTCTGCGAGGACAAGGCGTGATTATAGTACGAATCCCTGTTTTAGACAGGCTTGGATTCTTTCGGTTGTGTAAGGGGGATTTGCAAATAGAAAATACTACCCTTGCCCACCACGCTCTCCACCCATACACGCCCACCGTGATTGGTTGCAATGGAGTGTACGATGGCAAGTCCCAAGCCAGAGCCGGGCTGGGCGCGCGCATCACGTTGTTTGCCGCGATAGAATTTCTCGAACAAACGCGGCAAATCCTCCTCCAAAATACCAAAACCAGAATCTTCAATCGCAAGAGTTAAATAGCCGGGCTGCGATTGGGTGCGGATCACAACGCGCCCATTTTCAGGCGTGTACTTGATTGCATTCTCCACAAGGTTATACACCGCCTGATGCAAAAGCGCCTGATCTGCTTCCACAGCATCAGGCATGTCTTTGGAAAGCTCAACACTTAATTCAATATTTTTTTGTGCAGCCTGCAATTGAAGTGCACCAGTCACACGTTCAATAATATCCAGTACAGTAACATGCTCAACTTCAAGCCCTACTCCAAGATCAATGCGTCCCAGGTCGAGAAGGTTATTGACCAAACGAGCCATGTTGTCCACGCCGGAGACAATCTTTTTTACATAACCTTGTTGTTGCTCATTCATCTGACCAGCCATTTCGAGCATGCTGGCATAGCCGCGCATGAGTGTAAGCGGCGAGCGCAGGTCGTGGCTGACCGTGGCAACGAACTCAGATTTCAGAGTATCCAATTCTTTAAAATGCGTTACATCCCGCATGATACAAACCCGTCCGATCTGCCTGCCTTCCACCATCACTGAAGAAGCTGTTGCGAGATAGGTACGATTATCCGCCAGCACGATCTCGGCAGATTGATTTTCGGTGGTTGTGCTTTGCAATAGCGTCAGCAATGGCCTGATCTTCACAACTTTTTCAGTTTGCTGCCCAATACCGGTATTCTTTTGTCCGGATTGTCCCAAAGCCACAGATGCCGCTCGATTGGTTAACAGCAATCGATTGCGATGATCGGTCACCAATACCGGGTCTGGCGTGGAATTGAGAATGGCTTCCAATTGCCGGCGTGAAGCCTCCACACTCAAATAAAGATGCGCATTCGCAACTGCCAGCGCCGCCTGTCCAGCCAATGTAGTTACAAAGCGGACATCCGCATCAGAGAACAAACGCGGCTGTTCAAAACCAGCCCACACCACACCATAATATCGATTCTCGTGTTTCAACGCGACTGCCAGCAAAGCCAGCGGTTGCGGTAAAGATGGATCCAGGTCCAACTCACGCGAACGAGTGAGATTCGGCAAAACAATCTTTTCCTGACTCTGCGCCAAAGCAAGCACCTGATTATCCAGATGAGTATATTTATCTTTTGCAGGTCCCAATGCAAAACGCGATGGCAACTCCACAAACGTATCAGGAAGGATACTGGGAGAAAGCACCACACTGACTGAGTTTGCGCCCGTGGACAGAATCGCATCCAACACCGGCTTGACCGCATCCTGCATCTCTAAGCTGGAGGCCACACCCTGACTCACCCGCAAAAGGCTGTTGATCTCTTCAAGGCGGGCTTGCAAACTGGCGCGCATTTTTTCAAAGGCACGCCGCAATTGACCAACTTCATCCACACCATCCACTTGAAGTGGATGATCTAGATTTCCCTGTGCAATTCGATTGGCTTCAGCAGCAAGGCTTTGCAAAGAACCTGTAACAACCCGCAAGCCCACACGCAAAATAACCAGCGCCACCAACGCCAGAAGAATGATCATCAGGGAAAGCGGCAATGCAATATTTAAAGCAAGTTGTTGAGCTTGCTGTGCAGGCACGGTCAACACAATTGCCCAGGGACGGCCATTTACCGGCTGGTAATATACAAGCTGGCGGGTGCCGTCCGCAGCCGTATCATCATAAAAAATTGGGTCTGCACTGCGCTGGCCGCCATAGGTCTCACCTAATTGTTTCGCTTCGGAATGATAGATGATCGTATTATTATCATCCAACAAAAAGCCCGCCCCGCCGAGACTCTTCATATTATTTATGCTTTCGATCAATGGCAGGGTAAGGGGATTGGTCTCAAGGGATGTACGCCCGATCAACACACGCCGTATCGACCCTGATCCAGTTCCATCTGAAATCGCAGCGAGAAAGGATATCCGCGCAGATTCATTAGCTGACAAAGGCGGGATGGAATATATCTGTGTAAGTACGCCGCCTGATGCCAGGGTTAATCCTGTTTCTTCTGAGGGATTTAACTTAAATCCTGCAATCTCTGTTTCGGGATAACCCGCCAATAATTCCCTGGTATTCACATCCAGTATAAATATTTGATCGAAGTATGGAGCAGATTGCACCCGCAAACGGATAACAGAAGTTAGCTCCTCACCTGCGCCATTTAATAAACTCGGTTCAGAAGCCAGCTGCACCGCCAGGTTTTGACCTGTTTCCAAAAAGAAGGGAACACTTTGCGCCGCAGAAGCACCCGCGCTGGAGAGGCGGTCTGCCAGCATATCACGCGCAGCACGGCCAGCCACCACCCAATCACCGATCAACAAAGTTAAGAGCAGAAGTGAAATGAATGCGCCTACTGCAAAGATAAATCGCGATTCAAGACTCTTCTCACCCGGCGATGGTAATAAAGGCTCTTTGCCTCCCCATGAGGCAGGAAATGCAAAGGAAATAATCTGCGCAACGATTCCAGCAACCAGTACTTCACCGCCAAACGCAAGCGTAATCACACCTGCATTGCTCAACGCAAAATCCAAACGCGCAGTGGCAGGCGCCGAGACATCCACACCCCATTGCGTGAATAACGCGCTAATTATATAAAACAATAAGTGCAGCGGAATTAATAACAACGCACCCACAATTGGCTGGCGCAATAATACATACGAACGCGTACGATATCGCTGACGCATATTCATTGCAAACCATGCGCCTATGAAAGCAAATTCAATTATAGAAAAGAAAGAGTATGTATCCCAGGTGCCGCGCAAAATCCCAGCGACTACGCCAAGGATTGCAGCACCTATGGGACCAAGCAAACCTCCACCCAACAGCAGGGGGATGGCAGAAAAAACCATCAGCGCAGAACCCGGCGCATCGGCGGGCACGCCAGGAGGAGGTCGGGTTGAAGCGGATGAAAGTCGCAAGCCAATGAATAAACTTGTGAGTGCGATCAAGATCAAAAAGAAAAAGAAAAATCCCCATTCGCGTTTTTTCCATACCGGCTGATAAACGCGCCATCGGTAAAGAGTATATAACAACACCCCCAACAGGAATATCCAGACCGCCCAACCCACGGGAGTGGGAAAAGCAAGAAAGGCAACACCTGAAAGGAGTGTAAAAAGAAAATCCATTTGTGGAATTATAGCTCTAAATAATTATGATTGAAGTTACAAGATTGTTTGGGACTCAGATTGAAAATACGCGCCTTGATATTTTTCAGGAAGCAGACTTGCGAGTGCCAGCATGATCTGACGTGTGCCTTGAGTCACCGCTTCCTGCCGACCCGCAGCCTGCTCGGCCAACTTGAATATTTTCCCCACCTTCACATGTACCTGCGCACGTCGAAATTTTTTCATATGACCATATACATTTTCATTTTCACTGCCGGTAATCGCAATTGGTAAAATCGCTGCACCCGATTTATAAGCAAGGAAGGCCGCACCGCCGCTGCCTTCTTCCAACGCACCAGTTAAAGAATATCTGCCTTCGGGCGCAATGACAATGATACGGCCTTCTGCGAACCCGTTCAACGCAGCACGTAATGCGCGTGTATCTGCCTGCCCGCGGTGCAGCCAGATAATGCCATACCAATCGATCAATTTTCCAAGAATGGGAATTTCATACAGTTCAATTTTCCCAAGTGCATCAGGAGGAAAAGGAAGCGCGGAGATCAATGCAGGCACATCTGAATCGCCAAGATGATTGATAACCACCAGCACAGGTCCGCTTTGCGGAAAATTTTCCATCCCTTCGGATGTGACTCGTAAACAGATTCTTGCGATCAGTTTTAGTAAACCGTGTGAAAACTTTCGAAAGGCACGGCGTGCACGGGTTAATTTGGGCAGGCGGGTCAGCTCGGGCCGCCAAATTTCACTTACTGGTTTGGGAAGAGTCTGATTCATTTTCTTATGCAGAGATTGCCTGACCTGCATAAACACCGTGATATTCTTCAGGCAAAAGCCCTGCAATATATCGCATGACAAGATCGGCATTCGCCTGACGAGCTTCCCTGCGTTCTGCACCTTTTTGTGTAATTGGTGGAAAAACAATTGGTTTGCCGATATGCATTTCAAGCTCAGGCTTCTCGCCATGAGTTGCCCGTTGCCAAAAATCATCAGTTGTACCCACCAGACCCACCGGAACCACGGGAACTTGTGCGTGCTCAATAATATAGCCTACGCCCGGCATGGCGCGCCGCATGGCAGGCTCGTGAGATCGTCCGCCTTCGGGAGCAATAACCAAAGGGCGGCCATTTTTCAAAATTGCCAGGATCTTATCAAGCAGAATACGGTCATAATCTCCGCGATGAACAGGAATCACACCATAGAGAGAGAGCAAGGTACCTTGTCCTTTCTTTTCGAAAACATCCACAGCACCGATTACCTCGGGCTCTTCAGGCCAAAAGGTGACCACCAGCGGCGGATCGAAGATCGATATATGATTCATTGCGATCACGTATGGCTTACCCAGTGGAATATTTTCTTTCCCCGCAACTTTTACACGCCCTAAAATTTTAAACAAATTTCGAATACCAAATCGCAAATAAATACGATTCACTTGAATGTAAAAAGGAACTTGGTAATTTTTAATCGCCATGATTCACTCTAAAAAAATTGCAGCAGGAATAAGGGTTTATTATTTACACAATTCAAGTACCTGCACAAAGACTTGAGCAGCATCCAGCTTGTCTGAATCGATGATGAGTGCATCTTCCGCCGGGCGCAATGGAGCCACTGCGCGCGTGGAATCAACCCGGTCACGCTCGATCACCTTCCTGAGAATCTCTTCGTAATCTGCTTTGTCACCGCGTGCAATGATTTCATCATATCTGCGTTTTGCGCGTTCCTCTGCACTGGCATCCAAATAGATCTTGAGATCGGCTTCAGGCAGGACAACGGTGCCAATATCCCGCCCGACCATGACTACCTTGCCGCGCAGCCCAATGCGGCGTTGTTGTTCGGATAAGGCTTTACGCACCCCGGCATAAGCAGAAACGACAGACACATTTGCATCCACTTCATCACCGCGCATATCCCAGGTGACATCCTTGTTGCCAATCAACACGTCACAGGCGCGGCCATCATTTTTTGAGGGGGGGCAAATATCGATCTGTGCGCTTTGTGCAAGATTCGTAATGGCTTTTTCATCAAGCATATTCAAATCAAGCTGAAGTGCAATCCAGGTGATTGCACGATACATTACACCGGTGTCAAAAAAGAGATAGCCCAGCGAATCGGCAAGCTTCCGCCCAAGTGTGGATTTACCAGATGCTGCAGGGCCATCTAAGGCAATAATGGATGGGGAGGATGTTTTTGTCATGGTATGAAACCGCCAGCATACAAAGATTTTTTAAGTTGTTGATCAGGAGGGAACAAACTCTGCTTTAAGGAGTAGCTGCTGAGTCTAAAAAGAGATCATCTCTTGCCCAAAGGATAATGGTTTCACCAGACTGGGGCATTTCGCGCAACGTAACCCAGCGAATCCAATCTGCGGGAAGGGCGTTTTCCCACATGGGAGTTTGCCTCCACGAAAAATCCTGTCCGCGATAAGCAGAGACAAGCACAGGGTCAGTTTCAAACGGGGTGATGACAAAATACGGTGAACTGGAGATATCCAATGTTTTAGCGATAATGACCTGGTGTTCACGCAAAGCCCATTCAAGTGCAGGAGAATCCAAACCGGTAATGACCACGGGAACCGCATCATTATTGCCCATCCCCCAATTGGAAATATCATTGACCGTTGATTCCAATAGGTCTGCCTGCATTGGCTTTCCTGGCAGCCACCACATTTCCGGGTTGCTCATTCCACGCAAACCTGTGGAGCCAAGTGTTCCGCTAAGACCCAGCACGCCCAACCCGAGCGCCAGCCCCCATATTCCGCCAAGGTGTGCAGTGCGTTTTGACCACCCGGCTGCAACCAGCAACAAACTGAGAACGATCAACAACAATACGCCCATCAAAATCCAGAAGCCAATTCCATATTCGCGGGATTCCTGCGGATGCCAAATCATGCCTGAAAAATTAATCCATGCAAAGACCCAAAGGAAGGCAGTCAGGAAGGTCACACCTGCGATCTCATTACGCTCTTCTGGAAAAATATCAACATTGCGAACCAATTCCAAGGCAGCTAATGCACTCAGCGGGAGTAACATCCATGCGAGATCAACAACCTGGCGTGATGGGGAGAAAGTTGCGAGTAACAATGAAACAAAAAACCAGATAATTAAAGGAATGATACGCGGGCTTCCTTTACGCAAACCACGAATAATGGAAAATAAAGCGAGTAATAGAATAAGCGGTTGATAAACAGGAATGGATAAAAACAATCGGCTTGCAGGGACATCTGAAGGAAAGAGCCAGGTATCTATAAACCCGGGGATGGATGCCAGCGCGGCGCTTATCCCATTGGGGACTATGAAAAATAACGTACCCACTATGACAAAGGTTGCAACGAACGGTATGGCTGCCGCCCGAATGGATTGGCGGATATCGATCTTCGTCTCCTGAGATTCATTTGCTACACGGCGTGAATTTATTCCCTGCATGATGGCCCAGGTGATGCCAAGGCCGAGCAGGCCAGTCCAAATGGATGGGCCGCTTAAGAGAGCAAGAGCAGAAAAAACACCTGCAAGGGCTGTCTTATTTTTACTAAAAAATGCCCATGCAAAGATGAGAAATGTGATCGCAAGAATGGGACTCGCAACTTGACGGGAGATGGCGGTCAGGCCGGGGTCTACAGCGATGAAGAAGGCCAGGATCAGGCCCGGGCGGGGCTTGATGCGGTCCCAAAAGAGAGGAGCAAACACCAGGGCGCTGCCTGCCAAAGCGGGGACAAGTCTTGCCAGGAAATTAGTCCCGCCGCCATAAAGAAAAAATAAAATTGAGGTGGAAAGAATATATAGGGGATGAGGGTTCAGTGTGGTCTTAAGGCCTTGCGCAATATGTAACGCCTGCAAAGCGGACGAAGCTTCGATATCAGTAAGCGGCATGGCGCCAAGCTGTACGAGGCGAAAACCAAGGGCGAGAAGAAAGGCAAGTATGTATAACAAACTTTCGAGTTTGAAATGTCGGTAGGTCATAAGGTAATTGTAATCGGTTAAATTGAGGAGGAGCGGCCTGCCAAAAGATTATGGAAGGCTGCCAGTTTCTTGCGGCGCTTCATAGATCACAACGCTGCCTTGTTGAAAGATCGGCTTAAGATAGGTTTGAAATTTCTCTTCATTGACCGTTAAAGTTGAGCGCTCCGTTCCGCCAATAAAAACATAGCGAATGTTATATTTCTTAATGATCAATTGTGCTTCATCCCAACGGGCCGTGGAATATAACTTGGCGATGTCATCCTGACGGGAACCTTGCGGAGCATATCCACCGCGCCACTGGTCTTCATGGCCCGGCCAGCCGAGAACATTTTGCATACCCGTATATGTAGCGATGCGAGCGAATTCGCTGTGATAGCTTCCACCTATTGCTTCCGCAATAACGCCGTCAGGCATGCTGCGCAGGAAAGTGATGGCAGCGGCTTCATCAGGATTCTCGCGAGTGATTCGTTCGAAATCATCAAGGGTGAAGCCATAGGTTGGATTGAAGTTGTTCGTCTTTGTGAGCAAACCAAAAACAGGGTATAACAGTCCTGAAAAAATAACGGTGCCGATCACTACGCGGAAGATACCATTTATTAAGCCACGCAGGTTTTGAAGCAAATATGCTGTTGCAAATGCGGCAGCGAGACTCCACAACATCCATGCCTGATAATAGAATTTGAAGACCGTGTTAATTCGATAACCGAAATTATCACGCAAATAAACAAAGTCAGGGACGAGAACAAGGATCGTGCCGAGAGTTAGAATAAGGAAGACAAATTGATTTACGATTTGCGATATTGGATTTACGTTCTCTGAGCTTAAGTTTTCAGATTTATCGTTACGTGTAAATAAAAAGGAAAGCGCGGGAATCAAGACTGCCAATAAAGTTATAAGACTTCCGATATAACTTAACCTGCGCAGGGATGTTGCGTTGAAGAATTGTCCAGCAGACATCTGTTGTGATGCAAGAAAATTAATCACAAAATCTTTTTCAGTGATGGAGCCAATCCAGCCAATGGTCCATGAGAAAAGCCATAGGAACAATACAAAACCAAGGGCAAGTAAAAGACCAAGCTTCCAGTTGGGTTTAACTGTGGAGTCAGATTGAATAGGAGCAAGCTCCTGTACTCCAGAAGAAAGATGAATGAGAAAAGCAAGGATAGGAACGAGTAAAGTTCCCCACATCACCCATAAATGCACGCCGCGTGTGGGATACATAAGGTTTGGCAAAATTCCGCCCGCTTGCGATGAAAATCCAATGTAGAACGGAAAATATAGTGCTACAGAAAGAATGCCGAGCGGCAAGGCAAACAAAAGTAAATCTTCAATACGCTCCCAGCGCCAGCCGTCTTCATTGGCACGCATGAAAACATAGGCAGAAACGATCAATGTAGCCGCGATCAAAATATCCCACGTATTAAGGAAAGCCAGTCCGCCGATGACGAGGGCTGAAAATAAAAAGCCCGCATAGTTGATATGCAAACGTGCGCCAAACAACTTAATCGTGCCGCGCCAGCCGCCCAAAAAGAGATTCAACGCGACAGCAATGGCAAGCAAATTAAATGGGATCGCCAACACATGCGGATGCAAGTCGCCGAGCAGGAAGGAGAAGAAGGGAAATTCATCAATCACTTCAAGCGGACGTTTAAGCATGTCGTAGTCTTGCAAGATACGCGAGGAACGCCACCACCATAGATAACGATCAGGAACCCAGTGAAATGGCATGGATGGCACTTGCGAAAGTTCCTTCATATCCAGCCATGCCCAGAAACGGCTGGAGTATTGATCTGTCGCTGAATCTTTTACCCAAAAGAATCCGCGCTGATGAAGTATTTCAAGCAGGGCACCAAAGTTAGAGACCAGTAATAGAAAGAGGGGCGAGAGAAGTGCCAAGAAAGAAGTTTTCTTGGCAGCCTGGTTTGGGTTGTCTTCAATACCCGATGAATCACTCTTCGTAACAAGGAAAAGCAAGTTATATAAAATACCGTATGAACCAATTGCGCCAAGCGCAAAGATGAGCGAGGTCATTAGGTTATGGGCCATGCTGCCGGGGATGCTCGATATGCGTGCGAGCATGGCCGTCATCACATAGCCGAAGTAATAATAAGAAATGGCGTAGCCTGAAAGCCAGGGGTCTTGCGGCGGAAATACTGGCGAACGCAAAATGCCATTGATGAAGGCCAGTTCCATGGGTCTTTCGGTGCCGTTCAACTCCGGGTTTGCCGAGCGGACAAAAGCAAGAAAGGCAAATGCAACGAGAAACAAAACCTCAGTTGTGAGGATGAGGGATAGATTGGATCGCAGGAAATTTATAATTTCAGATTGACGATTGACGATTGAAAAAATACTTAAGCCTGCCACGATTGCGAGGGCAAGTAAGAGTCCGCCCATATCATTTTGTGCGATGCCGAGAGATGCAAGCAGCCAAAAAATATAAGCCCAGATCAACATCCCCGCGGTGCGCGCGAGGGTATAGCCTCTATCTGCCAGTGCAGGGAAAAGGAAATGAACCAGCGGAAATGTAAGCCAGCCGAGGAAGGTGAGAAAAATGTACCAGGTGATGAATGCGGTCATACTAAAGGCGGGAGAATAAATTTTCCATCAGAATCAGGCACAAAGTCCAGAACCGATGCGACTGCTGTTAAGTTGATCGGGCCAAAGATGTGCGGAAACAAATCAGATTCAGAAATGCCCGGAGCGGGAAGTCCAGCAGGCGGTTCCCACTTAAGCTCGGGCTTGAGTTTTGCTTCTTCGAGTTTTAACAACACGAGGTCAGTTCGTCCGCCATAAAAAGCATTGGCAACATGTAAAACTTGTTTTTCAGTGGAACAATGAATGAAGCCTTCAGCATTCAAACTCGGCGCGATGTATTCGCCGCGAGTTTGCGCTTCAGCCCATTCGCTCTTTGATGTAATGTGCAGGATCACGGCAAGACCTCATAGATGGTTGTGTTGTTCTCGTGATAAACCGTCTTCCAATATTTCCCGTCAAATTGTTTAAATTTAATCAGGCTGTCCGGAACACCTTCAACGGCGGGATACAAATTGCGTTCAAGCTGGCCGACAATAATATATTTAACCTGATATCTTTTCAAAAAGTCACGCGCGAATTGCATATCCATGGAATTATAAAAAGCAGAGATTTCATCCACGCGATGCTGCACATCTACAGATGCAAACCCGCGCTGCTGACGTTGATGCCAGTTCCAGCCGACAACCCCGGGCAGGCCGGTATAGATTGTCATGCGTGTGCACCAGCGATACTCTGTGCAATTCCCTTCGACGATGACCGGTGAGCCCTGTACATTTTCCTGCAGCCAGCGGATGGCATTGTAATCTTCACTTAATTCCATAACCTGACCATCCCAGTGTTGGGAAGTTTTCATGTAAGTCATGCTGTCAAATGTGTGTGGAGCTTGCGGGTTCAAGCGGTCACTGACCTTATCTGCGGTGGCCGTGAGTGTGAATAAAAATGCGCCTGCAAACAAAAGATATAAGCCCGTCTGGTAAATGGTGCGCCAGCGTAAACGCCAAAATGGAAACACATCAAACAACCAGCCAAAAGCTGCGGCGGCACTGATCGCGAGCAGCATCCAAGTTTGTAAATACAATTTGAAGACCGTGTTCATGCGGCCAATATCGCCTACCAGCACCACTACTTCTACAGCAAGAGTGAGTACCAGGCCTGTACCCACCATTAATAAAACGCCGCGTTTTATATCTGCCATACCCGGCCGCAGGATTAATATCCCAGCCCAGGCCGCGAGCGGCAACGCCAGCCAGCCAGCGCGAATCCCATCGACAGCAAAATAAGCAAGCGAAGCAATGATCACTGCCAATCCAATTTCGATCAGCAATGAATATTCGCGAAGTTTATTCAGATGCGAAACCGGTGTGGATGCCATCCATTCGTGTGTTTCCCATGCCATCCACGCAACGATGATGAACAGGAACAAACCCCATTGGGTAAGGTAGGAAGAGATTGGCGTACGCGAACCTTTCCATAAGTCAACAGAACCATAACCAAGGCTGTACCAATGTGCAAAGGGAGAATACAAAGCAGAGCTGAGGACATATAACAAAACGACAGCGCCTGCTGCGATGAGAGCCTTTCCCATCCAATCCGCAATCTTGAAGCGGCCTTTCCACTCAAAATTACGATAGATTGTATAAGCCAGAGCAAGTGCAGCCAATGGGAAAAATGTATACAAGTCCCATGTGTTGGTTGGGCGCAAAGCACCAATGATCAAAGCACCAACACCAAACGTAGCAATCCATTCCGAGCGGGACATTTGCGCACGCGATTTGATAAATGAAACTGCCCACGCAATAATGAACAATGTCAGTGGCATCACGATCATATGCGCGTGCATGTCGCTAAACAGGAAAGTGAAAAGCGGAAATTCTGTGATCGGTTCTACATCATTTGGAGCGGGGATCACACGGCTGGGAATCCAATACCAATCTCCACGGCCAATTGGCAATTGTGCGGCGCCAAAAGATAACAGCAATCCTTTAATAGCCCAAACCCATTTTTGGATAAAGTTCGCGTCCACGGGAACAACACCGCCCGGCGCAGACATTCGTATAAAGCTGTTGAACAGCAAACGAATCGTCCCAAGGTTGCCGATCAAAATTGTCATTGTGGAAGCTGCCAGGCCGGAGAGCAGGCGCAGGTCAATGAAAGATGACTTCTCATCATCACCCAGCGAACGGACACCATCGATAATATTCCATACGATGGCAAACGCGCCAACAGCGATCAAAGCAAACCATGTTGGCAAAATAAAGTTATATGCAATGGAAGGTACAACACCCAGTAATTTTACCGGCGTGCCCACCAGCACAAAACCGTAATAGTAATAATTAATATAACCGCCCGCATACCACGGGTCATACGGCGGGAAACTCGTGCTCCTCAAAACGGCGTTGAAATACGAAAAGTCCATTGGCCGCTCGCCGCCCTTGGATGGATGCCACAAATCCGGGTTGCCAAGACGAATGAGCAGATCGATCAGGAAGAAGGCAAGAAAGATAATCTCCACCACCACAAAGAATCTGCGGTTTGAATTCCAATCCGCTTTGAACTGCTCTTTACGCATCGACCATAACCCGACACCTGCCACAGCGATAATGGCAAACGCCACGCCAATGGAGACTCGTGAATACGGCACGCCGACTGAGCCGCCCATCCACGCAAGCCATGCAAGCAAAGCCAGCCCCACAATGCGTCCAAGCGGATATGAATATTGACGGATGCCCGGTAAAGCCAACCGCGCAATAGGATATGCAAAAAGCCCGAGGATGAAGACAAATAAATACCAGATCAAAACGCCCGCAATGGGATATTTATTCTGGATCGAATCGTAGCTAAACAACTGAGACCATGTTCCGCCAGCGCGTTGCTGCGCGAGCCGTGCAGCCGGCAGCATGAGGTCTTTATAATTTGCTGCATCCTGCGGCAAAAGGTGCGGCACATTCGTCACATCGACAGTGCTGAGCAGGGCCTTTAATTTCGCGGCATCGAAGTCACCAGTTTTTTTGAAGATCAAAACTTTTGGATGGTCATAAAAGGTAAAAGCTTCTTCCGCCGCCTGATCGTTGATCACCAAAGGGCCAAGAGTTGGGTACGGTTCAACCACCTCCACCAACTCAAAGCCCAGGCTGCCTTTATATTTTCCTGGTTCGGCAACGCGATAACATTGGATGATATCCTCAGCAGCGGGGCAGCCTAACAATTCACGATAATACAACGTGGTAAGCGGATATCGCTCCGGCAGACGGGTGATCTGTCCATACTGATGGTTGGTTGGGATAACAATAAAATCTGACTGGCTGAGTGTATCCACATAACGGGTCAACTTTTCTGCGTTATCATCCCAATAGACTTGCAGGAGCACACCGCCGGGGTAGATGCCTCCAAAAAAATCGTAACCATCCACATTGAATGGCAGGGTAAAGTCATAGTCTGTTTCATTCGCAATGGATGAGCCGCTTAGTACAAGTCCGCTTCCCTGAGTTTCAATTTTCAAAACATAAGTTTGTCCCTTAACAAGGGAAATTGCATGATCCAGGGAAAGCGTTACCGAAGGTCCGCGCGGGTCAGTTGTTGATTTGAAGTCCACCAGTTGCGAAGCGCTGGCCAAAACGGTGTCAGGTGCTTCCGTCGAAGACAGAGACAGCACAACGGTCGAGGGTGAAGCGGCATCAGTTGCATGGCCAAGGACAATATCAGAAACTTTTCCATCACGGTTGGGTACAAACACAGTCATATATGGGGTGCCAGCCTGAATGACCATGTTATATGGGATGGAAATCGGCTGGTTATAAATCCCGTCATTCTTTGTTTCAATGCGAATATTAACAGGGCCAGACACATTTTGTACGATCCAGCGTGAAGCAGTCATACGCGCTTCATCCCGCAGATAGATACTCTGGAAAGCGAATGCCCAAATAGCAGTTAGCACAAGCACTGTCACACCGATGACACTTGCCAAAATAGCTGGCAGGTTTACACGTGCGGCCGATTTTGTCTTCCAACTTGCCAACTCAAAAATAAACCAGGCAGCCATCATACATAAAAGCGGATAGACCGGTAATTGATAACGCATGGTGGGGTTGAATTGTGTAGATTGCCATGCAAAGTAAAACGCAGTCCAGCCCCACAGCAGGAGATGTTTCCATTCGCCTTTGAAAATACGCCAACCCATTAACAAGAAACCCGCCCAGGCAAGAATGCCGAGTGGAAGCCCAAGCCCCCAAACTGTCAGGTTTTCAAATGAATATAAATGAGATCGACGCGCCCATTGCAAGTTCCATGGCAGGTCTGTAAACCCCTGTGCGCGTACTTCTTTTATATTTGCGAGCCACTGCGGGTTGAGTCCCAGCCCATCAAATGCATACGGCTGGAAAATACGAAAGGAAATGATCGTGGCAATACCGCCTGCGATCAAACAAATGACGAAAAACTTCAGAGCCTCATTATTCCGCTCATTTTTATTGGCAAGGTAACGTACAGCAAACGCGCCTGGCAGCATGAACGCCAACGCAGTGGCGTTGATTTTGGATGCCATCGCCATGCCAAGTGCAACTCCAAAGCCAATACAAAGCAGAAAGATTCGACTGGTTATCAAACGCGGGATAAAGCTTTTATTTTGGGGCTGAACTTCGTCTGAAGATTCAGCAAATGGCATATAGGCATCAGGAATCCCAACCGCAAACAGAATGGTGAGGAACATAAACAAGTTTGTGAATGTATCTGATGTAAAGAAATGCGACTGCTGAATCTGCATGACTGCGAATGTGGAGAATGTCGCAGCGAATAACCCGATGCGCCGCCCATAAAGACTCGAAACGATCAGATACAAAAGAAAAATAGTGAACAGGTCTGCCAACCCTGAGAACTGGCGGGCAAAAAACTTCGAGTTACGAATACTGTCATCACTGGTCATTTCCAAGGCAATGCGCGTCACCGTCATTGGCAGGTTGCCATAAACAAAGAAACCGTAGCCGCGATTGTATGGGCTTAGTGTGGAAGCAGCAGTATCAAAATATTCGCCGACACTTAACCAGCGTTTTTGTTCCACTGGGCAGGCATCCACTGGAATCAGTGGATCTGTACAGGTATGAGCGCGCAGGTTATCTAATACACCGCTAAGGAACAATTCGTCAGGATGCTGGTGATAGCCTTCGCCCCAATTCGCACCCGCCAAACGCAAATATCCTGCCAGCAGCAGGACAAGAATAAAAAGCAAATCATAAAACCACGCGCGTTTTTCGCTCATATCACCTCACGTCAGCGCAAGCAATCGTTATCACGAGAAAGTACATTCACACGAAAGTAAAATTGTCTCAGTGCGAATGCCCTGCAATAACAAATTAGCAGTGACGATTATTTATTTCTCGATCATAAAGATCAGGAAATCCTTGTTTTCATATGATGAAGTATAGCGGGTCATCACGCCATTCGGGTAGAGCTCTTTAAGAGCTTTCTCAGATTCCACATCTTCATGCCAGATAATAAACATTTTCGGAGCAGGCACACTCAAAGTGTCTGTGAATTTATCAGGCCAGATCGCAAAATCACGGTTGGGAACCCCAGCCCACACACCCGGCAAACGCGTATCCACCCAATATGGGTAGGCAACAACCCAAACAGAATCCGTCTGCCCGTATTTATCGCGGAACGCGCTGATCTGCATCCCCATTTCAGATGTATTCCAGGCGCCGGCACGGAAATTTTTATCGAATTTATTGAAGACAATATCAAAGTTTTGATAAGCAGATGCGGCGAATAAAATACCGGTCAAGGCATAGCCGATGTAAACCCGCTTCTTTTCGGACCCCAAGCCTGCCACTAACCCTTCAAGCGCCATTGCACTGATGAGGATTACCGTCACCGAAGCGCCGCCCGCACGATTTAACGCAGGATTCTCCGCAGGGAAAGCCAGTGAAAGAACAGAGGGCATGATCAATATGGGTACTGAAACCAACAGAACCAAGTCACGCCAGTCTCGTTGACGGACATAGCGTGCGATCAGCAAAACAATACCAAGGACAAACAACGCACCCGTGACTACATCAAGAGCCGGGCGATAGGGCATGGAATTCGGCCAGATCTCGCCATCGTCCCAGTTGAACATTAACAGTCCGCGTTTCAAATTAGTGAGAAATACCTGCCAGACCGGCCCGGGGATGGGAGATTCGACTGCACTCAAACGGCTAAAAGCACGGTATCCAAAAACCGCAGGGTTTGCGATCCAATAACGTAACAGGGGTGAAAAAACAAAGAGAGACATGACAACCACAATGACAAGCCACCAAAGTGCCTGCTGGCTGCTCTCTTTCGAGCGCATGTGGAGAACATAGATCAGAATTACGATTACAACGAAAATGGGTACGATACGGAAAGGACTATACCCATGCAAGCCAAGGCCGAGGAAAAAGCCTGAGAGAATGAAATCGTTTCGGTTTCGAGTGCGCAGGCCTCGGATCAAATAAAAGAGCGTGGGCGCTGCGAAGAGCGGGTAAAGCGGAAAGCGAAGTCCGATACGTGAGATCACGTTCGGCCAGTAGGCAATTCCAAAAAGAAACAATGCAAACAGGCCAACTCGTTCATTCCCAAGTTCCTTTCCCAACAAATATATATAAGGAAGCGTGAGAATGCCGAGTAATGCCGTGCCAAGCTTGAGGCTTAAGAATGAAAGCCCTGTGCCAAACACATTGGCAACCAACAGAGTCCAATACATTTGGATCGCTTCACGGCCCGTGTTCCGAGGGAAGTAAATACTATATTGGCCCTGCGAGATGTCATAGACATCCATGATCTTCTCAGCCTGGTCACTAAACGGCTCAGCCGGGACAGATACAGTGCGATAAAGGCGGTAAAACAATGCGAGCGCAAATACACCCAACACAAGAATATTCCACAATATCTTTTTTCTGCGCTCTTCAGTGGTTGTCTCTTGTGTGACCTTCGGAGTTTTCAACCACAGACCATAAATTAAGAGAGACAAAGATAATACCCAAAGGATCAGGTTGGCGGCTGTAAACAAACCGCCTCCAAATTTCCAAAAGGCCAGACCTGCAAAGATAATGGAAGCGAAGAATGGAATGATGCGTGTGGTCAGGCCATCAGGAGTTTGTTTGTTAACCGGCAATGCAGGCAGATGCCATTCATCTTTAATATATGCCCATATCACCAAACCCAATGCAAATACATACAAGGCAATACTGATGTTTGCGAGTCGATTAGGCGGCTCCAATAAAAATTGAGCGCTCAACGCAAGGAAAAGCGCCGCCAGGGAACGCCAGGGAAAGTGAGCTGCCCGCGGAGGCTCTTGAGGTGTTTGTTCATCAAAAGCAGGGTGCGCAATTTCATCCGCAAGAACGCGGTTGATCTCCTCGCGGCGGCGCGCATCCCATAAGGAGCGGACAAAGTTAATAAATGAAGGCCAGTCTTTGGTTACAGATTTATACAAGTCAAGAACCGTAGGTTCCTGATTGGGTTCTTCATATTGGTATTCTGGAATCGGGGGTTGGAAATCACTGCTCATTCAACACTTCTCTTTATTGTTTTTTTGCGATCACTAAAATACTCTCGCCCCACTTCAATGGCACAAAAATAAAACCGCTAATGGCTTGAAAGCCGCCGAGTGAACCGAAAAATAATTTTTGGATGATCGTTGGGATAAATCGAACATAAGGCGCAGCCCAAAACCCATCTGAAAAAACTTTTATGGGACTAAACCCTGCGTTCTTAATCATTTCCAGCCATTCCTGAGGCTGCTTAAGGGAAATGTGAGTTGGGTCTTGATAACCGATCCAATCTCCGCCTCTCCACGGCCTGGATAATGAACTGAGATTGGGCGTGGCAAGAATGAGATAACCGCCTTTTGCAGTAACGCGGCCAATTTCATTAATTGCTTTAGCAGGGTTTGGCAGGTGCTCCACAATATGTTTAATGATGACTACATTAAATACGCCGTCTTTATATGGAAGTTCTTCAGCCGATGCGGTTTGCAGAGCTGACTTATTCACCACAGATTTTGATTGCTTTATTGCCCAGTGATTTAGATCAAGCCCCACCGTTTTAAAGGTATCTTCAAGCGTCCCAACCAAATGTCCGAGACCAGAACCAACTTCAAGCAGGCGTGAACCGCGCGTACCATATCGCCGTGCCAGCATGGCAAAGAATCGATTCGACCACCAATACATACTGTATCTGGCAAATGTGATCTTCTCATACGAATTTGTGGAAAAATACTTCTCGTCGAAGGCCATGGTGAATGATTTTTCTCTCAGGCTCGTTTGCGAGCGATGTAAAAAGTAAAGGTCCCGTTTTCGACCGGCTCGGGTGAAGCATATTTTTTGACAAAGCTTTCAGTCAAAGTCAGGTTCCATTTTGTACGGGAAATGATCCATTTGCCCGTCAAAATACGCGCAACCATAGAGGGAATGCCAAAATAGTGTCCCCATTCTAACACGTGCATGGAAGCAGGCGAAAAATAATTCCATGACCGTTCCAGGGTAAAACCAGCGCGCTCAAGGCGGTCTTTCCAGACCTGCGGCTCATTTGCATGAGAAACGCGGGAAATTTTGCGGAACCATTCGGTATATCTCTTCCCCAAAACCTTGGAAATGGATAATTCACTTAAATAACGCGCATTGGGCACACAAAAATAAAACGGAGCACCAGGTTTTAATACACGGGCTGTGTCTGCCAGAACAGCATCAATATGTGGAATATGTTCAAGGACTGAATTGCTAAAGCCGCTGGCAAAATGATTCGAAGGAAAGGGTGAATACGCGCCGTCTGCCTCGACCAGTAAATGATAAGCATCATGTCCCTTGCCCTCGTGGATGGGTGCATGCCAGGGGTCCAGGCCGACATCGAGTTTTTTGTCAAAGGTCAGCGAGGCAAAATGACTATCGCCGCAACCCACATCGTATACAGGTGCAGGCAGGGGCAGGTCTTGATAATACGAGCTTTCTATCGCGCGCAAAAAGGCGCGGAAGTATGGCAGGTCACGGAGTTGGAGAAACAGAAAATCTTTTGAGGTTGAGGTTACGGAATTGGGTTCATTCATTTTTCACACTTTATTTTCCAAACAATAGTTTCTCACAATTTATATAACAACCATGAGATTTTATGCTTTCGCAATAAAAGCTTTTAATCTGTCCGAGACAGCAATTTCTCAAACAGTTTCACATATTCATTCGCAGTATTTTCGGGGCTGTACGCAGACTTGATCTTTTCAACATCCGATTGATAATTCTGGGTGTTTTCCAAAACCTCCAGAATGGCTGCCTGGAATGCTGCTGTATCGCCAATAGGGAAAATTTTTCCCATGCCGGTTACCAGGGCTGGCTGTCGAACGCCGGGCAGGTTCGAGGTCACAACAGGAGTTCCGCAGATCATCGATTCGACCTGTACCATTCCAAACGCTTCGGTGCTATTCAAGCTGGGAAGTACAAGCACGTCGCAGATATGAAAAAAAGCAGACATCTCAATTGGAGACAAGATACCAAGAAAAGACCAATGCCCGCCCAGTTGTTTAACAAGCGGGATGATGTGCTGCGCATATTTTTCTTCGCCCACAACGTTTTCATATGGACCGACAAACAGCACTCTTGCGTTAGGCAATTTCTTTAATACAGCAGGCATGGCATCCACAAGATGTTCGACGCCTTTTTCTGTTGCCAGGCGCGAAGCCATGCCAATGACCTTTTCGTTTTCTTTGACACCGAATTTATTTCGAAAATCTGAAATGTCCGCATTGGTTATAGGAGATAGTTCAACAGGTGGATTAATAATATGAAGTTTATCAAGATAGTTTTGCAGAAACGGGGAATGCTCAGCATAATCCAAAGTCGTGTTCACGATCGCAGCACTTGGTTTGGCGGCGATATGGTTGGCAATATCAGACATCTTATTTGCGACAGCATTGACAAGCCCGGAAGGCAGCTGCAGGTCACATTGATAGGTGAGGACGACAGGTTTTTTCTGTAAATACGCCATCCACGCAATATAAAACGCATCCATTTGAGGAACGTGGAGATTGACTACATCTGACTGCTTTATCAACTTCCAGGCGATGCCTGGCATGGACGGCATGACAATGCCTTTGCTAACACGCATCAATGGAGGTACGCGCACAATAGTCACTCCATCCACTTTATCCAATAACGGCAATGACGGGCTGAACTGTGAAGTTAATACAGTAACATCATGACCCAGCAACGCCAAAGCACGGGCAAGACGCTCGGCGTAGATGGTTAATCCAGAGTAATGAGGGCGATAGTAGGTTAAGGCAATTAATACGCGCATTTTATTTGTAACTCTGTAACAAAAGATACATGGAAAGGGTTTATTTTATAAAAACAGCCGCATTCTCAAAAAGCGGCTAAAAATCTTAATGCATCAAGCATCAAAAGCTATATTATCTTACAACTACAGGATTATAACCTAATGAGAAAATAATATTTTCCCTGTAATTTCCGCCGCAAGAATTTACTTTTTACTCTCAACATATATTTTTTGAGCAGGGTATGATGTTTTAATATCATTCTTCTTGAAAATAGTTGGAAGACGAACAAGCGCAACCACAATGTTGGGACGGGTGCGGCTATTTTTTCCCTTCAGTCTTCTCGCTATTTCTAAGATTCATCAACTGATGATAAACGCCTGAAAGGGTCTGCCCTTCACGCATCAAACCAATGCCGCCAATGATGCCGCTATTAAGATAGTTATACAAACGGGCAGTGAGCGCCACTGCCAGTGACGTGGATTGATCGCCTGTAAGAACAAATAAAGCCGCGCTTACCGCGCCTTCAAATGTCCCCACCCCGCCCGGCAGTGCAGGGATGGCTCCGCCAAATGCAGCTGCGCCTAAAATAAACAAAGTCCATTCGGGTTTGGCTTGAGGGAAGAATGCCAGTGTGATCAAATAATAAGCCACAAGAGCTACAAACCAGTTCAAGGTCATCCAAAACAAAAAGCGAAGGAAAAGCCAGCCATCTGTGAGCACACCCAAGCCATCCAAAAATGGCTCAAGGAAGCTGCTGCCAAATTTTTGAAGAACAGGCCAGCGTACGCTAAATTTATGAAAGGTATCCAATGCCCATTTATTATTACGAGCAACTACATACATCATAACAAGGCCAAAAATAACAACTCCGCCCACGATGTAACCGATCCGTTCGGAACCCTGAGAATCTGCCATGTACGGCAAAGCTGCCAACAATACCGCTGCGGAGAAGGCCAGGTCTGTTACACGTTCAATGATGATCGTAGGCAATATTTCGCTGAATGCGAGCCCTGATTTGCGGCTGAGTAGAAAGGCGCGTCCCAATTCACCGAGACGGAAGGGTAAAAAATTATTAAGTAAATATCCTTCGCCTGCCGAAAAAAGCACATCCATATATTTTGGTTTGTCGCGCAGCAAGGTCTGCCAAACCTTTGCGCGCATGAACATCCACACAAAGGATAGAAACACTGAGCCAGCGAGGAGTGGATAATTGGCAGTGCGGATCGCATTCCATAACGTGCCGAAATCAACAAAATATAATATCGCCGCGATCAAGGCGATACTGATCAATGCACCGGGGATTAAACGTTTAATATCTTTCATTTTATTCACCACAACACTTGCGCCGCACTGCGTTTGTTGCAGTGCAGGTGAGGGTCACAAAGGAACACGAAGGAAAGATTGTAACCTTTGTGACCCTTCGTGTCCTTTGTGGTTAAAAATTTTTAATCATCATCCAGTTTCAAAACAGCCATGAATGCGTCCTGTGGAATTTCCACGCTGCCGACCATCTTCATGCGTTTCTTGCCCTTTTTCTGTTTCTCAAGCAATTTCTTTTTACGTGAAATATCGCCGCCGTAACATTTCGCAAGAACATCCTTGCGTGTGGCTTTGACAGTGGCGCGTGAAATGATACGTCCGCCAGATGCAGCTTGCACAGCAACATCAAATAACTGGCGCGGGATTAATTCCTTGAGCTTGGTGATGAGACGCTGCCCCTTATGGAACGCATCCTTCTCATGGACAATTGCCGCCAGCGCATCCACCGGTTCGCCGTTGACGAGGATCTCCAGTTTTTGCAATTTGTCGGCACGATATTCGAGGAATTGATAATCCAATGAAGCATAGCCTTTGGTGCATGACTTTAATGAGTCAAAGAAGTCAATAATAATTTCGGAAAGCGGAATTTCAAAATCAAGCTGCACGCGGTGAGGCGCGGGATATTCTTGTTTCTTGAAAATGCCGCGGCGTTTGGTAACCAGTTCCATGATCGGGCCGTAATAATCAGTGGGTGTGATGATCTCGATGTTCATCCACGGCTCACGTACTTCCACGATCTTGCTGGGGTCGGGCAATTCAGCGGGCGAGTCTACTTTTACAACCTCGTCCTTGATCATCAATACTTCGTATTCCACTGAAGGCGCTGTAAAAAGCACATCCAGATCATATTCACGTTCGATGCGTTCCTGAATAATTTCCATGTGAAACAAACCCAGAAAACCCGCGCGAAATCCAAAACCAAGTGCCTGCGAAGTTTCAGGTTGGAATGTTAAGGAAGCATCATTCAATTGCAGCTTATCCAAAGACTCACGCAGAGTGCTGTAATCATCCGCTTCCACGGGATAGATACCTGCAAAGACCATCGGCTTGGGAACATGATAACCAGGCAACGGTTCAAGTGAAGGATTCGATGCAAGCGTGATGGTGTCACCCACACGGCATTCATGCACGGTCTTAAAGCCAGTGGCGATATAACCCACCTCACCGGAGCCAAGTGTGTCCACAGGTTTCATGCCTGGCACAAAGATTCCGATCTCGACCGGGCGCAAATCCAATTTTGTGGCGAGCATGCGCAGCACATCGGTGGATTTGATCTTGCCTTCCATAATGCGCACGTACGCGATCACGCCTTTGTATGAATCATAATGCGCGTCAAAGATCAACGCGCGGACTTGTTGATTATCCACATCTTTGGGCGGCGGCACACGTGCAACAATCGCCTCGAGGATTTGATCGATGTTGATGCCTTCTTTGGCGGAGACGCGTAGAACCGAATCAGGATCGACTCCAAGCAGGGAGCCTACATCTTCGGCCACTTCGTCGGGACGGGCTGAGGGGAGGTCAATTTTATTGATAACAGGAACAAGTGTCAGGTCGGCATCGAGCGCCTGATAAAGATTGGCGAGAGTCTGTGCTTCGATCCCCTGAGTCGCATCCACTACTAAAATTGCGCCTTCACAAGCTTTGAGCGCACGGCTGACTTCGTAGCCAAAGTCCACATGGCCGGGCGTGTCGATCAAGTTCATTTCATATCTTTGACCGTCTTGCGCAGTATAAAACATGCGCACAGCCGAAGACTTAATGGTGACGCCTTTTTCGCGTTCGAGGTCCATGCTGTCGAGGGCCTGCTCGGTCATGTCGCGCTCGGAGATGGCGCCTGTTAATTGAAGGAGGCGGTCTGCAAGCGTGGATTTGCCATGGTCAACATGGGCGATGATACAAAAATTGCGGATATGGTCTGTCATACTGTTTTCTGGAGATAATCTCTTTGCGTGATCAATGAATTGCAAACATGTCATGGCGTGATGGATAAAAGTTCAGTTCACAACCATGTAAGCGGTGCAAAGTATACCCGATTAAAAAGTGACAGTCACCTTCGTATAGCGGGTGACTGTCACTTCCATTCATCGCTTTTATTTTTTTATTTCTTCGCAGGGAACCACTGTTTCGTATCGCGTCTATTTCTGAAAAACATAAATCCCACCGCGAATATCCCCAGAAAATAAACATATTCAGCAACATTGACAAAGCTAAACGCGACGGTATTCACATCAACGCCAGCTTCCGCCATTTGATTAATGATCCTTCCATCAAGGTCTTTCTGCCAAAACATCAGGAAACCCAGTCCAAGGATGCCAATAATGATGAGCCACAAACTGGAGAAGAAGCCTCTTCGATTGGTCAACCCGCTCACCATAAAATAAGCAAGTCCGCAGAACAAAAGAATATTCGCGGCAAATTCAATAAGTTCCGCGGGAAACAAAGGGTCTGGCGGGGTGATGATGTAATGCAAGGCAGCGCCAATGCTGACCACGGTCAGGAAAATAATGAAGTAGTAAAGGGCGGTGATCACCGGCGAATAGACCGTCTGAGAACTGACAGGCCTCATTCCCAGCGCTTTTAGCATTTCTTTTGGTTCCGGCAGCAACTGGGCGATTGTATCCAGCCCGCGTACGCCGGGGCGAAAATCGATCCATTGGATCTTGGATAATTTTTTCGAGATATCGTTATTGGTTTGCACCAATATTGGGAAGAGCATCTGCTTTTCAGGAACAGCATCTGTGTCTGATTTAAAGCGGGAGATCAATGCAAACACCGCCTTTGCCTCACTAATATCATTTACCTGAGGATGCCCATACTTCTTCAGCGTATCAGCCAGGTCTTCAGCAATGACTCGATCCTGCACGGCATAATCCACATAAAAGGGGACCGGTTTGGGATTTGAAATCTTTGCATCATGAGGATTGATATATTTCGGAATGATGGCTTCGGGTCTTCCCCACCGCTGCATGGCGGGAGAGCGAAGGATGAACAGCAGGATCAATCCCAGGACGAGCCCCACCCAAACGACATCCCGCAGGGTTGGGTCTTCATAAACCATCTCTGAAAGCAGGGAAGCAACCGGCAGAGCCAACAAGGCCGTTTGCACGTGCGTGAAATTAAAATTGCGCTTGTAGATTTTATAAGGCAATGGAATCAGGATCCACGGAATGAACAGGGTCCAGGATTCTAAAAGGGATAAGAGCGCCACGATTACACTTACGGCGATAGCCGCCCACACGATCCACGGGACCTTGAAACCTGTCTCAGGTACAGGATGCTCCTCTTTAATCGGCTGTTTCAATTGGGAGAATAATTCATCCAACCCGGCTTTGTAGCTGCCGCGAAAATCCACCCATTCATATTGTTCCAATTCCTTTGGCAGATCCACCGCTTCAAAGATCAAAAGAATGACGCGTTTCTTCGTTTCCAAAAAGTGACGCCATTCCAATGCCACATATTCCGAGGCGAGCGCCGCCTTTGACACAACCAGCAAAACACTATCTGCCTCTTTTAAACCTTTTTCGATCTGCACATTCCACGGACTGCCGGGAATAAGCGCGCGGTAATCCAGCCAGACGTTATAACTTTCGCCTTCGAGCTTGCTGACCAGATCATCTACAAACCCCAACTCACGGCGTGAATAGCTCATGAAAATATTTTTGGTCATGGTGACTCCTGTGTAATCAGAATGTAAACCTAATTAACAAGCAAAACCCGCTAATCCGAGTTTCGATATGTATTTTACTCCCTCATGAAATAGCACGAAAGAGTGAATATGCTTTCCATTAGAAATGAGTACAATAAAGAAACCTCTATCTGGATATTCCGTATTTAATATCGTGCGCAATTCGGCGCACAAAGGAGAAAAAATGTCTGGTCTGATTGTTTTTGCTGTTGTAGCAGGTGGAATTCTGTTATTAATCCTGTTATCGGGGATTCGTTTTATTCCCAACAACCGCATTGGCGTGATCGAGAAACGCTTCAGCGGAAAAGGCTCTGTAAAATCAGGTTTTATCGCGGTTAATGGTGAAGCTGGTTATCAGCCGCGTATTTTACGTGGTGGTTTGCACTACCTCATGCCCATTCAGTATGTTGTCCACATGATGCCTTTGGTAACCATCTCTCAAGGGAAGGTAGGCTACATCTTTGCGCGTGACGGTAAGCAATTAGACCCTGCGCAGGTGCTGGCTTCTAACGCTACAGTGACAGATTTTCAGGATGTCGAAAGCTTTCTGAAGAACGGCGGACAACGCGGTCCGCAGCGACGCATCTTGCGTGAAGGTACGTACGCATTCAACCTCGTGCAATTCATTGTCATCACTGAAGAACGCATTTACACACTGTCCCTCAGCAAGGAAGAAGGCGATACGATTCGCGGTATGGCGCAGGTGATCGCCGAACGCGGCGGTTTCCGCCCTGTGGTAATCAAAGATACAGATGATACGATCGGTGTTGTCACCATTCATGATGGCCCGTCCCTCGCGCAAGGCGAGATCATTGCCCCTGTGGTAGGCGACAACCCTGCGCAGGCAGATACATACCACAATAAATTCCAGGACGCTGATAACTTCCTGCGCGCCGGTGGGCTGCGCGGACGCCAGTTGCAAGTGCTGGTCGAAGGTACATATTACGTCAACCGTTTGTTTGGCACGATCGAGATGATCCAGAAGACAGTCATCGAAGTCGGTAATGTGGGCGTGGTGGTTTCGTACACCGGTGAAATGGGCGCGGACCTTTCAGGCAAAGATTATCGTCACGGCGAGCTGGCCTCCAAAGGCAACCGTGGTATCTGGAGCGAGCCGCTCCTGCCAGGTAAATACGCCTTCAACACTTATGCGGGTAAGATCATTTCCGTTCCGACGACCAACTTCATCTTAAAGTGGATCCGCGCGGATGTTGGTGCGCACAAATTCGATGAGAATCTAACCGAAGTCTCGCTCATCACCAAGGATGCGTTTGAGCCGTCTCTGCCTCTTTCAGTCGTTGTCCACATTGACTATCAAAAGGCCCCACTCGTCATACAGAGATTCGGCGATATCAAAAAACTGGTGGAACAAACCCTCGACCCGATGGTATCCGCTTACTTCAAGAACGTGGGTCAGACGCGCACCCTGATTCAACTCTTGCAGGAACGCAGTGCCATCCAACAGCAATCCAGCCTCGAGATGAAGGAAAAGTTTGAGCACTACAACCTAGAGCTGGAGGAGGTGCTGATCGGTACGCCTTCTTCGCCTGAGGGAGATACTCAAATTGAGACGATCCTAAACCAGTTGCGCTCGCGCCAGGTGGCCGCCGAACAAGTGGAGACTTACGGCCAGCAGGAAAAAGCGTCCATCAAGGAACGTGAGTTAAAGGAAGCACAATCACGCGCGCAAATGCAAACGAAGTTGACCGAAGCGGAGTTGAACATCAACATCCAAACGGACCAGGGTAAAGCGGAATATCAACGCTCCCTGCAACAGGCCCAGCAGATCCGCGCACTGGCTGAAGCGGAAGCCGAGAAGATCGCCCGTATCGGTATCGCGCAGGCACTTGCCACCGAGGAACAAGTCCGCGCTTATGGCGGCCCGCAATTCCAGGTGACGCAACAAGTGCTCAACCGTTTTGCAGAAGCCATTCAATCCTCTGGTGTGGATGTGGTGCCGCGCGTGGTCGTTGGCGGCAGTAATGCTGAGGGCGGCGGCTCTACATCCAGCAATGTGATGGAAGGTTTGCTGACCATGATGCTCTCAGACCGCTTCAGCGCCATGGCGAATGAATCCGCGAAGGCCCCGCGCTCTCCCGAGGCTGATGCTTTGAGGGAACAGATACGAAAAGATATGGAAAAGAAGTAAATGAAAAGTTTTGGTTAAATAAAGTGACAGTCACCTTTAAGGTGACTGTCACTTTTGTTTACGCTACAAACTCCATGTTTCGCCAATCCCTAGGCGACACGGATTAACTCCCCCATGACACGCTCTTTGATATATGGCTTCAAACTGTCAGGAGTCCCCAAGTCAACGCGGCAGCCTAGTAATTTTTCAAGGTAGTCCTGCAAAGCGAACAAGCCAAAATATCCAACAGGGCGGTTGAACTCCACAAGCAAATCCACGTCACTGGTGGAAGTGGCTTCGTTCCTTGCTACTGAACCAAACAACTGCAAGGATTTCACGCCGAATTGTTTTGTCAGTTCGGCGTTTTTTTGTTTCAGAGTTTGGAGAACAACATCCTGTTTCATATTGCTATTATAACGCTCAATCTGCAACCTACATCTTCGCCAGCAATTCTTTTTTCTTCACCTGGAATTCCGCCTCGGTCAGAATGCCCTGCTTGCGTAATTCGTCCAACTCGGCGATCTGCGCCGGGATACTCTCCGCGCGTTGGGTGTGGGAACCTGTCCCTTCGTAGCCAAGTTTTTCCTTGGCATTGAGCATCGCAGTCTTGAATTTGACCGGGTCGCCGATCCGCTTGAACAGGTTGTCCCCGGTCTCGCTGGCGGTCAGGATCTCGACATCGCCATAATCGAACATTCTGCCGAAGAAGGATTGGGTCATCTTGACATCATTGACCTTTTCGAGCGAAGAGTCAACTACATCCTTGCTAAATATGCCCGAGACCTGGATCACACGGCGGTTGGTGACAATATACTGCTGATTGCTCCACACCAGAATATCCCGCAGCATGATGGCCAGCGGTATCAAGAGGAGCAGAAAACCAAACCCGGCCAGCGGATTAACCATTGCAGTCAACGCAGATATTGTCACGATCACGATCAATGTCACAACGATCTCCGCAATGATCGAACTGAAGAGCACAAATCCATGCTGGCGCGTGACCAACAGAATCCGCTCGTTTTCGCCCAGCATATTTTTAATGTAATCGTTTGCCATAATTTTTCTCCTTGGAAAAAATCAAGATCCCCGGTATTGTACTCTTTTCTAACTATCATGTCGTTGCGAGGACCGTTCTTCGGCGACGAAGCAATCTCCTAATAACTGGGAGACTGCTTCGCGGTAGAGCCGCTCGCAGCGACATATTATTCAGGGTAACCTAAGTTGCCTAACAGAAAGACCAGCGGCGTGAAAGAAACTGAGGATTAAATCGGGTCTGCGCCGCAAACGAGCAAAACCGAG
>JAYVUA010000069.1:0-16867 GCA_043788255.1 Anaerolineales bacterium | reverse complement strand
CCGCACATTTCGTGAAGATGTTTTAGACGCATATTTGTTTGATGATTTGGTCGAAGTCCGTCTGATTGCAGAGAGTTGGCTTGAAGAATACAACACCATGCGTCCGCACGAGGCATTACAGGGCTTATCGCCCCGCCAATACGCAATTCAAAATGCCTGATTTTGTCTATTTATCTTTGGTATATAAAATGGGTACTTGACATCCCCATTCTTAGATTTCAATTCGTATTCTTCTGCACACTTATTACAGTAAAAATCTGCAACAGGCGAGTTATTTTCAAAACGGCTTAACGCACTTCCGCAGTTTGGACAGAAAATTGATTTATTTACCCAACCTTCCGTCATTATACGGATTTTCTGCGTTGTACTTTTATATTCGTTCGCAATAATTTTGGAGAGTATTAATTCCATTGAAAATCTCCCTTTATTCAGTCATCCGTATCATCAGGTAAATCTATCAAATCAGGTAAATCTTTTGGAAGCACAGCAAGACCTAAAACATCGGCAACTGACAATTTCTTTTCCAACCAATTAGAATATCCAATGGCTTTCCAAGAGTAAATCGCGCCATCAATACTTTCGGCAAACTGTTCGGCTTTCTTGGCATCTTCAAGTTCAAAGAATTCAAAATCCAAAGTGCCGTCAAGAGAGATTTTTATGAATTACCTTCCATTGTTCAAAAGGTGTTAGATATTTTTGTCCTAGCACTCGGACATCATACCAGCAATCATCACATAGTTCGAGCAAATCCACCGAGCCTTCTTCCCAACAAATCATTTTATGACAGCGTTCGCATTCCCAAAGTTCACCTTTGCAGGAAATATGATTTGTGCTTTCACAATCGACAATTCTTTTACCTCTCCATTTGGCACTCATAGTGATGTGATTATAAGGATCAAAAAAAAAGATGTGACCGCTAGCGGTCACATCCTAAAATTGGTCAACTTATTTACTTTGTGGTTAATTAAAACCCCAACTCCTTTAAATTCTGCTCGAGAGCATTAAAACAAAGTCAAAATTCCAGTCTCCACGTCTTCGCTCAAGTTGCTGATGGCTAAATAGTTTTCCCTCAAAATCATCTCAATATCTTTCGTCGAACAGTTTCCACGGCGAATCCAAATGATCTTCGGCGGAAATCCCTTGATAATTCCAAATTCGCTGAAATCGGCATCCTTCGTGACAATTATATAATCATGCTCATGGGCGTATTCCCAAATTTCAATGTCCATTGCATCACCCAACCCAAGTGAAAAAACGTGAATGGATTCAGGATAAACATCCGTTAATTGCTCCACAAGGCGCGGCGAAAGGTTCTGGTCAAACAACAGCAACTTCATTGAACAGCCACCATCAACCTCTCACGCGCCGCCGCAAACCCTAAAGAAGCAAGGATGTCTTCCCTGGTTAGGTATGGAAAATCCTGCAAAATCTCATGCTCGGTCATTCCTGAAGCAAGATATTCCAAAACATCATAGACCGTGATTCGCATTCCACGAATACACGGCTTTCCACCCCTTTTTCCTGGCTCAATTGTGATGATGTCTTTGAATTGCATAAGGCACACTCCATTCACCAATAACGTTTGATAGTAACTGATTTTATCACTCCGCATCCAATGTTAAAACCCAAGTTCCTTCATACTCTGCGCCTCAGACTTCTTCCCCCCACCTCCCAGCAACTCTTTCCAAAACGCATCATCATACCTGCGTGACTTCACAGGCAGCGGCATCGGCACGCCCCAGCCCAATAGCAGAACTTCCTCTTTCGGTTGGAGTCGCGCCAGCATACCGCGCAGGGCGTCCCGTCCCGAAAGACCCGAGAGCACGGCTTGAATATCCAGGTCATCGCCGAGCCAGCCGCTGATACGCGTCCCCAACTGGCTCATGACCTCGTCATAGATTTGCGACGGGCGCTGGTCCACGATCAGCAGAGTCACATAATATTTGCGGAGTTCGCGCGCGATGGTCGCGAAGGTCGTCTGCGCCGCCATCTCACGGTTGAGCAATTTATGCGCCTCTTCAACAACAATTACCAAAGGTCTTGGCTCGCTTTTGCCATGCGTGCGGAATTCATTGGTCTTCTTCTCCCACGCCGCGCGGATCTTGCGCGTCAACAAATTCGACACAAGCAGATAATCCAAATCGCTTTCATGTTCGCCATACGACAGCACCACATGCTGACCATTCTCCAGCGCGTCGATGATATTCTTCACGCTGTCCGCGGCGGGCTTCTCGACGATATATGGCTTGCCAAACAAGCGCCGCAGTTTATCGTGCAACGCCTCCGCCGCCATCACGTTCACGCCATTGGCATCCGCCCACGCCGCCACACTTTCAGGATGCGGCACGCGTTTCATCTTTCCTTTTTCATCTTCAATTTCCACTTCCTCCCTATTCATTGTGCGAAACTCTGCAAACCACTCACCTTTAAACGACCCATACAACGCGTTCAACGTGGTGGGCGTGGTCTCTTTCAGATTCAATTCACGGCTCAATGTTTCGACATCGGCTGTGGAAATGTCGCCTGTTGAAATTTCCAAATTAAAGTCAGGGACTTGCCCTCTGATGGTTGCTCCTGCTCCCAAGCCGACGACTCGAATCTTCGACTTGAACTTGGTCTTGAGTCCCGTCACGGCTTTTTTCGTATCTGACGCTACATCGTCAAAACCGTACTCGTTATGCATATCCAGCACCAACACCGACGCCTTGTTGTATTGCATCAGTCCCGCCAATACCAAACGAGTGAGAAATGATTTACCCGTACCCGTCGCTCCAAACACCCCCGACGACCTCTGCACGAACTTCTCCATGTCAATGCAGACAGGATGTCCCTGCTCGCGGGTGTAGCCGATGATAAATTTACCATCCACATTCGGGTCACCAAATATCTCAGCGATATCACCCTCGTTCGCCATCCGCACCTGCGAATGATGCGGCGGCACCGTCTTCACAGGAATCGGGTGCGGAACCGAATCCCCAATCTTCTTCACCCAAATATCATACTCAGCCGAAGCAGGGTCAGGTCCGCGCTCAAGCATCAACGCGGGCAGCACTTCGAGATTGGTATACAGAGTCTGTCCATGCAAAGCCTTCGCCAACGCCGCAGGCAATCGGTCAGACTTCTCATCCGCAAAGCGGTCATCCGTCGCACCCAACTGCATATCGGTAACGAGACCATAGAAATGATAGTCACCGCTCTCAATGACCACAAACGCCCCCTCCTGCACCGTTAGTGGGTCCACCGTAAGACGCACACGGAAAGACTCCTTAAGTCCACCGCCAACTATGTAGCCGATAATTTTATTTTCCATGACTGCTCCTCTTTTACCACAAGAAAAAACCATTAACCACAAAGGGGACGAAGGGTCACTAAGGAGAGCAAAAAGAAGTTCTTAAACCTTTGTGTACCTTTGTGACACTTTGTGGTTAAAGCTCTTAAACCACAAATCGCTTAATCCCATCTTTCAAATGCACCACATTGAAATTAATCAGAAATCCCAAACGAATTCCTGTCAACTTCAAGTAGGTAATCAACTGAGCATCGAAAATCGGATGCATCACATCAACAGACTTGAACTCGACAATCACGCAATCTTCCACGATCATATCTGGACGCAACCCCGCATCCATTTTGATTCCGCGATACGTCACGGGCAAACCAACCTGAGTCGGCGCACTCAGACCGCTTTCGGTCAATTCATATTTTGTGCAAGTCTCATAAACTGATTCAAGCAATCCAGGTCCAAGCGCAGTATGGACTTTGAACGAAGCATCCAAAACAGCCTTCCCAACTCGCTCCACATTCGGCGGAACTGGCAAATAAAGCTTCTTCTCCATCATTACTCCTTGTCTCTGCCATAATAGTTTTAAGCCCTTTTGTTTTCCTTTGTGTACCTTTGTGACCCTTCGTGGTTAATAGGTCTTTGCACAAACTCCAACAACACAACCACCGTCAACAACACAAACAAGAACAGAAAGGAATTCTCAAGCGCCGCAGGTCTCGCATTAGACGGAAACAGCGTCGCGGAGTATGCAAACGAAGCAGAGGTAATCAGCGCAATCGAAAGCACCTTCGCCCAAAGCGCATCACGCACATTCTGCGCAGACATGACCAGCACAAATGGAGCGGCCAGCAGCGGCAAATTGTAATCGTGACTGATGGCGGGAAGCATTAATCCGCCGATCAAACAGACCATCAACAAATCAGGGTTGATTCCTTTTTCGTTTTGAAAATACGCCCTGCCAAGAATGATGAAAAAACAAACGAAGAAACACAAATACAGAAAACCCTCCAGCCAATTTGGAGTGGAAGCCAGATTGGTCACGAAGGCATAGATCGAATGGTTACGAGTCAATTCAGTAGTGGCACCGCTGTCTATAAGATGACTCAGAAATAATGAAAAATAAGAATATCCCAACAGGAATAACAGCGCAAAATTCGCAAAGCCAAGGGCCGCGAAACGCTTGATGATTCCCCACCAATCGCGCCAGTCGTCCACGAATATCACGACAAAGATTGCGGGGAAAAGTTTAAGCTGAATGGCAACGCTGAATGAAATATAAGCAAAGATTCGATAGGACGGATATTTGTGAAAAATAAAAACCGCCGCGACGGTCAACATCATCGCAATGGTATAGAATTGTCCCGTTTCCAACTCGAATTGCAGTCCGTACGAAAAGATGGACGCCGCAAAAACAAAAAGAATCAGCAGGCGGTTTTCCTTTTTCGTAATCAAAAGCGGCAGAAGCAGATTGAGAATCAGGTAACTCGACAGCGTGAGGGCTGTCACTGTGTAAAAATCAGCAGGATAACGTAACAGCAACAAGGGTGTGAAAAGTACCGTGGTCAGGGCGGGGAAAATATACTTCGGTTCACGTCCGCCCTCAAACCACACGCGCATATGATCCAGAGTCAGGCGTGTATCAAAACCGATATGTTCACGCTCGGGTAAATATCCGCTCGAATAGTGAAAGCGGCTTTCTGCGTTTAGGAAAGTTGGGAAAATAAAGAATGCCAGATATGCGATTAAAAATCCAAGCACAACCCAGGTAGATACGGGTTGATTGAGAATCTTATCGGTTAATCCGCGCACCGAAAAGGAATCGCCGTTGCGCTGACGGATGAAAAGCCCCACGCCTAATAAAATGATCAGCACACCAATTTCTGCCGCGATAATTTGCAGCGCGGGAACACCGCCCTTCTGCCCCAGCCCGATATAGTCTGCGAGGATGGAGAGGATGGCGATCAGCGCGCCAAAGGCAATTAATAAAACAGGAAATTTATTCTTCAAAGAAATTTGCTCCAGATAATCACGAAGTCGCGAAGATTCAAAACCACAAAGTTCTTTCTTCGTGCCTTTGTGGTTAAACCACTTCGCCCAACGCACCCAGCACAGACATCAACGTCGGGTAATCATCACGCAATAATGAAATCAATTCGGCAATTGCTTTTTCTTTCCATGCCTCGCCCTGTGCGCCGTGCGCTTTTTCAGCCTGACCCAAATGCGCGGCCAGCACTTCGCCGATAGGAATTTCCTTCGCTCCAAGAATATGCCTGAAATAGCCAAACCTTCCCGCAGATGTGAAACGCGCCAAATCCTTATCATCGCATAAATAGATCACATCCAAACTCAATGGCGGACGTGGCGGCAGGAGGTGATGCACCTTGCCATCCTGCTCATAGCCCACCGCCAGCACAGACATTTCGACGGGCACAATGCGCCGCTCGCGGTTGTCTTTCATCACTTCCGCGCTGACATTATCTGCCGTCACCAACTGGCGCACCAGCCCGTCATCGTCAATGTGAATGTCGTGGATGAGTCCATACACTTGATAGCCTTCACCCAAAGGCGCGCGCACCAATGCGCCAAAGGCAGGCACTGTCAGCTGGGATACGCGGCAACCTGCTATAAAACCCGTTGTCCCTGCTCGTAGTAAACGTCCGATTTCAATTTGTTGAGTCATATAATTTCTCCTGGCCCCACCCGGCCTCCCCCAAATGCAACGGTATTTCTGTTGCATTTGGGGAGGTGCCGAAGGCGGAGGGGGTTGGGTTATCTTCTTGTTCTGCCCTTCAAATTCTTCGCCGATTGCTTGTGTGAACCGTCGTCCATCTCTTCATCGTGATTGCGTAATTCCATGGTTAGCATCTGCTCGATCTGTTGTTTCTCTTCATTCTTCACAACTGCCGTTTCGTGCGCGCGATGCAATAAATATGGATAGGGCTTGCTGCCCATCATGCGACATTGTTCCACCAAAACACTGTGCAGCAAATCCAGTTTGGATTTATCATCGGCCACCCACTTTGGAATTTCCACACGCACAGGCCAGGGATGTCCTTCCGTACCGACGTTGAGATAAAAGAAATGCAAAGATAAAACACCTGTATATTTCTTTTCAGAGTTCGATTGAATTCCAAATACTGCCGAGCGGTAACCTGGCGGCAGCAATGGGTTTTTATGTTCGCCGAACAACCAGCGGTCACTGACACTGCGTAATGGATGAAATTCGCGAATTTTCTGGATCTGTTCATTATCCGCAGAGACAATTTCCAGCAGGCGTACAACCAGGTCGGCGCTGGGTTTATCCACATAGCCAGCAGTGGTCACTCCACGTTCTTGTAATCGGGAGAGCACGCCGAGATATTTTTGAACATAGGCTTCATATGAAGCTGCATCTTCCCCTTTCGCACCCCATAATTCGATTGGTCCATCTGTGAATGTGACCACAGGCCCTTCCAGGCCTTTGGATAGTTTTTCCAGCTTCGCTCTTTCGGCAAGGTCGCGCTTTAAGGCCACCAACCCATCGGATAAAGGAAATCCATTGGGCAAAAGATCGTCGCCATAAAGCAATTCAGTGTCAGTGGAGATTTCGGGAGTTTCACCTGAGTTAAGTCTCATTTGGATCGCGCCAACATTGACCACGCAAAACTGAATCGCGGCATGACGGTCTGGGTTGATCTGCGAACCGTCAGCGGCGATTAAGGTGGCTTGGATAACAGAAGCAGGCGCGGGGTGGGAAGATGCGAGTGACTCACCTGAAGAGAGCGGGTACGCACAACGGATGTTAGCATCCGCTTGTTTGGCAGAGTCCACTTTGGCACGCAACACATCCAACTGAAAATCGTAGATACTCAGCAAACTGCGAGCAGAAGCCTGGGCATCTTCCTTCTTCTTTCTTCTTTCCTTCGCGCCCTGGCCGATGGCCTTGATCTGTGTATAAACTTCCTGATAATTTATAGGCATGGGTTCCTAATAGAACATTTGTGCAAGATTTTAGCTTCAAATGAACTAAAATACAAGTGCACACTTCTAAAAATATTTGCATCTCACGGGAACTTTTTTAGAAGCGGCTCGTCTATGATAGAGAATACAAAACAAAGGAGAACAAAATGCGTACCAAATTTTTAGTTTTTGCAGTATTAACTTTCGCGCTCGTCTTGAGCGCATGCGGACCCACCACCATCAATCAGGCCGCGCCTGATGCCATCCGCACGTTGAACGTAAATGGACTGGGAGAGGTTTACCTCACCCCTGACATCGCCTATATTTACATTGGCGTTCATACCGAAGGCGCAACCGCTTCTGAAGCTGTCGATTCAAATAAAGGCCAAACTACGGCTGTAATCGATGCGTTGAAGAAAGCTGGTCTGGCTGATAAAGATATCCGCACCACCAACTTCAGCATCTGGCCTTCCCAGCAATATGCTCCTGATGGGACAGCGAACGGCACGATTTATATGGTCGATAACACTGTGTACATCATCGTGCGAAACCTCGATAAACTCGGCAGCCTGCTCGATGACGTGATCAGCGCTGGCGCGAACAGCATTAACAGCATTCAGTTTGATGTTGCCGATAAATCCCAGGCTGTAAAAGATGCCCGTGCCAAGGCCGTTGAAGATGCAAAGGCACAAGCCAAGGAACTTGCTGATGCCGCTGGTATTTCTCTCGGCGAAATCCAAGGGATTAGTTTTTACGATAACAGCCCATCCCCTATGGTCGATGGTAAGGGCGGCGGCGGTGGAGTCATGGCTTCGGGAGCTTCGGTACCGATCCAGCCTGGCCAGTTGACCATTTCTGTCTCGGTCAACATCACCTACGCGTTCAAATAACCGTTTCATTCTTAACTTTGAACCTGCTCCTTGTTCAGGAGCAGGTTCTTTATTTCTTTCCAACCTCCCCCAAGTGCGAAGCTCTTCGCATTTGGGGGAGGTGCCGCTTTAGCGGCAGAGGGGGCCAGAAGGTTATAATCACCGCATTATTTTATTTAAGGAGTCACTTCATGTTAAGAGTTGGATACATTGGCCTCGGATTAATGGGCAAGTCTATTGCCAGAAATATTCTCAAAGCAGGTTTCCCTGTTATCGTCCATAACCGTTCACGCGCAGCAGTGGATGAACTTGTAGCGGAAGGGGCCGTTGCCGCATCATCACCTGCTGTGGTTGCCGCACAGGCGGATGTTGTCTTTACCAACCTGCCCGATTCACCTGATGTTGAAAAAGTGGTCCTTGGCGAAAAAGGAATCATCGAAGCCGCACACGATGGGCTGATCGTGATCGATAACTCAACCATCAAACCCGCATCCGCCCGCATGATCGCGGCGGAACTTGCAAAGAAGGGTGTCTACTCTTTGGATGCACCCGTTTCAGGTGGTGACATTGGGGCACGCAACGGCACGCTAACCATCATGGTCGGTGGTGACGCATCTGCGCTGGAGAAAGCCATACCAGTGTTGCAAGCAATAGGCAAGACCATCACGCATGTCGGCGATGCGGGCGCGGGGCAGGTGGCCAAGGCCGCAAATCAAATTATGGTCGCCGCGCAGATGGTAGCCATGGGCGAGTTGCTGGTCTTCTCGAAGAAGGCAGGCGTTGACCCTCGCAAAGTAGTGGATGCGATCAAAGCTGGCGCAGCTCAATGCTGGGCGCTGGATATTAAACCTCCACGTTTGTTTGACGGCAACCGCAACCCGGGCTTTAAATCCTATATGCAATTAAAAGATATGAATATTGTTTTGGAAACCGCCAGGGAATATGATGTACCCATTTCCGCGACGATTGAAAATACCAGACTCTTTCAACAAATGATCGATATGGGCATGGGCGAATTGGACAATTCTGCAATAGTGGGTGTGATCGAAAAATTAGCAGGCGTTGGAATTTTGGATTAATCGCGTACAGGCACGGCGGCGCCGTGCCCCAACAATCATGGAAATCAATCAACCTGCGCCCGATTTCGAATTACCTGATCTTGCAGGCAGGCTGCATCGTTTAAGTGATTATCGCGGCAGGATTGTCATTGTCAATTTTTGGTCATGTGAATGTCTGCACTCAGAGCGAACAGACAGGGCCATTATGTCCATGTTTGTGCAGTGGCGCGATGCTTCGCGTGTGGCGATGCTATCAATTGCGTCGAATCGAAACGAGAATGCTGAGGCGTTGAAAACTGCCGCTGAGGCACGGCGCCTGCCAACGGTCCTGATTGATTCGTTGTGCTTCGTCGCAGATTTATATGAAGCGCAAACAACTCCGCATGTTTATGTGATTGACCGGGAAGGAATCCTGCGTTATCGCGGCTCTGTGGATGATATGACCTTTCGCAAAAGGATTCCAACCCGCTTCTTTCTGGACGAGGCGGTTGAATCGCTGCTCGAGGGGCATTTGCCAACGCTGACAGAATCCCCTGCTTATGGTTGTACAATTGTGCGTGAAGTTTGATAGAATCAAATCATGATCGAATTAAAACAACGCGTCGGCTTTTTGAATAAGATCCATCTCTTCAGTGGTTTGAAGGAGGATCAACTTGCCGGCATTGCTGTTAAGTTGGAAGAACGTACTTTCACCTCAGAAAGTGTTGTTTTTGAGCGCGGCGCCAAGCCCGATGGTTTTTATCTAATATTTAGAGGGAAGGTAAAAGTCACCCGGCCAAGTGAACAGGGTGAGGATTTTCTTGCATGGCTTGCCGCCGGGGATTATTTTGGCGAAGAAGCATTATTCGAAAATCGTAATCGTTCGGCAACCATTAGAACCACGGAAGATTCTGTGATTCTTTTCCTTTCACGCGAAGGGTTTGAAGATCTGCTGAAGCAATATGAAAAATTAAGACCAAATTTTCTCGTGGCCATCAAAAGCCGCAAACTGGCGCGAGCCACACGATTCAAGTGGCTGGGGCCAAAGGAAAGTATTTACTTTATCGCGCGCAGGCACAAGATCCGTTTGTATCAGGCATTGATGGCTCCTGCGTTTTCATTGCTCGTGCCGATAGCTCTTTTTGGGTGGGGTTTCCTTTCAGGTGCAACCACTCCCCTGGCAGTAGGCGGACTCTTGCTGGTCATGATTCTCCTTTGGGGAATCTGGCAGGCTGTTGACTGGAGCAACGATTACTACATTGTGACGAATCAACGCGTGGTTTGGGTGGAGCGCGTGATCGGTATTTACGACAGCAGGCAGGAAGTGCCGCTCTCTACGATTCTCTCTGTCAACGTGGAAACAGATATGGTTGGACGCGCATTGGATTTTGGGAATGTATCGGTGCGTACCTTTGTTGGAAAGATCGAATTTGATTATGTTGACCATCCCAATCAGGCTGCGGATATGATCCGCGAATATTGGGAACGTACAAAAATTGGCGGAACCCAGGCGCAAAAAGATGCGATGAAGAATGCCATTCGTGGCAAACTGGGTCTGCCAGTGATAGCAGCACCTAAAGAGGAACTACCTCCCATTAACATGGAAGATAAGGAAGTTCAAAAGAAATCATTGCTTCGAATTGTGCTTTCAAATTTATTTAAACTTCGTGTGGAAGATGGCAGCACGGTCATTTATCGCAAGCACTGGTTCATTTTATTGGAACAAGCTGCGCGGCCGCTGGCTTTCTTCATAGCTGTGCTTGTTTTATTGGGAATCCGCATTTGGTATCTTGCTCGATCAGCCGAGCAGGCATTTCTAGAACCCAACGCACTTGGTTCCCTGCGACCCGATACGCCAGTTGTTCTGTTGACCTTTCTTACGCTTCCCTTTATTGGCTGGATGGTATGGGAATATATTGACTGGAAAAATGATATCTTTATGGTGACACCGGATGAAATCTTTGATATTGATAAAACTCCCCTGGGTACAGAAGAGCGCCGCTCTGCACAGATCGAAAGTATTCTAAGCACTGAATATAAACGTATTGGCTTGAAGGGATATCTGTTAAACTACGGCACGGTTCACATTACCGTGGGCGGTACAAAACTGGAATTCCAGGATGTGCTTGACCCTGCCGGCGTGCAGGCAGATATCAATCGCCGCCGCGTGGCACGCCTTGCAAAGAAAAGCGAAGACACTGCCAATGTGGAACGCGACCGCATGGCGGTCTGGCTTGCGGCGTACCACCAGAACATCAGTGACTTTGATGCCCCTGTAATTGTGCCGAAAGAAGATCCAAACATTGCCGCGCAGGCAACTGCTGACCAGGCTGAAGATAATAATCAATCGGATGTCGATTACGGAGAAGAGTAATTCACCAGGCTCAAGCGTTAATTTTTGTAAATAAAAAGGAAGAAAGAAGCATGTCATTAAGAGAAATTGTTACCTTACCTGAACCTATTTTGCGCCGCAAGGCAAAGCCAATCACCAAATTCGATAAAGAACTGCAAACTTTAATTGACGATATGATCGAAACCATGCGCGATGCACCGGGCGTGGGGCTGGCCGCCCCGCAAGTTAACATCCCTGACCAATTGATCGTTGTGGAATATTCAGAGGATGAAGAGGAAGATGAAGAAGACGGTGATGCTGAAGATGTGGAAAGCAACCCGCCCAAGCCCAAGAAACTCTTTGTGATGATTAACCCTGAGATCGTGAAAGCATCTGAAGAAAAAGTACTCGGTATTGAAGGGTGTTTATCCATTCCCGGCTTGCAGGGCGAAGTGGAAAGGCATGAAGCCATACAAGTCAAAGGGCTGAACCGTTATGGCAAATCTCAAAAGCTCAAACTGGATGGCTGGATGGCACGCATCTTCCAGCATGAAATTGACCATCTGAACGGCATATTGTTCACCGATAGGGCCACCCGCATTTGGAGACCCAGAGAAGACGAAGCCATCGAACTGGAATAAATCTTGTACTATAAGTTTCATCAGCAGTTGGACTACTAATGAAACGGTCTAGTTATGTATCTAAAACATCTCTCGCTCACCAACTTTCGCAGTCTCACCCGCCTGGACATTGAACTTCCACGGCGGTCTATTTTGCTTGTGGGTGAAAACGCGCAGGGAAAAACCAGCGTGCTCGAAGCCATTTATTTTCTGGCTGCGTTTACATCCTTTCAAACGCATGTGGATCGCCAGATCGTTAATTTTCACGAAGCGAAGAATCCGCTGGCAGTAGCGCGGCTCGTGGCCGATTATCAACGCGGCAAAATAAAACATCGCATCGAAGCACGCTTGATCCTTGAGCCAACGGGCATTAATGGTCAACGGCTGCGCAAAGAAGTTTTACTGGATGGCGCGAAGAAACATGTCAGCGATATTATGGGACATTTCAACGCGGTTATTTTTGTACCGCAAATGTCACAAATCATCGAAGGTGGTCCTGACGAACGCCGCCGCTATCTCAACCTCGCGCTGGCGCAGGCGGTCCCCGCTTATGCGCGCGTGTTGAGCGAATACAATCAGGTACTCACGCAGCGCAATGCACTTCTCAAAACGTTGTACGAACGCGGAGGAGACAGCAACCAGCTTCAAGTCTGGGATGAAGCGCTGGTGCGACTCGGCGCGCAAATCATTTTGTGGCGCATCGAGGCGGTTCAGGAGATCGAACGTTTCGCATCCCGCATTCATCACGAACTGACTCGCGGAACCGAAGTGCTTCGTCTTGCCTATGAGCCTGCTTACGATCCGCTGCCCAAGCCTGAGATGCAACTGGGACTAAAATTGGATACGCCGATTGACCGCTCCAGCTTGGAATTGGATGAAATTCAAAAAGGGTTTTTAGCGCGGTTGAAAATGATCCGCAGTGAAGAGATCGCGCGCGGCGTGACGACGATTGGTCCGCACCGCGACGATTTACGTTTCATCATCAATAAGGCAGATGTGAGCGATTACGGTTCGCGCGGACAATTGCGCACCACCCTGCTCGCGCTCAAACTCGCCGAAGTGGAATGGATGAAGGAACGCACGGGTGAATGGCCAGTGATCTTGCTGGATGAAGTGATGGCCGAGTTGGATATCCATCGCCGCGCTGATTTGCTTAAGTATGTTGGCAAGGGTGAACAGGTTTTGTTTACTACTACAGATACGAAATTATTTACGCCTGAATTTGTAGATCAATCGGAGATTTGGGATGTGAGCGGCGGCGTGGTGCAGCCGAGGAAATAAATGTGCTAAAAGGTGACAGTCACTTTCGCGGAGCGAGTGACTGTCACCTTTTTATTTTCCTATTTTTATTTTGCAGAAAACGAACTTATAAAATTACCGAGAATATTGTGGTCAAGTAAGTCAGGTCTCCATGGATCACAAAACCATCCACGAATTTTTCACGAATACTCGAATGCCCGCCCATATTCGTGAATTCGTGGTCTCATTCGTGGATGGCTCCCACTTTCCGCTGCTAAATTAGGTTTATACTATGTCCTGATAATATTCCAATTGAGAGGAGAACAAATCCAGTAGGATATAGATATGGGTAAATTAGCCTTACGTCAAAAGTTACGTTCAATCAAATTCTCAGTCCGTCATGCAACCATTGGCGTTTTAGCTCTTATTTCAGGCGGATTATTATGGCTGCTTGAACAGATTTGGACTGACACGATAGTAAGTTCGATTAAAACATATCTTCCATCCTCTAAAATGATTATAGCAATAGCCGAGTGGGGAGTAAATCATCCAGGCGAAATATCAATGACGATATTTTTCCTGGCTTTTACATATTTGGCTTTTCAAGTAATTCAACAAACAAAACCTGTAAAAAATATAAAACTTGCACTTGCACCTTCGGAATTGAGTTATTTAAATTACGGCGGAATTACAATTGCAAATCTTACAGGATATGATCTAAAAAACTGCTCTATAGAATTGGTAAAGGTAAATGGGAAAGAAATCGAGCATAAGTTATTATCATGGGGGGATAATGGGTTTTCTTATAAACCCGTTGATATTTTAAATGGTGGAAAGGCAAGCGTATTTCTTCATCAAGTATTTCACGACATAAAAGAGAGAATAGAAAACAATATGTTTGTTTTTCCAGATATAGCCAGCGAAATCGAGCTGTTTTTTCGTGGAAATACGAATGCAGGCGATACTAAGTCTTTATCTATATGGGTTATGATAAAAGGCAAAGTTGTTGCGAATGAACCCCATGTCACATCATATCGGGCTATTATAGAACATATAGAAACATCACTACCCGAATTTGGATAACATGGTGCATGACCGCCGATTTCAGCCTACACGCTCTTTCAAAGCACATTTTCCATGAAACCCACTGACAAAAAACTACGCCGCAACTGGCGTCCATTTGAAGAAGCACGTGATTTTGCGCGTGACCTTAAGTTGAAAGATACTATTGAATGGCGAAAATGGTCACAGACCAATGTCCGACCGAATAATATCCCTACTTCACCAGATAGGGTTTATAAAAATGAAGGCTGGATTGATTGGGCTGATTGGCTTGGGACACGGTATAGAAGAGGTAAATGGCGTTCATTTGAAGAAGCTCGGTTGTTTGCACGTAGCCTCGGTTTGCAAAATCAAGTTGATTGGAATCAGTGGGCTAAAAGTGAATTGCGTCCAAGCACTATTCCTTCTACACCTCAAAGGATTTATAAAGACAAAGGTTGGCTAAGTTGGGGTGATTGGCTGGGAACTGGTCATGTTGCAAACCAAAATATGATATACCGCCCGTTTGATGATGCTCGCATGTTTGTCCGTAAATTAGGATTAAAAAATAGAAATGATTGGGGCGAGTGGTCTCAAAGCGAGGCGCGTCCCAATGATATCCCTGCTTCTCCTAGGTCAGCATATAAGAGTGAGGGTTGGGTAAGTTGGGGCGACTGGTTGGGAACTGATCGAATTGCAAATCAAAATATGGGTTATCTTTCCTTCGCTGAAGCACAAATATTTGTGCGAAGTCTTGGACTGCAAAATCAACTCGATTGGCGAATATGGACTAAGAGTGATGAGCGAGTAAAAAATATTCCCACTGATCCAGGAAAAGTTTACAAAGGCAAGGGTTGGGTAAGCTGGGGCGACTGGTTGGGAACACGGAATAAAAAAGGAGGCTGGCTTCTATTTCTAGAAGCCCGCTTGTTTGTGCGCAACCTTAAACTGCAAAATGTTGCTGTCTGGGATGCTTGGAGTAAAAGTGGTATACGCCCACATAATGTTCCAGCCAACCCTAAGAGTGTTTACAAAGACGAAGGCTGGGCAGGTTGGGGTGATTGGTTAGGAACAGGTCGCATTGCCAATCAAAATATGGTTTATCGTTCATTTGAAGAAGCCCGTAGATTTGTACATATTATGCACTTCAAAAATCAGGATGAATGGAAAGAGTTGTGTAAGGTCGGCTTAAAACCAGAAGATATCCCTGCTTATCCAGATGCAGTGTATAAAAACGACGGTTGGATAGGATGGCAAGATTGGCTTGGTATAGCCAACAAATGGAATAAAAACGCCATCCTAAGCTTTCTAAATGGACTGCAACCTGTTTTGAAAGCTTTACAACCATCAGAACTTTATGCCATCATGCGCAAAAATGGCATGGTAACTGCATCCAAAAACCCAGCTAATAGCAACGCCCCACTCATCAAGTCCATCCGTGACCTATGCTCCTCTCCCAATCCCGAATCCGACTTTGAAAAGCTCATCGCCGAGATCGAGCGCGAGAATCAATTGCTCGATGAAGACCTCAGCGAAGAATCAATCGCAGAAGTAGATGTCGTCGAAACGACAAGCGAGGAAGAACTGCCTGCCTTGCGTTCCATGAGTGCTTTGAAAGCCATAGATGAACTGGTACAGGCAGGCATTACTTCGGATGAAGAGACCATCGAATTCCTAATCTCCAACCGTGTCAGCGGGTTATGGCAGGATACTCTGAATAACAATAGCAAGATTGATCTTGAATCTTTGCGTAATGAAAAAGGTGGCGTATATTTTGAGACCATTCAAAATCGTTTTCTGTCACAGTATGACGGCGCGCAAAGTCTCGCCATTCCGCAAGGCTATGATTTCCGCGTCAAAGGCAAACTGGCACAGCCCAATCTCATGCAGAAACTGGCGGCGTATCGCGTCCTCACCGAAAAGCGGCTCGGCAACTGGTCGGGTGTCGGCGCGGGCAAGACCCTCTCCGCCATTCTGGCAAGCCGCGTGATTGATGCAAGGCTGACGGTCATTGTCGCCTTCAACAGCACGGTCATGCCGTGGGCGGAACGAGTCAAGGAAGCCTTTCCCAACAGCGCGATTCTCGTCAAGGAACGCGGGAACATCTCCGTTGACCCAAAGAAGCATACCTATCTCATTTTAAATTTTGAAACCTTCCAACAGTCCGATTCCGCCGCGATGGTGGCGCGTCTGGTTGAGAAGCATAAAATTGATTTTGTGGTGCTGGATGAAATTCAAAGCGTCAAACAACGCACGCCCAAACTCACCAGTAAACGCAGGCAGGTTGTCAGTGGTTTGCTTTCCTCTGCAAGTGAAAAGAATCCCGACCTGTGCGTATTGGGCATGAGCGCCACGCCCGTCATCAACAATCTTTACGAAGCCAAAGCCCTGCTCGAATTGGTGAGAGGCGTTTCGTTCGATGAACTGGAAACCTTCAGCAACATCCCCAACGCGATTGCGATGCACGAGAAGTTAATTCTGTATGGCATCCGCTACCGCCCTGAATA
>JAYVUA010000068.1:0-19929 GCA_043788255.1 Anaerolineales bacterium | reverse complement strand
CACGAGGCATTACAGGGCTTATCGCCCCGCCAATACGCAATTCAAAATGCCTGATTTTGTCTATTTATCTTTGGTATATAAAATGGGTACTTGACACTTCCTGTCTTGGTGACCTTGGCATCTTCCAGATGAAATTCGGATGTTATGGATGTCAGGTTTGTACAATCCAATGCTATAAAACTCATTGTAATAATCTCTTCGATCCTTAACCAATGTTTTCATAGAGTCTGAGTAGAATGATTGATGCAACGTCTTACCCGAGTTTAGATATTGGCTATAGTCGACTAGCGATGCTTTTAAATTGTCTGGAACATTTCCAGCAGGCAAAGTTTTTTGTGGTTCAATAAATCCACTTGTCATTATTAGAACCAGAAGCATAGACCACAGCGTTTTTAGAGTTGTATTACCAACTTTCAAGTTGTATTTCATTGCAGATCCCTTTCTTTGAGAAATTAGATGAATTGGAAAAAATTATTCTTCAAGACCTGGTTAACTTCAGGGATTACCTCCTTTGCATCTGGCAAACATACAAGACGTTTATTTACATGATTAATATGACACTTTTATTGTTCTATTTCAATTACGGAAAACCCCACCTTTTCCCATCCACCACAGGATGGCTTGTGTTCTTGAGGTAACACCTAATTTCTTGTAAATATTTGTCAAATGTTTTTCTACGGTACTGACTGTTACCCCTAGAGAGTTGGCAAGAACCTCATTGCATACACCGTTAGTTAGTTGATTTAGGATTTGACATTCTCGAGGCGACAAGTCAATATTTGTACTCTCTTGTAAAGTTTTTAATTCCAATCTTTTTCTTCGCATTTACCTTTTCTCCTTATTTGCCTCGTTTATAAGTGATGGCTGAATAGCTTTGTATTTCTAACATCTCCAAGGCTTCAAAACAGGCTTCAAAAATATTAATTCACTCACCTTACGCAATGTCGTTCTGAGCGGAGCGAAGAACCTCTACGACTATCTCAAAGACCCTTCGCTGCTGCTCAGGGTGACATGCACAAGAGGAAACTGCGTAAGGTGAGTTAATTCAGTACTGATTTGACTTTCGTTGTGTAAGCGAGAGTCACCTTGCAAGCGCCCCTTTCTTATCGTATTACGGGGAATTAACCTTAAGCAAAAAAATTATGGTATAAAACTTTATGGATTTTTATAGATGAGCCAAGTATGAAATCATAAAGATGAAAAAACTACTTAACCATCTCGCCTTTTTGTATGGGGAGGACAAAGCTCCGCAGTTGTATGAACGCGCGCAAAAATTGATGGGTGGTTATCGCATGCGAATGGATGGCGATGCGCGCAATGGCGACTTGACTGAACGCGACTCCATCCTAATCACATACGGCGATCAGGTGCAATCGTCAAACGAAAAACCTTTAAGAACTTTAAACGCTTTTTGTAAACAATATCTGACAGGAATCATAGGTGGGATTCACATTCTGCCGTTCTACCCGTGGACCTCTGACGATGGCTTCTCAGTTGTGGATTATCGCAAAGTGGATTCAAGTTTGGGGGAATGGAATGATATTACTTCCATGTCTGACCGTTTCCGTTTGATGTTCGACGGCGTGATCAACCACATTTCATCGCAAAGCGAGTGGTTCCAGGGATTCTTGAGAGACGACCCGCAATATCGCGATTACTTTATTACCGTGAGTGGTTCACTTGATCTTTCGCACGTGGTTCGTCCGCGCGCACTGCCATTGCTGACGGCTTTCAATACGCAGTCAGGGAAAAAGCAGGTATGGACAACATTCAGTGACGATCAGGTCGATTTAAATTATCAAAACCCTGAAGTCTTGCTTGAAATTCTGGATGTGCTGCTTCTTTATGTGGAACATGGTGCGGCTTTTATCCGCCTGGATGCAATTGCGTATTTGTGGAAAGAAATTGGCACAACCTGTATTCATCTGCCGCAAGCCCATCACTTGATCCAACTTTTGCGCGAAGCATTGAATGAAATTGCCCCGCATGTCAAACTAATTACTGAAACAAATGTGCCGCATGCAGATAATATTTCTTATTTTGGGGATGGAACCAATGAAGCCCAGCTCGTTTATAACTTTGCATTGCCGCCATTGACTCTGCACACTTTCCACACTGGCGACGCACGCATCCTCTCCAATTGGGCGAAGACCTTAATATTGCCTTCTGACAAAACAACCTTTTTCAACTTCCTCGCGTCTCATGACGGCATTGGATTAAACCCAGCGCGTGGAATCCTTTCAAATAAGGAAATTGATTCGCTGGTTAACAAAACGTTCAAACACGGCGGATTGGTTTCCTATAAGCACAATGCAGATGGCTCGCAAAGTCCATATGAAATGAATATTAATTATTTCGATGCGCTCTCAGATCCATTAAGCGATGAGCTAATGGATGTACAAGTTAATCGTTTTATTTCCGCGCAAGCCATTATGCTTTCACTTCTCGGTATGCCTGGGATTTACTTTCACAGCCTGTTCGGTTCGCGTGGATGGAGTGACGGTGTTAATCAGACAGGCCGTAATCGTACGATTAACCGCCAAAAACTCCAGCTAGAAGAGTTACAGGATGAACTGGCGAATAAAAGTTCCTTGCGCTCAAGGGTTTTTTCACGATACTGCCAGTTACTCAAAACAAGATACAGTACTTCCGCATTTCACCCGCATGGCACTCAGAAAATACTGGATGTTCATCCTTCTGTATTTGCAGTTGAACGAATTTCGCCCGATGGGAACTCTCATACTTTGTGTTTGCAAAATGTCAGCGCGCAAAAAGTCGTTTTCGCAACACAGTACAATTCAGGAACAGACCTTTTCACGAGTCAATTATTACAGTTATCAAAGATCACGCTGGAAGCTTATCAAATCTTATGGGTGAGTCTATGACAAATACTTCACATCACATTGGTTTTATTTCAACCCGTTTCGCAGGGACTGATGGTGTTTCGCTTGAAACGCAGAAATGGGCAGCTGTTCTGGAACGGCTCGGCCACAAATGCTTTTATTTCGCAGGCGAATGTGATCGAAACGCAAACCAGTCACAGGTTGTGCCTGAAGCGTTTTATCAACATCCCGAAATTGACAGAATAAATCAGCAGGCATATTCAGGCAGTTGGACAGTGACTCATGAAGCGCGCGCAGCTCACCCTGAAATACCTCATTTGCACAAGGATTTTTTCTCCATTTATGTGCGTCCGCCGCAAATGACGCGCCGCGTAAATGAATTGAAGGAATATCTCAAGGAACAGTTATATGAATTTGCGCATCGATTTGGCCTTGAAATTCTGGTGATCGAAAATGCAGTCACGATCCCGCTTAATCTGCCGCTTGGTCTTGCGTTGACAGAGTTTATCGCCGAAACGGGTTTTCCCACGATTGCGCATCATCATGATTTTCATTGGGAGCGTCAGCGCTTTCAAGTCAATTGTGTGGGAGATTATCTGGCAGCGGCTTTTCCACCAACCCTTCCTTCAATTCGGCACGTGGTGATCAATTCGACCCAGTCGCAGCAGATCGCTACACGGTACGGCGTGACTTCGCGTGTCATTCCCAATGTAATGGATTTTGACTCCCCGCCGCCCGCCCCAGACTCATATACAGATTCTATACGTACAGATTTTGGCATTGGGCCAAATGAATTCTTTTTCCTGCAGCCTACACGTGTGATTCAACGCAAAGGGATTGAACATGCAGTGGAGTTCGTACGCAGACTTGAACTTCCCGCCAAATTGGTCATCTCACATGCCTCAGGTGATGAAGGTACAGATTACGAACAACGTGTACGTGAATACGCTCATTTATTGGATGTGACCGTCCGCTTTGAAGCTGACCAGGTGCAGGAGGATCGCGGCACCACAAAAGATGGGAAAAAAATTTACACACTCGGCGATGTATATCCCCGCGCCGATCTTGTCACATACCCTTCAAACATTGAAGGATTTGGGAATGCTTTTTTGGAAGCCGTATATTATCGCCGCCCAATTCTGGTCAACAACTACTCGATCTATGAAGTGGATATTAAACCAAAAGGATTTCGCGCAGTTTGGTTTGACGGCTTCATCAGCACAGACACATTGAAAAAGGCACGTGAAATTTTATTGAACTCTGCAGAAGCACAGGAATGGGCGGAGGAGAATTATCAACTTGCAAGGCGATATTTCTCCTTCGCAGTTTTGGAACGGCGTTTGCAATCCATTCTTGCAGATTGTTTGGGACAGCAGATTTGAACATCGCAATTCTTCATTATTCCGTCCCACCCATTGTTGGCGGCGTGGAAAGTGTTATCGCACACCATGCGCGCTTGATATCTGCGGGCGGACATTCTGTGCATTTGATCGCGGCGCGCGGCGATGCGCTAGGTGAACAGATTCCTCTGACAATCCTTCCGCTCGCTGATTCACGCCATGAACGCGTGGCGAAAATGAAAAGTCAACTGGATCACGGCGAAATGACAGCGGATTTTGAATCACTGCGCGATGAACTCGCCCAACAATTGCAGAGTGCATTATCTGGTGTGGATATTTTGATCGCGCACAACGTCTGCTCGTTAAATAAAAATTTATCCTTAACTGCCGCACTTTATCAACTGCATACCGAACATAAACTTCCGCGCTTAATTCTCTGGCATCATGATCTCGCATGGACAACGCCGCGCTATCAAAATGAAATGCATGAAGGTTATCCATGGGAGTTGCTAAAAACTGCATGGCCTGAGGCAACTCAGGTCACGATCTCTGAGATGCGGCAAAGCGAACTCTCTAAATTGATGAAGATCAATTCATCCCAACTCCATGTCATTCCCAACGGCGTAGACGTGGGCCAGTTCCTTAAGCTGGAAGAGCAAACACTTGGATATATAAAAAAACTTGACTTATTACAGGCAAGTCCATTGCTTTTACTGCCCGTCCGTATTACTTCGCGAAAGAATATTGAACTAGCCCTGCAAATTTTGGCAGCATTGAAAAATGACCTGCCGTCCGCGCAAATGGTTGTGACAGGACCACTTGGCCCGCATAATCCTGCAAATCTGCAATACTTTGAAAAAATAAACACCTTGCGCAAAGAATTGGGGTTGCAAAATTCCGCGCATTTTCTCGCTGAGTTGACAAATCAGTTCATCCCTGATGAGGTGATTTCAGATTTCTATAAACTGGCAGATGCGCTTTTATTCCCCAGTTTTGAAGAAGGCTTTGGCATTCCCATTTTGGAGGCAGGTCTCTCAGGCATCCCCATCTTTTGTTCGGATATTCTCCCGTTAAAAAAACTGGGCGGTGACTTCGTAAATTATTTTTCCCCTGAAGAGAATCCAAATATCGTGGCGAAGATGATGGTTGAACATTTCAAAAAGAACAAGGTCTTTGGCTTGCGGGCATCCATCCGCGAACAATTCACATGGGAGAGTATTTATGCCAAAAAGATCGCTCCCCTGCTTACGGAATAAGAGGAATCACAATGTACCCAATTCCACAAAATGTTTTTATCGCAAAAGTTCTGGTGCCTGTCCTGTTTGACTGCGATCAAAAATCCGCCATCCATGCTGCGCATGCAATTGCGGGCGATGAAAACGTTTATCTCACAGGTTTGATCTATGTTCCCGAAGACCAATCGCTCAGCAAAGCGGCGGTTGACGCGCGCAAGTTGAGAAAAATCCTGAAGCAGCTTTACAAGGTGAAACGAGGAGATAAGTGGGCACAGGTCAACGTGTCACACAATCCATGGAATGAGCTGGTTAATGTTGTGAAACGCGAAGACATTGATCTCCTGCTGCTTGAATGGCCCTGTCACTTTGACTCACTGAAAATATCAGTTGCCGAAGTTCTCTCGCAAGCGCCATGCAATATAGCGATTGTCAATCAACATATTGGGCTAAACATTAAGAACTTACTTCTCCCCATCCGCGGCGGTCCGTATGCGGAACTGGCCTTGCGCATTGCCTTATCCATTCACAACTCGAACGAAACCAAAATTTCATCCCTGCATCTTTTTCCAAATGGCAGCACCAGAGATCAAGATGCAGCCTTCAAGGGGGTTGGCCGCGTACTCAAAAGCCTTACAGAAATCAAGCGGGAGGAAGTCATTACAGATGACCCCGCCGCCGCCATCTTTGATGCCGCCAAAAAATATGATCTGCTTGTCATGGGTGCATCCGCGCGCCCCATGAGCGAAGTCCCATCCATTGGCCCGGTTGCCGAAAAGATCATGAGCGAAAGTCGGAATGGTGTGATCGTTGTGAAAACCAAGCTCCCATACGAGATCAATCCCGCCAGCGAAGAGGCGGGACAAACTGCCATCTCTGTACTTGTGGATAAATGGTTCGCGGAAAATACTTTTCATGCCGATGAGTTCACGGATCTGAAATATTTACTTTCTCTAAAACAAAAACAAAACCTGACCATTAGCCTTGCATTGCCAGCACTTAATGAAGAGCAGACAGTTGGCAAGGTCTTAAGAACCATCAAGAATGTTTTGATGACGCGAGTTCCACTATTGGACGAGATTGTTTTGATCGATTCGAATTCAACGGATCGTACACGGCAGATCGCGGAAAGAATTGGCGTGCCAGTCCACATTCACCAAAATGTATTACCGCAATATGGTGCTCGGAAGGGAAAAGGAGAGGCTTTGTGGAAAAGCTTGTATTGCACACGCGGCGACATCATCATTTGGATCGATACTGATATTGTGAACATTCATCCACGTTTTATCTACGGATTGATCGGCCCGCTTCTTCTTCGACCCGAGATTGATTTTGTCAAAGGGTATTATCGCCGCCCTTTGAGAGTGGGCAACAAAATGCAGGCAGGCAGCGGCGGCCGCGTTACCGAGTTAACCGCGCGCCCGCTGCTTAATTTGTTTTACCCCGAGCTCTCTGGAATAGTCCAACCGCTTTCCGGGGAATATGGCGGCAGACGCAAAGCGCTGGAGCAGCTCCCATTCTTTTCAGGCTATGGGGTTGAGATCGGGCTGTTAATTGACATGCTTGAAAGGTCTGGTTTAAGCTCCATCGCCCAGGTGGATTTGCTTGAACGCATTCATCACAATCAACCGCTTGAAGCTTTGGGAAAAATGTCTTTTGCAATTATTCAGGCAGTCATCCACAAACTCGAAGGCAAGTATGGCCAAAGCATTTTAGAGAATATCAATAAGACCATGAAGATAATCCGTTATGAGCAGGAGCGTTTCTTCCTTGATATCGAAGAGATCGCTGAAGGCGAACGTCCGCCCATGATCGGGCTGCCGGAATATCGAAATACCAGGTAACGATATGTGTATGGTCAGGTCAATGCAGAGAATTATGTTTACGATATACTTTTATTTGGAAATAGCTTAAATGACCAATGAAAACATTATCTTCATTGAAGAAATCATCGTCATCCTGCTCCTGATTGCATCCGGAGTGGCTGTGGCCGCACGCCGCTTGCGTGTGCCATACACAGTGGGACTGGTCATCATTGGGTTGGTCATTACTTTATTCAATCCACAAAAAGTGGAATTCACGCCGCAGATTATCATGTTGCTGCTTGTGCCGCCGCTTGTGTTTGAAGCCGCGTTCCACATCCGCTTTGACGATTTGCGCCGCGATTTCTGGCTGATTCTATTGTTGGTAATACCAGGCGTTATTCTGACGACCTTATTGGTTGGCTGGTTGGTTTCATGGGGCACGGGACTTGCCTTGCAAGCAGCATTGGTATTCGGCGCGCTCATCGCGGCCACTGACCCTGTTGCAGTGGTTGCCTTGTTCCGCAGTTTGGGCGCGCCACGCCGCTTACAGGTTTTGCTTGAATCAGAAAGTCTTTTAAATGATGGGACCGCGATCGTGATGTTTGGTCTTATGATTAGTGCTGCACTTCAAGGCCATTTTGATTTACGACAAAGTATTTCGCAATTCGTCACTGTGGCGGGCGGCGGCTTGATCGTAGGATTGATCTTCGGCTTGAGCATTTCACAGTTCACCAAACGCATTGATGACCCGCTCGTTGAAACCACGCTCACAACTGCGCTCGCATTTGGTTCCTATTTACTGGCAGAGAATCTACACGTCAGCGGAGTGCTGGCCGTTGTCACCGCGGGAATCATCTGTGGCAATACCAGTCAGCACACCATGTCGGCATCCACACGCCTGGTTGTATATAATTTTTGGGAGTATGCAGCCTTTATCGCAAACTCCTTCGTCTTCCTGCTGATCGGTCTGACGATCGATCTAAATATCCTGTTCCAAAATTGGCAGGCAATTGCCTGGGCAATTTTCGCCGCACTTGTGGCACGCGTGGTCAGCACATACGGGTTTTCCATTTTTGGCCGCGAAATATCAGCCAAGTGGAAGCATGTCCTCTTCTGGGGCGGATTACGCGGCGCGATCACGCTTGCGCTTGCATTAAGTTTGCCTGAAGAAGGTATCTTCATCGCCGAGCGCGGACGTTTGCAAGCCATGGCTTTTGGCGTTGTACTTTTCACTTTGTTGGTGCAGGGCGTTTCAATGGGCTGGCTGGTAAAACGGCTCAAGCTAGTTGTCCGCTCGCCTGCACAGGATGAATATGAACTTCGTCACGCACGCTTTGTCGCATCCCGTGCAAGCTATGACCACCTGCGCAGGCGCACACAGGAAGGGATGATCTCCGAGCACACCTGGCAGAAGCTGTCAGCGCTCATGAAAAAGCAAACTGACATATTGATGGATGAAGTCAAACAAGTAATGAGCTCCGAGCCTGATGTGGAAGCCGAAGAACTGGACACTGCTTATCGTGAAGCCTTGCGTGCGCAGCGCACTGCATTGACTGGTCTCCTGCGAGACGGAGTTATTACAGAGAACACGTATTCAAAATTGATCGGCGAAGTGGATGAAACTTTGATGGATAAAAATCCATCCGCGCGATTGGTTGAGTAAAGGTTGAATCATCGCCTGACTTCTGATAATATCAAAGTGAGAAACGCTTTCTGAAAGCCCGATCAATTCACAGTCAGGGATGAATCGGCTGTACGGAGTCTGGTCGAAGTGTTCATCCCAAGGAGTATAAAAAATGGAAACACCAAAAATAGTCCATTATCTTTTGGTCGCAGTGGTACAGGAACAGGATCTTGAAGCAGCGACGAAAGCCCTGCAAGATATTGGCGCGCCGGTCACTTATCTTTCCAGCGCGGGTGGTTTTCTGGGCAGGCGCAACGCCACATTGTTGATTGGCCTGCCTATTGAAAGAGAATTGGAAGCGCTGGTTGCGCTGCAAATATCCTGTCGTCAGCGCATTGAATATATGACGCTGCCCCTCGAAGGATCACCCATGCCGATGCCCGCACCCGTGCCCGTTACCGTGGGCGGTGCTACTGTATTTGCTTTGCCCGTTGATCGATTTGAACAATTTTAGTAAATACCCGTCTTGTGTTACGAGGAGAAGATAAAATGAAAATGATTATTATCATCATAAAAGATAATGATGCCGATATGCTGACCCAATCACTTACTGCGGGCAGTTTCCGTGTGACACGCATTGCATCCACGGGCGGCTTTATGCGCAGTGGTGTTGTGACCATGTTGTTGGGCGTGGAAGATACACAAGTGGATGCAGCCATAAAAGTTGTGCGCGACGCCTTACCTGCATCAAGTGATAAGAAGCGCGCCACTTTATTTGTAGTTCCCGTACAGCACTTCGAGCAAGTATAAATATTTTATCCATTCAACAAAGACGTTAAGCAGGGAACATTTGAACTTGTTTAATGTCTTTGTTTTGTTTAATAAATCTCTTGCATAAGTGCTTGTAGAGCGGGTTTTTCAACCCGCCAACTCCTGTGTTTTCAAAACACTGTCAGGCTAAAAGCCTGACCTACGAGAGACTTTCGCAAAGATCAAATTAATTTCTTATGAGGTGAGTATGAAAAAAATAAAATTTTTTCTTGTGATCGTTGTATTGCTTGTTGCAGCCCTGGCTTGCGCCAACCCCCTGGGCGGTGCGGCTCCTGTTCAACCCGCCAATGTGGAAACTGTTGTCGCTGCGACATTTCAAGCGCTGACAGCACCAGCGCAGGAACCAGCTGCCACGCTTCCACCATTGACCTCAAGCCTGCTGCCGCATTCGATGTATTTTCTCAACAACGACGGAGCAAACATCACCCAGGTATACCGTCTTGAAAAGGATGGCAAGACCGTCACGCAAGTCAGCTTTGAACCTGCCAGCGTTGAAAGTTACGATGCCTCATTGGTGGATGGCAGCGTTGTATATGTATCCAACAACCAATTATTCACCGTCAACGCAGACGGCAGCAACCGCAGCATGATCGTGGATGGCGGGGCTGTTGATCCAAATAATCTTTACGTCAACCATGTCAGCACTCCACTTTGGTCTGCTGATGGGCAGACGATTACCTATGGATATCATGGGATCAGCATCTATTCAGTTGTGAATGGGCAATCCAGCGTGGTTTACGAAGATCAATTGACAACAGACAACGGATTTACCCTGGGAGTGGTCAATACTCCCATCAGTTATTCACCCGATGGCAGCAAGCTATTGATCAACATAATTCCTCTGGCTTCAGACGGCGGCGCGATGGGTATCTTTTTCCCCGCAAACAAATCTGTAGTTCAATTGGCAGGTGCCAACCACAGAATTTGCTGTTCCCTTCAATGGTCTGGTGATAGCAATACCCTTTTCGGCGGTAATTTTGCCTTCAACCCATTTATCATGCCCGGTCTCTGGCGTGTGGATGCTGCCAACGGCATGGTTACTGATTTGATTCCCGCCTTTTCAAACAATGAGAGCGTACTGAATTTTGCATCCAGCCCATTTCTCGCCGCGGATGGACAATTGTATTATTTTTATGCAACCCAGCCATACACACAACAGGATGATGTCAGCCGCGCACCCTTGCAGCTTGTCCGCTCTGCGGCGGATGCTGTGACAAACAGGACAGTATTAAATCCTGAAATTTTCAACACGTTGAACGAAGCCTTATGGGCTCCAGATGCGAGCTTTGTGATTACAGCCTCTGGTCCCATCGCGGAGGTATATCAGGGCGGCATCGTTGAGCTGTATTACACGGATGGGCAAAGAGCAACGATCTCCCTTCTCCCCTTTGCATTTGACTTGAAGTGGGGGCCGTAGGTTAATTCTTCCAAACTAACCGTGACTCCCTGAGCGGAGCGAAGGGTCTCTACGATAATCTCAGAGATTCTTCGCTGACGCTCAGAATGACACCTCGAAGTGTGACTTATTAAACAATTTCTTAGGGTTTTTTATTTTTCAACAAATACTCATCAAAAAAACCAATCACCTTCTCTGTATATTCTTCAGGATACATTGAATACATTCCCAAATGGATGGCATTCGGTTCCATCCATAATTGTTTTGGCTCTCTGGCAGCGTTATAGATGCGTTGGGCGGAATCTGGGGGAATCATTCCATCATCCAGACTTTGAATGATAAATACAGGGCGCGGACTGATAAGGGCCACATCATCCACAGGGCAGACATCATTCAGATCCAAACCAGTTTGCCACTCAGCAAAAAAACGAATCAGCGGGCGAACAACAGGAAATGGCACGCGAAAATCCAACTCGTCTGCCAGTGTAGCAAAAGGGCTATCCGAAACAATCGCTTCGATCTCAGGATATTTCGCCGCGGTGCGAATCATTGTCACTGCACCCATGGAGCCGCCCCATCCGCCGATATGTTTAACACCGGGTTGTGCCAGCGCATAATCCAGCGCAGCTTTGACATCCAACACTTCATAGTATCCAAGCGATGTGAAGTCACCTTCACTATCTCCATGCGCGCGGAAATCCCATGCCAACACACCGTAGCCGTGACTGGCAAATAAAGCATATATATCTTCGAGACGTTTAGCGGCATGACCGTGTGCAACCAATATGACTGCTCCATTTTCAGAAGGTGTATACCAAGCCGCAAGTTTTAATCCGTCTTCGGTTATTAATGTAATATCCTGATAGGAAATATTGTTTGTCTTCAAAAATTCCCCGCTGGCATGCTGCCGCACAGGATGCATGTAAGATTGCGTCTGCTTATAGCTCAGGTATATAACCAAAGCAATAACACCAGTTAGAACAATGAGAATTGCAGCAATAAAAAGATTGATCCAGTAACGAAGTCCGCGCCGATTGATTTTCATAGACTCTTCTTTATTTTTCCAGAAAACTTTCATCAAAAAAACCCACTACTCTTCTTTGATATTTACGCGGATTATCCAAATACATCCCCAAATGAACAACATTTTCTTCTGTCCATAAATACTTCGGTTCGCCTGCCGCATTAAATAATTTTTCTGCGGTATCGGGCGGAACAACCTTATCTCCAGTCCCTTGAATGATATAAACAGGGCGCGGACTGATCTTCGCGATCTCGTCCACTGGACGCAGGTCATTTATTTTGATACCGGTTTCCATTTCGGCGAAAAATTTCACGAACGGATGGATAAACGGATAAGGAACAAGATAGTTAAATTCATCGTCCAATGATGAGTATGGACTATCCACCACAAGTGCTTCTATCTCGGGGAATTGCGCAGTCGCGCGGATCATGGTTGCCCCGCCCATCGAACCGCCCCATGCACCGATATGTTTAATGTTGGGCTGAGCCATTACATATTTCAGCGCCGCTTTTACATCCAACACTTCATAAAAACCAACGGTTGAGATCTCCCCGTCGCTTTTTCCGTGTGCGCGGGCATCCCAGGCGAGCACACCATACCCGGCCTTGGTCAGCATCGCAACCAACCATTCAGGGCGATTGCCTCCATATCCATGTGCCAACAGAATGACCCCGCCATTCCTCGGAGCTGTATAAATCGCGGACAGGCGTATTCCATCTTCGGTGATTAAATCCAGGGTTTGGTATTGGATATTTTTCTCTGCAAGTGTGTACCCCAGCGCTATCTTGCGCGGCGGATGCAAATAATGATCCACACTCACGTAACTCAGTACGATGAACAAAAGGATCAACGCAGTAATCGACCCGACTATAAAAGCGAAAAATAATCGTGCCCAATATTTCCAGTTTTTTGTTTTCATGCCCAACCTTGTTTATTTAACCTAAATTCAGGATAAGGAATTTGGACGCTGATTCACGCTGATAAACGCAGATTTTTTTGCTTTGAATCAGCGAAAATCAGCGTCCCAACAATGCTCTTGTCTTATTAACGATAAAGATTACTTTATCCCAGCACAAAATTATCAATCAATCTTGTCTTTCCCAAAATGACGGCCATCGAAAGCAGGCTTTTTCCACGCACCACATCCAACTCTTCGAGCGTATCGTAATCGGCACACGAAACGTATTGCATCTGCGCGCGCGGTTCGGCATCGATCACTTCTTTCATCTTTCCTCTTAGCTTCTCGGCATCTCTTTCGCCTGCCTCATACAATGCCTTCGCCGCACTTAAGGCGCGGAACAAAACTGTGGCTGCTTTCCTATCGTCACCTTCGAGATATTTATTACGGCTAGACATCGCCAGCCCATCTGCCTCGCGGATGATCGGGCAGACGACAACTTCAAGCGGGAAATTCAAATCCTGCACCATTTGGTGGATGACTGCCGCCTGCTGCGCATCCTTTTGGCCGAAATATGCTTTATGCGGCTGGACAGCGTTGAACAGCTTCGCCACCACAGTGGTGACTCCTTTGAAATGACTCTGCCGAATCGCACCTTCCAGTGGATGTGTAAGCGCATCCACCTCAACCCAGGTCTGGTAGCCAGTCGGATACATAATCTCAGGGGTGGGATTCCAAACCAAATCCACGCCGAGCGGCTCGATCAAGCTTAGGTCACGTTCCAAGTCACGCGGATATTTCGAGAGGTCTTCGTTCGCGCCGAATTGAGTCGGGTTGACGAAGATGCTCACGACCACATGCTCGCACTCAGCCCTGGCTCTACGGATGAGCGAGAGATGCCCTTCGTGTAAATATCCCATGGTCGGGACAAGACCCACTGTCCCGTTGAGAGAGAGGCGGGCGGTTCTTAAGTCAAAGAGAGAGGCTACGGTTTTCAAGCTTACTCCTGTAAATTTGTCTATACTTATATCCGTTTAGGTACTTGACAGCCTAGAAATTTTGTTCTACACTTTACTCTACCAATCAGACTAAAGGAGAAAATAATGGCTTATTCACACACCAATTCCAAAGGCACCACCTACTACCTGCACACCAATGGCAAGATGTTCTTCTTCTCTCGCGAAGTCAAGGCAGAAGGCGCTTTGGATGCTCTTCCCGCAGGCAAGGTCGTTGTTGAAATGAAGACAGGCATGCTCGTCTTGAAAAACGTTCCTGCTGAAGGCGCAGCCAAACCTGCCGAGAGCACAGAAGCATCTTCATAAAGTATAAACCTGTTCGACACAATCCATTGTTCTTTTAGATTAAAAAAGGAGACTTATATGACACGTACACGAGCATCTAAAAGTTATGAAACAAAAGCGGGGACATCATGCCTACACTAAACCGCGTTCAACTGATCGGCCGTTTGGGTAAGGACCCCGAAAGTAAGTTCACGCCCACAGGCAAGAAAGTGACCCATTTCAGCCTTGCGGTGAGTAATCACTGGAAGGATAAGAGCGGCGAGACGAAAGAATCGACCGAGTGGGTCAACATCGAAGCCTGGGGACGCCTCGGCGAAGTCTGCCAGGAATATCTCAAGAAAGGCAGTCTTATTTTTCTCGAAGGCCGCTTGAAGACCGATAAATACGAAGATAAGGGCGAAACCCGCTATTACACCAAAGTGGTAGCGCTCACCCTGCAATTCCTCGATAAGCGTGAGAAGGAAGAGCCTATGATGGCCGTGGACGAAGACCTGGGCGACTACGATATTGAAGCGTAGTAAGAAGTAATAAGTAAAAAGACCGCGAAGCACACGTTGTGCTTCGCGGTCTTTTTTGATGTAAAGAATTAACTTTTTATCTTGTGAAAATTAAGGGCCGATGTAGCCATTGCGACGCGATTCGAAATTATCGAAATAAATTATTCCGCTTGTACCTGCGTCTACACTGCTCGCAGCGCCCAGGGATACGCCATCCACTGTGCGGGTATCATTATCGACATTTGCGATCGTATCCACCAAACTATCGTTCAACCAAAGTTTCAGGTATCCGTCATTGGCTCCTGCCGTACTGGATGCCTTGTATGCAATCTCTATTAATTGAGGTGCATCTGTTACGGCCTTTTGCTGACCAATAGCCCAAACAGAAGCATCTGTCATGGCTTGTATCTGTACTTTGTAGGAGCCGCCTATGTTGTTCAACATGACTCGATAGGCCGTACCATTGTCCCCACTTCCAAAAAACATGGAGAAGCCATTTCCGCTTGGAATGCTCACGGAATTGGGGTCAAAGTAGAAACGCGCATTATATTGCAGCTCATCTTTGGGAGAGCTATCGCTAACATAGATTGAAACAGTGTCATCAATCAGAGCCTGCAATCCATAGGCTCCATACATGGCCGAAGAGGAAGAAATACTTAAATCTCCTGCATCCAGCGTGGTTGAATCCCATAATGAGAAATCATTGGTTTCAAAATCATCTTTGAATACCAAGTCTGTCATAGGAGCAGACAAAACAGGGCCATTAGGGGCGAGCCCAATGTGATTACCCTGGCGAGAATCAAACGCATCAAAATATACACTTCCACTTGAATTGACGGGAATAGAATCGATTAAACCGAAGGCAATATTTGTAATTCTGGAAGCATCACTGTCGATATTTGCAATCGTGTCTACCAGTACATCGTTGATCCATAATTTCAGGTAGCCATCGTTGACACCTGCTGCGCTAGCAGCCTTCCATTCGATCTCGACTGCCTGCCAATCATTGGTAATATAAATATTTTTGCCACTCAACCACACACCTGTGTCGTCTTTTGTGCATGTTGATAAGCTGTAATATGCGGCCATGCGTTGCATGGATAGACAGAATGCCCATCCACTTGGAGCGCTATCGCCAGCAAATAAATACATTGAACTATTATTTGGAATATTGACCGAATTGGGGTTTAGGTAAAAGCGTGCGCTGTAATGAGCTTCACTATTCGTATTGCCATCTACATGAAGGGTATTTATATCGTCGATCAAAGCTTCCATGCCATAATTTCCAACTGCGGCAGACTGATTGGAAACAAAAAGATCACCGCCGTCAATCGCACTTGAAGCCCAGGAAGATAAGTTTCCAGATTCAAAATTATTTGCAAAGACAAAACCCATGGGAGTTGCGGTTGGAATGGAAGTAGGTGTTCGTGAAGGCGTAGGCGTCCTTGATGGTGTAGGTGTCACTGAAACAATAGGTGTCTTTGTAGGAGTGGACGTTTTACTGGGTGTGACTGTTTTGGTAGGGGTTTTAGTCACTGTTGCAGTTCGGCTGGGAGTTGATGTTTTTGTGCCTGTGTAAACAGGCGTGGAAGTAGCCGTTTTTGTAGGAGTAAAAGTAGCTGTCTTGGTAGGCGTTGAAGTTGGTAATGGTGTAATCGTAGCTGTCTTGGTAGGTGTTGAAGTCGGTAATGGCGTTATCGTAGCCGTGTTGGTAGACGTTGAAGTTGGTAATGGCGTTATCGTAGCCGTGTTAGTAGCTGTTGAAGTTGGCAGTGGAGTTATCGTAGCTGTGACAGTATTTGTAGGAGTTTCAGTAGGTGTAACGGCTGGCGGCACTTGATAATCGACAAGGGAAACCGAAGCTTGATCCATGGTATGGCCGATGGTCTGTTCAAGCGGATTGAGCGCCTGCTCATTCGTAATCGTTTGTTTCAATTCCATACTGCCCACTGCGTACAAGTGGGCGAGGAAGGTTTGTACGGCTTGTACCTGCGCGCTGGTAATGGCGGTATTACTGCCTTGCCCATTTACCAGAGCTTGCAGGTTGGGTTCCCAAAGTTGTAGTGTGGCAACGGCTTCATCTTTCAACTCTGGGTTATCTTTTAAGATTTGGATTATCTCTATGCCGTGCCCGTAATACAGGTCAATATAGTGTTGCCCCTCTGGGGTTTGACTCAATATTTCATCTTCTATGCGATGGAATAATTGAACATCCAGTATTGCCTGTTGCATCGGCGCCGTGAACTTACCGCCGTTAGATCCGAGTACTGCACAGTACAAATCCCCTAGACGAAGAAAATCAATTGCACAATCGCAAGGTGTAGTTGGAGTTGGAGGTGTTGGGGTTGGGGGTAGTGGCGTGCCATTAGGGGGTGTCCCTATGGGCGTACTAATGGGGGCGGTAGTAACATTAAACTTGAGGTCTATCTTTGTATTATCGCAATAGTAGCTTCCGTTTGGATGAATGGAAAGGTAAATAATATCCTCAGAGCCTACGGCCACAGCATTCAACTCATTACCGCCGCTTCCACCTGCAAAGTTTTGCGTCCCGCCGTTGAAGATGCTGCCAGAAGCAAGCTCAACATAAGCCCCTGGAGCTGCTGCTGATTTTCGGTTCAAATACCATAAAACACCGTCACCGCAGGCAGGGTCATTATCAGCTACTCCGCCTGTTATGGATATATAGCCATTTAGCGGACTATGCCACGCAATAATACCCAACTGGTTTGGACCTGGATGAATATCAACAGTATGAGAAGGAAAATAAGATTGTTGGGTAGCGCTGGCGTTATAAAGGAGCGCTGGAAAATTCCCGTTTCCATCTGCGTATGTGCCATACCAGTCGTTCAATCCAGATATATTGCCGGCATTGGGCAGAAAATTATCCAATTTATAATAAATTGTGAAGTCGCGATCAAGGGTTGTGCTTCCTAGAAATTCCCAAGCACGGTATCCGCATAAATCACGATTGGGATTCTCCTGATTGGGTGAAATACGAAAATCAGTTGTTACGTCCCAACTTGTGCATACCGTAGGTATAGACGTGGCCGCTATTGGCGTAGCTGTCGGCGTGACCGTCGGCGTTGCGGTTGGACCATTGACATGAATATCAATCGTCGCATCAGGCCAAGTGGGGGATTGCTGTGAAAACAAACTTCCGTTTTCACGACGCAAATCCAAATGCAACTTGTCTGTACTATTGGAAGGCGCGATGATATTTTCCACAAGAAAAAGTTTGTCTTGGCCTTTCAGTGCGGCAGGAACATAGGTCCCTGTATCCATCCAGTTTCCCTCATCCCATTTGTACCAAACTTTTATTTCATTATTGGCCCAGTCTACTTTGGAAGTATTTTGTATACGTACATTAAAGTAGATTGATGCATTGGGGTTGACATACGCGGGGGAAGGAACCTCATGCGACAATAAGTTCCAGCGGTCATTTGGAGCGATTGGATTTCCACTTCCATTCAGAATGTCTATCCCGGTGTAGTAGTGGGCGAGGATTTGTTTGTAGCCGTTGTCGCCGTTCCATGCTACAGACCATTTTGTGCTGTCATCACCCCCAGCAGCACACTGATTCCCAAGTGACCAGCGAATTGCGCCTTTTTGGCTCATGCCCCAACCGTTCCCAACAGGATTCAAATCACAACCATCGCTGATTGGTTCTTGTACGCTTTTCAAATAATCTGTCCAGTCTCCAGTCACAGTCTTCGAATTTCCATTCACAGGATCACCAATATCATTACTGAATTCAGCGTCAAGCGACAGTTTGTTATGAACATCAGCATAGTAGAGATATTCTCCTGAAGTTTCCGAAATCGCTTTACCTATTCTATCCCGAATCAAGCTTGCCTTTGTCGGATCACTACTTTGATAATGATCATAAGAACCTGGCACGAAAACCTGCTTGTTATAACTATTGTCTATCAGGGCGATTGCATCTAATTGCCAGCGGTAAGGACTTTGATCAGGTAATCTTCCTTCCAACCTGCCTGAAGTTGTTTGGCATGGATGCCACCTTTGGCAGTTTTCTCGTGTTTGAGCAAGTTGAGGGCAATATGGCGTAGGACAGCAAAATTTTCAGGGGCGTGGTCTTTGCGTACTTGACTGTGGTCTTCGTTCAAGGCGACATCCAAAACCCAGTGGAGTTGATTTTCGATGGACCAGTGCTTGCGCACAATTTCTAAAATACGTTTGGCGTTACTCGGCAAACTTGAAATGTAGAAGCGAACATGTTTGGTTTCCTTTCCATCTAGAATACGAGTGCCAATGACCATCGCAATCGTCTGCAAACCAGTCCAGTTTTTCAGACCGCGGATCAAGTTCAAGTATTCAGGGTTGGAGGTGCTCCAACATTCACGTACTTCAATGCGACCATGATCCTTGTTTGTGGTTTCGGCATGTTCAAAAGAAGCGTATTTGAAATTTTGCGCTTGATCCACCGCAAATAGAACTGAAATATCTTCATATAAGTGCCCCTGATTCTCTTTGACACTCAGCAGATAGTCCGCCTCGGCTTCAATAATAGTTTGGGCGATGTGAGTTTGCGTTCCAATGGCGTCAATCGTGATAATACTGCCTGAAATCGCTAAAATCTTGAGTAATTCAGGAATAGCTGTGATCTCATTCGACTTTTCGTCCACCTTGCGTTGTCCCAGCACCAGTTCATTTTGGGTTGCCCAAGCACTGACCATGTAAATTGCACGCTTGCCCAACCTCTGGTTATCCGAGCCGCGCAAACACTTGCCATCAATGTTGATAATTTGTCCTGCAATAATGTCATTGACCGCCCAGACCCATTCGTAAAATGCCAGTTGAAATTGTTGGGCATCCATTTTGGCGAAAACCCTTCCGAAGGTGTCGTGCGAAGGTATCCCGTTTGGCAGTTCCAGAAAGGTACTCAGCCAAGATAACTTGCTGTTCCCATAGAGTTCAATATCCACCCAGTTTTCTGCCCCACAAATTACCGCCGTAATCGCGATGGCTATTATGTCGATCAGTTTATGCTCTTTCGTTCGATCTACGCGTGGGTCTGGAATTTTTCCGAAATGTTCCTCGATTGCTTCTAATGGTTTCTTGGGCATGCCTTCCTCCGTCTGTTTCCCATTTTTACCCCACTTTAGATGCAATCGCCCTGG
>JAYVUA010000067.1:0-29957 GCA_043788255.1 Anaerolineales bacterium | reverse complement strand
TACCAGTGATAATCATTACCATCGAGTTCCCGTCAACCCAGCCCGGTTGATTAACAATTTCTTGTATGATTGGCGCCAAATTCGGTGTTCGTTGATCTGTTCCAGCTGCACTTCGTGTTGACCAGGCAGGTGGAGACCAGCTAATAGCTGATATTGTTTTCAACCGTGATGAAACGTTATGTTTTGTTTTGGCAAATGCTGAAGCATTGGGACTTGCTTCCCCTTGAATTGAAAGGGTTGTAGCTTTTGACGAAGTTTCGTCTACTTCGAATTGTAGATATGCATTTGTGATCGTCGCACCCATTGGAACATTCACTTTGGAGAAACGAATACCCACAATTTGATTACTGGAGTCATAAACCAGTTCAAGATCACTGCTATTGATATACATACTACCCGTCGAGCTTTCCTCAACATCATCCTTCCCTCTTCTCACACGCACCTCAACAATATTCTGATTTGAATTCACAGGTGTTGGTCTACTGTTAGAGAGAGTCCCTGCTGGCGATACAACCGGGACCTTCGTAGCCGTCCAAGTTGGAAGAAGTGCAGAAATTAATGTTGGAGTACTTGTGAAACTCAAGGGCTGTATTACTGGTACGCCAGTAGACGTAGGAACTTGAGTCGCTGTTGGGGTTAATGGGGGAATCGCATTAGAAAACGCCTGCGTAAGAGCAGTGATGAATGCTCCATCGGAAGACCGGGCTACTTCATTCATTTCAATGTGAATGAAAACTCCAGAAGTCATGGAAGCGGCTTGAACATTAGTTTCCGCACAAAGACCAGACCAATTCACACCGCACACCTCCACAGTGATTCCATTTGCTATAAGTGAATCAACAATCCTGTTAACTACCAATGAACCTTGTGTATCTATATTTGCCTGCGGTGCGCTTATCACTATTTGAGGAAAATTAGGGTGAACAGTGCTGGAAAAGCCGTGAATTTGCAACACTACTGGCGAGTTTTGAGCCACCGCCAAATGGATAGCCTGAAAAATACTGTTGGGAGAGTTCGCCACATCCGCCGAGTTGTTTGCATCCGCGTTTCTATGCGTGCCCGCAAGTAAATATGCTCTGGCGTTTAATGCACGGTACACATCAGCAGAAACGTTTGTTGTATTTATATCGGCTATGGGGTGAGGGGCTTCCACGATAATATTATTCACTGCACCAATTCTAAGCGCATAAGTACCCCATCCCTTTTGGACTGGCATTATTTCACTCAGCAAATAGCTGGCGCTATTATTATTGGCCGTGTCAATATATTTAGTGAGGTCGTATCCGTAACCTGATGCTAATTCCAAATCCAGGTTAGAGATTATTCTAGCAAAATCATCCTTTTGCAATTGAGTGGGGGCTATAAAACCCTCGCTGCCAGCTCGAGGCATACCAGTTTGAATAACAAGAAGCTGATCTTTTAGATTCCCTGAAATTATCTTCATTACAGGAATCACAGTATTTGTTGCTGTGACATTAGGTATGATCGTGTTGGCAGGCTGCGCTGTCTGTGTTACAGAAATTGTGGGTACGCCAGTATTTGCAGCAGTAATAGCAGGCACAACTGTATTGGTGTTCTGCGCTGCAACTATTGTAGGAATAGCCGTTTTTGTTACAGTAACAATAGGCGTTAATGTTTTTGTTGGTGTGTTTATAATAGCCGTACTGGTTGGAAGTGTCACACTGGAGCCACCAAAAAAGGCCAAAAGTGATGGAGCTTGTGAAGTATCTCCAATCAATGGCAGACCAAGCATTTCTTCCCAGGTGCGTAATGCTGAGAAGTGAGATACAGGATTATTCCCAGACACAGGCTTATACAAAGAACCAGAAACAATGGAAGGGGCAATCAAAACGTTCGGGGTAGGCGAACCTTCGTCAAAAATCAGGAACAATGCTACATGCCCGCTTGCGTATTCAGCGCTATTCAAAAACGGCTCCAGGAAATTCTTTGTATACAGGTCACCCGCTGTGGTGGTGTTATCGTGCATGCTGTCAGAACTATTAGGCAGGATGAGAGAGAACTGTGGCAAATTGCCGGAGTTCACGTCCGTTATAAACTGATTAATAGGCACATCATGCGCATTACATAGGGATGAGCTTATAGAAGAGTAATATCGAATCGGATCGTGATACGCGCCATTCCAGGTTACTCCACAACCTCCCGCCGTTGCGGAACCATAGTAATCTTTGAATGAAACACCAGCGGCTAACATACGATCATAGATATTATCCGCTGATGTCTTTGTTTCGTAAGTATTGGTCAATATCCCGCTCAATGATGGACTGAGCCCATTGGTTAATGTTGCATAATTGGGCTTAGAGTTATATGCGCCTTCAGATGTGCCATTAACTTTATAGTCCGCGTCCTTCCAAACGAGAGAGGACCCGCACTTGCTGGCAAGGGATGATATATAGGGCGCGGCGGCGTTACCGATCACCTCTGAATAATTCCGATTCTCCAACACAAACACTACTACTTTCCAAGCCCCAGGAGCAGGAGCAGGTGCGCCAATACAGGGATTAGCCGCGCTCACATTGCTGGTAAGTGTAGAGGTTGCCGCTATTGCAGTGGGCGGGACACTCGTAGCCGTAAAGGCGGCAGGAAGTGTAGAAATTTTCGTTGGCGTTGGAGTATTAGTGAAACTCAAGGGCTGTATTGTGGGTACGCCAGTAGATGTAGAAGTTTGAACTGCAGTCTTCGTTGCTGTTGGTGCCACGACTCCGTTAGCCAATAATGCTGCTTCTTCTGCCAGGTAAGAGGGAAGTACATCCCAGGGGTTGGGCAAAACATCACTGGACACAAAAACATATCCAATATTTTTGGTCTTTGCATCAGCGACAAATACTCTCATTTGATCTATATTGGCCGCATACTGTAGTGCACTGAATTTAGTTGCAGAATAATTCACAACCCATGAGGGAACAGATAGTCCTGCAGACGGGGTATTTTCATACATCACAACTGAACTACTAATTGGCATATAAGATTCAACCGTGCTGGTTCCCGGGTTTAGAATTACCTTCATGCCCTTGGCGGAAATATAATTCCAGAGGTCAGTGTAATATGGAATCTGTGTGCTGGAAACAGACGCTTCATCCATGAATATCCCATCCACTCCATACCACAGTTGCCAGTTGTCAATTTCAGCTTTCGCAATTGTCAAAGTTCGACTTCCCCAACCGGTGTAAATGTATCCATAAACCCCAACACTGCCCGTCCTCAACTGGCTCACGCCGTTGGCATAAGCAGTATTCTTAGTCGTTCCAACCCCATTGCTGGGGTTAATAATCACATCAATATTTTTATATAAGTTGGCGTTTACCACACTCACCCATGTGCTCCCGGAAGGGCTGCTATACAAAGGGATCAACATTCTAATGCCCGCCGCCTGCCGTGCAGACACACCCGTTGGATATTCCGGTGAAGCTTGTACAGTGATGAAATTTCCTAGTACCAGAATAAATGCCGTGATGGCACTCAATAATCTAACAATTGTCTTATTCATATCTATCTCCTTACTGAAAACAAGGCCCCTTAAACTTATAACTTTGCGAAACTGGCTTGCTAAACTGAATTCTCGCAAGGGACAACAGGCATATTTGCCTGTATAAAGGTTAACATAGCCACCTTTCCCAGAAGGGCCAACCAAGTAGGACTTCAGTACTAGGCACGCCCTCACTTCTGCAAAGCCGCACCCCAGCCTTGCATTTATGAAAGATGCAGAATAATATGGGTTGGTTTTGCCCATAAATTAAGCAGAAACTTGAAATTTTCCATGACTGGCGGTAACTAAATAAAACAGATAAGATTACTTTATGCTCCGCCCATCCAATTTCAATCAGATCAGTCCAGATCAAGCGGTTGCCGTTTGCACACGTGAACAGGCCGGACAATTGGCAAACCATGATCGTCATCGTATTTATATTTCAGACCGGGCAGGCATACTCTTGACTCATGAATGGATGCCTATCGAAGAACATGTTGGCCCTTTTGTGCTGACTGTTGTTTTTCATCACGCAGAGACGCACCCACCTGCCCCAGCTGAGATACAAGCCCTCGTAAGCAGGCTCAGTTTTCAGGTCCGCGGACAGCCGCGATAACTATATCCATTTGCGCTGTGTAAAGAAAAACGGTAAGATAGGCGCACCTAAAAGAGGTGGTTATCATATGTTTGATCTTTCCAATGCACGCTTCGCTTTTCTGGATATTGAGACCACAGGCCTTTCCCCATGGTTTGGAGATCGGATCTGTCAAATAGCAATTGTTCTCACCGAAGGCAAACGCATCAAATCGACCGTTGACCTGCTCATCAATCCCGAGCGGACTCTTTCCCCTGCTGCATTTCACATCAACAACCTGGACGAATCCAAACTGTCAGCCGCGCCGCTCTTTGAAGAAATCACCGAACAGCTTGAGGCGTTATTAAAAGATGCGGTGATCGTTTGTCACAACGCCAAATTTGATATCCAATTTTTGGATAATGAATATCGCAAACTAGGCCGCACTGTGGAATATCCGAATTTGATAGATACGCTGGTATTGGCACGCGAGTATTTTGACCTGCCCTCCTACGGCTTGCAAAATCTTGCTGAAGATTTTCACGTTGCGAATAACCTGCAAGGCTCACGCGCCCAGGCAGATGCGCTGACCGCGAAGAATATTTTCTTCGCCATGATGGATGCGCTCAAACCCAACGGCAAACCGTTGGATGATTACATCGGTATCTACAATTCTCCCGCCTGGCCCGAAGAAGGCGTGTACCTCCCCACTGAGTTAAGCGAAGCCATCAACAGCGGCAAACGTTTATTCATTAAATACGTGGATAAAGATGGTGAAATTTCAGAACGCTGGATTTCCCCCAAGGAAGTCATTGGTCTAGCGGATTATATTTACCTGCAAGCCTACTGTCACACTCGCGAAGCCGAGCGCACTTTTCGATTGGACAGGATCATCGAGGTGGCTGTGGAAGTGGAGAAGGAATAAGAAACTGTATGTTCAATTTATCTGGTGAAGTTTTGTTTTTAACAATAAAAACAATAGAAATTGCAAATATATATGGTGCAGGAGGTAGTACACCGTAAAGGAAGTAATCGCATGATTTTGCTGAACAGAAATTCCAAAGAACTTAGTTTGCAGTGTAGTGGTCTATTTCCCTCAATCCTAATAATAATCCTCTGTGTTGGCTTGAAAATATCCTCATAACCTAAAAAATAATCGGGCAAAAATAAACTCATTTACTTGTGAGCGCTGCCCAACTGCCAGACACACTAAGGAACGCCCAAATTCCTGGTGTCTCGACGCGCATGATAATACAAACTGCTGCCAAAACCAATGTACCAAATAACATCCAAAACTTATAATGCAATTTCATTGCTTCAATGGACTGCTTACTTTTTAGATAAACCGTTTTTGAAGGCTTTTCATTCTTGGATTTCAACTGTTTCTTTTTCATAATACCTCCAATCGCTTGGCGAATAAACCTAAAATCAAATCATTTCATGATGCTATATTAGCATTATGGCTATCTAAAACTAGCTATTTTTGACAGGACTTCGGTACTAGTCAAGTACACAGACTTGCAAACTTGAAAGGGTTTTCGGTAAGGCCTAAACAGGAATAGGCTCCTGTTCGCTAGCTACTAGTAGGCTCAAAACCTAGTATTGAGGCAGACAAAAAAAACAGGACAAGCCGTAAAAAGCCTGTCCCGTTTTGTGTTTCATACAGTTCTACTTGAACTTACTCTTTTTTCAATATCTGCACCAGTGCATTCTTGAAGATGATGTATTTTTGCGTTCTTGTAATAACATGGGGTTCGTGTCATAATCTCTTTGGCAACAAGTTTTGCACAACATAAAAATGCCCGCCACCATATGCGACAAACAAAGGAGTCGGTACCATGTCTGTGATAACCATTTCCAGAGAATTCGGCAGTGAGGGCGATGCAATTGCCCAGCAGGTGGCCCAAACCCTGGGTTACCATTTTGTAGATCAAAAATTTATCGGCATCATTCTCGGTCAGTACGGGTTTGTGGAATTCGATAAAGAATACGATACTCTGCCCACCTTTTGGGAGAGGTTTGACGCACAGCGGGAGAACCAGCGGGATGGAATGGTAACCATGCTCAATCAAGTTATACAAGCTGTAGCCCAGCATGGCAATGCAGTGATTCTTGGGCATACTGGTTTTGAGGTTCTAAGGGGCTTCGCCGACGTTCTCCATGTGCGGTTTCAATCTCAGTTTTCTGTTCGAGTTGGGCGCGTGATGGCGCAACAGAAGATACCATTCGAGCAGGCGGAAGCGGTCGTGAAAGAGAACGATACAGTGCGGCTGGCTTTTGTCGAGGAATTTTACAATGTACCCTGGAGCGCGGTCCATGCCTTTGACCTGGTCATCAACACTGGCAAGATTTTTCCTGACCTGGCAACGACCTGGGTGATCGAAGCGGCGAATACTTTCGTCAACAATATGGAAATTGATGAACCCACCACCGCTTCAATAGAGGTGGATCGCATCATGGCAGATGCAGTTTCCGATGTGCTTGGATGCAAAACAGCACACAGATAATCACAGAAGCGGCTCTTGCAAAATGTGATATGCCACTGTGTTGGGAGCTAAACCTCTAACAGAGCGAAGTGAATTCAATTCCAATCTCCCTGGCAAATAAAAATCGGGATAAGCTGCAAAAAGCCTGTCCCGATCACCTTTTTAATTACCCTTTTCTTTCAATATCTGCGCCAGCGCATTTTTGAATGCTTCATACGGCTGTGCGCCAACAACCGCATAACGGTCATTGATCACATAGGTGGGCACACCTGTCACACCGATTTGATACGCTTCTTGAACTTGTCCCGCCACTTCGGCGGTATATTTGCCGCCATCTACAACGGTTTGCATATCATCCGCATTCAGGCCAACTTCTTCAGCGGCGGCGCGCAAGATTTCCCATTTGCTGATATCCAGTCCCTCGCCATACACCTTGCGAAAGACCACTTTATGGAATTCAATTTCCTTGCCGTGTTCACGGGCATATTCTGTGGCTTCGTGAGCGATACGTGTGTTGAAGATACGGTCAGGAGAGACGAATTCCATGCCATGCATTTTCGCCATGCTTCGCAGGCGTTCATCCGCGCCGCTGGCTTGCGCTTTGCGAATGTAATCGGGCAAATCCATGCCTCCGGGCGGAGTATCGGGGCGCAAATAGAACGGCCTCCATTCCACGTCCACTTTGTATTCAGCTTTCAGTTGGTCGACCACACCCTGGCCGACATAGCACCATGGTCAGATGTAATCAGAGTAAATGGTTAATTTGAAGTCCATTAACAGTTCCTTTGTGTGTATAGAGTAGTGAGTAGACTGCCAATGTCAGGTGGTTCTTACATCAATCAAAACTCAGCATGTCTTTGCGAGGGCGTTCTTGGGTTTTGCCCGAAGCAATCTCCGACTTAATCAGAAAATTGCTTCGGACTCCTTCGGGAGAACGCCGTCCTCGTCATGACATAGATTAATCCATATAATAATACGATGAACAGAAAAATTCTTCACCTGATGGAGTGGTGACCTTGTTTGGGAATTGGTTTTCATCCACTATAAACTTTTTGAGGTCCTTCTTGATGGCCGCCAGCGCTTTATCTGCATTGAAAGTGGCGAGGTGGAGTGACTGCCATGTCAATTTACGGTCATCGAGTCTGCGCTGGTAATTGATACATGCCAGAGACGCACCAACTTTCTCTCGGACGGGATCAGGCAGGGACGGAGTCTGATACGCTTTTACCAGCGCGGGAACTGCGTCATCGGAGAGATCCAAAAAGTATTGGGCATCCAAATCTGCGCGGCCGCCCTGAGTTAAGTTTAAATCTTTTTGCGTGTGAATCTCACGTTGAATATTTTTATTCACGATGAATGCATCCACATTGAGGATGGGGAGTGAAACCGCGAATCCAAATGAAGCGATCAATGCCGCGAACATAAACATGCGTTCTCTACGCATAATTTCCAAAGCAATGGTGACAACGAGGAGCAGACCGATCCAAACGAGGAACACATGTGTGTACGTGCGCAGGCGTGAGAAGCCATACGCTTCTTCATACAACCCAAGGCGTTTGAAAGCAGAAACCAGCATGACCAGTAGAAGCACAACAAGAGCCACACCCAGCCCTGAATAGATTTTGCGTTGCAGCTCAGTTTCACGTTTGGTGATAGCGGTGAGGGTAAGCAGCATGAGCAAAGCAAAGAATGCCACTGTGACCAGTTCACCAAAGCCGCGGCGTGCATACTCGGCGTAGGTGTACCCGTCAATATGAATATTGGTTTGGCCGCCAAAAAAATATTGGAATTGAATAATCACAAATGCAGTAAAAAGCGCAACGACACTTCCCAATACGATCGTGGACTCTACATAACCAAGAAATGGCGGGATGGAAGGTTTATCTTCATTGGCAAGTTTTTCATCTTTTGATTCAGTGGCTGCGTGAAGTACAACTCCCGCGAGCGCATACCCAATGACAACAATATAAACCAGGCGAAAAATCAACTGGGGAAGGTTTTCGATGTTGAGCCATTTAATCATATCCCCCAACCGTTGACCAAAGATCACATCTGCCGATGCGAGCAAGGATGCAAAGATGGCGATGATCGGCAGTGCAATCACAATGCCGCGCACTACAGGCCAGATATTTCGTTTTGAGGGTTGAATCCCTGCATCTATTTGTTGTTTACGAACATCACCCATAAAAGTGATCGGCCGCGCAAGCATACTGCCGATCAAACTTAGGGCTTTGCCTGCATAATCGGCAACTGTATATAAGTACCAACGCCCGCCGAGATAGGTTACTGCAAGCAGGGTCATCACCAACAAGGTGAATGTAACAGCGAGGAAAGTGGTCATCGGCTCGGAGCGGATAAATGTAACAGCGGCGAAGAAGCCAAATAACGGAAGCAGGATCAGGCTGGTCCGATTCGGGCGAAGCCCATCGCTCAATAAAAGATAGAAGGCAGCGATCAGACAGGCTGTGGCAAAAATCGCGAAGTTCACACCTGGGGTCTTTTTCCAAAATAGGAAATCGAACAGCCAGCCAAGGGAAAACACAAGGATCCAGAGTTTGTTTGGGTTGGTTTTCATAATTTTCTCCTGATTGAATTTCAGCAAGGATAGCCGTGATCTTCTTGCGAAGGCTATCAAAAGGTATCACAAATCTTCAAAAAGGGAAAAGGGCATATTACAGGTATATGAGAGTTTCAATTTGGCCTATTGACATCCGATTTATTTTGTGACATACTCTCGATACTGAGTGGGGGCAAACAACTAAATGCCATTTTATGAAATGGAGGAGGTGATGTCACTTATGAAAAGTAGCAGTAAACCCAGCGCTGTGGCATCCCTCTCCGCGATCTAACGAAGAAAGTGCCACAGCGCCCCACGATTGCCATCCGCAAGGATGGCAGTCTGGTTTAATGGACAAATCGTTGGAACGTTTGCAGATTTAAACGTTGGAAGGTTGAGAGTCTATCTCAACCTTCCAACGTGATAACTTTTTAACCTTCAAACGATCAATAGAAACCGACCGAAGAATCCACCTGTCGCGCATACGCATCAATCCCCCCGCTGACATTGATTACATCTTTGTAACCCTGCTGGGCAAGCCAGCCCGTTACTTGCATACTGCGGCTTCCATGATGACAGATGACATAGACAGGGACTTCCTGGGATTTAACAGACTCGGGCAGTGCATCAGGTCCTTCACTAGCCAGGCGGCTCATCGGCGTGACCTCAAGCCTGCTGTCTGTTATTTTGGCATAATCAAACTCTGACAGTTCACGCACATCCAGCAGGATAAATTTTTCTTCTGATTTGAGTTTTGCAGCAAGATCGGTGACTGTGATTTCGAGAATCATAGAATCTCCTAACAAGTTTCGGAAGTCTTATTTTGTGGGAAAAGCCTAAACACGAAGGGCACAAAGTACACAAAGGGGAAGGAGAAACAACTTTATGGGCCTTTTTCCTTCGTGACCTTTGTGTACTTTGTGTTTAAAAAGTTTTTTATTTTTTCAACGCAGGTGCGTAGAATTTCTCCACATATTCCTTCACCATGCGGCGAGTGGAAAATTGTGGAATGATTGTCTTCATTGTGTCTTTCATCATCGCGATCCAATCATGTGAAATCTCTTTCGGGTCGCGGTTGTAATATAAAGGAATAATCTTGTGTTCCAGAGTATGGTACAGGTCTTCAGCGTCCGCCGAATCCTGTATTTCATTCGACTCGTATTCCTTGTCCTCGCCAATTGACCAGCCATTATTTCCATTATAGGCTTCGCGCCACCAACCATCGAGAACAGAGAAGTTCAAAGCGCCATTGATCGCGGCTTTCATACCTGAAGTGCCGCTGGCTTCCATGGGACGACGCGGAGTATTCATCCACACATCCACGCCTTGAACGAGATAACGTGCAAGGTTCATATCGTAATCTTCGAGAAAAACGAGGCGGCCGCCAGTCTCAGCTTTTTTTACGGTGCGATATACCTTCTGGATGAGTTCCTTGCCAGGCTCATCGGCAGGATGCGCCTTACCCGCAAAGATGATTTGCACAGGCATATTCGGGCGGTTAATGATGTCAAGCAGGCGTTCGATATCAGACATGATCAGGTTCGCGCGTTTATAGGTTGCAAAGCGGCGTGCAAAGCCTATGGTCAATGCGTAGGGATTGATCAACACACCTGAAGCAACCACTTGCACAGGATGGAAACCACCATGTGCCCAACGGTCACGGACGCGTTCTCTAAGATAGAAAGCCAGTTTACGTTTAAGATGCAAACGGACTCCCCATAATTCAGGATCTGGTATTTGATCAAGTTTTTTCATCAACTCATGATCGTCAAGGTTATCGTACCAATCTGCACCGAGATATTTTTCGAGCATGCTGCTCAAACGACGCGCCATCCAATTACGAGTGTGAACTCCATTGGTGACGTGTTGAATCGGAACATCCTTTTGCTCCTTATCTGGCCAAAGGAAATTCCACATCTCACGGGAAACTTGTCCGTGCAATTCTGAGACGCCATTACTTCCGCTTGAAAGTTTCAAAGCGAGGATAGGCATGGAGAATGTCTCGCCGTGCGGCTGTTGATGTTTGGCAATATCGACGAACTCTTCGCGGGTGAGTCCCAGCTCTGGCCAGAGTTTTCCAAGATATTTATCGAGCAGCCAAAGCGGAAATTCATCATTGCCGGCAGGGACGGGTGTATGTGTGGTGAATACATTTTGTCCCAGTGTTTTTTGGGAAGCTTCTGCAAAAGTGGAACCAGATGTCACTAGTTCACGCGCCCGCTCCAAGGTCAGGAATGAAGCGTGACCTTCGTTCATGTGCCAGACTGCAGGTGAATAATCCAATGCACGCAAAGCGCGCACGCCGCCAACGCCAAGCAAAACTTCCTGCATCACGCGGCGGTCAAGATCAGACCAATACAGGCGCGCGGTAAGCAAGCGGTCAAATTCATTATTTTCTTCAACATTTGAATCGAGTAAATATAAAGGCACGCGCCCCACACGCACTTCCCAAATTTGCGCGGTAAGGTTGCGATCTGGAAATTCAATTTGAATAGTGACTGGTTTATCTTTTTTAGTGACAAGCGTAACAGGAAGATGCTCAAAAGTTAGCGGATTATTAATGGCTTCCTGCCAGCCATCTTCACTGATGCGCTGTGAGAAATATCCCTGGCCATACATGAATCCAACAGCAATGAGTGGCAGGCCGAGATCAGACGATTCTTTTAGATGGTCACCCGCCAACACACCAAGTCCGCCCGAATAAATGGGAAGTGTTTCATGCAATCCAAATTCCATTGAAAAATACGCAACAGGCTTTTTATTAAATTCAGGATGCGCCTTTTGCGTCCATGATGGTTTGGTGAAATACAAATCAAAGCTTTCGAAAAGAGAATCATACAATGCGAGATAATCTTTATCTTTCGAAGCTTGAACCAAACGACCATGACTGATCTCTTGCAGCAAACGAATTGGGTTATGTCCAAGACGTTCCCACAAGGCATAATCGAGTTTTCCAAAGAGACGAGCAGCTTCAGGCTGCCACGTCCACCACAGGTTGTAGGCTAATTCGCCGAGGCGCATAACGCGCTTGGGCAGGTCAAATTTTTGAGAGGGTTTGGTTAAGAATTCCATAGCGGGAAATGATACCGTAAAAATGAAAAATCGGGATTTTTGGATTCGTAAATTTATCTGCTTAATCTGCGGATTGTATTCGGGATTAAAATGGACTCATGACTCAAGTCCAACTCTTCATCACCTGTCTCACCGATTCATTCTTCCCGAAAACTGGTGAAGCCGTCGTGGATATTCTCCAGCGCCTCGGCATTGACATGGATTTCGCCCGCGACCAAACCTGCTGCGGACAGCCGCAATTCAACGCGGGGCTCCGCAAAGATGCGCGTGCGATTGCAGAACATACGATCAAAGTTTTTGAAAATACAAAAGGCGATATTGTCACGCCCTCTGGTTCATGCACACACATGTTCAGGCATAATTATCCAGAATTATTTGAAGGCAATTCAATCTGGTATCCACGCGCGAAGGCATTAGCTGCACGAACTTACGAATTCGCAGAGTATCTCGTCGATAAATTAGGCGTGACCAATGTCGATGCAAAATGGGACGGTTTGCTGACCTACCATCCATCCTGTCACACTTTGCGCGGAATTAATGTGGATAAGCAACCACGCGAATTATTGGCAAATGTCAAAGGCGCAACGCTCGTGGATTTGCCGCATGCCGAAGAATGCTGCGGCTTTGGCGGCATCATGTCTGTGGAGCATCCTGAATTATCCGCAGAATGGTTGAAGCGTAAGATCAGCAACTTGGAAGTGACTCAATCCCCCACTCTGGTTGTCACCGATGCAGGCTGTCTCATGCACATTGCAGGTGGATTAAATCGACAGAAGAAAAAACAAAGAGTTGTTCATATTGCGGAAGTTCTAAACCAGAGGTAGAGATGTATTCAAAATCGCAAAAATACTATGATGAAATTTATGCTTCCATGGGAAAGGACTATCCTGCAGAAGCAAGCAAGACTCGCAAATTTATTCAAAAATACAAACTGTCCAAGGGCAGTAAATTACTGGATGTGGGCTGTGGGACAGGTATCCATGCAAACCTGCTCAGCAAATATTATCAAGTTGAAGGCTTGGATATTGACCCGAGAATGTTATCTGTTGCCCGAAAGAATTATCCCAAGATTCGGTTTCAGCAAGGCGACATGGTAAATTTCGAATTGAAGAGTAAATTCGATATCATTGTGTGCCTGTTCAGCGCAATTGGTTATGTCAAAACAAAAGCACGCTTGCAAAAAACGATAAAGAACATGACCCGGCATCTGCTCCCAGGAGGTATTTTATTGGTCGAGCCGTGGTTTACTCCAAGTCAATGGCATCCAGGGCGGGTCTTTACCACCGAGGTCAATAAATCTAATTCAAAGATCGTTCGCTTGAGCCATAGTTCACAGAAAGGCAGCCTCTCCATTCTTGAATTTCAATATCTGATTGGGACGTCAAAAGGGATAGAACGCGATAGTGAAATACTTGAAATGGGACTCTTTACAAAAAAAGAATATCTTGATTCGTTTCGTTCAGCAAACTTGAAAGTAATCCATGATCCCTTTGGCGTAGATGGGCGCGGATTATATATCGGAATAAAATCTCCAGATAAAAAATGAGTACAACATCCTTCCGCCAAAGAATTCAAGAATCGCTCAATAACGAAAACCTGCAGACCGCGTTGGACAATAACACCGAACGCCGTCTAAAAGGACGCGCCCTCGCATTTGAATCGATTCCCGATTGGCGCGAGAGACGCCAACGCGCGCGCACTGTCCGCGCGGATGTGATAGATCACCTCGATGAATACCTCGCGCACTTCATTGCAAATAATGAAAAGAACGGAGTCGTAGTTCATCATGCGAAAGATGCTGCCGAAGCGATTCAAATTGTGTTGGGTATTTCTGGAGTACGGGAGCTTGCTCCCGCAAGTGCGACGGCAAGCCGTCACACTCCAGAAGTTTTAATCGCAAAATCCAAGAGCATGGTCTCTGAAGAAATTGAATTGAATCACGCACTTGAAAAAGAAGGCATCCAGGTCGTCGAAACTGACCTTGGCGAATACATTGTACAGTTGCGTCATGAAAAACCCAGTCATATCATTACACCCGCGGCTCATTTACGCAAAGAACAGGTCGCAGAACTCTTCCACGAAAAACTCGGCATTCCCTACACAACAGATATTCCCACCCTCACTGCCACCGCGCGCAAAGTTCTGCGTGAAGTTTTTCTCAGGGCCGATATCGGCATCAGTGGAGTCAACTTTGGTGTGGCAGAAACAGGCGCACTCTGCATCATCACCAACGAAGGCAATGGACGTATGGTCACCACACTTCCGCCTGTTCACATTGCGCTAATGGGCATGGAGCGCATCGTCCCAAATCTCGACGATCTCGCACTCATGCTTTCCCTGCTGCCACGTTCTGCAACGGGGCAAAAACTCACGGTCTATACTCAACTGCTTCACAAACCTTTTCCAAATCAACAACGTCATATCATCCTGCTTGATAATGGACGTACACGCTTAAGAAATTCTCCGCTCAAAGAAGCTTTGCTTTGCATCCGCTGCGGCGCATGCCTGAATGCCTGTCCAGTTTTTCGTGAACTTAGCGGCCATGCTTACATCGGCAATGACCTTTCCATCGCGCCGTATCCAGGTCCAATTGGCTCGGTCATTTCGCCAGGCTTGCTCGGAGAAAACTATGTCCAACTCGCGCAAGCATCATCCTTATGCGGTGCATGCAAAGATGCCTGCCCTGTGGATATTGATCTGCCGAAATTACTAACTCGTGTGAGAGCGGGGCAGGCAACGAAAGAAGGAAATAAGAAAGAAGGTGCTGGACTTTCACCCTCGACAAAGATTTTCCTGCAACTGTTCGCCCGCATCGCGACTCACCCAAAGCTGTATGCGGCGTCACAAAAATTCGCGGCGCTGGGAACTTTTCTCCTTTCCCCCTTCTCGCAGTGGATTCGTCTGCCCGCATTTACAGGCTGGGGCTATAGTAAGGATTTTCCGCGTTTTGTTGGGAAAACATTTAGAGATAGCTTTATGAAATCCAACGGTTTGCCGTCGGGAACACACAATAAAGGAATTATCCAAAATAATATTCGAACAAAAATACAGGAACAAGTTCCCGCATTCCAAGATAGAGTTGAACAATTCGCCAATGAACTTACTACGCTTGGCGGGCATGCAAACATAACAAAAAATCCAACACAAGCAATTATTGGTTTTCTAAAAACAAAAAATATCAATAAAATCCACCTTGAACCGAAGACACTTGATGAAAAACTTTTAAGAGAAGCAAACATCGAATTCACAGACGCGCCTGATGACCAAATCCTTGTCGGGGTGACAAATGCCATTTGCGGGCTGGCAGATAGCGGGTCCATTTTGATCGTGGATGAAGTGGGCGATCCACTCAAGGCGTCGCTGCTTCCAGAAATTCATATCGCAGTCTTGAAATCATCCAATATCCTGCCTTCGCTGCCCGATGCAATGCACTTGGTGAAGGGTACAAGCGCGGCGGTTTTCATCACGGGACCCTCACGCACCGCAGATATCGAAATGACATTAACCATCGGCGTGCACGGCCCAAAAGAAATTCTTGTCTTCATTGTTGACGGGTAAAATTTGCAGTGATACAATGCAACCCGCTTCAAAAAAGCACGCCCCCATCGTCTAGTGGCCCAGGACGAAGCCCTCTCAAGGCTTAAACCGGGATTCGAATTCCCGTGGGGGCACTCCCCTTGACCCTGCATATTGCGGGGTTTTTATTTTGCAAAGGACATCGAAATTATGAAACAGCAATCCAGATCTTCGCAGGGATTTATCATCGCACTTGTTGCCACTGTACTATGGTCAACAACAGGCCCATTCATTAGCTACCTTGGCAAAACATATTCCCTCCCATCCCTCGTACTCGCCTTCTGGCGGGATTTGTTTGTTTCATTTGGTATGGTAGTCGGCCTGCTCATATTCAGTCGGGCACGGTTTCATCTTGCCCGTTCGCATTGGCCCTTTATGGTTTTTTACGGACTCACTCTGGCAGTCTTCAACTCATTGTGGACATTCTCAGTTCACTACAATGGAGCAGCAGTAGCAACTGTGATGGCTTTCAGTTCTCCCGCAATGACCGCGATTTTAAGCCGCGTTATTTTAAAAGAAAAGTTTAGTCAAATAAAAATACTTTCCATTCTTCTAAGTCTGGCTGGAATTATTCTTGTAGCGGGCGCATACAGCCCATCGGTATGGAATCTAAATCCCCTGGGCATTATTTTCGGGCTGCTCTCTGGTCTGTTGTTCGCCATCTACAATCTGGAAGGCAAGCATGCCTCAGACACGAAAATCGATTCGTGGACTGCGTTGCTTTACAGTTTTTTATGGGCAAGTATATTTTTATTGTTTTTCAACTTTGGGAATGACCTATTTGTCACAGGCAAAGCGCCATTTTCAGATATGCTTTGGCTCGGAAACTCATTTAATGGATGGGGGATTCTTTTCTTCCTTGGAGTTGCCCCAACTCTTGGTGGTTTTGGGCTATACACCTTAAGCATCCGCTATCTTTCCCCCACTACTTCAAATTTAATTGCAACACTTGAACCTGCTTTTACGGCAATATGGTCGTATCTTTTTCTGAGCGAGGTATTGAATCCAATTCAATTGGTTGGTGGTGTGCTGGTACTTCTTGGTGTGGTTCTACTAAGGTTTGGGGGACAATGATCGCCACAGGCGATACGCTAGTGGAAGATGAAACGGGTATATTCTCGGACAAATAAACCAGGTCACCTTGCCATGGCAGGAATGACGCAAAAGACTTAAGATCGCGAGTACCATTTATATCACGACGCTGTAAAGTGAAAAGGTTTGATGTGCCTTGATCATGAGTATAACCAAGTCCCATTGCGGCAATATAGCCGGCTGAGTAAGCCATATTAATAACTGTTCTATTAGTCACACCAAATGGATAAGAAAATGTGAGTACAGGCACGCCAATTTCGCTTTCTAAAAACCTGCGTGATTCAAAAATTTCGTATTGCTGTTGTTCCGGGTCGAGTGAAGTTAAGTCCAGGTGGCGCATGGTGTGGCTGCCTACCTCCCACCCCCCTTTTGCCATTTCTCTGATCTGGTCAACATTCATATATTCGGGGGTTCCCATGTACCCGCCCACAATATATACAATACCTGTAAATCCATATTTTTTCATAATGGGGAATGCTGTTGTGTAGTTGTTTAAATGCCCATCATCAAATGTAATTAATATCGGATGCTGAGGAAGGTTTGCTCCTTCGGCAATCGCCTTCACCAGCAGTCTGGTTGTAATGGTGGTGTACCCCCAGTCTCGCAACAACTTCATTTGCTCTTCAAATTTTTCAGGAGATACATAGTATTGACTGTCGATCTCAGACACATCAATGCGATGGTATAGAAGAATAGGCACTAATACTTCATTTGGCCCCTGAAATACCGGCGTCGGCGCAGATGGCTTGGGCAAAGGCACTGGCGGAGAATATATGAAATTGTGTGCTTTTAGTGGAAAATAAGATGGATGGACTCCAAAGCTGTTACTCACGCCGGAGGGAATATCGTAGGTTTCAGATTGAGAAATAGGAGTAACGGTTACTGCAGGCATCCGCGGTGGAAAAGATCTCAAACCGCATGCTGACAACAAAAAGGATACTCCTAATATTAAAAATAGTTTTTTATTCATTTTACTTAATCAGTTTCGCTAAGAAGACAACTCTTACTCATTCTGAACAGAATCCATCGACTCTGGCGAGAATGACACATGCTAATATAAATTTACACGGAGTAAATCCATATTAGCATGTACAAACAGGGTAAATTAACATTACAAGGAAGTTGATATAAACGCCCCCTATTAAGTCGCTTTAGTTAAATCATAAATTTCGCCTAATCCCTAAACACCTCCTAAACGGAGGCGGGAAAAGGGTAAGCGAAAAGAAAACATGAACAAAATCCGAAGTTTGAAGTCACTGCCTGTCGGTTAAGCAAAGATGTAATCAATCTGCCTGATTTTTCTACTTATCATTGGTATGTATCATGGCTTTTCCAAGGTCGCTTGACAGGTTTCTGATTTTAAGGCGCAGGCTTAACGCGAAAGGCACAAATGGAGCGAACACTTGCGCCGCACGCCAGTGCAGGTGTGTTCGCAAAAAAATAAAAATTCGTGCTTTTTCGCCTTTTTCGCAAAATTCGCGTTAAGGTTTTGCTGACCTTGGAAAAGCCATTTTGGTATGTATAATGGGTACTTGACACTGGCTTCTTGGCTTTCACAAAAAACTTGCGTTATCCCCCAATCTGAAAGGCATAATCGGGCTCTTTATTCTCGCCTTTAATTTCAAGGCTGTCTTCATGAATGACATCCTTATACATCTCGGCCAGCCGCCTTTGTTGAACACGTCCCAGCCGAGCGCTTCAAAGAATGGGCCTAAAAACTCGCGCCGCAACTGAGTCTCGTTGTATTTCCCAGAACGATACGTATCACGGTGTTCGTCAAAACGTTTTACAAGCTGGTGAATGATCTCAGGTGCTGGCATATTGTTTTTGCCCCTGTTCAGAGTTGGTCAATTATAGCATTGCATATTCAATTGCCCTTAAAATAAAAAGGCCCTAAAAATTTCGCGAAACCTTTAGGGCCTAATTTTTAAAAGTTATCTTTTATTTCTCAAAAACGTCGGGACATTCGGATCATCGCTATTGAATAAACGAAACTAAAGCCTAAAACAACCGAAACACTGCCGTACTCGCCAACAGGAACAGCCACTGTGGGACAAAACTCAGCGCAACGGTAGCGATTGCAGTAAACATCGTTGTAAAGCTCAACCATGATTCTTGTTCAACAACGGGGTCCCCTTCGCGCATGTACATGTTGACCACGACACGCAGGTAGTAATATGCTGAGACCAGCGAGGTCGCCACGCCAATGATGGCGAGACCTGGATACCCGCCTGCAATGACTGCACGGAATAAGTAGAATTTACCGACCATTCCCAAAGTAGGAGGAAATCCAATGAAGGAGAGCATGAACACGGTCATGGCGGCGGCGAGGGCGGGATATTTACGGGCGATGCCTGCATAGTCGCTGATTTCAAGTCCCTTGCCTTCGGCTTTTTCAAGTGCAATCACAACCGCCCAGGTACCGAAGTTGGTAACAACGTACGTGACGAGATAGAACAATCCCGCTGCAACAGAAATAGATACGACATCTTTATTGCCATAAGGCACAAAAGCCATCAGGATGTAGCCTGCGTGTGCAATGCTGGAATATGCGAGCATGCGTTTGATGTTGGTCTGAGAGATGGCTGTCAGGTTACCAACGATCATAGTCAATGCAGCTAACGCCCAAAGAATGCCTGTGATATCTGGAGAGAGAGACGGGAAGGCAGTGGCGAATACGCGTAACAAGGCGGCGAAACCTGCAATCTTCGCACCTGAAGACATGAAGGCAGTAACTGCTGTCGGTGAGCCTTGATACACGTCAGGAGTCCACATGTGGAAGGGAACGGCCGCGACCTTGAAGCTAAAACCGACAAGGATGAGAGCTGCCCCAATGGTCAGGAGCAGGCTTGAGGTCCCGTTTGAGGCGGAAGTGAAGATACCGCTCAAGGATGTGGTCCCCGTTGCACCAAAGACCAAGGCAGTCCCGTAGACAACAAATCCAGTGGCGAATGCGCCGAGCAGAAAATATTTAACGCCCGCTTCTTCAGATTGCAAGTTGGGGCGTGCAAATGCAGCCAGCACATAAAGCGGAATAGACAGCAATTCCAAGGCGAGGAAAACAATGATGAGATCTGCGGCTTGCGCCATGAGCATCATTCCCGTCACGCTGAAGAGCAACAAAGTGTAGTATTCGCCGCGCTCAATGCCCATGCGTTTGACATATCCATAAGCAAGGGAAATCCCAAGCAAACCACTGACGAGGATCAACACGTTGACAAAGGTTGAGAAACCATCCAGCACAACCATGTTGTTGAAGCCTGTGCTTTGATGTCCAATCTGTGTAATGGTAAAGCCCAATGTAATTGCCAACCCCGTCGCAGCGAGGAAACCAGTGATGCCTTTGCGATCCTTCGGAATGAAGAGATCAACGATCAAAAGCACACAAGCCCATGCGACCAGGATGATCAGCGGGAGGAGCGTGTAATAATCTTTATATTCAGGTTGCATCATAGCGATCAGCTCTTCAGAATCAGCGTTTAGTGGATCGCTGAAAGTAATTTCTCCACGGCGGGAGCGATTAGATTAAAGAAAGGTGCAGGATAAAGGCCGATCCAGAACATGAAGACCAACAAGGGAGCAACAGTGAGAATCTCGCGCCAGTTAAGATCTTTGAGTTCGTGATGCTGTGTGATCTCGCCAGCAGGGCCAAGGAACATTTTCTGGAACATGTAAAGAATGTAAACCGCAGCCATGATGACGCCGATGGCGGAAATCCCAGCGAACCAGGGGCTGCCAATCGCCTTCGAGCCGAATGCACCCAACAAAATGGTGAATTCACCGACGAAACCATTGAGCCCAGGCAAGCCCATGGATGAAAGCGATGAGATCAGCATGACCGTGCCGAAGATCGGCATCACTTTCCATAAACCACCATAGACCTTGATCTCACGGGTGTGAGTCTGTTCGTAGACCATACCAATGAGAAGGAATAACGCGCCTGTGCTTAAGCCGTGATTGATCATTTGCAAAATCGCGCCTGATACACCTTCTTTATTCAATGCAAATAAACCAAGCATTACAAAGCCTAAGTGACTCACAGATGAATATGCAACCAGTTTCTTCACATCTGCCTGTGCATACGAAACCGCCGCGCCATAGATAATGCCGATGGTCGCAAGAAGCGCGATCCACGGGGCAGCTTGGACAGTCGCTTGTGGGAAAAGTTGAATATTGAATCTTAGGAAACCATAAGTACCCATCTTGAGCAGAACACCAGCAAGAATCACAGAACCTGCTGTCGGCGCTTCCACGTGGGCATCGGGTAACCAGGAATGCAAAGGCCACATTGGCACTTTGATGGCAAAGGCAGCAGCAAATGCAATAAAGAGCAACATCTGAGTCCCGGCAGTGATCGCACCTGATGAATAAAACCCAGGTAAAACTTTGAGCATATCGGGAATGTTGAATGTGCTTGTCTGGATACCCAGGAACAGAATCGCAACCAACATCAAAATGGAGCCAGCCATCGTGTAAAGGAAGAACTTAACCGCCGCATAAATACGGCGCGGTCCGCCCCACAAGCCGATCAGGAAGTACATCGGCACGAGGGTGAATTCCCAAAAGATGTAGAACATGAACAGATCTTGCGCGAGAAACACGCCCATCATGCCCACTTCCAATAGAAGGAAGAAGATCATGAAGTCCTTCACGCGGTCTTCCACAGCTGTCCATGTGGACAAGATGGAGATCGGTGTCAGAAAGGCGGTCAGCAGGACGAGCAAAATACTCAACCCATCCACGGCGAGATAATAATAAATGTTCCATCCCGCCACCTGTATCCACGGATATTTGGCTTCCAGTTGCAGATCAGGGTTGGATGCAGTAAAGAGAGTCAACACCCAAAGCGATATGCCAAACGTGATCAGGGTGGTGACCATTGCAACCCAACGGATGGCGGTCTTTGCTTCAGAATTCATGAAGAGAAGCACGAGCACGCCCACGAGCGGGAAGAAGGTCAAAAGAGTAAGAGGTTGTAAGAGAAATTCCATGTTCTATCCTCAAGTGCAAAATCGTCGAAGGTCAAAAGTACAACCTTTGACTTATTTAAATATAAGATATCCTAAAATTGCGACGACGCCCAACATGACAGACAGCGCGTACGAGCGCACGAATCCGTTCTGGACCTTGCGCAGGGTCGCCGATACTGATTGAGTTGCTGTGCCCAGCCAATTTGCGAAAGCGTCAATACCTTTTTGATCGGAATATTCGTTCAACGCAATTTCGCTGATCCAGTTGTAAGTTCCCAGAATAATCGTATCATGCACAAAGTCATGCCAGAAGCGCCAGTCAATTACATCTGCCAGGAAATAAGATAATTTCGTAAATGGTGTAATGATGATGGCTTGATAAATTTCATCTATGAGCCATTTACTTTCCATACCAATGAAAATCGGGCCGAGCGGTTTCTTAAGCGGGTCCACCTGACCAGCCTTGAGCGGATTGCGTCCATAGATAAGCCATGAGATAAAAATAGCGGAGAGAGCGAGAACAGTGGAAATGCCCGCGACTTTCCAATCAAGCGAAAGGGATTCGACTTCGCCGAGTGTATATCCCAACCAGTGGCCAAGGTTGTGAAAACCTTCAAAGGGAAGATTCAGCGCACCACCCAGAACCGATAAAGCTGCGAGGACCATAAGCGGCACGGTTATCACCTTTGGGCTTTCTTCTGCATGTGCGGCGGCTTCATGACGAGGCGTTCCGAAGAAAACCATCCAAATTTGACGCCCCATGTAGAAAGCAGTTAAGAACGCAGCAATGGTCAATAACCAATAAACACCTGGATAATGCAGGCTCGCATCCAGAAGAATTTCATCCTTGGACCAAAAGCCCGCGAATGGAACAATCCCAGCGAGTGCGAGAGTGCCGATCATATAAAGCCAAAACGTGACAGGCATGGTTTTGCGAAGTCCGCCCATGTTGCGCATATCACCGGGGTCGAATACTTCGCCGTGTTCTTCACCATGACTATCGTGACCGTGATTTTTTTCTTCTTTCTTCCCTTCGACCTTGCTCAGGGCAGGCTTACTTTCTTTTCCTTTTGGCTTTTCATCACGCGCAGCGTGCGCGTGAGCCAGATGATGATGTCCACGCTCCATACCGAGAATGACTGAACCAGCGGAGAGGAATAACAAAGCCTTGAAGAATGCATGTGTAATGAGATGGAACATCCCGCCTACATACGCGCCCATTCCTACAGCTGCGACCATGAAACCTAGTTGTGAAATAGTGGAGTATGCCAAAACTTTCTTTATATCGTATTGACCAACAGCAATTGTCGCGGCGAACAATGCTGTGACCGCACCTGTCATTGCCACGACATACTGCGCCTGTGGAACCAATGTATAAAGCGGAGCAGACCTTGTGACGAGATACACGCCCGCAGTCACCATCGTTGCAGCATGGATCAATGCAGAGACAGGGGTTGGGCCAGCCATCGCATCTGGCAGCCAAACATACAGCGGAATTTGTGCGGATTTACCTGCAACGCCCACGAGCATAAACAACGTAATCGCCACGATCACCCATGATGTAGATTCTGCAATCGCGGGAGCGGCTTTGAAAACTGCATCAAATTGGAATGAACCGAGATGCCAGAACATCAAAAAGCCAGCGATCAGGAAGCCAAAGTCACCAACACGGTTGACAATAAATGCTTTTTTGGCTGCATTCGAATTAGCCCAGGAAGGACGCCCAAGCGTATCCATCTCGTACCAGAAACCGATCAGCAGGAAGGAGCAAAGTCCCACGCCCTCCCAGCCGACGAAGAGCATCATGTACGAGTCGCCGCTGACGAGGATCATCATCGCCGCGATGAACAGGTTCAGGAAAATAAAGAAACGGTTGAAGCGGCCTTCATCATGCTTGAAGCGCACATCCTCGTGCATGTATCCAATAGCATAGATATGGATGAGCGTGCCGACACCCGAAACAACCAGCATCATCGTGGTCGAGAGCGAGTCCATGCGGAAGGTCCAATCGAGGTTGAGCGCGCCGATATGGATCCATTCAGCCAGACGCCAGCGCACCACTTCTCCGTGATTGATCGAGACCGAATAGGCCAAAAGCACCGAAACGACAAATGCCGCTCCAGATGCAAGGCTCGCTACTGTGCCGACTGTCTTTTCACTCCAACGTCTGCCAAAGATCAAATTGATCAGCAAGCCAGTTAAAGGCGCGAAGACCAGCCACGGGGCGAGAAAGAAAAATCCTGAATTAATTGTTTCGCTTAAGTGCATAAAAGTCTCCAGGAATTAGGTAACTAGGGATTAGGGGCAAACCAATTACCTGATTACCTAATATTATCCTTTCAAAGAATTCATCTCATCAATATTGATGTTCTTCTTGGTTTTGAAAATTTCAACGATCAAAGCAAGTCCGACGGCTACTTCCGCGGCGGCGACTGCGATGACGAAAAACACAAAGATCTGACCGTTGAAACTTTTATGCATGTTTGAAAAAGCCACGAAAGCAAGGTTGCCCGCGTTTAACATCAACTCAATGGACATAAAAATGATCAACGGGTTACGGCGGATCAACACGCCGAGCGCGCCGATGGTGAACAAGATCGCCGAAAGAATAATGTAATAATCTACTGGAACCATTATTTCTGCCCTACCTTTTCCTGTTTCGCGATCACAATCGCACCCACCATCGCGACCAGCAGCAAAATGGATGTGATTTCAAACGGCAATAAGAATTGATTGAACAAAGTCATCGCCATGGCCCGCAAACTATCCATTGAATTCAAGGAAGCATCAGGAGCGGTTATCACCGCGCTTAATCCTGTGCGCCCAAAAACAAGGTAGGTTGCTTCAACAACCAGAATCACCGCGAGTGATATCGCGAGAGGTCTTTGCCAGGGGAGAGCATTTGCCGAGGTGATATTTTCAGCGCCGAGCAGCATGATCACGAACAGGAACAAGACCATAATTGCACCTGCATACACCGTGATCTGGGACATGGCAATGAATGGCGCGCCCAGCAAAAGATAGAAGACAGCCACCGTGACAAAATTTAGCACGAGGAACAATGCCGAATAGACCGCGTTACGGCTGGAGATCATGCCCAACGCGCTGGATACGGCAACAAGAGAAAGAACGAGGAAAACAATCAGGTCAGAGTTCATAAGCAATTCATTTCCGATTTACGATTTCTGATTGACGATTGACGCAAATCAAAATCGTTAATCAGTTGAGTCCTTCATTTCTGGCACCGAACGAGTAAAGACACCCGCATCCACTTTGCGGGGAGTGAGCATATCTGCATTTGCAACAGGTTCAAGTAATGTATCTTTGGTGTAAACAGCCTGACGGCGGTCTGTAAACGACAGTTCATAGTTGTCACCTAAAACAATGGCTTCGGTCGGGCAGGCATCTTCGCAGAAGCCGCAATAGATACAGCGTAGCATATTGATTTCGTAGGTGGAAGCAAATCGTTGTCCAGGGGAGAAGCGCTTTTCGTCAGTGTTTTCAGATGCCTCGACGAAGATCGCGTCTGCAGGGCAGGCCGCTGCGCAGAGCGAACATCCAATACATTTTTCAAGGCCATTGTCATAACGCTTCAAAACGTGGCGGCCTCGAAAGCGCGGACTCACCTGCCGTTTTTCTTCAGGATATTGATGAGTTACAGTCGGCTCAAACAAGAAAGAACGGAGTGTCTCAGCGAGACCACGTCCAAGTTCGATAACGGGACTAAATACGCCCATGGGATTTTCTCCTCAGATCACGATAAATGAACAACACCGCCACAACAGCACTAATAATGGAAAGGACGGGAATGCTCCAAAAATATATTTGATTATTTAATTCCTGCGCTAATAAAATTCCTGTAGCAGTGATGAAAACCACCACCAGGGAAAGAGGCAATAAAATCTTCCAGCCAAAAGACATCAAACGGTCATAACGAATGCGCGGCCAGGTGGCACGCACCCAGATCATCGCAAATAACAGGAAGAATACTTTACCAAATAAATACACAGGTCCAAGCAAGGGGTATTTATCCACACCTGGGCCAAGGAAACCGCCAAAAAATAAAGTTGCCATGATCATACAGATTACGATCATCTTTTGATATTCAGCCATAAAGAACAAGGCAAACTTCATTCCTGAATATTCCGAGTGATAACCCGCGGTTAATTCCTGTTCGGCTTCGGGCATGTCGAAGGGCGCGCGGTTCACTTCTGCCAGCGTCGCGATCCAAAAGATCAATGCGCCCACAGGCTGAATGACTACGAACCACATCCCTTTTTGTGCATTCACGATATCGAGCAAATTCATCGAGTTGCCCAACACAATGGCAACTGCAAAAGACAACCCAAGCGACAGTTCGTAGGAGATCATTTGTGCCGAAGAGCGGATGCCGCCCAACATGGCATATTTGTTATTACTCGACCAACCCGCCAGCACAATGCCATACACCGCAATCGAGGCAATCGACATAATGTACAAAATGCCCACGCTTACATTTGAAACATATAAAGTGATGACACGGCCAAACAAGCTAAAGGATGTTCCCAGCGGAATGACTGCCGCAAGCACAAGTGAAGGCACAACAGTTAATACAGGCGCGAGAATGAACACAACTTTATAAACACGGTTGGGTGTGAACTCTTCCTTAAAGATCAATTTAACCGCATCTGCGATTGGCTGAAGCAGTCCCTGAGGTCCAGCACGATTCGGGCCAACACGTACCTGCATACGAGCCAATGCGCGGCGTTCATACAAGGTCAAATATGCAAAGCCGGTCAACAAAATCAGGCAGAGCACAAATCCTTTTATTACCCATTCAAGCCAGTTAGTCCAATCCATATCACTTCACCTTCCCTGCGCTTTGCATTAGGACGCTCGCTACAACAGGTTCGCGGATCGCAATGCCCATACTACGCGGCACCAGCGCCACTCCCGCAGAGATCGTATCGTCTATCTTTACAATCACTTCAGCGTTGACACCTTCAAAACTGATCTTCGCACGCGCACCCTCTTCCACGCCCAGTTTCTTTGCAGCGGATGAATGTAAAGTAACTGTCGCTTCGCCGATCCGTCCATCCAGCAGCTGCGCGGGACCTGCGGCTGTCACGCCGCGGTCATACAATTTAGTGACGGGCACAGCCAGCAATTCTTTTTCTTTTGGACGAAGAGCCGCTTCTTTCCTGACCTTTGGAATGCGTACCGTTTCTCCAGCCTGAGCGGTCGGGGCGAGTTGCACACCCAAGCCCTGTGTGTTTTCATAAGTTGTGCCGCCATAATACAAGTCACCGCGCCCAACGATCGGCCATTGACCATGTACTTCGGCAAGTTTTTCATAACTCAAATCCATAAAGGCTTCAAGTGAGCTCGCCAAAATATCGAACACCACAGAAACAGACGACCCTTCCAGAATCACTCCCATTTGCCTGGCAACCTGGGATGTAATGGCAAAGTCAGGTTTCGCATCGCCTGTCACGGGAACTGCAGCATAGAAACGCTGTACGCGGCGCTCACCTGATGTGAAGGTTCCTTCGCGTTCTGTATAGGCCTGCGCAGGCAAGACTACATCTGCAATTTCGGTTGTGGCTGTTTCAAGAATATCCTGCACAGCCACGAACTTGGCACCCTTAAGTGCTTTGGCCAAGGCAGGGTCATCCCCCACAGGATCAGCTCCGACAATGTAAACTGACTTGCCCTTAAGTGCTTTTTCAAGATCAGGCTCAGGACGGAAACCAACTTCCCATGCGCCTTGATCATTAACTCTTTGCCATACTCCGACCAAACCATTATTTGGCTTGCCAATATGATCAGTCTCTTTCAACAATGAAGCACAGGCAGAAGCAAGACCAGATGAACCGTTCAAGCCAAGCCCTTCACTTCCGTAAAACACAATGGCATTCTTCGCTTTTGCAAATTCATCGGCGATTTTGCCTTTGTTGCTCAAATCGTTAACGGTCTTGATCTCATCACCGTAGGCATAACGAATGACGAATTTCGAAAAGCGATCCATCTTGGTTGCGCGTGGATTAGCTACGATCAGGGTCGCGCCACGGTCAGCAGCCTGCTTCACACGCAGCCACCAGATTGGGGCTTCCTGATACATATCCGATGCAACCACAAGAATGGCATCGCCTTGACCCATCTTGCCAATATTCGTGCCTTGTCCCACACCTACAAGCTGGGTGATATCACCGCCGCCCATATCTGAGTACATGATCGCGGTTCCACCTGCGTGGTCAGCAAGAGATTTGAGGTTGAACAAGTCTTCATTTGCAAGTCGGCCTGACGCCAACACAACAAAGTCCTTCTTGGCTTTTGAGAAATTCTCTGCGGCAAATTTGGTCGCTGCTTCCCATGAAGCCCGCGCCAGTTTGTCATCCTTGCGAATCAAAGGTCTGGTCAGTCTTTTCTTGCTTTCGGTATAGTGATAGGCAAAGCGGCCTTTATCACACAACCAGATCTCATTTACTTCTTCATTCTGTCGTGGCATGACTCGCTTAACAACAACATCACCGCCAGCCTTGGCTTCGCGACGAGTATTTAAAGTGGTATTGCATCCCACGGGACATTGTGTACAAATGGAAGCCTGTGCCTGAAGTTCCCAGGGACGAGCACCAAAGCGGAAGTCTGCTGTGGTCAGTGCGCCGACGGGACAGATATCAGTAGTGTTGCCTGAGAAAACAGAATCAAATCCGGGGTCCGATATTGAAATGATCTGTGTCGTACGTCCACGCTCATCGAAGCCGAGGACTGATTCGCCGGCCACTTCATCCTGAAAGCGGATGCAGCGTGCGCATTGGATGCAGCGTTCGCGGTCAAGCCAGATCAACTCGCCAAGAGGAACTTGTTTTTCAAGGTGCTGTTTTTCATCATAGTTGAAGCGGCTGTTTCCTGGACCGAATTGCATGGTCAAGTTTTGCAATGGGCATTCACCGCCCTTATCGCAGACGGGACAATCCAACGGATGTGAAGTGAGCAGAAATTCAACCGTACCCTTCTGACCATCCACTGCTTTTTCCGTGGTGGTCATTACAACCATGCCTTCTGAAACGCGATTGGTGCAGGCGGTTTCAAGTTTCGGCATGAACTGGATCTTGGGCTGGCCATTCTCCATCAAAACCTGGCCGGTAGCGCGGTCCAGCATGGGGCGTCCAATTTCAACGAGACACATGCGGCACATACCGGCTGGTTCAAGCTTGGGGTGATGGCAAAAAACAGGGATGTCGATCCCTGCCATTTTGGCAGCATCAGCCACCCAGGTCCCATCTGGAACCGTTACATTTATTCCATTAATTGAAAGCGTGACTTGTTTCGTCATGCGTGCTCCGTTAAGCCTTTACTGCTTTTTTGAAATCCTGCGGAAATCTTTCAATACCGGTAACCACAGCCATTGTTGAGAACTCACCCAGCGCGCACAGGCATTTGCCCTGCATTTGTTTGGCAACATTGAGAAGTAGATCCACATCACCTTGTGAACCGCTGCCGGAATGAATGCGCTCTGTAATATTTCGCATCCAATAAGTGCCTTCACGACAAGGTGTGCATTTGCCGCAAGACTCATGTTTGAAGAAGTGTAGGGTTTTGTTAATTACCCAGTCCAAATTGACAGTGTCATCCAGCACGATCACTGAAGCAGACCCGAGGTCAGCGCCAAGCATGCGGACAGTTGCATAATCCATTGGCGTATCGAGAACTTTATCATCCACAACGATCAATGAAGAGGATGCACCGGCAGGCATAATCGCTTTGACCGGACGACCTTCCTGAATTCCACCGCCGTGTTCATAGATCAACTGGCGGAATGTAGTTCCAAAGGGAAGTTCATAATTACCGGGCTTGCGAACGCGACCGGAAAGCGAGAAGACCTTCACACCGGCGCTATCTGCTGTTCCCATGGACTTGTACCAGTCTGCGCCATTAGCAAGAATTAATGGAACATTAGTAAAGGTTTCCACATTGTTTATAATGGTTGGCTTGCCATATAAGCCGAACGAAGGCGGGAATGGCGGACGTACACGCGGCTGTCCACGCTTGCCTTCGAGTGATTCGAGCAAAGCAGTCTCTTCGCCGCAAATGTAAGCACCTGCGCCAAGATGAGTATATATTTTTAAAGAATATTCCGTGCCGAAGAGTTTATCGCCAAGGAACC
>JAYVUA010000066.1:0-32312 GCA_043788255.1 Anaerolineales bacterium | reverse complement strand
ATATCCTTAAATTTACTGGAATTGGTCCCCCTACAGAGGTCGAAATACGGATTTCCAATGCATCCACGTAAACACTCCTCGTAATAGTAACAGACTGACCAAATGAATTTAGAACATTGAGTATATATGTTTGATTGTATTCTCTTTGATCAGCGGCGCTTACAGACCAAATTGGAGCGCCTGATGGTGATGTGACGATATAGCGAACTCGATAAAGATCCAGCAAGGGAGACAGGAGGTCAATCAAAGCCGGGCTAAATCGAGGTTGGGTTAGGTGAAGGTTAGTGCCATAGATGCCTGGATTAATAAGTTCCAGATTGTTTTTAAAAGCAACGTCTGCAAATGCATGGCCAGTTAAAGAATTAATTGAATAATATAAAGGAAAACTGGGTATAAAATCCCGCCCGATAATGACTGTCCGCTCGTATTTCGGCATTTTAGATTCTAGAAAAACTATCGCCGGAGTTTCTGGGTAAAAAGTCCCAGAATAACTAGAGCCTTGGTAACCACCTAAAAGAAAGGAACGTTCTGTGAAATTTATAAAAAGGAACAAGGTGGTAATCACTGCGGTAAAAACCTTGTTTTTGAAGGTTAATATACCCATAATTATGAGGGAATAACACACAAAAAGCAGTGTTGTGAAAAATCTTTGATCGAAGTAGTAGTTCATCTCCAACGCTCCACCAGAAGAGGTTAAAGAAATATTATCAAAAACCCAGAAAGTAATAACTCCTAATAGCACGAAATAAATTAACGCCCAATACCCCTTCTTGCTGGTTATCCTAGTTAAATTATCTATCCCTGTTGCAGAAATAAAGGCAAAACAAAGTGGGAGCAAGGCAATCATTCTGGTATTTGGATTGGCATTAAAAACAGGAAGGCTGCCGACAATACGATTTAATGAACCCACGCCAAAGACAATTAGTAGAATTAATGTTGCCGACGCCAGGAAAAACCTAGAGGATAATTTATATTTTTTATTGGTGAAGCTGAACGGAATAAGCATTAGCGGTATTAGCCCTACATAGATTGCTGATTCGTTGTAGTTGGATGAACAAAACCAATTACCCCGAACTGGGTTTCCGCATATGTTTGGGTTAATCAAGCGTCCAATTTTAATCCACTCAAATATTGTAGGTCCCCGCCCAATTCGGTAACCAATATTTACGGCCTTAAAAAATTCGTAAGTGGGTAATAATGTAAAAGTTAATAATAATATTCCGATTAAAAAAGAAAAGTAAATAATTGCAAGGTTCTCTATTCGCAGACGAAGTGGTTGTTCCTGGATTTCAATCAAATTTCGATAAGCTAGATATAGCACGACAAGCGACAGTGTATACATGATAACAGATGGGAAACCCGAAAGAAGTGTTACTGTTACAGAAATAACCAAGCAAAAAAACTGCCAATACTTTCTCTCCCAAATGAAAAGCTCTGCAAAGTATAGAATGGCTGGGGCATAAATTACTGCATCAGGAACTTCTGACATTCCATTCACGATTAAGTGTGAAGAAAACATCATAACCAAACTGCCCAAAAAGGCAGAAGATCGAGCGAACTGACGATATCGAAGATAAACATAAATTGAAATGCCAGCAATGTAAATTTTCAGGCACATATAGAGTATAGATCCCCATTTCATACCTGCTAGCAAAAGGGACAAACCGTGTAACGAAAAGATGCTACTAAACATTAATATGCCATATGGAACCCCGCCATTTATATAGGGAATCCAAAAAGGAAATTTTCCATTTTTTATTTCTGAAAAAACAAAATTGAACGCCGGAATCCCGGAATCGTAATCGTCGCTGAGTACGTTATTGAAAATCATATCATTATTGAATTGCCCTCTAAATGAAGCCCACGGACTAAATTGATAAAGATAACTGGTACTCAGGGGAAGTTTCCCCTGAATTAGGGTGGGGACAAAAAAAAGTGTTATTAATATGGTGAAGATAATTGAAGCAGCGAAATTTTCATGTTGTTCCATCCATTTTCCAAAACACAAAACCTTATGGAGAAAATTTGATGATAATAATTTTCCAATCATTTTTTTGTATTTTCGATAAAAGCGCAAGAGCAGCTCGTTAAAACCTTTGGCTTTGATAGAAACCAGGGTAAATAGTATTTGAAAAAGAAACAATACAATCAAGCATAATAATGATTGATGCTTATTAATGGCTTGAAAAGGTGTACGTGCAAAAATTTCAGGCTTCAGAATTGGTACCAGACATATAGTTAAAACCAACATTAGGAAGCAGAGAATCAGAATAAATAAAACCCCTTTAGTCAAGCTATTCAATATCGCAGTTACTTTTTGAGGGCGGATATGGGATTGGTAGCCAAGATAACCAAGTAAAATAGTAAAAATAAAGAGACCAACAAGAATGATTTCCCCAAAAAAACTTACTGGATGTCTCCACCAGGCTCTTTGATAAAAATTAAAATAGTAAAACAAAGCCAAAAAAAATTCAGAAGTTGATAATAGTAGAAAGATTTCAATTATCAGTGCTGGTCCTGTCCTCACATAATGAAATTCTTGAGCACCTTCATTTTGAATATTATTATTCATTTTGTTATATTCCTATTAATAACTTGATTGTTTTTCAATATTTTTTGTTTCTTATGCCATCGCAAGAAAATTGAGACTCAATTTTCTTTATTTGATGTTCCAGAGACTTTAACGCGCGCCTTTTATTTGATTACATTTAAATCATTTATATCGTTGAGTCTATAATTAAACTTCAGGGCATTCAATATTATCGCTGTTTGAGTTGTCATTGTGTCACACACCTTTTATACATTCGGATTTTATCTGTTAGACCTCTTGCAAAAGTCAGCTTTGATTGAGTTCGAGGTTGTAAATTGCAGTAATTAAATTGAATCGCAAGGAAAATCTCTTTCTGCGATTACGATATCTCTGACTCAGGATCCGAAACACTTTCAATCAACGGAATATATGTTCAATCAAAATCCGCTTCCGAGCCAAGACACGATTTCTCTGTTTCTCTCTTTTTGTCAGAGCATGAAATTTGGATCTCTTGAAAGGCGTCTGACTGTTTTCATGCAGTTCTGCTAGCCTTTGTAGCCAGCATCTGCCAAGAGGCGAAGGTTTGCAGAGAAATTACTACCATCATCCTTGAACAATTCAAAATCGTGTTTGTTGCCACAGCTAAAAGCCGTGGCAACAATTTTGGTACTCTTTCGGTCAGCAATCACCTGTGCTTTTTGGGTATGGCGCTTCTTGCCACTGTAATTTCGTTTTTGGCTTTTTTCCCTGGCACCGCCCGCGAGGGCAGATGTGGACGCTCAACAGATAGTTCGCTGGCATCCAATCGAGCACCACTTCAAAGACAGCGTCGCTCGATTGGAGCACTTTTTTTTGCCAGGCAGACGAAACTTCCTGAACGCACTAATGTGTTTTTCACTTTTCGTATGGTGTGGTCTCACTGATGCCATAGAATTAGGCGATATAAAACTCCGTTCGATACTCACGTCAGTACATCAAGGTCATCAGCAATTGGTCCGCTCGGCTCAATTTGGTTCTGCCAAAGTCTCGCAAGCCTGTTTCGACCACTTTCAACATCTTTTCAAAGGTCTCTCGTTTTGTACACCAGTCAGCCGTTTGAAGTCTGGCTCTTTTAGTTGTTCAATTGTTTCGTATCGCATGTGCCTATTATGGCACGCTTATGCAAGAGGCCTATTAACTAATATCAAACAGTGATTGTGGGAATACCTTTGAAGGAAGAAAATTTCACATTCCTGTTACCAAGCGTATGATTCTCCTCATGGCAACTGCATCTGAGAGAGTGGTTTCAGATTTTTTCTTAATGTCATTTATACTCTGTATCTGGTTTTTTAGGGTGTTAAGTACTTCCTGCCTGAGAAGCATCATATCCGTATCTTCAAAAGGATAAAGCTGATAAATATGTTGCAAGGCATCTAAGGATTTTTGTCTGTCTGTATAAATTGAATTTGCACTATTTAGGTAATACCTATATTCACAAGTTACTTTTTTCAAATGATGGAAATTATACAGTTTGCTCAATCGCAGGAGGAATTCATAGTCTTCCAGCCGATCGAGAGTCTCATCCAACAGACCAACCTGCCCGAAACATTCGCTCGCAAGCAACCAGGTATGAATTGGTATATAGTTTTGGATTAGTAACTTGCTCCTTTGATAATCCCGTGATGGAGCGCCGACCAATTTGTCAGGCGTATGCCGATCCAACTCAAAAAAAAGGGCTTGATTATAGTCGCTATAGATGAATTTATTATCATTGTTCCGGGTAGCTTGTAAGAGCGACTCTAAGTGCCAGGGATAGATAACATCGTCATCATCAAGAAAAGAAATCCACCGCCCGCTGCTATGTTCAATCGCTTTGTTCGCAGCCGCTGTACGCCCAATGGAAGAAGAGTTATACAGATAAGTTATAGGGAATTGTGGACCAAAAATACTTAAAACTTCGGATACATCTTCGCCACCATCGTTGACCAGTACAACTTCAAATTGTCTGAAAGTCTGATTTGCAAGACTTGTTAGTGCCTTTTTCAATAAGATTGGACGATCCTTTGTTCTGACAATAACACTTATATCGTCTTTTTTGGCAGGCCAATGAGTAAGGAAATGAGAAGATGTGGCTATTCTACCGGCTTTACGATAAAAAAGATTGCGATTGCTCTCCATATATCGGGTGTGAGATATGCTATTTTTTGTAAATGTTGCACTTCCATGATGATATACAAAAGAATTCCTAGCTATTGCAAGGCGATAACCAGCCATGCGAGCTCTTAAGCAATAGTCATCATCTTCAAAGTTTCCCTTCTCATACCCTTCATCCAGATAACCAATTCTATCAATAAGTTCATGCCTAAGAAGCACACAAAAGAATACCAATCGATTAGGCTCATAAATTAGGTCCGAACGATCAGCAATGCTTCTCGCATATTGTTCAATATTGCTCAGGTTCAGGGTTAGATCCCTGGCATTTTCATCAATTTGAGGTCCTTCCCCCACGTAGTTAGTTACTGGGCTGACAATTCCAATGAAAGGATCGCTTTCCAGTGAAACCAAAAGATTATTCAACCATCCTGAAGTAACAATTGTATCGTTATTCAAAATAACAATACAATGCCCATTACTTTGTCGAATCCCGAAATTTACAGCAGGGCCGAAACCAATATTTTTATCCATCTTAAAAACGTTAAAATGGGGGTGCTTTTTCTTTTCTTCCTGCAACCATTTTAACGTCCCGTCATTGGATGCGTTATCCACAACAATAATCTCAAATTTAATGTTCTGTGTCTCACGAAAAATACTACGAATGCATTCCTGAGTTAGAGAAAGGGCATTAAACACAGGGATCACAATACTTACATCAGGAGCTTTCGATATTATCTTCCGATCGGCCAGCTCGGCAATATATGTATTATTTCTGGCAATTCTGTTAACCGACCCCTGCCATAAGCCTTTGAAACCATCCTGCCTCCATATTTGAAATGCTCGGAAGATAAAATGAACAAGTTTATCTCGGCGACTACTTAATGGATTCATCTTTTAATCATTCTCCATAATATTCTTTTGAAACCATCCAGCCGCTATGTTTGAACTGTTCAGAAGGCTAGATGAACAAATCTTCCTCAGCAGTTACCTATTGGAACCATTTAAATACGCGGCGTATTTTTTCCAAAAATTTCCAGCCCCTACTATTTATTATCAGCTCCTTTTCAAAAAGAGACTGGTCTAATTCGGCAATGGAGTGTTCTAATTTCAGCTTTGTTGAGCTTAGCTTTAAGCTAAGTTTATCTGCTAGTATCAGGGGTGATTTTTGCTGTAAAAATTCCTTATCCCATTGACCTATTTTTTTCTTGAAGGCTGGGTCATTTAATGTCAACTTATCTCTTGTAATATTGAAAACTTCTAAATACACAGCTCGCACAAGTGATGGAATTGCATCTTCACTCATCAAATCCTTGATTTGGTATGCTGTGTGGCGTAATGCCTGATCAAGAAACTCTGTCTTAAATTTCTCAAGCTTGAAGGGGTCAATCTTAAGTTGAAGTCCTTTGGCAAGTCTTTTCAACTCCTTATCCGGAAATTGCAGCAGACGATCGAAATCTACTACTATGCAATGCTCGCCAATTGTACCAACAAGACTACTAATCATATGATTTAGCCATAGCAAATAGCCCTTCTCAGGGTCAAAACCATTACGCTTTGCAAGGGATTCGCACACACTACGTGGATGTCGAACAGCCAGCACATAACTAACACTCAGGTTGCTATGCGCGAATACCTCTTTCCAGAAAGGAAGAAGTTTTGCCACACGTGGATCCTTAAACCCAAAGACTTCGACCCCGGAAGTTTTTTTCTGTAGCATTTCAACAGCGCGTTCGATATATCCATTTTTGCGTAATATATCCACATCGGTTTGTTGAATTGGAGTTATAAAATGCCAGTCGCTGTTCAGTGTGTTGAGCATTTCAATGTTGAGTCCGTTAAGGTCCATATCCTCCCAAAACCCTGTGACATTATCATCTTGGGGAGGAAGAAATTTGTCGCCAAGTTCTACATCCATCACTTGCAAGCCGCGGGTGATGGCACTTGTTCCACTGCGGTGCATTCCAAGCACCACAATCAATCTGCTGCTTTTTTTTACATTTTTCTGTTTTCTTTTTAAGTTAATAGAGTGCTTTAATACCGGGAGAGGCGATTCGATATGATAGCCTAATTGCGTAAGCAAGGGCTTAAGTAAGGGATTGATCACTTTTATTTCTTCCTTGGTTAAATTTTCATTCCAGCGTCCAACCCTAATGCTATGATCATTTCGATACCACTGATCTTGAAATTTAGCTTGATATGAAGAAGAAGTTTTATTGGTTATATTGCTGCAAAATTCCAATGTTTTAGCGTGGAGGTCTATTTCCAGGAAATTAAATATCTCTTTGGCGATTAATTGTGGAGAAGCCAGCAAATCTTCGTATCGAATCTGAAGATGAGGAACATTTTGCAAGTCTCCCAAAGTGGTTTCCACAACTTGTTTCCAGACATGCGCACAACGAATTGCGCCGGAAAATTTCAAATAATACTCCTGCCAGGATGGCGGTTTGAGATGACGCCATTCCACCCCACCGCATCCAGGAACCAAAGAACATGCAACATCCCTACCGTCTCGAACGATGTGGATGAATTTTGCTTCTGGGAATATTTTCTTTACATAAGATACGCGAAGAGAGTTGCGCGGATTTTTTTCCACGACAAGGTTTCCGCCTTGCGCTTGATTGTCAAACCATTCCCTGATTTGTTTTTTAACAGGTTCAGATGCATGTTGGGCAGTAAGGCGATGACTCTCATTTTCTCCCATTCCACCTAACTCCCAAATATGGGAAGCTTCAAATATGTATTTAGCCTCTGGATGCGATGCGATTAGTTCACCTAAGATACTGGTGCCGGAACGAGCGCAACCGATTATGAAAATATAATTCACTTTACTATACTCTCTGCTTATTCTCAAACTTTAGAGAATTCTTTTTTATGAAGCCGATCTCACATTCCTATCATAACTCGCGGGGTATATAGAGGTCGGAAATAAGTTTGGTATAAGAATTATTTTTAAATAGGAACCTGGGTATCAGCCGGAGAAATTCGACACGCCCTATCCGCGCTTGCTCTGCCGTCCAAGCGCAGCCCACAATACTTGCGAATGTTTTCCTTTTAATTTAATAAAAAATAATTTCCTGCAGAGAATTATAACAAACTCTGCAGGAAATTATAGAAATTAAACCATAATATATATTTCCTTATGGTGTCGCAAATCTCAACTGTGATTCCATCGCATAATTGTTATACCAGGGGAAGTAGTAATCGGTGGCCAGCTGGCTGTTTGGATACCCCAGCAACTCATAGAAACTCTGGAAGGCAGCCGTGGTGTAGAGAATACGTACACTCACCAGCACATTCGTTAGACTGCTGAGCACATGCAAAGGTCCCGTATTCGTACCCGTATACACCTGGCGGATCGCCCCGCCCGCTAACAGTGTAAAACTATCCAGCTTTGTACTTCCTGCATAGATCGTAATCAAGGTCGACTGGTTCCCCACGTTCCCCACTCGAATCTGTGAAGCGTTCGTGGCGCTGTCGTATACTGGCATCCAGTATTCGTTGCCTAGCTTGGCCGTTGGCAACCCTAGCATCTCCGAGTAGCTCGCACTACCGAATAAAACCCTGATCGAAGGCAGGATGGTTGAGCTGCTCGTCACCACCCGCAGCGGCCCGTTATTGACCGCATAGGTCTTACGGACGGCTGTGCCAACATTGATCGAAAAGGTATCCAATACCTGATTATTGCCAATGTAGACCGTCACATCGGCTGTCGCATTCCCGGTATTGGCCACGCGTAGTTCTGAATACATGGCGGCATTGTTGTACCAGGGGAACCAATATTCAGTTGTCAGCTGGTTACCGGGGAATCCCAATTCTTCCGAGAAACTTTTTCCGCCATACAAGTAGCGCATGCTCGTCATGATGTTTGTGACACTGCTGACCACATGCAGCGGTCCGTTGTTGGTTCCTGTGTATTCCTTGCGAATGGCCGAGTTAGCCGCGAGCGTGAACGAATCAAGCACGGTATTGTTGCCAATGTACACCGTGATGGTGGTACTCTGAGCGCCAACATTCCCCACGCGCAGCTGGCTGGCCAATAATCCAGTTGAATTGTAGACCGGGAACCAGTATTCGTTTGTCAACTGGCTGCCGGGAAAGCCCAGCATCTCCGAGTAACTCTGGCTAACAAACATCACCCGTGTGGATGAAACAATCGATGCCCCATTCGTGCTCACAATTTTCGTTGGCCCGTTGTTAGCTCCTGTATAACTCACTCGCTGACTGTTGCCTTGCAAAAGGGAATACGTTCCCTTATTCACTCCTCCAATGGCAACATTAATATTGGCAACCTTAATTTCCTTATAAAAATTCAATTGCCACGAATCAAAGCTGCCTACGTCATTACCTTTCACATCGGTGACTTTAAGCGTCCAGTTACCCAGCGATGATTCGCCCCAATCTCGAACGGTCATAAATTTCCAGGAATTGTAATTAGCAGCCGAATCATTATGACCTTCCGCTAGAATGCTTTGAGTACCGGAGGGTGCAGTCAGCACAACCTTCAAATCGCCCCGATAGGCATGCGTTGAATTAAATACAACCTCAACATGCTCCAAAGTAATATCTTGAGTAACATTGAATGTACTGGAAACTCCTGTAATAAGATCCGCATCCGGAATTGGCAAATTTACCGGAATAACCCCCGAAAAAACATTGGGAGCCGAAGGTAAATTAACATATGTAAGCGGGTCTGCCATGGTGACTGCGGCGGCGGCATCTACCAAACCAAAACCATATTTATGATTGACGTGAAGACCACCTCCAGTTGCGCCATTGGTTTGTACGCCAGCTAGTACAGGATTCGCATCCCAATCACTGTCACCGGAATTATTTTTAGAGGCTGTTCTAATCAGAATATTTTGCACATCCCGCCAGCCAAGGTTGGGATTACGCTGAAGCATTAATGCTACAACACCTGATACCACTGGGGCAGAGGAAGAGGTGCCGCCAAAGCCGGTTGTACAATCACCAGCATTGTAGCCATCAGCAGTTGTTAAGTCTGTAGTAGAGATTCCGTTCGGGCCCACACCATCACTGCTGCTGGGCGCGGTAACCACCATGGCAGCGCCAGGCTCACTATAATAGGATTGGATACCGTCACTATCCACGGCACCAACTGCGATGGTAAAGCGGGAATTGGCATAACCATCGTAATTGACGTTATCATATATAAGGTCTGTTACAAGGGGGCCATCTGCACGCCCATTACCGGCCGCCCATACATAAATATTTCCCTTACCACCGCGTCCATTCGCCGCTCCATTTTGTAAGGCCAGCGAGGTCAAGGTACCGGGGGCTGTCAAATTCTGACCATCATCAACAGGACCCCAACTATTATTATAGATAGACGTAGTATCATACGCATAATTAAGCGCTGCTGCCTCCATTGCGTCTGTGGAAGGCCCACCAATCAACCGCAAGCTGGCCAGGTTGGCATCATAGGCAACACCTACTCCGCAGGTTGTATTTCTGTTCGCGCCAGCCACGCCGGCAACAGCGGTTCCATGAAAATCTTTGGAAACATCTGGAAATGGATTCGTGTCACTCCCATTAAAATCATAACTGGAACCAGATACGTAGTGTGCCGAAAGGTCTGGATGAGTATATTCAAAACCATCATCCACGATACCAATGGTTACACCAGCGCCTGTATACCCCGCATCTGTGGGGCCGAGGGCCCAGGCATTGATAACATTGGCCCCTCCAGGATATGCGCCAGCAGGATTTGTTAAGTGCCACTGACCATATGGAGGAAGGACATACAATGGGTCAGTGGGAGGAGTGAAGGCGCGCTTACTTTGCTGACGGGCTACCTGTTGTTGATACCATTGCACTTGTGAACTTGCAGCAAACACATCTGCTGCCGCACTGGTCTGCTTGTCACTGCCGGCGATTTGAAATAAATACATATTCGGCAACGAACCAATTGGCCCAAGGTTATTCGCTCCCATTTGAGCGGCAAGCTGGTCTGGGTCTGTTCCGGGCTGCACTTCTACAGCCCAGGTATCTGTAATTACAAAATTTGTATCCGGGGGATTTTGCGGTTTTGGCGAAAATGTAGGTGATCCGCTGGCGCCAACCATTAGCATCATTACTAGTAAAGGGTAAATAATACGCGCCAGAATGTTCGATCTATTCGTTCTTTTCATTTTTATCTCCTTAATATTACAACTTTCATTTACTGCAGATATTTCCAATAGAACCCTGATCTTCCTGGCCTATGGATCGCAGGCTCTGTTGATGCGGAATTTGCTCTTCAAACCATAATACACGCAAGTCATTCGTCAGGGGGTCAATACCTTTTTCCTTAAGAATTGGGCAGGGACGTCGAAACAAATATATGTTTGGCAAAGCACCGACCTGTCCCAGATTCGCCGCATTATATTCAAGCGCAAACTCGTTCGGATCAACATCGGGGGCCAATTGAACAGCCCAATCTGTGGTCACAAGTGAGGCTGACTCATCTTCTGGTGTAGGTGTGATTCTCAACAATGCTGCAGTTGGTTGGGGCAAGGTTTGTTGAACTTGTAAGGTCGGCTCAATGTGGCTGCTCTTACAACTGCTCACTAATAACGTAATACCCAATAACACAAATGGAAATCTCATTTCACAAGTAATTAGGTTTTATTATCTTCTCAAAGATTATACAACACAGATAAGATGATATTTGTGTACATTTTTGTCAGGAAAAATGTTAACTATGATTAAACACTTTAAAACCTGCGAGAGTGACGCCGAGCATATTGCCATACCCAAAGACCTACAAGGATAAGCAGGAAACCGCTCAAACAATATGGAGATACAAGTATCTTCCATTTTTGTGATCGGTTCACTGGCATTAAAGTACTAGTAGGGGTTATTGATTGCACAAGAGTTGGAGTAGGTGAAAATGAAACTATCAGGGTGGATGGTGTTTGGGTTGTTGTGGCAGTTATAAGGTCAGCTTGATGCGTTGCAGTGGATGATGGAGTCAAGCTGGGAACAAGCAAGGCTGAGTTATTTGAGTTATGTATACTTTCCTGTTTATTCTCGGAAGCAGCTTCAGTTGGTGTAGCGGGTACTAAATAGGCAAGCGCAGCATCCATTTGGATCAACCCAGCACCTGAAAATAAATCCCAACCAGCGGGGCCAATATCCAAAGCCGTGGATTCCATGGCGTTACGCACCACACTGGCGTTACTTGTATAAGAAAAAAGAATTGCAGCCAGACCGCTTACAAAAGGCGTAGACATTGAAGTACCGCTTAGTGTAGTGTATCCACCGGGCTGCAAACTATAAATATTTTCGCCCGGCGCAGCAATATCCACCTCTGACCCATAGTTTGAAAATGAAGCAGGTTGGTTAGTAACATTGGAAGCGCCAACGGCCATCACCTCAGGGTAGTGAGCCGGATAAAACACTTGATTCGTTCCGCCATTTCCGCTTGCTGCCACGATTAGTATGCCTTTATTGTACGCATAAAGAACAGCGCTTTGCAGGGTAACCGAGGGGAAGGCTCCACCTAAACTCATATTAATGACTTGTGCACCATGATCGGCCGCCCATACGATACCAGCCGCCAAATTTGCATAACTTCCCCCGCCAAAAGCATCCAACACCTTGACCGGCATAATCTTCGCACCCCACGAAACACCTGCAACCCCTATCCCATTATTCCCGCTTGCCGCAGCAATACCAGCCACATGTGTACCATGTCCATAATCATCCTGCGGGATGTTATCGCTATTCACAAAATCATATCCAGCTGTGATTTTGCCAGCCAGATCTGCATGATTCAAATCCACTCCACTATCCACGATCGCAATCGTCACGGCAGTTGAGCCTGTTGAAATATTCCATCCTTGCGGAGCGCGGATGGCAATTAATCCATATTGAGAACTCCAGCCTGGATCATTTGGAATCACCTCTGCCGCGTGAACTGAATAGTTGGGTTCCACATTCCCCACCCCGGAGATGTTCTGAACCTCTTTCATTTTATCTTCGAGTTGATCTAATGGAATTTCCAACACGATAATTCCCAGTTTTTCCAACTCCTCAACCACCACAACACGCCCATAATCGCTGAGCCTTTGCTCAACCCGATACACACCAGCATTTTTGGATATCTTAATCAGGATCTGTGTAACTTCTGATGAAACAACCGCTTCTTCTTCGACGGGGGCGGCTGTCTCTGTTACGATGGCATTGGGTAAATCTGTTGGAGTAAACAGTGCTTCCGTTGCCGTACCTGGCTCAGGAGATGGGGTTCCCTCCTGGGCACTCCCGGTACTCACCTGGAAAAAAAACAGCATAAGAATACCTGCCAGCAGCAAAGTAGAAAGCTGTTTTCGATTGTAGATTAACCGGGGTTTTACTTGCTGCTTCATTACCTATGCATTTTACTGCATAGCAAGCTGTAAAGCGATTCGCCAATCTGGAAGTTTCATATTGAAGGCAGCCTCAAATTTGGAACAATCCAACGCAGAAAAAAGTGGGCGGGCAGCTGGAGTGGGGAAATCTGCCGTTAAAGCAGGCAGCAACTCTTTCGTTTTTTGTTCCTGTGGATTCATATCAAGGCTTAGTATTAACTTGGCCCAATCGAAACGGCTCGCAAATCCGCTACCTGCGAGATGATATAACCCGCTGCGTTCGGATACGTAATCATGCCCTCTTGCCACAATTTGCGATGTGGCTTCTGCCAACATTCTGGCCCAGGTTGGGCCGCTAACCTGATCCGTCACCATACGTAATGTTTCCTGCTGGCGCGACCACTGCAACACCTTACTTATGAACCCAGCCTGCCCTCTCAAACTGTAAACCCAACTTGTTCGGAAGATAAGATAACTGCCGCCAACTTCCTGTATCAGTTGTTCCCCTTCCAATTTGCCCTGTCCATAGATATTTAATGGGGATGGTTTGTCACTTTCAACATATGGCTTTCCCTGCATCCCATCAAACACATAATCTGTGGAATAGTGGATAAACATCGAGCCCAAACGTTTGCATTCTTCCGCTAACATTCCAGGGGCAATGGCATTAATTTTTCTAGATAGTTCATGCTCCACCTCAGCCCGATCAACAGCTGTGTAAGCAGCAGCATTTACAACAAGGTCAGGCTTTTTATTTCGAATGATCTCACAAACACTTTCAGGTTTTTGAAGGTCTATTTCGGGGTAATCAACCGCGGTAATCTCGCCCAAAGGGGCCAGCGTACGACATAACTCCCAGCCCAACTGGCCGTTCTTTGCCAAAAGCAAAATACGCATTATAGTTTTTCCAAAGCAAGGCGCTGAAGATACTGGCCGTAATGAGTACTGCCCATCTTTATAGCCAAAGCCTCAAGCTGATCGGCTTTTATATAGCCCATTCGATAGGCAATTTCTTCCGGACAGGAAATCATCATTCCCTGGCGTTCCTGCACGGTTTGAATGAATGTCCCAGCTTGAAGAAGGGATTCGTGAGTGCCAGCATCCAACCAGGCAAAGCCACGGCCTAATACTTCTGTTGTTAATTGGCCTTTTTCAAGATATACGCGGTTTAGATCAGTGATTTCCAATTCGCCACGAGGGGATGGTTTTAGGTTAGCGGCAAGATCAGAAACGTGATGGTCATAAAAATAAATTCCCGGTACCGCATAATGCGACTTTGGCTGTTTTGGTTTTTCTTCCAAGCTTAATACTTTTCCGTCTTCATCAAATTCTGCCACGCCATAACGCTCTGGGTCGTTTACGGGGTAAGCAAAAATTCGCGCGCCTTCAACAAGCCTAGAACATTGCATTAATTTTTCGTGCAAACCGTGTCCATAAAAAATATTGTCACCAAGTATTAAACACGCAGGTTGGTTATCAATAAAGTCTTTGCCAATAATGAATGCTTCCGCCAAACCACGCGGTTCGGCTTGTTCTGCATATGAGAATGAAAGCCCCCAGGAATTGCCATCACCAAGCAAACGACGATATAACGGTAGGTCTTCTGGAGTACTGATCACCAATATCTCCTGAATACCTGCCAACATTAGCACCGATAATGGATAGTAGATCATTGGCTTGTCGTATACAGGCAAAAGTTGCTTGCTTATTGCCAGGGTAAGCGGGTGAAGCCGGGTGCCACGACCGCCCGCCAGAATAATTCCTTTCATTTTTGCTTCTCCCTTGCAGAATAATTTTCTGTCAACCAGATTTGATATTCACGCTGCTTCTGAATTGCAGCAACCCATTCTGGATTATCAAGGATCCATTGTACAGTAGCAAGCAGTCCATCATTCAATGAGTAACGCGGCTGCCAGCCCAGCTCATGTTCAATTTTGGAAATGTTCATCGCGTAGCGGCGGTCATGGCCGGGGCGGTCAGTTACAAATTTGATTAAATTACGACGCGGCTCTGATTGAGGCTGAAGTTCATCCAGTAAATCACAAACTGTCTCGACAATGGTCAAATTGGCTGGTTGATTATTACCGCCAATGTTGTAAGTCTCACCAGATTTACCTTGAACAAGTATTTTATGGATGGCTTCACAATGGTCGGTCACATACAACCAATCACGGATCTGTTGACCATCGCCATAAACAGGCAATGGTTTGCCTGTTAACGCATTCAATATAATGAGTGAAATTAATTTTTCAGGAAACTGGCGCGGCCCATAATTATTAGAACAATTCGAAATCGTTACCGGCAATTGATATGTGTGATTGTACGAACGCGCCAGATGATCGCTGGAAGCTTTTGAAGCAGCATAAGGCGAATTGGGTGCGTAAGGAGTCGTCTCAGAGAAAGCTGGGTCATTGGGACTCAATGTCCCATATACCTCATCTGTGGATACATGGTGAAAGCGGACCTGATCAAGAGGTATAGCTTTGTCCACCAGCCAATACTTTCTTGCAGCTTCAAGCAGTGTAAATGTGCCAATCACATTCGCTTGAATAAAAGGCTCCGGTCCCAAAATAGAACGATCTACATGTGACTCGGCCGCGAAATGAACAATCGTATCAATCTGATGTTGGTGAAGCAAATCTCGAACCAGCTCGCGATCACAAATATCGCCCTTAACAAAGGTATGGCGTTCAGCAAATGGTAAATCCTTGAGATTCTCAAGACTGCCTGCATACGTCAACATGTCCAGATTTACAACTTGAACTTGTGATTCGACTTCCAAAAGATAGCGAACAAAATTGGAGCCGATAAAGCCAGCTCCGCCAGTGACTAAAATTTTTTTCATCGAGTCTCCCGGGAATCAATCATAAGTTTCAGCGGCTGATAAAAGGGAACCCCTGGCATCTTTGGCAGATAGTATTGGAACCTCGCCCTCTGGCACCGGCCAACTAATGCCCAATGCTGGATCATTCCAAAGTAAAGAACGCTCCCACTGTGGGGAATAATAATCTGTGGTTTTATAAAGAATCTCTGCCTTCTCACTTGTCACGTAAAATCCGTGCGCAAAGCCTGGCGGCACCCACAATTGATTTTTCTGCTCCTCTGAAAGAGTAGCTCCAACCCAACGTCCAAATGTCGAAGAATGACGGCGAAGATCTACAACGACATCAAAAACCTCACCAACAATCACTCGAACTAATTTTCCCTGCGGCTGTCGAATTTGATAATGCAATCCACGCAAAACACCCTTCGTCGAAGCTGAGTGGTTATCCTGCACAAAATCAGCATTGATGCCTGCGGTTGAAAATTGTTCTTTTTGATAGCTCTCCAGAAAAAAACCGCGGTCATCTTCATATACTTTTGGCTGAATCAAAAACACGTCATATAAGTCAGTATGTTTAAATTGCATTTATCTTATACCCCACTTGGGCTTCACGGTATTTTGCGATAATCTCGTCAGCCGGGCCAACTGCACGTAGAGTTCCATGATCAAGCCAAGCAACACGTTCACACAAAGATTTTATTGTTTCCATAGAGTGAGAAACAAGTATAGATGTGACCTTCCCATTACGAAAACTCTTCATTCGCATTTCACATTTCCGTCGAAAGGTCTCATCTCCAACAGATAAAATCTCATCAAGAATGAGGATATCCGGTTCCCATGTCGTGGAAACCGCAAACCCAAGGCGAGCATACATGCCGCTGGAGTATGTTCTTACAGGTGCATCTATAAAAGCGCCAAGTTCGGAAAATTCAATAATTTCATCCATATGCTCTTCGATTTCACGATGTGGATGACCAAGGATTGTCCCATTAAGAAATACATTTTCGCGGCCAGTTAATTCCGGGTGAAATCCTGCTCCCAATTCCAACATTGGTGAGACCCTGCCTTTGATCCATACCCGCCCTTGTGTAGGAATTAATACGCGGGAAATAACCTTAAGCAAGGTGCTTTTCCCAGCCCCATTATTACCGATAATTCCAAATATTTCACCTTTATGAATTTGTAGATTCACTTCTTGCAAAGCTTGAAAATCCTTAAAATGTATCTTTCTCTGGACAAGGCGAATTACATATTCTTTAAATGTATGGATTCGCTCTCCCGGTAGCCGATAATTAACAGAAACATTTTCAAGGCGAATGATATCTTCATCTTGGTTATTCATATCCACCACAATCACAGATAGTAGGCAAACTCATCAGCTCTTTTTGAATAAAAAAGCCAACCAATTATTAAAGTAGAAAACGAAACAACTATTGCAAGGGTCAGGGTTTTGATGTCAGGAAATACGCCTTCGAATAAAGGCATGCGGAATATCTTTACGATGTGATACATGGGGTTTAAATTAAAAAGCCAAAACCTATATGTTTCAGGGATAATTTTTTCCGGGTAAATAATTGGTGTTAAATACATCCAAGCCATCAATATAATACTGTACATTTCAACAACATCAGGAAAGTGAATAGCAGCTGTAGCAATAATCAATCCTACACCAAGGGAAAATGCGGCCAACAGCAACATCGAAATCGGAAGAAACAGAAAACTCCACTGGATCGACAAACCGGTCAATAACATAATAAATACCAAAGGAACAATCGAGAGAACTAAATTAACCAATCCTGTACCGATAGCAGAAACCGCGAACGAAGTACGAGGCATATAAATTTGACGAAGCAAGGCCCCGCCCCATACGATTTGACTAATAATCGCACTGGTAGTTTGTGCAAAAAAAGTCCATGCAAGCAAGCCGCTCAAAATATATGCCGGGTATCCTTTAATTGAATGGTATAAAGTGGAGAAAACCAGTGAAATGATTACCATCATACCCAAAGGTTGCAACAACGTCCACCCAATGCCCAAAACTGAGCGCTTATAACGCGAAACAATATCTCTACGCACCAGCTGGTAAATCAAATCACGATATTGAAAAATACCGCGTAATTCCTCCAGCGCAACCGGTCCACGCCTTGAGCTATCGTAAATAAGGTCTTCAGATGTTTTCATAATACTCGCACAAACTCTTTTTTCATACATACATATCAATAAGAACCCAAGGCTTTCTTGCAATCTTAGGTTTTCAAGTGAATTCTTTCAAACCACAACATATTATTTTCGTTATAGCGGAGTTGATTCTACCATAAGGGATAACGTTACCGACATATATCCTCTTCATTACAAACCGGCTGTTGTAATGGACATTGTAATACAGCCTCAGGCTGACGAACATAAACTACTTTTTTTTCATCCATTACAACAACAGCCAGAGCATCGAGTTTGTCAGCTTCTTTACAGCCAAGCACAATTACATTTGACGCATTGGGAAAATAATCTGTTTTATCCTTAGGTAAAACCACAACAGTTATCCCCTGTGGACCAAGCACAGTAAAGCCCAGACGTGGATAATCTAGAGCGCCATAGGGATATTGATTTTTGGGTAATCCCTTATTTTCCAAAAAGAAACGGGGGTATAGTGCGCGGCCATCAACAACCGTCAAAGAGGGCCATTGCTCGGCAGCCGAAACTACAATAGCCTTATCCAAGCCCATCTCCTTTAAATATCCATCCTGTTCCAAAACAGTAAGCAACTCATCCTGGGAACGGGCAGAATACCTTTGAGGGAAAAGTTTTTCAGATAGCGGCAATAAAGAACCAGCAAACAAAAAGACAACGAGTATCCATGGGACACTTTTTAAAGGCTTCCAAGTCCAGGTTGTATCAGCCAAGTCATTTATATTTAATTGCAAGTTACTACTATCTTTCGAACCAAACAAATACCTCCCCCAAAAAACAACTTGAAGCAAGCCAAGTGAAAAGTAAAAGAAGACAACCCAGTCTGCTGGGACGATGTAGCGGCCACCCGAAGTACGAGCAAAAGCATTGGCCGTGTTATAGAAGAAAAATACGCCTAAAGGCACCAGACTAGAGATTCCAGCGGACTTCCAGCCTATTCCAATACCCAAAGAAATCAACAACAGGTTAATCGCAATAAAGAGACCGGCGCCAATATCCATCTTGCCATCCCAATACTGACCCCAGAACGGCAAGGCTTCCTTCAAGGTGTGCCAAAGGTCATGAAAGTGAGTCGTAGCGGGCAAAATAAGAACGGATGTGATGAGATTATGAAAAAAGTTCGTGACTATGGATGTATAAACGGGAAGTGCTTCCACATTCTGGGCTTCGCTTCGTGTGAACGATAAGCGTTTAGTATAAGTTTTTGAAAAGGCAACGGATGATAATTGTTGAGAAGGAAAAATATTCCCTTCTGGTGTGGGAACTGGTTCAAGTATTTTTAGAGGCAGAAAAGATGAATACCTTGCTTGAATCCTGGCTTTATAAATCTCAAAAAACGCGCCATGATTGTTCAACCCCCAAGGCAAAACACTCGCCAGCATACTGATCATAAGCAGAAAAGATACCAATATTCCACGTGACAGTTGATGTCTAAAAACAAGCAAAATCGAAAGCACCCCGAATAATAGTAGAAACAATGCGTGGGTGCGGACCATAATCGCCAGACCCATCGCTCCGCCAGCCCAAAGTACGTACAGGTATTTTCCCCCAGGGGCTTTTAACCAATTGACCATCATTAGAGAAAACCATGCCACAAAGATAACCATGGGGAAATCTGTGAGCATTTGCTTTTGATTGGCAAGGTCGATCATATTGCTAGCGGCTATTCCATTAATACCGCGTAATATCGCCAAGACAGCAAGGATAATTCCAAAAGTGCGGCTATGAACAGCTTTTCCTAAAAGATATAGTATTGCAGGAAATATGGCATATATTGCAGTTTGCCAGGCAATGACTTCCAGATAGTTCTGTCCAGCTAGCGTATGCAAAAACACAAGAAAGCCCATATATAAAACACGGTCAAATGGGATGCCATTATTGATGCCTTGGCCAATTAATGCAAACTGACTACCCATGTCAAAAAGGGCTGCATCTGAATAGGGATAAACCTCAAGGTTAGGTAAATACGGGCCGGGGGCAAAGAAACTATCAGGCAAGGGTTCTCGAACCCAAAAGAAAGCCGCAACAATCCAAATGGCAATGAAAATCAGAAAATTAGATTGCAGGAATCGTGCCCCTATTGAAGTTTTTTCAAAATTAAACACCCCAATACCTATCAAGAAAGCAAGTACAACTTGCATTCCCAAAATTGGCACACCTGTCCCGTACCAATAATCTTCAACGATCCGTATGCCTATACCTGTCGTGGCGATTAATATCCATACGAGAAAAAGTATTATCAATGAAACAAGCGCAATGACCAGAGCTTTCTTTTGAGCGCGGAATAAATCTGAAAGAGTTGACCAGTGAATGCCATATTTTTCCGTTATTGCAATTGCTAACGTAATGAAACTCACAAAAGTAAACCAATGAATCAAAGGAGAGAGTCGAAGATAATAATCTTTATAATCTGCAAAAACATATATAGGCGTAAAAGAAACGATCCACCCTGCGATAAAGCCAATTGAAAAAGTCACAGCTATAAAGTTAAGAGACTTCCCGCTCCCGAAAAACCTGGACCATATGGCTCTTCCCCATATCTGATATCGATAAACCCTAAAAGCAAATATAGCCATTAAGATTCCTGGGATGAGAGCACTACTTATTAGCACCAGCCTTTGAAGCGACAGTCCAAGAAAAACGGCATGGCTCGGGTCAGCTGGAATCGAATAAATAATCAATGCTGTAAGAAAAGCGCTAATCGAAACCAACAGGCAATAAATTAAAAAGATCAGATGATATCTTTGCCAGTAAGGTTTGTGATTTAAATCAGAGGTTATCATAATAAATTTATAAGATTAACGGCATTAAAAAGATTGTTGCAACGACTTACGAGTATCCAACCAAATAATGGAAAAAATGCCTGCAAGGAGAATGCTCAAAAAAATAATATTTGCCCATATAGGGGCAAGGAACAGTGCCATAAAAGCGAGTAAATCTATAACCACGGCGACCATATGCACAGTAAACACTGCTCTCAATGGGGAAATTCCCAAAACAACCAAACGATGATACGTATGATCGCGGCTTGCTTTGTAGATCGGCAACTTCCTGCGCAAACGGGAGATGGTTACTAAAGTGGTATCAAAAATCGGGATACTAAAAAGCAAAATAGGGACAAACCAGGATGACGCTTGAGGTAGTTGCGGCGGATTATAGATCAGCGCCAAAGAAGCTAACGAAAATCCAAGAAGTTGAGATCCTGAATCTCCCAGAAACAATCGAGAAAGTGAAAAGTTAAAGAAGAAAACGCCAATACAACATCCTAATAAAACCGCCCCAAACAATGCCAAAGATGTCTGGCCGGAATGATATGCTCCCAGCATTAAAAATGCAGCGGTTATTCCCCCCAAGCCAGCTGCCAGCCCATCCATACTATCGACCAGATTAAAGGCATTGGTAATGCCAATTACCCAGAAAAAAGTTAGGAAAATATCGAAAGCAAAATTTCCTGGGAAGCGTATAAAAACTCCCTGCCAAATTAAAACAACGGTAGCCAGAACCTGTCCCAGCAGCTTCCAGGGCGCAAGGATGCCATTGATATCATCCCATACACCAAAAGCAAGAATAATAATGGAAGCAATAACAATGGGAGTTACCAAATTGGATTCCAACGTCCTGCTTAATATACTTCCAAAAACCATCACAAAAAAAATGATGAGACCGCCTGCTCGAGGCATGGGCGATTTATGAATTTTATGGGCTTCACTTCCAGGCTTGTCAATCATGCGAAAGCGCCATGCAAGCGAAATACATACAGGCGCGACTATAACAGACAACAAAAGAGCCAACAAGATTGTACTGGTAAGTTGAAAAAACATTATTTACACTGTCCCAAAAAAAGCCACAAATTATTTCTGGATATCATCATCCTGCGATCTTCCTCAGCGCCTCGCCAAATCTGGCAATTTCATCCAACGTGTTGTAATGAGCCGCGCCCACACGCACCATGCCGCCTTTATCCAACAGGCCAAGGCGTTCCAAAACAGCCAGCGCATAATAATGACCATCCCAAACATAGAAACCTGCATCACCTAATTGTTTGGCAACATCATTGGGATGCCTTCCATCCAATGTAAACGAAACCGTTGAGACGCGTTCGTCCAAACGTTTCATATCTGTCAAACCATAGATGCGTGTGCCAGGCACAGATTCAATCGTCTCAATCAACGCACGGGACAACTCGAATTCATATGCTTTCAAAGCGGACATAGCCTGCTTGAAAACTAATCTGCGGCCAGAGAAGCCCGCATCTTTCCAAGCCTGAGCTTGATCCTGCCCAAATTGATTCCCGATCCACTCGAAGTATTCCAACGCACCCAACACACCCGCGATGCCTTCATGATTTTGTGTGCCGGTCTCAAATTTGTAGGGCAATTCATTCGATGCCGGGCGAACCTTATATGGCTTCAACTCACTTAGCAAATCAAATTTTCCATACAAAGCAGCTGCATGCGGACCAAAAAACTTATAGGAAGAACATACTAGAAAATCGCAGCCCAAATCCTGCACATCAATAGGTCCGTGCGGAGCATATTGAACAGCATCAATATAAACCAGTGCGCCTGCTTCCTTTGCCATTTTTGTTAATTTTCGAACAGGATTGATCGTGCCCAAGGCATTGGATGCATATCCAAACGCGACGATCTTTGGTTTGCGTTCCATGGCTTTGGCAAACTCGTCCACTTTGAGTGTCCCATCTTCTACATCTATATCGATCCATGTGACCTTGCAGCCCTTGTCCTCTGCCACCAACAGCCACGGGGAAATATTTGCATCATGATCGAGGCGAGTGACCACAATCTCATCGCCAGCATTCAAGTTGCGTGCCAGCGTTCGCGAAAAGTATAAAGAAAGCGTGGTCATATTATTTCCAAAGATAATTTCTTCGGGTCGTGAAGCGTTGAGAAAATCGGCCATGGCAACATGCGCTTCATGCAATGTCTCATCAGATTTTCGGCTGGTCTCGAACATACCTTCGTGATTGGCATTATTCTCAAGCAAATATTTATTGATGCGGTCAAGGCTTGGCTTTGCAATTTGAGTCCCGCCCGGGTTATCAAAGAAAACGGCAGGGCGATTCAAAGATGGAAACTGCTGGCGAATCAAATCAAGGTTAAGAGACATACAAGGCTCCATTAATGAAATATAGACAAAGTGATTGTATACTGAAATTGTACCCCACACAAAAGGAGAAAACATGTTTGACAAAATTCTACTGGCAGTGGACGGCTCAGACCATGCCCTGCATGCCGCCCGTACCGCCGCCGATCTGGCTCGTACCATGAGGCCCAGCGAGCTTCGCATTGTTGCCGTTTACGATTTCATTCCTCCCTACCTCGGTGAACCAAACATGCAAACCGCCATTGATGCGCGCATGGAATCAGTAAAAGCCATTATGCAAAAAGCTATAGATGCAGTGGGTGATGTGCCTTGTGAAATCCACACTGAGCTGATCGAAGGCCCCGCTGCTGAAGCGATCATTGAGATAGCAGCCACACGTGCAAGCAATATCATCGTGATGGGTTCACGTGGATTGGGTACGCTGGCTGGCTTATTGCTCGGGAGCACAAGTCAAAAAGTTGTGGCGCACGCACCCTGCCCGGTACTTATAGTTCGTTAGCCTGCTTTTCAGCCTGCAAAAATTCCTCGGGTGTATTTAGATTCCAAAAGCACAAACTTGATGGATCAAATTCTTTTACTTCTTCCAAAGTTAACTCACGTACTTTAACTTTCGGAAACCATGCAATCACCTTCCATTGATCTGCATCAATTGCTGATTCAATTGCAGGAAGACAAGTCTCACGGCGATACAATGCATGGAAAGGTTCATAGCCCTCATTTGTCTTTGCAATAACGACATCCGTATCTTCCTTAACCATCAACTTGCGCGCGCCTTCGAAGAATGTTTGACTCGCGAAAGGCATATCGCAAGCCACGACAGCTACGAATGGATGAGTAGCAGATGCAATCGCAGTGTAGAGTCCGCCCAGGGCGCCGCGCCCAGGCTTGAGGTCAGGAATGAGGCGCAAATTAAGAAAAGCATAGTCAGCAGGACGGTTCGTCGTTACAATCAATTCATCGGCAATCGGCGTCAGATTATCAATTACGCGTTGAATGAGCGGACGGCCAAGAAAAGGTTTCAAGGCTTTATCTTCACCCATCCGTGAGGACATGCCGCCGGCTTGAATCACCACAGTGATTGTTTGTTTCATGAATCCATAAACCTTTCGTCGAAAACTAAAAGTGACCTTACTGGAGTGCGGTCTATTATAAACACCAAAACAGAATTTCAAAGTCTGGAGATACCATGCCCACTCTCGCAAATATATTAGATGATTTGACCGTGGAAGGGGAGTTATATGAGTCTTTGCCAGATAACTCGCTTCGCTGTCATGCGTGCGGACATCGATGTTTGATTCGCGAGGGCAAGCGTGGAATTTGTCAGGTGCGATTCAATCAGGATGGAAAATTGCGCGTGCCGTGGGGATACGTTGGCGCGTTACAAAGTGACCCAATCGAGAAGAAACCTTTTTCACACGTGATGCCCGGAACCAATGCGTTGACCTTTGGAATGTTAGGCTGTGATTATCATTGCGGTTATTGTCAAAACTGGCTCACATCCCAAGCGATGCGCGACCCTGATTCAGATGCGTCGTCTCAACTGGTGAGGAAGATCACTCCCGCGCAAATGGTGGAACATGCACAAAAGACAAATGCTTCGGCGGTTGTCTCTTCTTATAATGAACCGCTCATTACAAGCGAATGGGCGGTTGAGATTTTCAAGGCAGCAAAACAAGCGGGGTCGATCTGTGCGTATGTATCCAATGGAAATAACACAACTGAGGTAATGGAATATCTGCGGCCACATTTGGATGCATATAAAGTTGACTTGAAATGTATGAGTGACAAAAATTATCGTTCATTGGGCGGAGTACTACAACATACTTTGGATGGGATCAAACGCGCGCGTGAAATGGGATTATGGGTTGAAGTGGTTACACTTGTGATACCGGGTTTCAATGATTCAAATGAAGAGCTATGGGATGCGGCGCGTTTTCTTGCGGATTTGTCGCTTGATATTCCCTGGCATGTGACCGCTTTTCACAAAGATTACAAAATGACCGAGCCTGATAATACAGATTCAAAAACATTATTACGCGCGGCAGAGATCGGGCGCGAGGCTGGCTTGAGATATGTATACGCAGGGAATTTACCCGGGAATGTTGGGGAGTATGAAGATACTCATTGTCCACGATGCAGCTATCCGCTTGTGAAGCGAAGCGGGTACGTCATCCAAAAATATGAAATAAGTGGTGAAGGAAAATGCCCAAAGTGCGGGGAAATGATTGCAGGTTTATGGCCCAAAGACCCTTCTACAGTAGGGTTATATGGAGTTGGTCTTCCACTGCCTGTATGGTAGCTGATATTTTGTTGTATAATTTGTTTCGTCAGGAGGCATGAGGAGATTCTTTATTCCCTCATATACTCCATAAACCACTTATCTCTCTAAGGAGGAGAACGTGAAAAGAAACCTTTCTGTTTTACTTTCGCTGGTAGTGCTTGCGAGCCTTATGCTTGCTGCCTGTGGCACCCCTGCGACTGAGGCCCCCGTAATGACTGAGGCCCCTGTTGTGGCGACTGAAGCGCCTACAGCTACTGAAGCCCCTGTTGCCTACGAAGGCATGATGGTTGAATCACCTAACTGTGATTACGGTGGTGAATTCAAATCCATCGAAGCCGTGGATGAGTTGACTGTCAAGATTACGCTCTGCGTACCTGACCCAGCCTTCCCTTCGAAGATCGCTTTCACATCCTTTGGTATTCAGCCCGCTGAATATCTTGAATCCACCGGCGCGACTGGTGATATTCTTGAGAAGCCAATCGGCACCGGCCCTTATATGCTGGATACCTGGGAACGCGGCAGCCAATTGGTCTTTAAAGCCAACCCCAATTATTGGGGCGAGAAAGCCAAGACTGAAACTTTGGTTTTCAAGTGGAGCACCGAATCAGCTCAACGCTTGGTTGAACTTCAATCCGGTACTGTTGATGCGATTGATAACGTCGGCCCGGATGATTTCGCAACCGTTCAAGCTGATTCAACCTTGCAATTGCTCAACCGCCAGGCTTTGAATGTTATGTATATCGGCTTCAACAATAACCCCAAAGTTGAAGGATTTGATAACACCAAGAATCCTCTTGCCAATGAAAAAGTTCGCCAGGCGATTGCCATGGGTCTTGACCGCCAGCGCATCATCGACAACTTCTACCCAGTAGGTTCTGAAGTTGCTGATTACTTCACCCCTTGCGCCATTCCAAATGGTTGTGTCGGTGATAAGTTCTATGATTTCGATGCCACCGCTGCGAAAGCTCTCTTAACCGAAGCTGGCTACCCCGATGGTTTCAAGACCGTTTTGAACTATCGCGATGTTGTCCGCGGTTACCTGCCTGATCCTAACGTTGTGGCCACTGATATTCAGGCACAGCTCAAGGCTAATTTGAACATTGATGTCAAGATCGAAGTCATGGAATCCGGCGCTTTCCTCGCTGCTGCTTCTGCTGGTCAACTTCAAGGCCTTCATATGTTAGGCTGGGGCGCAGACTATCCCGACCAAACCAACTTCCTTGGTTATCACTTCGGCTCCGGCGCTTCTGATCAATTCGGCGATAAGTTTGACGATATCACCAGCGCATTGGCAAGTGGCGCACAATTGGCCACCGATGATGCACGTAAGCCTTTCTACGAAACAGCCAATAACGCCATCCGCACTCATGTGCCTATGATCCCTGTTGCTCATGGCGGCTCCGCTGTAGGTTACAAAGCAGCAGTTACCGGTGCTCAAGCCAGCCCGCTCGGCAACGAGAATTTTGCCGGTATGACCAATGGTTCTGATACCTTCGTTTGGATGCAAAACGCTGAACCGATTTCCCTCTTCTGTGCAGATGAAACAGACGGCGAATCCTTACGCGCTTGCAACCAGATCACCGAACCTCTCTTGAACTACGAAATCGGCGGCACGGCTGTTGTACCAGCCTTGGCCGAATCCTATGAACCTAATGCAGACCTGACCGAGTGGACCTTCCACTTGCGCCCAGGTGTTACATTCCACGATGGCTCCACACTCGATGCAAATGATGTTGTGGTAACCCTTGATCTCCAATGGGATGCAGCCAACCCGCTTCACAAGGGTAACACCGGCGCGTTTGATTACTGGTCTGGCCTCTTCGGCACATTCCTGAACAAACCCGCTCAGTAAGCTCAATCCCCTTAGTTTTTCTATCAGCCCCCTGGCAAAATGACTCTTGCCAGGGGGCTCCCCAAATTGCCCATGGCCACCTACATTTTCAGACGACTTCTTCTTAGTATTCCGGTATTATTTGGCATTTTATTTGCCACATTTTTATTAAACCGTTTAATTCCCGGTGACCCCTGCCGCGCCATGTTGGGGGAAAAAGCAACCAAGGTGGTTTGCGACGAGTTCATTCACAGGCATGGTTTGGATAAACCCATTCCAGTTCAATTTGCAGTGTATGTTGGCGAGATCGCACAAGGCGATTTTGGAAATTCCTTTCGTTATTCAAAACCGGTCACAGAGTTATTGCTTGAGCGTTTGCCCATCACAGTGGAATTAGCTTTTGCGGCGTTGACGATTAGCATTCTTATCGGCATTCCCTTAGGTGTGATTTCTGCAGTTCGTCACAATTCATGGGCGGATGTAATCACCATGCTATGGGCGAATATTGGCGTATCCATGCCGGTCTTCTGGCTTGGATTAATGCTCGCTTATTTCTTTGCGCTTACGTTAAAAGGCACACCTTTTCAACTTCCCCCATCTGGCCGCCTGAGCGCCGGGTTAATTACCACGCCATTTTTTGAAACCTGGGGCATGAAATTAAGCGAAGGTACATTTATTTTTACCTTTTTAGACTTTGTTAGCAACATGAATATTATCAATGCTCTGCTTACCGGCAACTGGAAAGTGCTCAAGGATGCAGTCACACACCTGATCCTTCCAGCCGTCGCGCTTGGCACCATCCCCATGGCACTCATCGCCCGTATGACACGCTCATCGATGCTTGAAGTTCTTGGGCAGGATTACATTCGAACAGCACGCGCCAAAGGACTGGCTCGCCGTGCTGTAATTTTGAAGCACGCATTTCGGAATGCGCTTCTTCCCCTGGCCACCGTGATCGGATTATCTTTAGGCGGTTTGTTAGGCGGCGCAGTATTAACAGAAACCATTTTCAATTTATCCGGTGTTGGGCGCATTCTTGTTGATGCCATTACTGCCCGCGACTATGGCATTGTGCAAGGGTTTACGGTGGTCATCGCGGTTTTCTTTGTTCTATTGAATTTATTGGTAGATATCTCCTATGCTTATCTAGACCCACGCATCCGCTTAAACTAGGAACTGACCATGACCACGCAAACTGTCGCTCCCCAAAAATTGGATAGTGAGGCGCTTTCCCTCAACTCCGTCAGCCTTTGGCAGATCACCTGGCGCAGACTCTTCCGCCGCAAATCATCCATCCTTGGCATGATCATTCTTGGCATCCTGATATTGATCGCACTGACTGCACAATGGATTGCGCCATACAGCCCGATCCTTTCGATGTTGGATACAGTCCCACCACAGGGGATTCAAAAACGTTCCGCACCTTGTATCCATGCTCTCGGTTGTCCGCAGGATCAGCCCCAGCATCTAATGGGCACAGATGGAAATATTCGCGATGAATTCAGCCGAATGCTTTATGGCGCACGCCTGAGTTTAATGATCGGTATCACCACCGTCTCTTTTGCAATTTTTATCGGCACAGTGCTTGGCGCTCTGGCTGGCTACTTCGGCGGCTGGATCGATAATGTCATCATGCGTTTGATGGATGTCCTGTTGGCTTTTCCCTCCCTTCTGCTTGCCATTGCCATTGTCACGGTGCTTGGGCCGGGCCTGATCAATGCTCTGCTCGCGATTGGCATTGTCTCCATCCCGGCTTATGCGCGTGTTGTGCGCGGCAGTGTGCTCTCCGTCCGCGAAATGGATTATGTCTCAGCAGCACGTGCTCTTGGTGGAAATACATACGATATTCTCTTCCGCCGTATTTTGCCAAATGCGTTGACCCCCTTAATCGTGCAAGGCACGCTTGGTATTGCATCCGCAATTTTGGATGCCGCCGCATTATCTTTCCTTGGTCTGGGGGCACAGCCGCCCACACCCGAGTGGGGTTCCATGCTTGGCGCAGAACGCAATCAGGTTTTCACTGCTCCACACCTTGTCTTTTATCCAGGTCTGGCGATCATGCTCACAGTACTGGCTTTCAATCTATTGGGAGATGGTTTGCGCGACGCACTTGACCCAAGACTTGCACACGCAAGTTAAGCAAAATTTAGAATCAAAAACGCGGCCAGAAAATCGGCCGCGTTTTTTTATTTTATGCCAAAGAATTAAAACATTCGCCAAACTGCCAGCATTCCAAAAATAATGACCACCAATCCAGCACCCAAAACAATATCTCGAAATTCGCGTTTATCTTCGAGTTTTAAACCAAGGGATGTACCAGTCACTTCCCAATATGGGCAGGCAAACCAGGCAAAGATCGCGCCACCGAGTAGGCCGCCAACATGCCCCCAATTATCAATACCAGGCGTTAACCCAATGGCCAAGTTGATTACGATAATGATCACAGAATTGCTAATGGCCTGCCTGGCCTGGCCGCCGAACAATTTACGATTCTGATAAAAGAATACTCCTTGCGCAGCAACCAACCCAAACACCGCAGTGGATGCACCGACTGAATAACCGTTTTCACCGGTCAACAGGAATGAAAACACATTGCCCGAAAACGCGCCCAAAAAATAAAGCAGTATGAAACGACGATGACCAAATTGACGTTCTAAAAATGAACCAATGGATAACAGGGCATACATATTAAAGAATATATGCGGTATGGAGCCATGCAAAAATACGGGGGTTATAAAACGCCATAGTTCTCCCATGCGGATGGCGGAATTAAATCGCGCGCCGTACACTTCGAGCCAGTCAATTTGATTGGCAGCATATCCAAAGACCGCCACGCTCAATAGCTGTAAAGCATAAACGAACACAGTAAACCCGATCAGAACATAAGTCACTGTGGGCGGAACGGATGGTAAAGGGATGCTTACTTTCTGAGAAGCAGGAGCAGGCTCAATGCCATGTCCTGAGCCTGTCGAAGGATTAAGCGGCGAAGCGGAAGTTTCGTTCATAATGTCACCTTGCGATGATGGACACGTAAATGTTCAGCAGCGATCACAGCGCGGACCTTATCCACGGTGTCATCCAAATGGAAATCCTGGTTGACGATCACATAGTCAAATGCTTCAATGCGCTGCAACTCCTTGCGCGCGGTGGCGATCCGCAAGGACAGGGAATCGGCAGTTTCAGTTTTGCGTTCGCGCAATCGTCTTTCAAGCTCATCCTCCCCTTCACAGGTAATGAAGATCAGCAGGGCTTCAGGTGCAAGCTTGCGCACGGACTCAGCGCCTTGCACATCAATCCGCATCACTACATCCTGCCCGCTTGAGAGGGCTCCGCGCACTTCAAATTTTGGAATCCCTTTGTAATCACCATATACGATTGCGTACTCGATCAATTCATTTTCTTCGATCATGCGCGCGAATTCATCTTTGGAAACAAACCAGTAATCCTTGCCATTGGCTTCGTTGTCACGTTTATCGCGCGTTGTGGCTGTAACCACAAAGTGAAACGGGAAGCCGCGCTCTTTCATGCGCTGCACAACAGAATCCTTGCCAACGCCAGATGGGCCAGAGATCACAATAAGAAGCGGATCGGGTTTGCGGAGTTCGAATGATTTGGGCATGGTTTATTTTACCAAAGAGAGTAAATCGCTGATGATCAATTCTGCAAATACCCCATCAACCTGAATCGCAGTAAAATATATTCATGCCTACCTATGACTTTATCTGCAACAACTGTGAAAAACGATTTGAAGTTTTCATTACCTTCAATAACTATGGAAAAAAATCTGTTCATTGCACGTACTGTCAAAACGGGAATGTCCGCCGGCGTATGACAAAGGTGCGCATCGCCAAATCTGATGAAAGCCGTGTGGAGTCCATGGCAGATAACTTCCCCGGCTTTGACGGCATTGAGGATGACCCCAAGGCTTTGGGCCAGATGATGCGTAAAATGGGGACAGAGACCGGGGAGAATTTGCCCGCAGAATTCGATGAAGTGGTGGATCGGCTGGAGGCAGGCCAAAGCCCACAAGATATTGAATCTGCACTACCTGACCTGGGCTTGGATAACTCAAACGATGAATAAAGCCTAATCTCAAATATCAACTTTTCAAAAAGCGGGATGCGGTCTTTTCCGCATCCCGCTTTTTGAAACTCACTCATCTATATTTATATATAGCATTTAATAGAATGCTGAAACACTCTAATCTTTATCCAAATTATAGTGACTTTTGTCATATACGTTTGATTGCAAATTAACTTGTTTTTAATCTTCCAAATGCTTAGAATTCGTGAGTAATTACTCATAAAGTCAAAAGTAGGAATATCTCCAAAAGAGGAGGCAAATCGTCAGTAATATATATCTTGAATTTTTGTACCACTTCACAAAAAGGAGAATACCAAAATGAACTACAAGAAAATACTAGTTTTACTCGGTGTAATGATCGTTTTCGGCGCTATTTTAGCAGCCTGCGGCGGCACTACCCCAACTACTGTACCCACCACGGCAGCCACAGAAGCCCCTGTTGCGCCGATTCCAGATACCCCTTATCTGGCTGACTGGCAAGGTTCTGCTCACGCCAATGTTGGTGACCAGCCCTTCCGCCATTGGGACGATGCCACTGCCAACCCAGATGGTGTTCCTACCTTCTGCGCCAAGTGTCATACCAGTGATGGTTATAAAGATTATCTCGGTGTAGATGGCTCTGAAGCTGGCAAAGTTGATGCCGCTGTACCTGCCGATCACGCGCAAGGTATTGTCTGTGAAGCTTGCCACAACGCCGGCACCATTTCCAAGACAACCGTCATGTTCCCCTCTGGTGTAACCATCACCGCTGGTGACGATGTCCGTTGTATGGAATGCCATCAGGGACGTGAGTCCAAAGTCAGTGTTGACGCCTCCATCGCGAAGTTTGGCGAAAATCTTGACCCCGATGTTGTGCCTGCAGCCATTAAAGATGATGCTGGCAAAGATGTCACCCTTGGTTTCCTTAATGTTCATTACTACGCCGCAGCCGCTACTCTCTATGGTAGCATGACCCACGGTGGTTATGAATA
>JAYVUA010000065.1:0-27366 GCA_043788255.1 Anaerolineales bacterium | reverse complement strand
ATTGATTGTTCCTGTGGCACTTGAACAGGGTTCCAAGTTCGCCATTCGTGAAGGCGGTCTCACCGTCGGTGCGGGTGTCGTTACCAAAATCTTAGAATAGGTGAGATATGATGGCCAAACAGAAAATTCGAATCCGCCTAAAAGCATATGATCATCGTGTTCTCGATCAGTCTGCAAAACGAATTGTTGAAACAGCTGAACGAACCGGTGCACATGTAGTTGGCCCCGTACCCTTGCCAAGTAAGAAGGAACGCTTTACAATACGTCGCTCTGCATTCATTGACAAGGATTCTCACGAGCACTTTGAGATTCGCACGCATAACCGTTTGATTGATGTTTTGGATCCAGACTCAAAGACTATTGATATGTTGATGCGTTTGAATTTGCCTGCAGGTGTTGATATCGAGATCAAAATTTAGTTTTTAAGTAATTCCGCATTTATGCGGATTATTGAGACAGCGCAAGAGTAGGTCTGTGTTGTAGAACCGACACAACCGCTTCGCAGCAGACCTTCTGACTGCGCTGCACGGAGATGATGTGGCCTACGCCCAGGCTGGCAGTCTCGTCAATATCTTCTAAGGAGAAAACTGAGTATGTTGAAAGGGCTAATTGGAAAGAAGATTGGCATGACCCAGATCTTTGATGAGCAAGGTGTTGCCTATCCGGTGACACTCATCGAAGCTGGGCCATGTTACGTTACCCAGGTTCGCATGCCGGAGAAAGAAGGGTATTCATCCGTGCAACTGGGCTTTGGCGAAGCTAATCCCAAGCGTCTTACTGCTGGTCAATTGGGTCACTTCAAAGCCATTGAAATTTCCCCTCTGCGTTTCTTGCGTGAGTTTCGCGCCAAAGATCATGGATTAAAAGTTGGCGACAAAGTAACGGTTGTTGACGCTTTTGCTGTGGGTGAGCGCGTGGATGTGATTGGCATCAGCAAAGGTAAGGGTTTTGCCGGTGTTGTAAAGCGCTATCACTTTCATGGAATGAATGCCACACATGGTACGTCTGACCGCAATCGTGCGCCCGGTTCTAGTGGGTCGGGTACTACACCAGGTCGCGTCTATAAAGGACACCGAAACTCGGGACATATGGGTGTGGATCGAGTCACCGCTCAGAACATCAAAATTGTCATGGTTGATGCAGAACGCAATTTGCTCGCCATTAATGGCGCGGTCCCAGGTGGCAAGGGTAGTCTTGTCATGATCAAGGAATCGCGCAAGCAGTAGGCGCGTAGGAAACGGGAGCCATATAACCATGAAAGTAGATGTTCTTGACTTGAAGGGAAAGAAAGTTCGCGAGATGGAATTGCCCGCGAAACTCTTCGAAGCCCCAGTAAATATAGATTTGATGCACCAGGCTTATACACGCCAGATGGCAAATGCTCGCCTTGGTACTCATCAAACTAAAGTTCGTTCTGAAGTCGCTGGCGGCGGCCGAAAACCTTGGAAACAAAAAGGAACCGGTCGTGCACGCCAAGGCTCTACAAATGCTGCGCAATTTGTAGGTGGTGGTCGTATTCATACACCCCATCCTCGTAACTATGAACAACGCATGCCCAAGAAAATGCGTCAGGCAGCATTGCGTTCGGCCCTTTCAGTGAAAGCAGCTGAAGCAAATATTGTGGTGGTGGATGAATTAAATATTCAGGAAGCCAAAACCCGCTATATGGTTGAAGTTTTAGGAAACTTGGTTGGTGCATCCACTGTTTTAGTGCTGATGCCAGTCAAAGACTTAAATTATGACACCATTATGCGTTCTGCCGACAATATTGAGAATGCAAAAGTGTTACTCGCAAGTTATTTGAATGTACGCGATATACTAAATTTTGATAAGGTAGTCCTTCCGCTCAAGACAATTGATGCGTTAGTGGCACACCTCGGATAAAGGAGAGAGACATGACTAATATGTATGATGTCCTCGTCCGCCCATTGGTAACTGAAAAATCCAGCTATCAATCCGGCAAATTGAGTCAATATGCTTTTGTGGTTGCTGATAAAGCAACCCGTACCATGGTGAAAGATGCTGTAGAATCTCTCTTTGATGTTACTGTGGCGCGTGTTAATATCTTAAATGCGCCAGCAAAACGCGGTCGCCGTAATCGCTCTCGCCGCTTGTTAGTGCGACGTTCCTCTTTCAAGAAGGCGATTGTGACCCTTGCCGAGGGAAGCAAACCCCTCGAGATATTTGAAGGGGTGCAATAATGGCAGTTAAAAAATATAAACCAGTAACCCCCGGTCTGCGAGACATGACCGGCTACACCTTTGAAGAAATTACCAAAGGTACTCCAGAACGATCCTTGTTAGTTAATCGACAGAGACATGGTGGTCGTAATGCTCAAGGTCGTGTAACAGTTCGTCATCGCGGCGGTGGCGCACGTCGTTTCATCCGTATCGTTGATTTCAAACGTGAGAAGTACGGTATTCCAGCAAAAGTTGCCGCAATAGAATATGATCCAAATCGTACTGCCCGCATCGCATTAGTATTTTATGCTGATGGTGAAAAACGCTACATTATTTCACCTCTCGACCTAAAGGTCGGTGACACCATTCTTTCTGGGCCCAATGCTGAAATTCGTCCTGGAAACTCCCTTCCAATTAGCAATATTCCGGTGGGTACGTTGATCCATAATATTGAAATGAAAGCGGGTAAGGGAGCCCAACTTGTTCGCTCCGCAGGTGGAGCAGCGCAACTGCTTGCTAAAGAAGGTGATTTTGCTCAAATCCGTATGCCCTCTGGCGAAGTACGCCTGATTCATCAGGTTTGTTACGCAACAATTGGCCAGGTTGGAAATCTTGACCATGGCAACATTAAACTGGGTAAGGCTGGCCGCAAACGCCATTTGGGTATTCGCCCAACCGTTCGTGGTACTGCGATGAGTCCACGCGATCATCCTCATGGTGGTGGTGAAGGCCGTCAACCGATCGGTCTTGCAGGTCCTAAGAGTCCGTGGGGTAAACCTACACTTGGCAAGAAGACCCGCCATAATAAGAAGACCGACCAGTATATCGTGCGACGACGTAATAAGACTAGCCGCTAAGAATTAGACGAGGTACGTACATATGTCAAGATCATTGAAAAAAGGTCCTTTCATTGAGCCCAAACTGCTCAAGCGTATTGAGGCCATGAACCAGAAAAAAGAAAAGAAAGTCATCCGCACTTGGAGCCGCCCATCTGTGATTTTTCCACAAATGGTAGGACACACAATTGCTGTGCATGACGGACGCCGCCATGTGCCGATCTATATTACCGAGAACATGGTCGGTCATCGATTAGGCGAATTTGCCCCGACAAGAACATTCCGTGGTCATCAGACCAGCGAGAAAGCCGCTGCGGCTTAAGGAGAGTGGAATATGAATGATATTCACGCAAAAATTAACAACCTTTCCCTCTCTGCTCAAAAGGTTCGTATCGTAATCGATATGGTCCGTGGCAAAAGCGCAAATGATGCGTTGGAGATTCTCCGCTTTGTTAATAAGCGTGCTGCTCTGCCGGTGCAAAAGCTCGTGGCCTCTGCGGTCGCAAATGCTGAAGAGAACTTTGGCGTAAGCCGCGATGATTTGTATGTAATCAAAATCACAGCTGATGAAGCGCCAACACGTAAGTGGCGACGCTTCGGTGCTCGTGGTCGTTTCAAGCCAATTTTGCGCCGTAGTTCACATGTGACTGTCGTATTGCGCGAGCGCGGAGCTTAAGGAGAATTTTATGGGTCGTAAAGTACATCCCGTTGGTTTTCGTCTAGGAATTAATCAGCCCTGGGGCGGTCGCTGGTTTGCTGAAGGTAGCACTTATCGTCAGCAACTACACCAAGATTTTGCCATCCGCAATTTATTGTTGGGCAAACTATCAAAAGGTGGAGCAGCAGCAAACGAAAAAGTGCGTGAACTGCGAAAGCAATTACCTGACTCTGTTATAGATGGAAAAGCTGGAATTTCCAGAATTGACGTAGAGCGCACTCCAGGTAAAGTACGTATTTCAATTTACACTGCAAAACCCGGCATTTTAATTGGCCGTAAGGGTGAAGGTGTGAAAAAAATTCGCCAGGCATTTGAAACTCTGGTTGGCAAGAAGATCGAATTGGATATCAAAGAAATCACATCACCTGATACAGATGCTATGTTGGTTGCAAAGAATATTGCAGACCAGCTTGAACGCCGAATTGCGTATCGCCGTGCTATGAAGCGTGCGATTCAACAAGCCATCAAACAGGGTGCCGAAGGGATCAAGATTCTCGTTGGTGGACGATTGGGCGGTGCGGAAATGTCTCGTGATGTATGGTTGCGTGAAGGCCGGGTCCCATTGCAAACTCTGCGTGCGAACCTTGATTTTGCGACAACAGAAGCATTAACAACTTACGGCCAAATTGGTATCAAGGTTTGGATTTATAAGGGCGAAGCTAAGCCCGAAATTGAAGAAAAAGTCGAAGCGACAGAAGGCGTGTACGTCAGCGAGTAATCGCGACGATGCCTAAGATGAGGTTTTTGATATGTTGATGCCTAAACGTGTTAAGTGGCGCAAGCAGATGCGCGGTCGTATGACAGGTAAAGCTCTCCGTGGTGCGGAAGTTTCCTTCGGCGAATTCGGTCTGCAGGCGTTGGAACCGGGTTGGATAACCGCCCGTCAAATTGAAGCGGCCCGTCGAACTATTGTTCGTGGAATGAAGCGTCGCGGCAAGATTTGGATTCGTATTTTCCCTTCCAAGCCGTATACGCATAAGCCGCCGGAGACCCGCATGGGTTCTGGTAAAGGTAATGTGGAATACTACGTTGCTCCAGTAAAACCTGGCCGCGTTATGTTCGAGGTCAGTGGCTTGGCAGAAGATATTGCGGTGGCAGCTTTGAAGAGTGCTCAGTACAAGTTCTCCATTAAGACCAAAGTAATTGGTCGCCACGCCGGAGGAGAATAAGTATGAAAGCAATGAAAGTTGAAGATGTCCGCAAATTGGCGGCGGAAGAAATTCGTACAAAGATCGCGGATTCTCGTGATGAGATGATGAAACTGCGTTTTCAGCAGGTTACTGGTCAGCTTACTGACTCGAGTACCCTGCGGACATTACGCCGTAACATAGCTCGCATGGAAACGATCCTTGTAGAGTCAGAACGTGCCGCTGTGGAAGGTGCTTAATGAATAATCGTCGTCGTATGACTGGTGTTGTAACCAGCAATAAAATGACCAAGACGGTCGTGGTGGAAATTACCCGCAAGTTTCGTCACCCTCTTTACCAGAAGGTAGTGTATTCGAGCTCCCGTGTAAAGGCGCATGACGAAATTGGCTGCCAGATTGGTGATGAAGTCCAGATTGTGGAAACTCGACCCTTATCACGTGATAAGCGCTGGGCTGTAGAAGCCATCGTAAAACGTGAGACTCGTACCGCTGACCAGGGCGTAGGAGAATAATCTATGATTCAGCATGAGTCTCGAATAAAAGTTGCTGATAACACTGGCGCGCGTGAACTTCTTGTCATTCATGTGATGGGTGGCTCAAGCCGCAAGTATGGATCCATTGGCGATGTGGTAGTTGCCACTGTAAAAGCTGCCGCGCCGCAAGGTTCTGTCAAGAAGAGTGAAGTTGTAAAAGCTGTCATCGTCCGTTGCACGAAAGAGTGGCGTCGCGAAGATGGTTCTTACATTCGTTTTGATGATAACGCCGCAGTGATTTTGGATGCTGATGGCGAAAACCCGAGGGGCACACGTATTTTTGGACCCGTAGCTCGTGAGTTGCGCGATATGGGCTACATGAAGATCGTGTCGCTAGCCCCGGAAGTACTGTAGGAGCGAAGAATGAAAGTTAAGATTCGAAAAGGCGATACAGTAGAAGTAATTAGTGGCCGCCTTGAAGACAAAGGCAAACGCGGAGAGGTCATAAATGTTGTTCTTGATGACCGCCGTGTGGTAGTGCAGGGAGTAAATATTCGTACCAAGCACCAAAAACAGGTGCAAACGCAGGCGGGGCGTAATATGAATCCGGGTCGCATCCAGTTCGAAGGGCCGATTGACATTTCCAACGTCATGCTTGTTTGTCCAAAATGCGGCGAACCTACTCGCGTTGCTGTCCAACGCGATGAAGATGGCGCTCACCGTGTTTGCAAGAACTGTGAGGCCACGATTGACTAGGCCGTGGAGCAGATAAAAATGAACAGAATGCAAGAACTCTATAATAATGAAGTGGCCCCGGCCCTGTTCAAATCGTTCGGTTACAAGAACGTAATGCAGGTGCCTCGTATCGAAAAAGTTGTATTGAACATTGGTCTTGGGGAAGCTATGGACAATCCAAAAGCTCTCGATGCTGCGACTGCTGATTTGACACAGATCACTGGTCAGAAACCCGTGCAGACCAAGGCTCGCAAAAGTATTGCGAACTTTAAGTTGCGCGAAGGACGTCTAATTGGTGCAAAAGTGACTTTACGTGGTCCACGTATGTGGGCTTTCTTGGACCGTCTTTTGAATATTGCATTACCCCGTGTGCGTGACTTTCGCGGTGTGTCGGCTAATGCATTTGATGGTCGGGGAAACTATACCCTCGGACTTAAGGATCAATTGGTTTTCCCCGAGATTGAGTATGACAAGATTGATAAATTGCGCGGTTTGGAAATCACAATTGTGACTTCTGCCAAGAGCGATGATCAGGCGCGCGCATTGTTGAAATTGCTCGGAATGCCGTTCAGTAGCAAGAAGGATGCTTAACCTATGGCAAAAAAATGTATGCAATACCGTGAACTGCGCCGCAAATATGCCGTGCAGGTACGCAATCGCTGTCAGCGCTGTGGACGTCCGCGCGGTTTTATTCGTCGCTTCGGTTTGTGCCGTATTTGCTTCCGTGAGTTGGCTTTAACGGGCAAAATTCCTGGCGTCGTAAAGGCGTCCTGGTAGCCCCAGGTGGAGGTAGATTATGTCATTTACTGATCCGATTGCTGATATGTTGACCCGTATTCGTAACGCTGTGCTGGCTGGCCATGCCCAGGTTGCAATGCCCAATTCAAAGATTAAAGTAGAGATCGCTAAAATCCTTAAAGACGAAGGTTTTCTCGAAGGTTTTGAAGTGGTGGAAGGTGAAAATGAGACTCAAAAAGTCTTACGTGTAAAACTGAAATATGTTGGTGAACGTCGCCAACGACGACCAGTTCTTACTGGCTTGGAACGCGTAAGCAAACCAGGCCGCCGCATCTACACCAAGAAGACGGACATCCCATGGGTATTATCTGGAATTGGCGTTGCCATTATTTCCACACCCAAGGGTGTTATGACCGGTGTACGCGCTCGACAGTTGGGCGTGGGCGGCGAGATCATCTGTAAGGTGTGGTAGGAGGTTTATCGTGTCTCGCATTGGTCGATTACCAGTAGAAATTCCCAACGGCGTGCAGGTGGACCTAAAAGGCCACAACGTCCGTGTAAAAGGCCCGAAAGGCGAATTGCAACGAGTTTTCTCTAATTTGATAGGTATTTCCTTAGAGAATAATCAGTTGAATATTACCCGTAATTCGGAAGAACCCGCAGAACGTGCTTTACATGGCACTACTCGGGCAGTGTTGGCAAACATGATCCACGGTGTAAGTAAGGGCTTTGAAGTAATTCTTGAAGTTGAAGGTGTGGGATACCGCGCTGAAATGGAAGGAAAGAACCTGGCTTTACATGTTGGTTATTCACACCCTGTGAAAATGGAACCCCCAACGGGAATTTCATTTGAAACGGATCCGAAGACTCGCCAGATTAAAGTGCTTGGCTTCGATAAAGAATTAGTCGGTCAGACCGCTGCGAATATTCGCAAAGTTCGTCCGCCAGAACCATATCATGGCAAAGGCATTCGATATCAGGGTGAACGTGTTCGCCGCAAGGCTGGCAAAGCTGGAAAAGGAGCCAAATAAATCATGGCTAAGAAGACTCGCTCTCAAGCTCGTGAACGTCGCCATGCGCGCGTACGCAAGCACGTGGTTGGAACAACCAATCGTCCGCGCTTGAATGTATTCAAAAGTTTAACTGGGATATATGCCCAGATTATTGATGATAGTGAAGGTAATACCTTAATTTCTGCCTCAACAGTTGACAATGATCTGCGTGAGAAAATGAAGGGTATGAAGAAAATTGAGCAGGCGAATGCAATAGGTAAGGCAGTTGCGGAACGCGCAAAGTCAAAAGGTATTTCGTCAGTGGTGTTTGATCGTGGTGGCTTCCGGTATGTTGGCCGTGTTAAAGCATTGGCTGATGGTGCACGTGAAGGCGGCCTGCAATTCTAAAATGTCTGGTGGCGATTGTTTCGTTACCACATGGAGAAAGATATGGCAGAAAAGAAATTTACAGATAAGAAGCACGACAACAAACAGCAGTTTGAGACTCAGGATGCTTTTGAAGAGCGTGTAATTGAAATTGCACGCGTTTCGAAAGTGGTAAAAGGTGGACGTCGTTTCCGCTTCCGCGTAACAGTTGTTGTCGGTGATAAAAACGGGACAATTGGCATGGGTGTAGGGAAAGCGAATGCTGTACCTGATGCAATGCGTAAAGCTTCAGAGCGTGCCCGCAAGGATTTGCGTGTAGTAAACGTTTCTGGGACCACTATTCCTCACGAATCAACTGGCAAGGTTGCTGGTGCGAAAGTATTTATTAAGCCCGCATCTGCTGGTACTGGTGTTATTGCCGCAGGCGGCGTACGCGCTGTTTTAGAATTGGCTGGCGTTCGCGACATCCTCACGAAATCCATGGGAAGTGCTAACGTGTTGAACGTTGTTATGGCTACCTTTGGTGCTTTGGACGGATTACGTTCTCCGGCGATAGAGGCTGCCCGCCGAGGTAAGCGTGTTGAAGACCTAATGCCATTCTGGGAACGGAGGAAGCAACATGCCTAACAAAGAAACTTCTTCTGGCAAGATTCTACGCGTAACCTGGGTTAAGAGTGATATTGGCTTTCCCAAAGATCAAAAAGCCACTGTCAAAGCACTGGGGCTTCGCCGATTACATCAAACCGTTGAGCATAAGGATACTCCCGCATTACGCGGTATGGTAAACAAGATCATCCATTTGCTCAAGATTGAAGAGTAGGTTGAATATGAAGTTACACGATTTAGTACCCAATGTTGGGTCAAAGAAAAATCGCAAGCGTGTTGGTCGCGGCATTTCAGCAGGGCAGGGTAAAACTGCTGGTCGCGGCACCAAAGGTCAGGGCTCCCGTTCCGGTGAAGGTGGTCATGCGTACCGCCAAGGTGGAAACTTGCCATTCTTCCGCCGTTTGCCGTTTATGCGAGGTGAAGGCTTTACTCCTCCAAATCAGGTTTTCTATAACGAAGTAAACCTTGATCAACTTTCTGATATCTTCAAAGCAAATGCAGATGTAACCCCTGAGGCTCTTGAAGAAGCACACCTTCTGCGCGACAAACGTAATCCTGTGGTGATTTTAGGCCGCGGTGAGATGTCTGTTGCCCTCAAGGTACGTGTACATCGTGTCAGTGCAGGCGCCAAAGCAAAGATCGAAAAAGCTGGCGGCTCTATTGAATTAATTGCCTAAGCCTTATTAAAGGATACTTTGCATGAAGAGCACTTTTTCAGGTTGGCACTACCTTTGGAAATCGGAAGATATTCGCCGAAAACTAATCGTCACTTTTGTTTTATTGGCGTTATATAGACTTGCTGCGAATGTACCGGTCCCTGGCGTGAATTTTGCTGTTTTGGCCCAATTCCGAAATTCGGCATCCGGTGGGGGTAACTTCCTTGATTTTCTGGATCTGCTTTCCGGTGGAACTGTATCCAATTTTTCTTTGTTATCGATGGGAGTGTATCCATATATTACTGCCCAGATTATTTTGCAGCTACTAATTCCGATCATTCCCGCCTTACAGCGAAGAATGGAGGAAGACCCACGAGAAGCCCGGCGCTGGCAGGAAAAATGGACTTACTATCTTGCCGTACCGATGGCTGCTCTTTCTGCGATCGGTCAGATTAATATCTTCAACTCTTTGTCCAGTCAGGCTGTTGGAAGTTTTATTCTCCCCTTCGGATTTAGCGGTGATTTGTTACTGACTTCAATTACAGTGTTGTTGGCAATGACTGCCGGAACGATGTTCGCAATTTGGCTGGGTGAATTGATTTCGGAATATGGTATTCGTGGGCAGGGTCTTTCCTTGATAATTTTTGCAGGCATCGTGTCGCGTATGCCTGCAAACTTGGCCCGCTTGCTAGCCGATAAAGAAACAGCTGTATTTATGTTCGTCTTCACGATTATAATTATCGTGCTTACGGTTTTTGCAATCGTCTATGTACAGCAAGGCCGTCGCAATGTGCCAGTTATGTATCCTGGGCGTCGGATGGGTAATCGTATGTCTATGCCGGTAAAAGGGACACTTCCACTTATGGTGAATTTGTCAGGCATGATTCCTCTGATCTTTGCGAGTGCAATTTTACAATTTCCTGCAATTCTTGCTAGTTATTTCACTCGCAATGCGAACGCGAGTGTGGCCAGTTTCTTTACAGGAGTGCAGAATTTCTTTGGCGCTACAGGAACGAGTAACTGGGGTTACTGGTTAATTTACTTCTTTATGGTTGTAATCTTCACATTCTTTTATACTTCTGTACTGTTTGACCAACAGAATTATGGCGAGAATTTGAAAAAGGTCGGTGCTACTGTTCCAGGTGTTCATACAGGAGCCCCTACTCAAAAATATTTAAGCACGGTTCAGCGGCGTATTACTTTTGTTGGAGCAGTTTTCCTCGGTATCGTTGCGATTATGCCGTTTCTTCTAGGTTTGTTATTGAAGGCATTTAGTTTGTCGACTGCCAGTGGACAAACCGGCTTATTCCTTGTATCATCATCAGGCTTGCTCATTGTTGTTGGTGTCGTGCGTGATACATTCCAAAATATTGATGCTGAGTTAAAGCTTCATGGTTATAAAGATTCACTTCTCGTTCGCTAAGGAAGGAGCTTTATGACGACCTATATTGTCCTGCTTGGGCCCCCTGGTGTTGGTAAAGGAACCCAGGCCGAGATTTTAGCTAATACTACGAAACTCGCACACATTTCTTCAGGAGATCTTTTCCGCGAGAACCTTAAAAACCAAACAGACCTTGGCAAACTGGCCAAATCTTATATGCATAAAGGTGAGTTGGTGCCGGACGATGTAACTATTAATATGATCCGCGACCGCCTCGCTCGACCTGACTGTGTAAATGGCGCAATCCTTGATGGATTTCCTCGAACCCCAGCACAGGCTCAAGCTCTTGAGATAATGCTTTCAGAATTTAATGGACATGTAAATGCGGTTCCTTATATAACTGCTGCCGAATCAGTGTTAGTTGAACGGACCGGTGGGCGTTTCACATGTCGCGCAAGTGGTCATATTTATCATCAAACGTTTAATCCTCCAAAGAAAACAGGTGTTTGTGATATTGATGGGTCTGATCTTTATCAACGTGATGACGATAAAGTAGAAACTGTTACGATACGAATTCGGGTTTATCTTGACCAAACCATTCCTCTTGTGGAGTATTATCGGAAGAGGAATAAGTTAATTGAGATTAATGGTGCTCAATCTGTTGAGCAAGTAACAAAAGACTTGCTTGAAGCACTAAAAAAAATAAATTAATTGTGAGTATACAGAGCCAAAGTATCGATTCTGTTGAAAAGTAGGTTTTGTCTAATGAGTTGGGAACGCCAGATCAATGTAAAAAGCCCTGCCGAAATAAAGATTATGCGTGAAGCAGGGCGCATTAACGCAACCGTTCTGGCAGCAGTAAAGGAACGTTTACAACCTGGTGTGACAACAGCTGACCTCAACGCGGCTGCTGAGGAAGTGCTGAAGTCACACGGATGTGTATCGCCATTTATGAACTATGGTCGACCGCCATTCCCTGCATCCATCACCGTTTGTATTAATGATGAGATGGTGCATGGTATCCCTCACCCTAAACGCAAGTTGAAGGAAGGGGATATCGTTTCGATCGATTGTGGCACAGTTTATGATGGCTTTGTCGCTGACTCTGCTTTCACTGCTGGAGTAGGAGAAATCTCTCCTGAAGCGACAAACCTGCTTGAAGTTACCAATGGTGCTTTGTATGTGGGCATTGATAAAATGCGCAAAGGCAATCGTACCGGAGATATCTCTGCAGCGATACAGAAATATGTAGAAGCCCATGGTTTGCATGTTACACGTGAGTATACAGGCCATGGTGTTGGAAAAAAGATGCATGAAGGCCCTCAGGTGCCAAACGTTGGTATTGCAGGTGCTGGATTGCTCCTTCGACCTGGATTAACAATTGCTCTTGAACCGATGGTGCTTATTGGGACGCATGAAACACGTGTTCTGCCAGATAAGTGGACGGTTGTCTCTGCTGATGGTTCTTTAACGGCTCATTTTGAACATACGATAGCCATTACCGAAGGAGAACCTCTTATCCTGACTGTCCTGTAACCAAAGCAGACAACCAAAAGTATAGACGGTTTATAAAACAACCAGTATAATTAGACCTTTGGCTGTCATATGACAAGCCGCAAGTAAGGAGATTGAATTATGAAAGTTTCGCCCTCCATTCGCAAACGTTGTGCCAAGTGCCGTATTGTTCGGCGCAAGGGAGTTATCTTTATCATTTGCGAAAATCCAAAACATAAGCAGAGACAGGGGTAGTGTGGTGACCTATGGCGAGAATTGAAGGTGTTGATTTACCCCGCAATAAGCGGGTTGAGGTTGGTATAACATACCTTTTTGGTATTGGGCCAACACGCGCTCAGAAAATTTTGGCTCATACCAAAATTAATCCTGATACGCGTATTAAAGATTTGAGCGAGACGGAAGTTGCCGCTATTCGCGAATATATTTCCAAGAACTTCAAGGTAGAGGGCGATTTGCGCCGCGAAGTTCAAATGAACATTAAGCGCCTGATCGAAATAGGTTCTTATCGTGGTTTGCGTCATCGTCGTAATTTGCCTGTTAGAGGCCAGCGCACGAAAACAAATGCGCGCGTTCGTAAAGGTAACAAGAAGACTGTTGCTGGTCGTGGTCGTCGTAAGGGCGCCAAGAAGTAATATCCTGTCCGAAAGGTATAAAGAAAAATGGCTCAGAGTGTTCGTTCTACCCGTCGCGCTTCTGGCGCAAAAAAAGGGAAGCGTACCCTGTCATCCGGACAGGTGCATATTTTTGCTTCCTTTAATAACACAATAGTTACTGTTACAGACACTGAAGGCAATACAATTGCTTGGGGTTCTGCTGGTTCCGCTGGCTTCAAGGGCTCTCGCAAGAGTACGCCTTTTGCAGCGCGACTTGCTGCAGAACAGGCATTAAAAGCTGCCCAACAATTAGGTTTGCAGGAAGTGGAACTTTTTGTAAAAGGCCCGGGGCCTGGTCGTGAAAATGCAATTCGCGCCGTCCAATCCATGGGCTTGAGAGTTCGCTCGATTTCGGATATCACACCGGTGCCGCATAATGGTTGCCGTCCTCCGAAAAAGCGACGCGTGTAATAAATGAGGTTTTTACTATATGGCTAAATCATTAAGTCCAGTTTGTAAACTTTGCAGGCGTGAAGGTGAGAAGTTGTTTCTCAAAGGTGAGCGTTGTTTTACCCCAAAATGCTCCTTTGAAAAACGCGACTTCGCCCCTGGCCAACATGGTCGTACTGGTGGCGGCAAAGGTAAAGGTATGGGTACGGGACGCGTTTCCGATTTCGCCCGCCAGTTACGCGCCAAGCAGAAGGCCCGCCGTATCTATGGCGTAATGGAGCGTCAGTTTCGCCGCTATTATGACACTGCTATTACAGGCCGCGGTCTGACAGGTTTGAACCTGCTTCAGATCCTTGAGTCCCGCCTCGACAACGTCGTGTTCCGACTCGGATTTGCATCCAGCCGTTCACAGGCTCGTTTACTTGTTGCCCATGGTCATTTTACAGTAAATGGCCGCCGCACAGATGTTCCTTCCATGCTCCTTGGTGAGGGGGATGTTGTCAGTGTGCGCGAAGGCTCTAGCAAACTGACATATTTCAAAGACCTGTCCGCCTATACCGAAAAGCGAAATGCTCCAAGTTGGCTCGGACGCGATATCAAAGCGATGGCTGGTTCTGTGGCTCGTATGCCAGAACGTGCTGAAATTGATGGAAGTCTTGACGAGCAGTTAATCGTCGAATACTACTCCAGACGCTAAACCTCCAACTGCGCTTTGAACTAGTAATTATTCTAGCTCAGCACATTATCAAAGGATAGGTGGAACGTGACCGGTATCATCACGAATATGGTTATGCCAAAAATCGAGCGCGAAGCTGAAGCTCGAAATTACGGTAAATTTACAATTAGCCCGCTAGAGGGTGGATATGGTGTAACGCTAGGCAATGCGTTACGTCGCGTCCTGCTTTCCTCTCTTGAAGGGGCTGCAATCACTTCAATACGTATTGCGGATGTCCTACATGAGTTTAGCGACATTCCAGGTGTGCGCGAAGATGTTGTCCAGGTAATGTTGCAGGTCAAACAGATCCGCATCAAAATGGATGGCGTGGATAGTGCTCGAATGCAACTTGAAGTGCGCGGTGAAGGAACAGTTACAGCTGCAGATATCGTGCCTTCGGCTGAAGTGGAAATCGTTAATCCAGACACATATCTTTTTACTGTGGATGGAGCTAAAACGAAACATGATATTGAGTTCGTTGTGGAGCGTGGCCGCGGTTACTCTCCTTCCAACGAACGTGCTGGGCATATGCCTATTGGAGAAATTCCAGTGGACGCAATCTATAGCCCAGTAAAGCGTGTAAATTGGGAAGTTGCATCTGCCCGTGTGGGTCAGAGCACAAATTACGATAAATTAATTATTGAAATCTGGACAGACGGTACAATCTCGCCGGAACGCGCACTCAGTTCTTCTGCCCGCATTTTGATTGATCACCTGCGTTATGTTGCTGGTATTAATGAAGAAATGCTTGCAGTGGCTGTTGAGCGTGAATCCTCGGGAAGCCGTTTGAGCAGTGAACTGGCAGAAACGCCAGTGGAAGCCCTTGACCTTTCAGTGCGCGTTTTCAATTCGTTGAAACGCACAGGGATCACCAATGTTGGTGATGTTCTAGATTTGTTGGAAAAAGGTGAGACCGCAGTCATGTCCATCCGCAATTTTGGCGAAAAGAGTCTTGACGAACTTCGCGATAAGATGCGTGAAAAGGGCTTTATGAAAGACGACACATCCTCGGAGAGTTAGAGCATGCGACATTCAGTAGCAGGTTATCGATTAGGACGTACCAAAGGTGCACGAATTGCCCTTCGGCGCAACTTGATCAAACAATTTTTTACACATGAGCGTATTCAAACCACCAAAGCCAAAGCCGCTGCAATTCGCGGTGACGCTGAGCGGTTAATTACACTTGCACGTAACAGCGCAAATGGTACTGACACGCAGAAAGTTAATGCGCGTCGTCTGGCAGTTTCCCGATTGGGAGATAACCAGCTCATCAAACGTTTATTTGATGAAATTGCGCCCCGTTTTGCAAACCGCCCTGGCGGTTATACTCGAGTAATGAAGCTTGGACCTCGCCACGGCGATGCGGCTGAGATGGTCATTCTTGAGTTAGTCGAAGATTAGGTTTTACTAGCGGCGATGAACCGCTAATCAATGGCACGTTACCAAGTGATCCTTGCCTACGATGGCGCCGGATTTACCGGAAGCCAGAAACAGGCAAACTCCCGAACAGTGCAGGGCGAGTTGGAAAAAGCGCTCCGCAAATTGGGCTGGTCTGATCGGTCGATTCTTATGGCTGGCAGAACCGATACAGGAGTTCATGCAACAGGGCAGGTGGCTGCATTCGATCTTGAATGGACGCACTCAGCAGATAAACTGCTTTGGGCAATTAACGCGGACCTTCCATCTGATCTTGTCGTTAGAAGCGTGCATCTCGCTTCAGCAGATTTTCATCCACGTTTTGATGCTGCTTCACGCGAGTATCGCTACAGGGTGTTTTTCCAACCGATTCGTGAACCGTTGCGGCAGAAATATTTGTGGCGCACGTGGCCTGCTGTGGATGAAGATGCCCTCAAACAGAATGCAAATATCTTCCTCGGAAAACATGATTTTGCCGCCATGGGTTCACGGACGACGCCGAAAGGCACTACCGTGCGCACGGTGACAAAAGCCGAATGGAAGAAAATGCCTGATGGTGAGTGGCAGTTCGAAGTTAGAGCGGATGCGTTTTTATATCGCATGGTAAGAAGAATGGTTTTTGTGCAAGTGTCTGTTGCTCAAGGAAGATGTTCGTTCGAGAAAGTCCGAAATGCTTTGATAAAGCAGGGGGCGCTTCTCGCCGGGCTGGCTCCTGCGCATGGGCTAACGCTGGTTGAAGTAACGTATGGATCACATGATAAGATTATGAAACGGAGTGACGAAAGTGCAACAGAAAACATATTATCCGAAAGCCGCTGAAATTCAGCGCGACTGGGTCGTAATGGATGCCGAAGGGCAGAATTTAGGCCGCTTTGCCGCCCGCATCGCGCATATTCTGCTTGGCAAACACAAACCAACCTTCACACCTGGTGTGGAGATGGGAGATTTTGTGGTGGTGGTGAATACCGAGAAGGTTACAGTGACCGGTACCAGAACACACAGCAAACTGGAAAGCAAGATCTACTATAGTCACTCCGGTTATCCAGGTGGCTTGAAGAGCATTTCCCTAAAGGATCAACTGGCCCAGCACCCTGATCGTGCTCTGCGTGATGCGGTCTGGGGTATGCTTCCACACAATCGTATGGGACGTTCAACGCTCAAGCGTTTGAAAATCTACGCTGGCCCAAATCATCCGCACCAAGTGCAAACCCCGAAAGTTTCGGAATAAAGAGGTAAGTGACTATGGCTCAATATTATGAAGGCATTGGCCGTCGCAAGGAAAGCACCGCTCGTGTGCGCTTGACGGCTGGCAACGGTAAATACACCGTAAACGAAAAAGATTTTGTTGCGTTCTTTACACGCGCGGGCGATTTCGAAGATATCATGCGCCCATTCGCTGCAGTGGGGCAGGAAGCTGCAAAATATGATGTGAGCGTTTTGGTTCATGGCGGTGGTACCACCGGCCAGACTGAATCGGTTCGCCTCGGCATTGCGCGCGCGCTTCAGATCATCAATGTGGAATGGACTTCTGCTTTACGGAAAAAAGGCTTGCTCACACGTGATGCTCGCGTGAAAGAACGTAAAAAGCCAGGTCTCAAGAAAGCCCGCAAGGCTCCAACGTACACCAAACGTTAGAACTTTTTATATCTAAACGTTACACGTAATGCGTGATACACTTTTGTGCACGCATTACGTTTTGCTTTAAGGATATTGAAATGGACATTTCCCTTGTTGCCTCCACATTTGAGACATTACGCCTCGAGCCGCCCTCAAAGCTGACTCTGCTTGAAGCGCATACACTATCATCCGCGCATTTTCCGCCTTTTCCACCTGACATGCCCGCATTACTCACGTGTGTTGACTCTCCCCAATTAGCCATACAGATCAAATTAGTTTTGTGTGCGGTTTACCCTGAAGAACATACGGTTGTTCTTATTACCTCAAACGAGGCGAAGGAAGAAAAATTGGCGGAGTTGGGGGAAGGCGAGTACTCCAAGCTGACTTGCTTATATATTCCATCTTTGGGTGCGGGGACTTCCTTTGAATCTTTTGTCGAAATCGTAGCTCATCTGCGGGCGCCAGACGGCTGCCCGTGGGATAAAGAACAAACTCACCAATCTTTAAGAAAGCATTTACTTGAAGAGGCCTATGAAACATTAACTGCAATGGATGAGGACGACCCAGCTGGGATGCGCGAGGAATTTGGGGACCTTCTTTTGCAGATTATTCTGAATTCGCAAATTGCAAGCGAAACAAATAATTATTCGATCAATAAAGTTATCAAAAGCATCTATGACAAAATTGTGCGTCGTCACCCGCATGTATTTGGAGATGTGAAGTTGGATGGCGTGAAAGATGTATTGCAGAATTGGGAGAAGTTAAAAGAGAAGGAACGCCAGGAAAGTGGGGAAGAAAAAAAAGAAAAGGGATTGCTGGATGGTGTTGCGTCTGCACTGCCAGCTTTGACACAGGCGCAGGAATACCAGGATCGCGCTGCACGTGTTGGGTTTGACTGGCCTGAAATAGATGGCGTTCTGGATAAAATAAAGGAAGAGATAGAAGAGATTAAACTTGCTGAATCGAACTTCGAACTGGCTTCGGAGATTGGCGACCTGTATTTTGTGCTTGTCAACCTTGCGCGGTGGAAAAATATTGATGCTGAGTCTGCTTTAAGGGGAACTAACATCAAGTTCAAAAAGAGATTTAGCCATGTGGAAAAGAGCGCAAAGAAGCAAGGTAGAAATTTATCTGATATGACTTTGGAAGAGATGGATGTATTTTGGAATGAGGCTAAAAGATTAGGGTTATAAGAAAGGGATGGCAACCGCCATCCCTTTCTTATAACCCTAGCCGTCTTTGTATTTCTTCAACGGCAGTTTTTGCTTCGGCGAGACCTGCGCCAGTATTCTGCCTGTACTCTTTTATCGCATCAATGATCTGGCCTTTTTTCATAAATTCAACAATTTTTGGATCGTCGGTAATTTGCGTTTCTGGTACAAACTCGATATTGAGTTTGTTATACAAAAAATTCACCTGCCCCTCGAGTTTTATCACGCGCGCTCTAAGTTTTGCAATATCTTCTTCTGATACCATGATGTTCTCCTTTAAATATATTTTCAAAGATTTTACTTGTTATTTTCCCCGCGTGTATCGTACACTGGTACTGTTGTAGAAACCCAGTTAATTCTCGATACTAATTGACATGAGATATTCATCATGATAAATGCCTTCGTACTTAATGGCTTTTGGCTCTGTGCCATACACCTTAAACCCGCAGTGCTCATAGCAACGGATAGCTGAAAGATTACTCGTAACTACAGCTAATTTGACAATAATAATATTTTTCTGCTTTGCCCATTTTACGCAGGAGTAAATTAGTGCCTCAGAAATATGACGTCCGCGCCATGCAGGTTTGACGTACACTCTCCAAAGCCCAGCACTATGCAGACTTTTTTTAGACGAACTTCGGAAGATACCCGCCATGCCGATCAATTGTCCATTTTGTTCGGCAAAGAATAAAGCTTGTTTTTCTACTTTTAGGGTTAATTCTTCCTCCCAATAGCTTGATGGTTTGAGCATGTTTTCTTCATAGTCTGCCCCAAAGGCTGTGGAATGATTCTTGAGTGCTTCCAGGCGTAATTCACGATACGAATTAACATCTGTGGATGCTGTAAGACGAATTATGATTTCGTTTGAATATTGTGTTGCCATTCTTTAGTTCTGTCCACAGGTAAACCTTGCGAGCGCCTCTTCAAAAAGCGGACTTGCCGTTTCAGCTTGCGGGGTATAAGCCTTCCATGCGAAGACGCGGTCGCCGCAAGTCCAGGCGCCGGAGCCGCCAAAGGGGAGGACAGGAGTAGCCGTGGATGTGATCGCTGTATACATCACGTTCATATTACGGACAAGTTTCACATCCAGATTTCCTTGACGAACATCTGCAGCATCATCCAGGATTAGATCCAGTACAAACTCCGGGTCAGCGGCCCCAGGTGCAAGCTGCCATATAACCTGAATAAATAGGTTGCCATTGAAAGCGGCGATAAGCCCTTGCCCGTAACTGCTGGGTGCGGCGGGGTTTTGCTGTGCGCTAACATCGAAGAAGGCCATGTCTACGGGATGAGCAATGCAGAATTGGTATTCGCAAAAGAAGCCGGTCAAGCTGAATGGTGTGGGAGATGGATAAGGTGTTGATATAGGAACGGGGGCGTTGGTCGGGAGTGCGGCAAGTGTACCGGCTACTGCCTGGCGAATTTGATCGTTAGGGTTAGGAGTCGCCTTGGGTGAGCAGGATGTACATAGAAACAGAAACAGGCCAACCGTTAAGAAAAGAAGCGCTTGTTTTTTCATCCTAAAATTATAATGGAAAAGCCCTGCCAAAAACGCAGGGCTTTTAGTTTGTCAAGTAGTTCTAATGTCCGCTTCCAGCGGAAGGAGTTCCATTGAATATCTCGGGAGCGGCAGGGCCGTCAACAATGAGATAACCTGCGAGTCCACGTTGAAGGCGGGCGAGTGCATGATCTACAAGAAGATATTTGCCAGGGACCTGAAGACTGAATTCAACTATAGTTGCGCCGCCGGGCGGGACAATGGTGGTTTGTACGTCAGTAAGCGGCGCACTTGTGAGAGATGCCTGATTGTAAACGCGATCAAAAATTTCGCCGATCACATGGAAGGAAGATGTGAGGTTGGGTCCGCCTACGCCGAAGAAAATGCGCACGGTTTCGCCTACATTGGCTTTAAGGGGTTTCTGTGTGGTGAGTGCACCTACTGCGCCATTGAAGACAACGTATTCAGGATCTTCGTTGAGTAATTTTGTGACGTCGGTCGTTTGCTTGCCTTGTTCGCCAAATGCGCCGGTGGTGTAGATATCGCCTTGCATTACATAGAACTCACGATCCACTGGAGGCAGTCCGCCTTCCGGCTCGACCAGGATCATGCCATACATACCGTTGGAGATATGGTTGGCAACCATTGGGGTTGCGCAGTGATAGACGAAGAGTCCGGGGTTGAGCATTTTTGCTGTAAAGATGCTTTCTTTGCCAGGCTCAGTTTGAGCCATAACCGCGCCGCCACCGGGACCTGTAACTGCGTGGAAATCAACAGAGTGATTCATGGTGCTGGTCAAGCTGTTCTTCATGTGGACTTCTAGAGTGTCACCAACCCGCACACGTATCATTGGACCGGGAACCGCGCCGTTGAAGGTCCAATAAGTGAAGGTGGTTCCATCAGCAAGTTGCCCTTCCACTTCAACAGCTTCGAGCTCAACGCGGACAGTTTTTGGTTCGCGGATTTCTAATGGTGCGGGCAGGTCTGCTGGATCACGTACAATGTCAGCTCCTGTGGCAGGTGCTTGTACTGCTGCGACTGGGGAATCACCATATGCGCCAGCAGGCAGCCCATTGAGATATTTGACAATTGAATTAAGCTCATCGGTTGTCAAAGTGTCCTTTAATGTGGCAGGCATAACATTGGGCGGACAGGCGCCGGTGGGGCAGGTAGGCGAAACAAACAGGTTGGGATCAAGAATCGATTCGCGAATGTATTCTTCGGCTGTAGTTGCTTTGCCGGTGTATGACCCACTTTTGAAGTGATCCTCTGCAGACATATTCACATCCGTAAGATCGGGTGCGATTACTCCAGCGGCATTTGGAATTCCAGCGATCGTGTGGCAGCTTCCGCATGCACCTTTTTGGAAAGCGGCGAGAACCTGAGGATCGCCATTACTTTGTGCAGAAGAAACAGGAGATATCTCTGTAGCGCTTACTACTAACGTGCCGCGCATTCCCAATTCTTTGTGATTTGCAATACTGTCATAGTATTCCATTTCTCCGTGGACATTTGGCACAGTAAATGTGACCGAAGCTTCTTCACCCTTTTCTTTTACTACCCCCGTGCTGGCCTGGACTTCCGGGAAAGTAACATCATGCTGCCCCATGCCGCCATTAATCAGCGTAACGGTGATTGTTTCGCCAGGTTTTGCACTCAAAATGGGATTTGCTATCCCATTAATCTCATCGCTAACACCTAGAAAGATCAGATTCCCATCTTTTATTTCAGTGGTCAGCACGTATTCCTTGCTGCTGTTTTGAGAATTCGCACCTGCACAGGCTGCGATGAATAATGCTAGAACGATGGCAAATCCAAAAAATTTGACGAACTTGTTCATATTATGCTCCTAGTTAAAATTTGTGAATGTAGAGTTTGGCGAGATCTTCCAAAAAGCTTTCTTCATTAAGATCGTATGCGATGATAACATCCTTCAGCTTACAAAAGCGAGCGAGAGAACAAATCGCGCAGGCTGTGCCGTGGTCAATAAAAAACCTGGCTGCTTTCGGTGTTTCTGAAAGCAAGTCTGCTGCACTCATTTCTAACCTTGCCAAAACTTCATTCATTATGAGTTTAGAATATCGCTTTCCCACAAATCCGTCTTTGCGCTAGCGCAAACTAAAAATAAGATGTTTATTTTCTACTTGAGACCATCTCCAATGCGCACCAGTTCATGCGGTTTCAATATTTTGATCCGCTCCCTGCCAGTTTCAATGATGCCCTGTCGTTCCCATTCACTGAGCAGGCGGCTGATGGTATATAGTGTGGACCCGGTCATTTCGGCGACATCCTGCCTCGAAAAGGATAATTCGATTCCCGCCTCTTTACTGGACTTTACGCCTGATTGCCCGGCCAGGCGGATCAGCGCATTAGCCACTCTTTGCTCAACCTTTTCTGTTGCCAATTCTCTGTAGCGTGCCTGCATTTCTTGAATGTATGATGTCATCAGGGTCATCAAATCAAAGGCAATATGCGGGCTTGACTCCAGCATTTTATGCAGGAAGCCACTCTCAATGGCAAGCGCGGAGCTATCTTCCAAAGCCTGTGCCGTGGCAGGGTAAATTGCATCTGCGCGGACAGCGCCCAACGCGCCAAACATCTGCCACGGATGAAGCGTGCGTAGGTTTACTTGTTGTCCGTTGGGGTTGGATTGCATTAACTTAGCCTGACCGGTGATGAGGATGTATAAATATTGGGCAGCATCGCCCTGAAAGAAGAAAAATTCATTTTCTTCAACAGTGCGGGTCATGCTGTTTTTTAAAATGAGCTGTAATTCACCCTCTGTTGCGTTTTGAAAAACAACAACTTGTTTTAAATCTTTTGGCGAAAGGTTCATATCATAATTTTACCCCGTAAACAAATGACATTCGTCTGTTGACAGGGTGGGTAAGATGTTTTATATTTTGACCACCCCAACCCCCCTGGGGGGGGTAAGAGGAGAATGCCAAGCCGGTTCTGTTAAGTAGAGGTAACCATGGAAAACGATAGCACAATTCGAAGATTGAAAACAGTGGAAGGCCATCTACGCGGCGTGATTCGCATGGTGGAAGAGGATGCATACTGCATTGACGTGATCCGTCAGATACAGGCTGTTGAAGCTGCTTTAAACAAGGTGAGCTCAAGGATTTTGGAGGAACATCTAAATTCTTGCGTGATTACGGCCATTCAAGGTAACGATAAGAAGGAACGTGAACGCGTTTTAAAGGAAATCAGCGAGGTGTTTGAGATGTCAACCAAAGTTTGATGAAGAATTCGGTATCCGAAGGCATATCGAAACCACCAGAGAATACAAAAAATTCATATAATCCAAGGAGAAATAAACCCATGACTACAGTAACTTATACCGTCCCCGCAATTTCCTGCGGACATTGCACACACACAATCGAGACCGAAGTAGGCGAGTTGCGGGGTGTTCAAACTGTGAAAGCCGATGAAGCCTCAAAAAAAGTTGAAATTACTTTTGATGCACCTGCGAATGAAGCTGTGATAAAGGCCTTACTGGCTGAGATCAATTACCCAGCTGAGGGCTTGATTACTTTATAGATTTCACAGGTTGAGCCGAAAACTCGATCTGTTTGTTGGAAGGTAGAAAATGAGTAATACAAAGCAACTAACATTACCGATCACTGGCATGACTTGCGCGAACTGCGTCGCTACAGTGGAACGCAACTTGAAGAAGTTGGAAGGCGTACAAAACGCGGTGGTAAATCTTTCCTCTGAGCGCGCCACCGTGGATTTTGACTCTGCCAAACTTGCGCTGACAGATGTCATTGCCCGAGTCAACCGCGCTGGTTACGGGGTTGCCACCGGTGAAGCGGATTTGATTATCAAGCGGCTTTCCGACGATAACGACGCACGGCGGTTGGAAAAAGCGCTCGCAAAAATTGAGGGTGTGTTGGAATCTCAGGTTACATTCACTACCGAAAAAGCGCGCGTGAAATATGTCCCTACGATCATTACTCAGGCAGAGTTACGCCGCGCGGTTGTATCTGCTGGATTTGAAGCCATCGAACTCGGCAGCGAGGCGGAAGATGCTGAAGCGATGGCACGCGAACATGAGATTAATGAGCAACGCCGCTTACTGATTATTGGCTTGATCTTTACTGTGCCGCTCTTCCTGCTCTCAATGGGAAAAGATTTGGGGTTGCTGCCTTCCTTCTTCTATACATCTAATGCGATGGAAGGAATGCGCGAAGCACAATCCTGGTTTGGCTGGTTGATGTTGGCGCTGGCTTTACCCGTTCAATTTTATGTAGGCTGGCAATATTATGTAGGCGCATTCAAGGCGTTGCGAAATAAATCCGCGAATATGGATGTGTTGATTGTGATGGGTTCCTCTGCTGCCTTCTTCTATTCACTGCCAATTACATTTGGCTTGTTGATGGGACATGTCTATTATGAGACAGCGGCGGTTATTATTACATTAATTAAACTTGGAAAGTTTTTGGAAGCGCGTGCCAAGGGACGTACCTCCGAAGCCATCAAGAAATTAATGGGACTGCGTGCCAAGACCGCCCGTATCATTCGTGATGGAATTGAGACCGAAGTCCCTGCGGATGATGTACGTGTAGGTGACGTGGTGATCGTGAAGCCTGGTGAGAAAATTCCAGTGGACGGTGTGGTCGTTGAAGGACGAAGCGCAATTGACGAATCCATGTTGACAGGTGAGTCTTTGCCTGTTGAAAAAAAACCTGGTGATGTGGTTATCGGCGCGACATTGAATAAATTGGGCATGTTGAAGTTCGAAGCGACGAAGGTTGGCAGGGAAACTGCTCTCGCACAAATCGTCAAACTTGTCGAGGATGCGCAGGGGAGCAAAGCGCCGATCCAGAAAATGGCTGACCAGGTTTCGGCGATATTTGTCCCGATCGTGATTAGCATTGCAGCGCTTACTTTTGCAGGCTGGTATTTCTTGGGGCCGACATTGCCCATTAATTCTGATATTAATAATTTCACACGCGCACTTATTTATATGGTGGCTGTGTTGGTGATTGCCTGTCCGTGTGCAATGGGACTCGCCACTCCAACTGCGATTATGGTTGGTACAGGTAAGGGTGCCGAAGTTGGTATTCTGTTCCGCAATAGTGAAGCGTTGGAGCGTGCAGGTCGAGTCACTGTGGTGGTCCTGGATAAAACTGGGACGATCACGAAAGGCCAGCCTGCAGTTACTGACATAATTACGAATCACGAATTACAAATTACGAACGATGATCTTCTCCGCCTTGCCGCATCTGTTGAGAAGGGAAGCGAGCATCCGTTAGGTGAGTCTATTTGGGCGGAGGCAACCACTCGTGGATTGGTCTTGGTGGAACCCACTGGTTTTAAAGCAGAGGCTGGGCATGGCGTGCAGGCTGAAGTTGAAGGAAGAAGCGTAATGGTTGGGAATATGCGAATGTTTCAGGCGCGAGGAATCCAGTTAGGGAATCTTGAATCCGAAGTGACGCGTCTTCAATCTGAAGCGAAAACAGCGATGCTCGTTGCAATTGATAATGAAGCTGCGGGGATTATTGCGGTGGCGGACACGATCAAGGATAGCTCTAAGGATGCCATCGAAGATTTGCACAAGATGGGATTAAAAGTTGTGATGATCACGGGCGATAATCAAAAGACTGCGGATGCAATTGCAAAACAAGTTGGCGTTGACCAGGTATTAGCCGAAGTTTTGCCAGAAGGAAAATCATCTGAAGTCAAGAAACTTCAATCGTCAATCGTCAATCGTCAATCTTCGAATGTAGTCGCCATGGTTGGTGACGGTGTTAACGATGCACCCGCACTTGCACAGGCAGATGTGGGGCTCGCGATCGGCACAGGAACCGATGTGGCTATGGCCGCAGCACCCGTGACCTTGATGAGCGGTGACCTGCGCGGTGTTGCGCGCGCAATCAATCTTTCACGCAAAACACTATCAACCATCAAGCAAAATTTATTTTGGGCGTTTATTTATAACATTATTTTGATCCCCGCCGCTGCGCTTGGATATTTGAACCCCATGTTAGCCGCTGGAGCGATGGCCTTTAGCAGTGTCTTTGTTGTGACGAATAGTCTTCGATTACGAAGACAAAAAATTTAGATTCTTTATAAGGTCATTCAATTAATATTGAGGTATTATGTCTTTCAAAGAACAAAAACCTTCAGTAGACCCAGTTATCATCATTACGCTTGGCGTTGTATTTCTTGCAATTGCCTTCATATTAATCTTTTTTCAACCGAATGCGCAATCTCTAAATCCAACCTCAGACTCAGGAGCGTGGGGTCAACTTGCGGTCGCCTTCATTACAGGCATCACCACTGGCGGATTAAGCTGTCTCGCGGTGCAGGGTGGATTGCTGGCGAGTTCACTCGCGCATCAGATCGAACAGGATTATGTTGGGCAAACTGTTAAAAAAAAGAAAAAACAAAAAGCGCCAGTTCGTACGAGCTCTGCTTTCCCTATTTTTCTTTTTCTTGTCGCAAAACTTGTCGCCTATACTTTGCTCGGCGCATTGCTTGGCTGGCTCGGATCATATCTCACACTCAGCCCGATGACGCGTGCCCTGCTTATGATCGCCATCGGTATCTTCATGATCGGCAACGCACTGCGCATGTTCAATGTGCATCCGATCTTCCGTTACTTTTCCATTGAGCCGCCAAAATTCATCACACGCTATATCCGCCGCACCGCCAAAGGGACAGATACCTTCACGCCTCTTTTCCTCGGCGCGCTCACGGTCTTCATTCCCTGCGGCATTACACAAGCCATGATGGCCACTGCGCTCGGCACGGGCAGCGTCGTCATGGGGGCGGCTTTGATGTTCGCCTTCATACTTGGAACAAGTCCCGTCTTCTTTATCGTCGCCTATTTAACAACTGAACTTGGCGCGCGTCTCGAAAAAATATTTATGCGGTTCGTAGCAGTCGTTGTTTTGATATTAGGATTTGTGACTTTGAATGGCGGACTCAACGTGTTGGGTTCTCCGCTCTCGTTTCAAAACTTGACCCGAATCCTGCTCCCGTCTAATAATGACTCAGCACCTGTAGCTGAGTCTTCTCAACCCGCTGCCGTAGATGGTGAACTTACCTTGAAAGTTGGAAACGATGGATACTTTCCAGTTACGTTGAAAGCACCCGCGAATAAAGTTTTCACGTTAAATCTAATCACTAATAAAACCTACTCCTGTGCCCGAGACTTTGTCATCCCAGCATTGAATTATTACCAATTACTTCCTGATACTGGTACCGTACACGTAAGTATTCCTGCACAGAAAGCAGGTTCAACCCTGTTCTTCACCTGCTCCATGGGAATGTACACAGGGCAGATCGTTTTTGAGTAATAGTCAGGTGACAGTCACTTTCGCGAAGCGGGTGACTGTCACCTTGGAGAAATCGATGATAAAAAAAACTTTCAAAATCCCTGATATGACCTGTTCCAACTGCGCCATGAAACTCGAATCTCTCGAAGATACTCTCAATGGAGTCAAAGAGATCAATGCCAGTTATCATAGATTGGAAATGGTCATTGAATA